>NZ_JBITDM010000011.1:0-273604 GCF_044454195.1 Streptomyces sp. NPDC051561 | reverse complement strand
GCCCGCCGCTACCTTCCCGTGGACAGCATGGACAAGGTCTATCCCCAGGACAAAGAACCGATCGACCCGGCTACACCACTACAAGGGACATGACCGCGAGCTGCGCGGGTGAGAGCCCAGGGCGTCCGTCGCGGGAGTACCAGGACCCGAAGCCCGCATCGGACCACAGTCCGTCGAGCCGGTCTCGCACCCACATCGCCGTGGTTCCCTGAGGGCTGCTGGCTCGCGCCACCCGCGCCGTTATCGGCGGAATCTGAGCTCCGGAAGAAGAATGCAGGGACATCGGACACCTCGACGGGAGCGGTGAGCAGAACCAGGCCCCTCCGAGCGTGCCCGGTGATCAGGTCACCCCGCCGAGGAACTCCAAGATCCCCGACAGAGTCGCTCAACGAGCCGCGGATTCCAGATGCCCCTACATTAACAAATGGAGCCCTCGCCGACGCTTGGCGAACGAGGGCCCCATTTCGCAGTTCAGTTAAGCGCTCTATCTACCCACGAGATGTTGCACCTTAGAGACTAGGAACTCCCCGTAGTAGAGTTCCGTGCCAATTCTTTCGAATGTTCTGTAGCGATTCTCAGAGATCGTGCTACCGCTGCACATGAGAGCGTGCAGGAGAATCCGAAATGCCAAATCCGGGGTACACAGGCGAGCGCATTCGGTGAGCCCCAATACGAGGTCGACACTGATTACATCGGTCATTTCTCTTATTTCATTCTGAATTTCTTCGGAATGATTAAACCCATGCTCTAGGTCCGCCTCCCTCAGGGAGGGGATACCTCCCTGGGGGAGCCATCTATCGCATTCCTGGATGATCATTTCCATCCAATCTCTACCGGATGGAAGGCGACGTCCAAAGAAATTTGGTACCTCCACGCCAGCTTCCCAGAGCTGTACGATGGATGTCTCTGATAGCTGGCTGGAAAGAAGATACGCATCGCGACGAAGCGAAACGACCTGCCTGGGGTCCAGATCTTCGTGCAGCACCGTTCTCAACGCTTCGGCCTCTGACTCGGCATAGTTGGACCAGTCGGCATGGAATGAGTTCATCAGCCATGTCAGACCGAAGTCATCTTCTGTGAATCGCCGCACGCTTCCACCTACCTGGGGTATGCCGTCAGTACAAAGTAGCCGCCTGGGTGGCCCCTTTTGCGCTGAAGAATCATTGTGTACTGGTTACTCGCCGGTGTGATCCTTCCATCGGCGTGAGCCACCCAGCCTAGGGGGTTTCTCGCACCGAAGGTTCCCTGAATCGGTAGCTGAGGGTCTGAACCCCTAAGCCAGTTCTTGATCCTTCTCACGTTGCCGGCGAGTGCGTAGTCAACCACTTGTTGGGCTGTTGGTGCATCATGGAAAACGCCGTTAGGCGCCCCCTTGCGAATTGCCAACCTGACGGCTTCCGCCTCATCGACGTCTACGTGCTCATCGAGAGTGTGAGCGATTCCTGGAAATCTCCCTGCGTCACCTGAAAGATCATTGCAGTTGTGAACCAGGATTGGGGTTGCGTTCGCCAGTACGTAATACGTATGGAGATCGCCGACACTGAAGTTGTAGGTCCGCGCATACTTGCCATACGCCTCGTTCTTCTGGACACGAACCTCTTCCCCTTCGTCTGTCTGGAGGGTCATCCCGGGGCGGAGATTGGAGGCCTCGATCCAGTCTTTCTGCTCCGGCGACCAGAAGGGGTGCTCATGGGTCGCAGTGAGCTTCGCACTTCCGCCCGGCGTCGTGATAGTCAACTCATTGAAGTGCTTATCATTTTGTGTAACCACGAGCTTCGTGACGCGACGTACAGCACTAACGCCCCTGGTGGGGTCGGTGGCTAGGACCTTATCACCGAGTTTTACTTCCTCGATGTTTTTCGTGGACCCGTCGCCCATAAGAACTTTCGTTCCCGCCAAGAAGCACTTTGTGCAGTCAACCCCTTTTCGCCTTTTTGCTTTGTCTATAAGCTTCTTCAGTCCCTTGCCGGCATACTTTGACAGTCTGCCCCATGGGGTGAGTCCAGCTGCGGCCAGTCCGCAATTGACTACGTCTGGGTTCTTGGCGCAGTCGAGTACACCGCCAATTCCGGAGCCTTCAAGGAACATTCCCCATCCGAGGCCGACTGCATCTCCAAAGGAAAAGCCATCGTCTTCTTCACCGGGGAGAATGTATGTGACCTTGTTGCATTCTTCTATGTTGGCTTGGCACCAACGTTCCTGCGCTGCCGACAGCGCATTACGATCCTGCTCGTCCTGCTCTTGGCGCTTCCGCAGGGCCTCCTCTTGCTCCGCTACAGCCTTTTCCAACGCAACCTGCTTGGCCCCCTGCGCTTCAAGTTCGGCAGCGTCGGCGTCCTTACCTGCCTGGATAGCTTTACTCCTGGCATTATCGGCCGCGATCCGAGCGTCCAAAGCGGACTTGCTCGCATACTCTGCGAAGAATTTTGCATCAGCCGCAGACTTATCTGCAGCTCGGGCAGCGATGTCAGCTGAATTTGCTGCGCTACGCGCATCTGCGGCGGACTTCCTAGCACGTTCGGCAGACGCCTCGGCGCTTCGGGCCGATGCATCGGCGTCCTGGGCAAACTTGCCGGCCAGGGTTGCAGACTTCGTTGCCTCAGCCGCCGCGTTACTGGCCTCGGCAGACGCGCCGACGGCTTCAGCTGCCACGCGTGCTGCCTGCCATGCATTCTTCTGCGCCGTTGCCGCGACTGAAGAGGTCTGGGCGATCAACTGCTGCATCTGGTTGGAATGTGTGGCAGCTAGCTGGTCCTGACGCTCGGCCATGTACTGGCCGGACTGGATGAAGCGGTGTGCTGCTTCCGGGGGGCCGGCAAGAGCTACCTTGGCCGCAGCCTCGACTTCAGGGCCCCCGGTGCTCGCCAGTGCAGTGCTGGCCAACCGTTCGTCAGCCGTTCGGGCGAGGAACTGACGGTTTGAGAGGAAGAGGGCAAGTGCTTTGGGAGAGTCGTCCTGAAGAGCGGCCATGGCCGCCTTCTTGACCTGCTCGCCACCGGTGCTCGCTACCTGGGTGACACGTAGGCGGTTGGGGACGGCGGCAGCCTCGTACTGACCATCGGTGTAGAACTTGTTGATCTCTTGAGGCGTGCTCTTCAATGCCCTTTGAGCAGCTATGCGAACTGCTTCATCGGGACTGGTGAGACTCAGCTTTTCCACGTTGTGTCGCACATCGTCCTGCGCTGCCGCCTTCCTGCCTGTGCGCAGGTACTGGACCACATCGTCGTCAGACCCGCTGAGAGCTGTGGCGGCAGCTTCCTTACTCCAGGAGCCGTGATTTGTCATGACCTTGAGTGCGTGCCGACGGCCCTTAACTGCCAATGCCTTGACGTCGACGTCCTGCTGGCCAGCCTGAGTTTCCAACTCGCTGGCTTCAGTATCGAGGGCTTGGTAGTCCTTCAGCGCATGGCCGACACCCACAGTGAAGTCGTCATGTGCGTTCTTAAGTTCTGTGGCCTCTTCGACCTTGTCGGCCGTGCGAGCAACAAGGTCCTCGGCCTCGGTTTCGCGGGCCACCTGATAGACCGCGTTGGCTGCCTTGACTGCGGCTGTTGCAATTTCCGCGGACTTCTTCGCGTTCGCAGCCTGCTTGGCTGCTTCCGCAGCGGCGCCAGCAGATTCGCCGGCATGCGCGATGGCGGCATCAGCGGCAATAGCGGCGTTTTTCGCATGCAGTGCTGCATCACCTGCAGCGTCGCGGGCTTCGAAGGCCGCCGCTGCCGCACGGTCGGCCAGATTGGCCGAAGCGTCGGCCGCTCGGTTCGCAGCGTTGGCGTGACGCCGTGTCTGTGCGGCGGCCTTGCGGGCCGCACCTGACTGCGCACCAGCCTCTACGGCGAGTCTGTCTGCCTCGTCGGCGGAATCTGCGGCGGAGAGAGCGTTTCCGGCTGCTCCCTTCGCGGCTCGGGCAGCGCGCCCGGCTTCTTCAGCGGCTCTGCCCGCGAAATCCGCAGCCACCTGCGAGTCACCTGCGTCTTTAGCAGCTTGGTGTGCCTTAACCGCCAGCTGTTTGGCTTCTGCAGCTAGACTGGCGTCCTTACCAACTCGGGCTGCTGCTTCGCTGGCAGCTGCCGCTGCATCTGAGGCGCCTGCCGCCGCGCTAGCCGCCTTGGCTGCTGCCGTAGCGGCTATGCGTGCCGCCTGGGTAGCCGCATTCGCGGCACTGATTGCTTGCCGGGCCGCGCTGGCCGCGGCCCTAGCCGATTCTGCTGCGCGGTTAGCCGCATTTGCTGCGCGCTTTGCATCCTTGCCTGCAGCTGCCGTCTCCTGGGCCGCTGTCTTGGCTGCTTCCTTGGCCATTTCGGAGGAAGTCACGGCTCGGCCGGAGGCAGCCGTGGCCAAGTCCGTGGCACGCTTGGCTTGCTGTCCTGCCTGTACTGCCTGTTTGGCCAGTTCCACGATGCTCATGCGCTCTTGGTCGCGAGCGCGGGCTACGTGCTGGCCGACGTCCAGGAACTCTCGGACGTCGGCAGGGGTGCCCTCCAGAGCCACCCTGCCGGCTGCTTTGAGGTTCGGGCCTCCAAGGCTCACGACCTGTACGGCCTGAACCCGGTGGTCCAATTCCTGTGCCAGGAACTGGCCTTCGTCGAGGAACTTGCGAATTTCGTCAGGCCCTGCGTTGAGGGCGGCAGCAGCCTGGGCCTTCACTCGGGGACCGCCGGTGCTGGCTACCTGCGTCGCTTGCAGCCGTTGATCCAGCTCCAATGGCGCTTCCCACCCTTCCATCAGGAAGAGCTGCAAGTCATCCGGAGTTCCGAGCAGAGCCTTCCTGGCGGCATCTCGGATCGTCGGGCCGCCCATGCTGGCCATCTGCACGGCGGCAAGACGGTCATCGTGGGCTTCCGTGAGGTCCCACTCAACGTCGAGGAACTTGCGAATGTCCTCATCTGAGCCCAGAAGTGCGGCCTCCGCGGCGGCTTTCACTGCTGGCCCGCTACGGGTCCACAGGTCCACCACCAGGCTGCGGTCAGAGAGGGGGCCGGACAGTGGGTCATCATCAAGCGCAGCAGCTGGGGTGGCGCTCAGCAGGCCAGCCAGCAGGGCAGCTGAAACTCCCCCCGCGAATATACGCCTGACCCGGTGCAGCGCCCTTGGAGCCATGTTCTGCGTCGGTGGAGAGGTAGAACTTGGGCTACGCAAACTACGGATCCTTCTCAAGGGAAACCTCATCTCACTAAGTACTGAGAACACGTAGGGGGAACGTAATGAAATGGTGCATCTAGGCATTTTTGGTAGACACCGGAAGGTGGCAACAATGCGGAAATGTCTATTTCGTGAACCCTGCCCACCTTGGTTCTTGCAGGTCAAGTGGGCTGCATGGCGGTTCGGCGTGACTCTACACGTCGATCACTTATGTGAAATTTATGGCAAGATTCAGTGCGTTACTTCATCGTTCGAGGGGAGAAGACTCATGGTTTCGTTTGCTCGCAAGGCGCTTATCGCCGGGTTTTCCAGCTGTGCTATTGGGCTGGCCGGGCTGACAACGTTTGCATTTGCACAAGAGGCTCCGACGTCAGAGGCGAAGCCTGTTCCTGTCGCGGCTGCGGAGGCGTCGATGCCGACTGCAGTGGAAGACTTCGCGTACCCCGATGCGGCTCAGGTCCTCACGGACCGCGGTATCACACTGAAGAAGGGCGACGGACATCTCACGCTCGTGGACTGCGCGGCAGCCCACGACATCCTGGTGGAATCCCTGGCAAACATCGCGGACGCCAAGTTTTGCTTCAAGGCCACCTCGACCAGCGGCTATTTGACGATGGAGGTGCCTGATGTCTTCGCCATCTATACCAAGACAGCACACTCCGTACGCGCCCAGCTGACAGCCGAGGGCGAAACGACCACCGTCAACGTTCCCAAGAACGACTGGGCTCAGGTCGGCGAGGGCGACAGCAGCACAGGAAACAAGCCCTCTGTACTCGTTGAGCTCCGCATCACCGGCTGATTGCCGCGCTGGCCGTAACTCGGCTCACTGGGCTGACGGCCCGGCAGACGACTTCGAATTGGACGCTCATGTGCGTCCCGCCCTGTTCATCCCAGATGTCACACCCTTGTGCCGTGACAGCCCGAATCTGCAAGGAAGAATGTGTACGGAATACGTAGTATCGCCAGCCGCATAGCTGGTGGCGTAGCAGTTGCCGTAGTCGGCGGCACGCTCGCCTGCACTTCGGCGACAGCCATGGAGGGCACGCCTGCTGGTGCAACAGCGTTCACCTTCGCCGCCCAGATCAATATCGGCGGCGGTCAGCAGGCGTGCACCGGTGCGCTCGTTGACCCGCAGTGGGTCATCACGGCCAGCACCTGTTTCGTCACCACCCCGGGCGGCGGCCTCGTGGATGGCAAGCCCTCCCTCAAGACCACGGTGCGGGTGGGTAGTTCGGACCTCGCCAGCAGTACTGTGCAGACCCGTGAGGTCAGTCACCTGGTGACGAGTGCGGACCGCAATGTGGTACTCGCCAAGCTCTCCACCCGGGTACAGGGCATCACCCCAGTGAAGCTCAGCTCCACCCCGCCGACGCCGGGCGAGACACTGCAGGCTGCCGGCTTCGGCCGCACTGCGACGAAGTGGGTGCCAGAAAACCTGCACACTGGCGACTTCACCGTGGACTACGCGGACGGCGTGGCGCTCGGCCTGAAGGGCGTCGGCAAGTCGGTGCTCTGCAAGGGCGACACCGGCGGTCCGACCTTCCGGGTCAAGGACGGCGCATCCGAGCTGGTGGGCGTGAACAGCCGCTCCTGGCAGGGCGGTTGCCTCGGAGCAGACAAGGCCGAGACACGCACCGACGCGGTTGCATCCCGTGCCGACGACCTCGGCGCATGGGTGAAGAAGACGACCTTCCGCGCCGACGGTGACCTCAACAACGACGGCAGCGCAGACCTGGCCGCCGTCTGGACCGACGGGTCCCTGCACGTATACAGCGGCGACAAGGCCAAGGGGCTGAGCGGAGTACGCACCCCGCAGCTCGGCGGTACGACCTGGCTGACCACAAAGCGGGTCGCCAAGGGAGACTTCACCGGTGACGGTGTCGCCGATCTGATGGCAGTCTGGACCGACGGCACCCTGCACCTCTACAAGGGTGACGGCGCCGGGAAGTTCCTGCCTGCCACGACCGTCTCCATGGGCGGCAGCACCTGGGGCACGGTGAAGAACCTGACCTCCGGCGACTTCACCGGTGACGGCATCGCCGACCTCATGTCGGTGTGGAATGACAACACTTTGCATTTGTACAAGGGCACGGGCAACGGCCAGCTCCAGGCTGCCACCTCGGTATGGGGCGGCGCCGGCTGGGGAGTGAAGGAAGGGGCCCTAACTGCCGGTGACTTCACCGGGGACGGCATTGCCGACCTTATGTCCATTTGGACCGACGGCACCCTCCACATGTACAAGGGCAACGGGGCTGGCGACGTCAACCCGAGCACCCCGGCTATGGGCGGCACCACCTGGCTCACCACTAAATTGGTGGCTGGAAGTGACTACACCGGCGACGGCATCGCCGATCTGATGGCCATCTGGAGCGACGGCACCATGCACATGTACAGGGGCAACGGTGCTGGCAACGTCCTGCCCGCCGTTGATGTTGCTGCCGGTGGCAGCACCTGGGGCACCATGAAGTTCATCGCCTGACGGCATTAACTGTGATGCGCCGCCGACCAGTTTCGGCGGCGCATCCGCGCAGGACAGGGGCAATTTGTATCCGGCCCGCACATCATGGCTGCTCAGCAGTACCGGCAGACCCTCCCCGGTGGCTCCGTACCCCTTTGGGAAGTGGCTCCAGAAGGTCCTCGGCCGCAGCGCCAACACCCAGGCCTGCGGCAAACGACGGAAGACGGTCAAGCCGGTGAACCCACCCCGGCTTCGGTAGACATCTCAGTTTGCGGTGATGACCTGGTGTTTTTCGAACCTAACGAGCTCGTGCACGGTTAGCGGTGAGACGTCGAAGGGCCGGGGGCCCTCGGTACTCACGTCTGCCGAGCCAGGATCAGGTCTGCGGTCTGTTGCTGGGACAGTAGGCCGGCGATGGCTTGGACGGTGTCGTCCATGTGCTCGCGGCGGCCGAGGTGGCGTGTCAGTGCCCGCCAGTTCTTCAGGTGGGCGATTCCGTGCTCGACCCTGATGCGTCGGGAGGAGTGTGCCTTTCGCTGGCGCTCGTGCATCTCCTCGTACCAGTCCGGGGCGTTCTTCTTGAACTTGCGGTGCGGTGGCGTCACGACGCGTCCGCCGGTCTGTGCTCCGAGTCCCTGGTAGCCGGCGTCGGCGAGGATCTCGACTGGTGGACCGTCGGCCAGGAGCTTGACCAGCCCTAACTCGCGGGCGTGGGTGATGTCCGCGCAGGTTCCGGGTCTGGTCGGGCTGCAGAACAGCAGCCGCCCGTCCCCGTCGGTGAACACCATGGCCTTCACGGCGTTCTGCTTGTTCTTGCCAGAGATGAATTTATCCCGGTCCTTGCGGCCGGCGGCCGGCCGTCGGACACGGATCTCGGTGCCGTCGATGATGCCAAGCTTCCCCGTCGCGCCGAGATGGTCAACGACCTCGGCCAGGGTTCGCAGCCGCACGTCAGGGCTGATGGTGCATCCTCGCTCGGCGAGCAATGGCCGCACCTCGCCGATCGCCCGGGTGACAGTCGACCGGTCCACGCCGAACCAGCAGGCCAGCACATCATGAGTCACCCCATGGCGAAGGTGCACCAGCGTGGCCAGGAGCCGGTCGACGAAGACCATGCGGTGCTTCGCACCGGCGCCCACGGCACGCTTCCGCGGCCGGGACGCAAGCCTGGCCCGGTGCCGTTCATGCCACAACGGTCCTACCTCAGCCACGAGTTCAGCGATCACAGCGGCTGACAGACCCGTGATCCTCCGGTCGCTGATGATCGCTGTGCGCGTCACGTTCCCCACCACGCAACCATGATCGACGATCCAGAGCTCGACGTCTCACCGCTAACCGTGCACGAGCTCGTAACGACCTCGTGCATGGTTGGCGGTGGCGCGTCGGTCCATGACCGTTGATCATGGTCTGTGTGGTGGGGAACCGGGCACGTGCAGCAGTCATCCGAAACCAGCGGATCACCGGGCTGACGCCTGACGTGATTGCCGAACTCATTGCCGAGATCGGCCCGTTGTGGCATGAGCGGCACCGGGACGGACTGATCTCGCGGCCCCGCCACCGGGCCGTGGGAGCGGGCGCGAAACACAAACTGGTCTTCATCGACCGGCTGTTGGCCACCTTGGTCAACCTCCGCCACGGTGCCACCCACGATGTGCTGGCCTGCTGGTTCGGCGTCGACCGCTCCACCATCACACGTGCAATCGGCGAAGTACGGCCCTTGCTTGCCGAGCGGGGCTGCACCGTTGCGCCCGATCTACGACTGCGCACCCTTGCCGAAGTCATCGACCACCTCGGCGCCGACGGACAGACCGGAATCATCGACGGCACCGAGATTCGGGTCCGGCGTCCAGCCGCCGGGAGCAAAGACCGGGACCAGTTCATCTCCGGCAAGAATAAGCAGAACGCCGTGAAGTCCATGGTCGTCACGGACGCAGTGGGACGGTTGCTGTTCTGCAGCCCGGCCGCACCGGGAAGCTGTGCGGACATCACTCATGCCCGGAAGTTGGGCCTGGTCAAGCTCTTGGCCGACGGTCCTGCCATGGAGATCCTGGCTGATGCCGGCTATCAGGGACTCGGCGCCCAGACCGGCGGGCGCGTGGTGACGCCGCCGCACCGCAAGTTCAAGAAGGACCCGCCCGAGTGGTACACGGAGATGCACGAGCGCCAGCGCAAAGCCCACTCCTCACGGCGCATCAGAGTGGAGCACGGCATCGGGCACCTGAAGAACTGGCGGGCCCTCGCCCGACACCACGGCCGCCGCGAGCACATGAGCGACATCATCCAAGCCGTCGCCGGACTCCTCTCGCAGCAACAGACCGCCACCCTGTCCACCGATCCGCGAATGTGAACACCGAGGGCGAACCAGCGGCTCTCGACGCGCCACCGCCAACCATGCACGAGGTCGTAAGGCTTGTCCCGCAATGATCTTCGGGTGATTGTCGGCTGGTCACGACGTGATGGCCGACCTATCTGGCGAGGTTGAGGTTGTGCAGGCGGGCGACGCCGAGCATGGCGTGATGAACGCCGTCACCCTTGAGACGGCAGTCGCGGAGGATCTTCCAGGTCTTCATGCGGGCGAAGGTGTGCTCGACGCGGGCGCGTACCTGCTTGTGGGAACGGTTGTGTTGCCGTTTCCAGTCGGGCAGTTCCTCGCCGGCCCGGCGGCGGTGCGGCATCACGAGTCCGGTGCCTGGATAGCCACCGTCGGCGATCGTCATGGTCTGGCCCATGATGGCTTTCGCTCCCGACTCCTCCCAAGCTCTGCAGTCGTTGCGGTTGCCCGGCAGAGGTCGGCCGACCACGACGACGCGGCGGGTGTCGGCATCGATGACAACTTGGTGGTTGGCGGAGTACCGGTAGTTCTTGGACTGCTCCGCGATCGCGTGGTCGCGGGTGGGCACCAGAGTGCCGTCCACGATGAGGACGGTGTTCTTCGCGAACCGCTGTCTGGGCCGAAGCGCGAGAAGCGGGCCGAGGTGGCCGATGATCCGGTCGGCCGCGGACTTCGAAATGCCGAACAGCGGGGCGAGCTGGCGCATCGTCAAGTTCGTGCACCAGTAAGCCGTCACGAGCAGCACCCGGTTCTCCAGTGACAGGCCCCACGGCCGGCCGCGCCGTACGGCCTCCGCACCCTCGCGCCGCAGCGCGGCCACCAACCTGCCGAAGGAGTGCGGGCTCAGCCCAGTGAAGGGAGTTGTCCAGGACGGCTCCGCCGCTACCCGCATCCCTCGCCAGTAAGCCCTGTACAGGCCGCTCGGAGCAACTGGCCCCGCCAGCTGGCGGAACAGCGCCTCCAGGGGCGGGGCACCCAGGCGCTGCCGGGCCCGGGTGAAAGAGGACTTGTTCGGGATCGCCTCGGACATCCCCTCGATCGCCCCGACCAGGTCCTCCGCGACGTCGTCATAAGAGTCCTGTTGGAAGAGTGCCAACGCGAGGGTGTAGTAGACGGTGAACCGCGCCGGGAGCGCCCCCGGCCGCTGGTCCCTCCGGCCGCAGTCGGCCAGCACTCGATCGACCAGGTCGGATGTCACCCACTCGGTGAGCACACTCAGTCGCACGTCATCGGACAGCCCGATCCACGGATGCATGCCCAGCATTGTCGTACTGCCCAACCGGCGGTGGAACGATAAGTGCTGCTATCAAGCAAGGGCATTGGCCCGGCACCTCGAAGTGGAACAAGATCGAGCACCGGCTGTTCTCCCACATCACCATGAACTGGCGAGGCAGACCCCTGACCAGCCACGAAGTCATGATCCAAACCATTGCCGCAACCACCAGCCGTACCGGCCTCACCGTCCAGGCCGAACTCGACAGCGGCGAGTATCCCACCGGCATCCGCATCAGCGACGACGAGATCGCCGCCCTGCCCATCACCCGCCATCGCTTCCACGGCGACTGGAACTACACCCTCCGCCCCCAGCCGATGGACGCGGCGACCACCGGCAGCACACCGGACGAGGCACTGGCGGACCGACCCTCGCACCTCACACGGTATGCACTCCAGAACCCGGAACTGACCGGAATGACCCGCCAGCAACTCAGCGACGTCATCGACGCGTTGTCTCCAGAGATGGACGTTCAGCGTAAGCAAGTACTCCGTGCGCGCCGAGGCCACGAGCGCCTGGTTGCCCCTGGGGCTGGCGCCAAAGCCAAGCTCACCTCAGCTGACCGGGTCCTGGCCACCGTGCTCCACCTGCGAAAACTCGCACCTATGCATCTTCTGGGCCAGCTCTTCAACACCACCGCCATGACCATCAGTCGCGCAGCGAAAGACGTCCGCCCGCTCCTGGAAGCCCATGGTGTTCACCTCGCCGCCTCAACGGCCCGTTTCCACACACCGGAAGACGTCGCCAGGTTCCTCGACACTAACGAAACCAAGATCAAACCGGCGTGTTGATTCCCGGCAAGCCCTAAGTCCCGTCGTGCCGTACGGCACGACGGGATGCTCTGCCCACTGCCGACGGGGGGGCAGTGCCCGAAGGGGAGGGGATCTGTCATGTCGCTCAAGGACATCAACTGGGTTGTCGCTGACGTCAAGTGGCGCCGGGTCTGTGATGCCCGAGGAGTACCGCTATCGAGCCGGACGACCGCTCCGCACGCCCGCTGACCCCGCCTGGTGGGGGACGCGGTACCTCCGCTGATCCCACCCCCACCCCCGCCCGCGGGCCGGCGTCAGTGGTGGCAGCTCTGCAGTCGAGAGCTGAAGCGGTTTCCGCGCAGGGGAGAGGTGTTACGAGGTCGCGTTCTCGTGGTGCGTGTGTCCAGAAGCGGGTGGCGGTGCGGAGGGCTGTGGTTGGGGGATGGTGGCCGCGATCGGCGGCAACACGGACGGTGTGCTGACAGGCTTGGTGAGTTTGCGGCGTTTTCCGCCGGCCGGGGTGTTCTTCCTTATGTCGTTGACCCCCTGCTTGAGGACCTTCTGGAACCACTTCCCGAATGGCTTCTCGATGAAGCGGTGGATGCCCCAAGCGGTGGCGAGCATCAGCAGGATCACGCCGGCGACCAGCGGCAGCGCCGGTACCCGGTTGCGGAAGTGGTGGATAATTGTCAGCCCGATGTGCATGTGGATCAGATACAGCGGATAGGTCAGCGCTCCCGCGCTCGAGAGCCACTTCCACTGCACCCTGTCGAAGTACCCAAGCGCGATGGCACCGACGAAGAGAAACCCAGCCAGGAGGACGGCCCGGGCGGGCCAGGTCGGCAGAGCCGCGGCCGCCGCTTTGCCGAGGTTGGCGGCCATCCTCTCGTCCACATACCGCTGGGCCAGGAGGAACTGCATCCCAAGCAGCGCCCAGAGCACCGGGTTGGGCCCGTAGCGGCGCATGAGGAAGAAGACGATGCCGGCGATGAAGAACGGGGCGTAGCGCTGCATCGTGAACGCGGTGAGGAAACCGCTGTCGAGCGTGGGGGCGAGCGCGGCGAGCACCGTCCACACCCCGCAGAACACCATCAGGTTGCGGTAGGTGACGCCGAACAGCATCACTACGCCGATCAGTACGTAGAACTTCAGCTCGACGAAGAGTGTCCAGTAGGCGTGGTCGACGTCCGGGGTTCCGTTCCCGGCCTGCAGCATCGTCATGTTGACGATGACGTCGTCCCACCCCTTTATCCGGAAAACCTCCGGCCATGTCTTCACCACCAGTGCGGTCAACGGCACCGCGACCCAGTAAGCAGGAAAGATCCGGCTCACCCGGGAGACCGCGAAGTCCCCCACGGTGCGCCCCCAGATGCTCATCGAGATGACGAACCCGCTGACCAGGAAGAAGATTTCCACCCCCAGCCAGCCGAACTGAGTGAACTGGTGCAAGGTCGGGAAGATCGTGTCCGTCTTGTGGCCCCAGGCCCGGGACAACGCCGTGTAGTGGTACAGCACCACCGCCAAGGCCACGCAGATCCGCAGCCCGTCCAGCGCGGGCAGCCTACTGTTCACCGTACGGCGCTCATTCATGGGGAAACCTTCACCGCGCCCCGGCAGAGCGCCGGGCGCTTCAAGAGAGAACGCCCGCGGGCTGAACCTGTAAAGAACCTGTGTCCGGATTATGTACTCGCCTGCCCGCGTAGGGCCAGCAAAATGAGGCGCAACCCCCTGCAAAGTGACACTGATCACAACAGTAATCGCAGGTCAGAGGAATATAGCGAAGCATTTCAGGACAGCGGCGCCTTGTTCTCGCGGATGGCTGAAGAAGATTGAGGGAGCGTTGACAATTGTCAGCGATCCAGAGCATCGCGGTGTCCCGCAGTCAACGCGCCCCGGCCGCCGACCCAGCAGGATCTCCAGCCCCCCTGTGCGCGGTGATCGTCTCCACGACCTAGGCGGCCTTGCTCATGTTCTTCGCCCAGTCCCCAGCAGTCTGGATGCGAAGGCAGTCACGGCCTCACTCGGTTGTCATCCAATACCGCAGCGACGTCATCGACGGACGCCTCGCCGCAAACGGACTCACCCTCACGACACCACGCCCGAAACCTCAGTAGCGGGCCGTGGCATGATTTACATCATGGTCAAGGGGTGGAGGGCCGCCGCGACGTTGACGTTCGCGGCCGTGTCCATATCAGGGGTGTCAGGGTGCGGCGGGCAAGCAGACGCCAGCACGAAGAAGCCGACTCAAACGGTCCAGCAGGCATGGGGCATCTTCGAAGCCGATCTCGACGAGCTCGAGACTGTCGGCTGCCCGCCCGACTGCGGGCCGGAGCTGGACGAAGTCGCCGAGAATGCCCGGGCACTCCGCAAGGCGATGACCGCGGATACGGCGAGGGCCTCGATGGTGGAACTGGAGGGGGCCTCGTTCTGGTCGGAGGCCTACGGGTACCTCGACAGCATCGAGGACGGCCACGCGTGGGGGGAAGCGAAGGTATACCACCCGATGGTCTTTGGGCCGGCCCGCGAGCTCAAGCGGTGGATGGCGGCCCACCCCCTCAATGCCTGACACTGACGCAGACCTGGGGTGAGCACCTTTCTGGGAAAGATCATCGAGCTGAACGAGCAGTTCATTCGAGGTTGCTGTGCCAGGGTTGAGCCCGATGGTCGGTCGCCGCGCCGGTCTGGGGCACGGTGGTGACCACCACCTTGAGAACGACCGGGTTCAGCCGGCGGGTGGGACGTTTTACCGCGTGATTCGCTGCGTCCTGGTGTTGACGCTCTCGTGGGGCCGTTGCTGTGGGAGTGTGAACGCGGCGTTCACGGCGGCGAGGTCGCGCTCCAAACCTTGTGTGAAGGCATGCAGGTGCGGCAGATCGACTGTGCGGACCTGGGTGATCCAGAGGTCGAGAGCGTCGGTATTCTCCGGCTGAGGCTCCAGGAGCCGAGGGAAGGCTCGGACAGAGAACGCTAGTTGAGACCTTTCGAGGCAGGCCGCGGTGAGGCGGTCCAGCAGCTGCTGTTGTTCGGCCTTGAGGTTGTCGGGTCTGGCTAACTGCATCCTGGCGAGCCTGCGAGCGGAGATGTGGCTGCGGTCGGCGTCCGCGCGGCCCTGGTTGATGTTCTTGTGCAGGAGACTGAGACAGCCGGTGAACCCTCGGCCTTTGATCTCTTCGAAGAGGTGCAAGATAGGGACGGCAGGGTCCTCGGCGCGGCTTTTGCGCAGATGCTCTCGGTATGGAAAGACTGGCACGGTATTTGGGGACGCGCAGCGTCCGTTCGGGCCGATTAGAGGCTGTTGTCTTTCCGTACTTAATCCCTGCGTTTCTGCTGGTCAGGTGTAGTCCGCTGGTTTCCGTGGCAGGCAGGGCACGTCGTGTTGATGCGGGCGTGGAGGTGCGGGATGCCGTCGGTGATCGGGCTGCTGGAAGAGCGTGAACGAGTCGCTTCTCAGCGGGTGGAGGTCCTGCGGGAGGAGGCGGACCGGGTTCTGGCGGAGTTGCGGGAGGCCGAGCGGGACTGGGAGAGGTTCGTCGTCGCGCGGGAGACCGTGGTCGAGGTCCTGGCCGGTCCGGGCGGGGAGGAGAAAGCTGAGGAGGTGGTGGCCGTGAACACGGCGTCGTCGCACGGGAGTTCGATGCTGCGGTCGGTGGTGTCGTGGAGGGAAGGGCTCGAAGCGTCGGTGCTGCCGCCGGAGTATCAGCGGCTGGTGACGGTGCTGGCCGCTGAGGGAAAGGTCCTGGCCTGCAAGGAGTTGGCGTCCCGTCTCGGGGTGGACACTGCGGTGAAGACGAAGGTGGAGGGGGTGCGGTCCAGGGCGAGGCGGCTGGCGGGCCGGGGCTGGCTGGTCAGGCAGCCGTCCGGGCACTTCGCCCTCGCGCCGGGCCTGCGAGACGGCGGATCATGAGCATCGTCATCGACCACCGGATCATGGCCTCGCCGCTGTCGGGCCGGCGCTCGTAGTCCCGGACGAGGCGGCGTGAGCGAAGCAGCCAGGCGAAAGAGCGTTCCACGCACCAGCGGCGGGGCAGAACAACGAAGCCGCTGGTGTCGCCGGAGCGCTTGATCACCGTGAGGACCAGGTGCAGGACGGCCAGTGCCCAGGTGATCAGGGTGCCGGTGTAGCCGCCGTCGGCCCATACCTTCGTGATCGTGGGGAAACGGCCGGCCAGCGCGGGCAGCATGTTGGTGGCCGCCTGCCGGTCGGTGACGTCGCCTGCGCTCACGTGGATCATCAGCAGCAGTCCGAGGGTGTCGCAGATCAGATGCCGACGCCTGCCGTTGATCTTCTTGCCGCCGTCGTAGCCCCGGCTTGAGGCGCCGACCACCGCGTCGGCCTTCACCGACTGCGAGTCGATGACGGCCGCGGTGGGTTCCGGATCCCGGCCTGCTGCCTCGCGGACCTTCCCGCGCAGCCGGTCGTGGAGCTCGGCGATCAGGCCGTGCTCCCGCCAGCGGCGGAAGAAGGCGTAGACACGGTCCCAGGGCGTTCTGTGGAATCAGATTCGTCAAGCCCAGCAGGTCAGTGAGCGTGGTCAGCGAGGCTGTCGAACAGCGGCAGAGACAGGAACTCCGTCCAGGGCCAGGGAGGTGTGTCTGGTGCTCGACGCCAGGTGAGATGAACCTGAGCGAAACGAGGCGAATCCCCTTCGATGCCGAACAGCACCTCGTCACATTGGTCACAGCGAGCAAGAGCATTGACGTGTGTGCCGAAAAGCGGATGTCCTTCGGCGACTTCGAGGCGAAGCTGCGCTTCCAACATCATCTTGGCCTTGGGAGTAGTGACCAGAGCCCATGGATTTGGCAAGGTCACGGTCTCGTCCTCAAAGAGTTGTTGTCGCTGGCTTCCATGGCCTCAGCATGGCCCACCGTCCTGGCAGGTCCGGCTGCGGGTGGCCAGATCAATGATCGGCAGCAACGTTGGGGTGGGGGGAACGCCGATCTGCCGTGGTGTCGACCCAGCCGGAGTCGGGACGTCGGTGAGTCGTTCGAGGAGCTGATCGAGGGCGGCCTGGCCGTCGTCGACGGCGCGTTCGTCATCGGTGAGCGGGATGCTGGCCAGCATCTTCTGCAGGTTCTCCTTCGCCTCCAGTAGTTGGCCCTTGCTGGAGTCCTTCGGCGTGTAGAAGTCGCAGCGTGCGCAGGCCATCCGGTGCTGGCACTGTTCGAAGAAGGTGTAGGTGCAGTGCCCGTGCCCCAGGTCGTAGTACTGCCAGGGCTCACCCGCCGCGGCAGCACCGGAGGTGATGGCGTCTCGGTCGACGAGCACTTCGATGGTGCGGACGTTGCGGGCGAAGTATCCGGCGTCGTTGTAGGCCCTGGCCAGGGTGTTCGGGGTGAGCTTCGCGTAGTGCGTGGTGGCTTCGGGCGTTCGGTGTCCGAGCCATTCCTGCAGTTCGAAGAGCGTCATGGGCTCCTTGGCGTTGTAGAGCTGGCTGGCGATGGTGGAGCGTGCTCGGTGGCTGGTGATGTTGCCGCGGACGTCGGCGGTGGGGACGTCGGCCTTGCGGCAGAGCATCGGGATGATCGCTGTGTTGATGTAGTGCTTGGCGACCCGGCGGGCCCGGTGGGCGAACAGGAAGTCGGCGTACTCATTGGTCTTGCGGTCGAGCATCTGCGGCTGCGGCTGCGTCGGCCTGACGGTCTGCCATGCCTCGATGGCTTGGCCCAAGAGCGGATCGACGGGCTTGGTGAACGCGGTGCCGGTCTTGTGCGTCGGCACGTCCAGCAGGCAGACGGCGTCGCGGACGAGGACCTCGCCGGAATCTCCGGGAATGGGCAGGCCGTCGTGCTGCCAGCGGATGCACCCCACCCGGAACCGGGCGATCTCGTCGCTGCGTTGACCGGCGAACAGCCAGGTCAGGGTGATGGCCCGGATCAGCTCGACCGGATAGGTGCGGCCATCCGCGGTCGGCAGATCGACGAGTTCGACATTCAGGCCCGCCCAGAGCAACTTGGCCCAGATGTCATCGGCGATCACCCTCGGGTCCGGCCCCATCAGGGCGCGAACGCTTCGCGGGGTTCTCAGAGGACGTTCTGGTTGAAAACTGGATAGTTCATGGGTTGTGCCATGTTATGGGTGTTTCACCGGTTGCTCGTTTCGCGAGGGTTGAGATCATCGCGAGGCGGATCATGCTCTCGGAGTGTGCGGGTTTGGTCTCGTAGTCGCGGGCGAGGCGGCGGTGCATCATGATCCACCCGAAACTCCGCTCCACGACCCAGCGCCTGGGGATCACCGAGAAGCCTTTAACGTGCTCGTTTCGTGGGACTACGTCGACGTCGATGCCGAGGGCGGCGCCGTGCTCGATGGCCTTGGTCTTGTAGCCGGTGTCGACCCATGCCTTGGTGATCGTGGGGTGGTCGGTGGCGAGTTGGTTGAGGAGTTGCTTGCCGGCCTCGTTGTCGGAGACGCTGGCGGCGGTCACGATGACCAGCAGTAACAGGCCGAGCGTGTCGACGACGATGCTGCGTTTGCGGCCCACGATCTTCTTCCCGGCATCCGTGCCCTGGGTGTCGATGGGCACGCTGGTCGCGGTCTTGACGCTCTGCGCATCGATCACGCAGGCGGTGGGCTCGGCGGTGCGTCCTGCCTGTTCACGGACCATCCGGTGCAGGTGAACGCCGAGTTTCTCGATGGTGCCGTCCGCGCTCCAGGTGCTGAAGTAGCCGAACACGGTGGTGTGCGGCGGGAAGTCGTGCGGCAGGTAGCGCCAGGGGGCGCCGGTCCGGTTGAGGAAGAGGATCGCGTTCATGACTTCTCGCAGGTCAGTGAGCTTGCCTCCGAGGTGGAGCGAGGTTTTCTGGCGCTCGGCCCGCCAGGCCGTCAAGGTCGGCTCCATCAACGCCCAGCGGGCGTCGGAGAGATCGCTCAGGTACGGTGCACGCTGCTGCGAAGAGGTCATGAGAACTACTCATGCACGGGTTCCCGACCGGGCATATCGCTCGATCGAGCGCGGCAAAAGCCACTTTCAGCAGGATCTTCAAACCGGACAGGAGCTATCGGCTGCAACTCGGGTGAAACGCCAGGCCACGCCTGCCGAAGCTGTGGTCGCAAATCGCCCGTTCTGCCTGTATGTAGCCATTCCAGGCACGACAGAACTACCTCAAACCATCACGTAAATGACGCGAACGCCCTTTCAGTGGACGTTAAGTCCGTTTCTGGTAGCGGCCTCGTCCGGGTTGGGTGAGGAAGCCTTGGCGGGTGAGGCGTCCGAGGCGGGCGCGGGTGACGTTCACGGATGCCTCGTCGGTGGGCATGTCGAGGAGTTCGTGCAGCTCACGGGCTCTGAATGCCTGTCCGGGGTGCTCGTTGAAGGCGTTCACGATGGCCTGGTAGGCAGTGCTCGTCTCGGTGGTTTCGGGTTCGTCCTGGGCCGGTGCGAGTTCTGCGATCACCTTCCGGGCGATGGCCAGGTCGGCGAGTCGCGCTTCGGTCTCGGCCAGACTGGCGGTCAAGTGCGATATCTGAGCGCGAAGTTCACCGGCCCGGGTGGTGGTCTCCTCGTGCTGGGCCTGGAAGCTGGCCAGGAGTTCGGTGATGTTCACACGGCCAGCTTGAGAGTGTCGCGCCAGGCCGGGCTCGGTGTGGTGAGACGGCGGGTCATGTTCGCGATGGAGGCCCGGTAGACGCGCGAGGTGGAGGTGTCGGGGCGGTGGTCGTACTCGCGGGCCAGGCGGCGGTGCAGCATCAGCGTGCCGTTGACCTGCTCCACGATCCACCGCTTGGGCTGGGGGACGAAGACTTTGCCCTGGTCGTCGGGGTTGCGGCGGACGACCTCGACATTGATGTCCAACAATGCGCCATGGATGACGACTTGATCCTTGAAGCCCTGGTCCACCAGGGCCTTCTCCAGCCGGTTCCCGCACCGCTCGGCGGCCTGGTCCAGCAGGGCCGTGCCGGCGGCGTTGTCGTGGGCGGAGGCCGCCAGCACGACGACACCGATGATCAGCCCCCAGGACGTCCACGGCCAGCCCCCGCTTGCGGCCCGAGACCTTCTTGTTGGCGTCCAGCCCCGTCGTGGTCCTGGGGACACCGGCAGCCGCGCGGACGGACTGGGTGTCGATGATCACGAGGGACGGGTCCTCTAACCGCCGGGCTCTCTCCCGCACCTGGCAGCGCAGGAGTTCCTGAATCCGCTGGTCAAGACCGTCCTCGCGCCACAGGCTGAAGTAGTAGAACACCGCCGACCAGGCCGGTAGATCGTGTGGCAGGTAGCGCCACTGGCAGCCCGTCCGGTTCTGATAGAAGATCGCGTTCACGACTTCCCGCAGGTCGCAGGAGCCCGGGGCGCCTGTCGCCGAACGGGCCACCCGGTCCTGTTTCCAGGCCGTGATCATCGGTTCGGTCAACGCCCACTGCTCGTCCGACAAGTCGCTGAGATAGGGCTCTCTCTTCATGCCCCGCATCTCAGCATGGACATGCCCAGTCGGCGGCCCGCACGGCGATCATTACCTCTATCGAGCGATCACGAACCGAGGAAGATCGGACTTAACGTCCACTGAGGCCCTCGGGTCCGCTCATGCTGAGCGCGATCCGCCACTGCTTGGCGGCTTCAGGGTTCATACCCTCCTCGCCGGTGCCGCCTATCGCGTTGAGTACCCCGCGTGGGGCAGTGAACCGTTCCCGTCGAACGAAGTCGCGTGATCCCCAACTCTGTTGGGATCCGCCGTCGTGCAGAGCCATTCCGCTCCTCGTGGCACGTGAGCCAGCTCTGTACTGAGCTGGCTCGCTTGGACCTTGCTTACGTATGGAGTCATCGAACCGGCACAAGTGCGCCCGGTCGTGGAAGTTTTTCGAGATCCTTTTGGTGGCAAGTTTTGTTCAGGCCAAGCACCGGAACGGTTCACCCGTTGGCCCGCGTCGGTGAGACCCATCGGGCAAACCGGCGGGGGTCCCACGTCTTGGTGGAGTGGAGCTACCCAGAAATGGCGAATGCCCCAGCAAAAGGACGTTGGCGCTCCAGATCGTCCACAACCGCTCCGCTCGCGGCCTTCAAGGGCTGATCTTCACTCGCGACGACCGGGCGGGCGAGGGCAAGCTGTCGTCGCGGCTGGGGCTGGCGACCGACGCGGTGGAGGCGGCGCCGGGGATGGACCTCTACGGGTATGTCGTGGAGCAGCTGTCGGGGGGCAGCCGGGTGGACTACGTGATCGCGGACGAGGCGCAGTTCCTGGCGCCGGAGCAGATCGACCAGCTGGCCCGGGTGGTGGACGACCTGGAGCTGGACGTTTTCGCGTTCGGGATCACCTCCGACTTCCGCACCCGGCTCTTCCCCGGCTCGCAGCGGCTGGTCGAGCTGGCGGACCGGCTGGAGACGCTCCAGGTCGAGGCCATGTGCTGGTGCGGGGCACGGGCAACTCACAACGCCCGTACGGTCGGTGGCGAGATGGTCGTGGAGGGTGAGCAGGTCGTGGTGGGGGATGTGGACCGGCCCGCGGTCGAGGTCGGCTACGAGGTACTGTGCCGGCGCCACCACCGCAGGCGGATGACGAGCGCCTCGGCGCAGGCGGGCGTGTTGTCGCCGGACGTGCTGCCGGTGGCTTCGGGCTGAGGCCTGCTTCAGGCCGAGTGCAGCTTCGGGCCGAGGCCTGCTTCAAGCCGGGCGTAGCTTCGGGTCGAGGCCTGCTTCAGGCCGAGTGCAGCTTCGGGCCGAGTGCTGTTTTGGGCTGAGTCCTTCCACGGGCTCAGCCCTTCTTTCGGTGTCGCACAGAGGGTCCCCGGTCGCAGGAGCGCACGAGTGATCCCGTGCGTCTCCAGGGCGATTGGCACATAGCTGAAGGCCCCCGTCAGGATCCTGTCACCGCTCCGCCCGTTCTGCTTCGTTCCCCCTGGCATCGTCGTTCTCGCCGGACACCACCGTCCCGGCGGACCAGCCAGCTCAGAGTTTCAGGGGGAACGATGAACGCCATCACGAAGTCGAGGAAGCCCGCCGGCCGGAGAAGTGCCGCCGTGGTACTGGCACTTGCTCTCGGTCTCACCGTGGCCTCCGCCGGAAGCGCGGCGGCCACGCCGTCCGCATCCGCCGCCGTGTCCGCTTCCGCTCAGGGCCACGCCGCCACCGCCGGGGTCCCGAACCAGGTGATCGAGAGGCTGTGTGCCGGCTGGGAAGCGGTGGCCGAGGCGCTGCCGGTGCCCGCCGCTCCCGCGAAGCTGTGCAAACTGGTCAACGGCTGGGACTAGGCAGCGGTGATGGGATTTCAGCTCCTCGGACCGCTGAGCATCACCGACGGCCCCGACGCCGTCGTCCTTCCCCCGTCCAAGCCGACCAGCCTGCTGGCCGCCCTGCTGCTGCACGCGAACGGTGTGGTCTCGGCCGACCACCTCCTGGAGGTCATCTGGGGGGAGGAGCAGCCGGTCACCGCGAAGGCGGCGCTCCAGACCTGTGTGATGCGACTGCGCCGGCTGTTCGCCAAGCACGGGGTCACCGACACTCCCATCGAGGCGGTGCCCGGCGGTTACCGGATCGTCGCGGGCCCGCGCACCCTTGACCTGATCGGCTTCCGCGAGCAGGTCAGGCGTGCGGCCGGACCCGAGTACGACGCCGAGGCGCAGCTCTACATGCTGCGCGACGCACTCTCGCTGTGGCGGGGCTCGCTGCTGGCCAACGTCCGCTCGGACGTACTGCACCGGGACGCGGTGCCCCGGCTGGCGGAGGAACGGCTGCGCACCGTGGAGCGCGTCTGCGACCTCCAACTCGCGCTGGGCCGCTGCGCGGACGCGCTGGCCGAGCTGTGGAGCGTCACCCGTGCGCACCCCGGCTACGAGCGGTTCCACGAGCAACTGATCGAGGCGCTCTACCGGTTGGGGCGGCAGGCCGAGGCACTGGCCGAGTACCGGCGGATCAAGGAGTACCTCCTCGACGAGCTGGGCGTGGACCCGTCCCCGGCGCTGCGCAGGCTGGAGCTGGCCATCCTCAGGGGCGACGACCTGGGGCCCCCGAACGGCGAGGGACAGCACGGGGTACGGGCGGGGAACCGGACGACCTCCGCCGTCGTAAGGGAGAAGTCGTCCCTGGTGGTGGAGGTGCCCATGGTGCCGTCCTTCACCGGCCGGGCGGGCGAGGTGTCCGCCATGGTGGCCCGGCTCACCGGGCCGCGCGACGAGGCGGTCACCGTCCTGGTGTCCGGGGCACCCGGAATCGGCAAGTCCGCGCTCGCCCACCACGTCGCCCATCTGGTGCAGGGCAGCTTCCCGGCCGGGCGGCTGCTGGTGCGGATGGCCGACGCGTACGGGGTGCCGCGCAGCGGGGCGGAGGCGGCCGCGGAGGTGGCGGCCGTGCTGCGCGAACGGGGGGCCGACGGACGGTCGTTGCTGCTCCTGGACGATGTGGTCGACGCCGAGCAGGTACGTCCGCTGCTGCCGGTCGGCCAGGGCGGCGCCGCCATCGTCACCAGCCGGATGGGGCTCGCGGAGCTGATCGCCACCCATGGGGGATGGGTGCACCGGCTCTCGGTCTTCGACCCCGACGAGTCCTACCAACTACTGCTCTCCGTACTCGGGCCGGAACGGGTGGAGAGCGAACCGGAGGCCGCGCGGAGGCTGGCCGAGCTCTGCGGTCACTTCCCGCTGGCGCTGCGCATCATGACGGCCAGGCTGCTGACCAGGCCCGCCCTGCTGCTGTCGGACGGGGCCGACTGGCTGGCAGGTGACCCGCTCGCCCGGCTGTCGCTGACCGGTTCGCCGGGGATGTCCGTCGACCGGATGCTCGACGGCGCGCTCGGCCGGCTCGACCCGAGGCTGGCCGACGCGTTCGTCCGCACGGGCACGCTGCCCCACCACGCCTTCCACGCCGAGGACGGCGCATCCCGGCTGGGGGTCGGTCCCGCGGAGGCGGACGACGTCCTGGAACGGCTGGTGGACGCCGGATTCCTGGAGGAGGGGCCGCCGGGCCCGTACCGGATCCACGACCTGCTGCGCAGATACGCACGACGCAACACCGAACGCAACCGACCCACAGAGAAGGTGTGACGAAGATGGCCGACAAGGCTGCAACGCTGGACGGGGCCACCACGGCCGAGGGCACCGCGACCGCGGACACCGCAGACACCGCGGACACCGCGCGTACGGCAGAATCCGCGAGCACCGCAGACGCCGCACGCGAGGTGTTCGACGCGCTGGCCGGCACGCGGCCGCGGATCCGGCGGGACGTGCTGTTCACCGAGACCCCGGGCGGGGTGCTCTTCCACAACGCCGACGGCGGCTTCCATCTGACCGGCCGTACCGCGTACCGCTTCGCCTCCCTCGTGGTCCCCCACCTGACCGGACTGCACACCCTCGGCGAGCTGTGCGCCGGCTTCGGCCCGGCCCAGCGGGCCATGGCCACCGAGCTGGTCAAGACGCTGTACGACCGTTCCTTCGCCCGGGACATACCCGAGGCGGACGCCCTCGCACAGGACGTCACCGGTCCCGAAGCGGCCGTGCACCGCACCTTCGCCGCGCAGCTTGCCTACGTCGACCACTACGCGGACGGCGCCGCCGAGCGGTTCGGCCGGTTCAGGAACACCGCGGTGGCGGTGCTCGGCGGTGACGAGGTCGCCCGCTGGTGTGCGCTCAGCCTGGTGCGCAACGGCTGTGCCCGGATCGGTGTCGGCGCCGCCTTCCGCGACGTGGGAGAGGAAGCCGCCGCACTGACGGAGGGCGGCGGTCCGGTCCAGCTCGACCAGGTCGCCGCCGACGCGGACTGGGCGGCGCTCGCCGAGTACGACGTCGTGGTCGTCACCGGGGCCGCGGCCGGTCCCCGCACACACCGGCTGCTTGCCGCCGGTGTCCCCGAGGGCCGCACCCTGATCCCCGCCTGGACCTTCGGTGACCGCGCCGTCACCGGCCCGCTGGCCACCGCCGTCTCCACCGGGTGCTGGTCCTGCGCCGTGCTGCGACTGGGCGGGAACGTCGACGCGGGAGCGGCCGCGGAGCTGTGGAGCGAGGTCGCCGCGGCTGCCGTGGCGACCGAACCGGCGGACGGCGGCCCGCTGTCGGGCCCGGTCGCCGCGATGTCCGGGAACCTGCTCGGCTACGAGGTCTTCCGTCTCACCACCGGCGCCCTGCCCGCCGAGACCGAGGGACAGGTCCTCGTCCAGGACCTGCGGTCGCTCGACGTCGTCGCGGAGCCGGTTCAGGCGCACCCGCGCTGCGGCCGCTGCGCCACCCTGACCGGAGAGGACAGGCCCGGACAGACCGTCCCCGCCTCGCCGGCCCTGCCCGAGACCCCGACCGTGGAGACCGCCCGTGAGGCCGAGGCACTGGTCGAGGACCTGAACCGGATCAGCACCGCGCTGGTGCGCCCGTACACCGGGATCTTCAGCCGTTACGACGACGAGGAGCTCACCCAGACCCCGCTGAAGATCAGCAGGGTGGAGGTGGCACTGGGCCACGGCGTCAGCCGGAAGATCGCCGCCTACGACGTGCACCACCTGGCGGGCGCCCGGATGCGGGCCCTGTACGCGGCGGCCGAGACCTACGTCGAGAAGGTGGTCCCGCTCACCGCCGAGGCCCTCCCGCAGGGGGCGCTCCCACTGCTGGGCCCGGACGCCCTGACCACGGGCGCCGGCTCCACCGCGGCCGTCACCGCCTGGGTCACCGCGACCTCGCTGCTGACCAAGGAACCGGTCGGTGTCCCGGCGGCCGCGGTACGCCCCTTCGGCCCGTACAACCGCGACCGGCTGCACCTGGCGACCACCGCCGGTGCGGGCGCCGGCGCCACGGCCCAGGAGGCGGCCGGGCGCGGCCTGCTCTCGGTGCTCGGGCACGACGCCCTGCTCAGGGCGGTACGGGGAACGACCTCCGTGGCCCCCGTCGCCCCGGACGGGAACGACCCCGAGCTGGTCTTCCTGACCAAGTCGGCGGGCAACCTGGGCATCGAGGCCGAACTGCTGGACCTGGGCGAGGAGGAGCGCTCCTCGGCGTCCGTGGTCCTCGCCCGCGAGACCGGCGACGGCGGTACGGGGCGCTGGGCGGTCGGCGCGGGCCTGACCCGCCGGGCGGCGGCCTGTGCGGCGCTGCGCGATCTGCTGGGCCAGGTGCAGTTGGCGGCGGAGGCCGGGACGGACGACGCCCACAACGCCGTCGACCAGGGGCTGCCGCTCGTCGGTGAGCTGGCCGCCGGAACGATCGCCGTGACCGCGGACGCGGTGGCCGCCGACGGGAACACCACCACGCTCGACGCCGTACTGGACCGGCTGCGCACGGCCGGACGGGACGTGCTGTACGTCGCGACCACCCCCGCCGACCTCCCGGCGGGCGGCATCAGCACGGCGCGGATCCTGCTCACCCGGGACGCGACCACCGAGGTCACCGAAGGCGGCACCGATGCCCGTCGCTGACCTCGCCCCCGCCGCCGCGGACCCCGCCCCCTGGGAGCACTCCGCCCGCGACCTCCAGGACCGCATCCACCGCACCCTGGCCGCCCACCACACCCCCGCCGGCCTGGACGTCGCCCCGCTGGGCGTCCAGGACGCCTTCCGCCCTGACCGCCGGGCGGCCGCCGGGGCCACCACCTCCGTCCCCGTCCGCTTCTACGGCCGGCAAGCGGTCGTCGGCCCCTTCCCCGGCACCGGCGCCGAACAGCCCCCCTGCGCGATCTGCCTGGAACGCCGCTGGCAGGCCGTCCGGTCCGTCGCCCTGCGCGAGGCCCTGGAGCTCGGCTCCGGCACCCGCACCGCCGGGGAGTCGCCGTACGTCACCCCCTTCGCCGCCGACGCCCTCGCCGGGCTGATCGCCGCCCGCCTCACCGGCCCCCAGCCCGACGGCGACGCCTTCCCCGCCGTACACCTGGTGGACCTCCACACCCTCCAGGTCCGCCACTACCCACTGGTCCCCGACCCGGAGTGCCCCGGCTGCGGCAGCACCGAACAGGACACCGCCGAGGGTGCGGTGCTCGATCTGCGGCCCGCGCCCAAGCTCCGCCCCGGCAGCTTCCGGGTCCGCGACATCGGCGACTACGAACTGCCCGTCGAGCCGTACGCCAACCCGGTCTGCGGCTCCCTCGGGGCCTCCGTGGTCCAGGACGTCTCGTCGACGTCCACCTCCGCGACCATCGGCTGCTTCTCGATGCGCTCCGGTGCATACCTGAGGGAGACCTTCTGGGGCGGCCACGCCGACACCTTCGCCCACAGCGTGCGGATCGGCGTACTGGAAGGCCTCGAAAGGTATGCGGGGATGCGGGCCCGGGCCAAGCGGGCCGGGGTGTCCGACTCCCTGGAGGGCCTGCGCGCCAAGGGCCGGGCGGCCCTCGACCCGCGGGTGTGCGGGCTGTACTCGCCGGAGTTCCACCGCGCCAACCCCCGTGTCACCCCCTTCACCGCCGACCGCGAGATCCCCTGGGTGTGGGGCTACTCGCTGCGCGACCGCTCGCCGGTCCTGGTCCCGGAAGTGCTCACGTACTACCACGCACCCGGCCTGGAGAACCGCTTCGTGCAGGAGTCCTCCAACGGCTGCGCATCGGGCGGAAGCCTGGAGGAGGCCGTCTACTTCGGTCTGATGGAGGTCGTCGAACGCGACGCCTTCCTGCTGTCCTGGTACGGAATGCAGGCGCTCCCCGAGATCGACCCGCGCACCAGCGCCCGCCGCGAGACCCGGGAGATGGTCGACCGGCTGGAGATGTACGGCTACGAGGCCCGCTTCTTCGACACCCGGATCAGCTTCCCGGTCCCCGTCGTCACGGGTGTGGCGGTACGTCCCGACGGCGGCCCCGGACGGATGTGCTTCGGCGCGGGCGCCGGCCTGGACCCCGAGGCCGCACTGGCCGGCGCGCTCTGCGAGATCGCCACCGACGCCGTCAACCTCCAGGGGCGCACCGAGCGCGACGAGGAGCGGCTGCGCGCGATGGCGTCCGACTTCCACAAGGTCGAGGCACTGCACGATCACCCGCTGTCCTACGGCATCCCGGAGATGGGGGACCACGCCCACTTCCTGATCGGCGCCCCGGGCACGCCCCGGCCGCCCAAGCGGTCCCTCGCCGAGCTGTACGGGAACGGTTCGGTGCTGCCCGTCTCCGACGACCTCCGTGACGACCTCGACGCCTGTGTCGGCGCGGTGACCGACGCCGGCTTCGACGTGATCGTCGTCGACCAGACCATGCCCGAGCAGCGACGACTGGGGCTCACCACGGTCAGCGTCCTGGTGCCCGGCCTGCTGCCGATCGACTTCGGCTGGACCCGGCAGCGCGCCCTGGGAATGCCCCGGCTGCGCACCGCACTGCGCGAGGCCGGCCTGCGCGAAAGGGACCTGGAACCCGCGGACTTCAACCCGGCGCCCCACCCCTTCCCATGACCCCGACCGCGCCCCCGCCCGTGACCACGACCAAGGAGTTCCCCATGGGGTACGCCCATGACTACGCAGCTGCGATCATGCAGCGCGGCCGGGTCCCGATGGCCCCCGCCGACTACGTGCCCAACTGGGCCGACAGCCCGCGCAAGACCAAGTTCTACCCCGGCGCCGACAGCATGCCGCTGCCGGACACCGACTATCCGGCCGACGCGAGCCTCGACCGGGGACTGGCCGAAGTCCCGGACGGTGGCGGCGAGTTCGACCTGGACGCACTGTCCGGAATGCTGCGCGACTCCTACGGGCTGACCGGCCGCCGCCTCGGCGTCCAGGCCAACACCGACCTGAGCGCACTGCCCTTCTACCCGCTCGCCAACTGGTCCCGCGGCACCGCCTCCGGCGGCGGCCTCTACCCGGTCAGCGTCTACTGGGTGTCCGGGCCGAGCGGCCCCGCGGTGCCCGGCGTGCACTACTACTCGACCCGCCACCACGCCCTGCAACGCCTGCTCACCGGCGATGTCTCGGGCGAGGTCCGCGAGGCACTGGGCGAGGGCGCGCCGGGGCCGGACACCGACCAGTACCTGGTCCTCGGCATCAAGTACTGGCAGAACGCCTTCAAGTACAACAGCTTCTCCTTCCACGCGGTGAGCATGGACGTCGGCACGATCCTGCAGACCTGGCGGATGTGGGCGGCGGCCCGCGGTCTGTCCGTGGAGCCCGCGATGTGGTTCGACGAGGAGCGCCTGGCCCGGCTGCTCGGAGTGCCCGTCGAGGACGAGGGCGTCTTCGCCGTGGTCCCGCTGCGCTGGGCGGGCGCCACCGCCCGCCCGGCACCCGCCGGGGAAGCGCCGGTCGCCGTACGCCGCAAGGACGTCGAGCGGTCCCGTACGGTGCTGACCTTCGAAGCGGTACGCAAGATGCAGGCCGCGACCGCACGGGGAGCCACCGAACGCCCGGACCCCGCCGCGCTGGCCCCGGCAGGCGCGCTGCCCGCCCGCCCCGACCGGACCGAGACCGTGCTGCCCGACGCGGCACCGATGGACATCGACGTCCGCGGCGCGCTGCGCGGCCGGCGCAGCAGCTTCGGCCGCTTCGAGTCCCAAAAGCCGGTCACCAAGGCGCAGTTGGCGGCCTGTCTGGCCGCCGCGTCGGCCGGTTCGATGCTCGGCGGTGACACCGGCGGGGTGCGGCTCGCGAAGCTCTACGCCTTCGTCAACCACGTCGAGGGGCTGGCCCCCGGCAGCTACGAGTACGACCCCGGGGCGCGCAGCCTGCGCCTGGTGAAGGAGGAACGGCCGGGCGCCTTCCTCCAGAAGAACTACTTCCTGTCCAACTACAACCTGGAACAGGCCGGCGCCGTCCTGGTGCCCACCGTCCGCACCACCGCCGTCCTGGACGCCGTCGGCGACCGCGGCTACCGCCTGGTCAACGCCACCGTGGGGGCCCTCTCCCAGGCGGTGTACACCGCGGCGGGTGCGGTGCGGCTCGGCTGCGGGGTCGCGCTGGGCTTCGACAACATCTCCTTCATCGAGGAACTCGGCCTGGACGAGACGGGCGAGGCCCCGCTGCTGATCATGCTGATCGGCAATGAGCGGCCCGCCCCGGCCGACTTCCGGTACGAGATCGCCTGAGCCGATGACCACCGAAACGGGGACAACAACGATGCCGTTCATGCTCAGGGTGGCCGGGCTGCCCATCGACAGCGTGCGCGAACTGCGGTGTCCGGACAGCCGGCGCTGGGCCGACGAGGTCCTCACCGAGGCCGAAGGACTGCGCGCCCTGGGCGAGCGGGTCGGCGACCTGCTGCACGGCCTGGTCGGCGACAACGAGGACGAAGCGGTGCGGCGCGCACTGCTCAAGCTGCGCCGGGAGGTGTTCAACGACCGCCCGCCGCGCGACGCTCCGGCCGCCGTCGCCCTGACCACCGGACTCGACCCGGCGGCCGGGCGCGCCCTCGCCGAGTGGCTGGCGGGCCATCGCGACCTGGCGGACCGCAAGGAGGAGGGCGCCGGCCTGCTCGCCGCCGAGACCGGCCGCAGCCGTCGCGCACTGTGCGAGCTGGCCGGTCAGGACCGGCTGCGCAAGGGGCTGCTGCTCGCCTCGCCCGCGCTGGACGCGCAGCTCGCGGCGTACCTGAGCAGGACCGAAGCCGCCCCGGAGGCCAGGCCGGACAAGAAGCAGCGCAAGATCGAGCGCTCGCTGATGTCCTATCTCTACCGGACGGTCTGCAAGACCAGCCCGTTCTCCACCTTCACCGGGGTCGCCCTCGGCGAGTTCGACGACGGTTCGCTGCACACCCGCGTCGACGAGGAGTGGACCAGCCACCCCCGGCTCAATGTGGTCGCCCTCGGGCGGCTCGCCGAGACGGTGATCGCCGACCCGGTCCGCCGTGCCGACCTGCCGGTGGCACCGGCCTCGGGATGGGGGCGCGACGACGACCGGGTGCGCTATGTACGGCGCTGGGTCACCGCGGGCGACGACGACACCGCCGTCACCTTCGACGCGGTGAAGGACCGGCTGTTCTTCCTGCGACGCAGCGGCACCCTGGAACGGCTGCTCGCCCTCTTCGAGGAGCGCGGAAGCCTGCGGTACGGGGAACTGGCCGGCTGGCTGGCAGCCGACCAGGACGCCGGGGCCGAAGACGTCGAGCGCTACCTCCAAGCCCTGCTCGACCTGGGCATGGTGCAGGTCCCGTGCCTGCGCACCGAGGTGCACGACACCGACCCGCTGCGCGCCTTCCAGACCTCACTGCTCGCCGTGGACCGGCCGTGGGCCGACACTCTGGCCGCCCGCCTGGAAGGGCCGCTCTCCTGCATCGACCGGTTCGCGGACGCACCCCCCGCCGAGCGCGTCGCCCTGCTCGCCGAACTGCGCGACGGACTGCGCGACATCCAGCAGGAGCTGGGCGCCGAACGCGGCCGGGTCCCGCAGACGGTGCTGTACGAGGACGCCGCCGCCGGCCGCTCCACCACCCTCGGCGCCAAGGCCTGGGCCGACCTCGCCGAGGAGCCGCTGCGCGCGGTCGAGAGCATCCTGCCCGCCTTCGACCTGACGCTGCCGCAGCGGATCATCTTCAAGGGGTTCTTCCTGGCCCGCCACGGCCGCGGCGGCCGCTGCGACGACCTGCTCAAACTGGTCCACGACTTCCACGAGGACTTCTTCGACCAGTACATGTCGTTCACCGCGGCGCACACCTCCTTCGGCCCCGACGGCCAGTACGTGCCCGAGGTGAACTGGCTGGGACTGCCCGAGCTCAAGGCCCTGGACACCGCCAGGCTCGCCTTCGTCGAGCGGATGCGGGCCCTGTGGGACCGGGCGCAGTCCGGTGACGGCGCCGACGAGATCACCGTCGACGACTCCTTCGTCGCCGATGTCGCGGGCGAACTGGCGGACATCGCACCCCACTTCGCGCCGATGAGCCACCACCTCCAGCTCGCCGACCGCGCCGTGGACCCCCTCGTCGTCCTCAACCGCTCCTACGGCGGGCTGTCCTTCCCGTTCAGCCGCTTCACCCACTGCTTCGACGGGCTCGCCGGGCAACTGCTCGACCGGGCCGCCGGCACGGGGCCGGGCGACGCGGTGTTCGCCGAGGTCACCGGCGGCCCGGTGACCAGCAACCTCAATCTGCACGGAAGGCTCACCGAGTACGAGATCGTCTGCCCGGGGGAGAGCGGCACCCTCGACGCGGAGCACCGCATCGGCCTGGACGACCTCGCCCTCGTACACGACGAGGCCACCGACCGGCTGATGCTGCGCTCGACCCGGCTCGGTCGCGAGGTCATCCCGGTCTACCTCGGCTACCTGGTGCCGCTGGCACTGCCCGAACTGCCCCGCACCCTGCTGCTGCTCTCCCCGACCTCGATGGCACCGCTCAACGTCTGGGGCGGCATCCCGGAGAGCGCGCCGGTGGACGGCATGACCCGGCGCCCCCGGGTGCGTCACGGCAGCCTCGTACTGAGCCGTCGCAGCTGGAGCGTGGCCGCCACCGAACTGCCGCTCCAGACACCGGCCGGCGGCTCGGACGCGGACTGGTTCCTGGGCTGGCACCGCTTCCGGCGCACCCACCGGCTGCCCGACCGGGTCTTCGCGACCGTCTCGGACAGCGGGGCACGCGGTGCGACCGGCGCCAAGCCGCAGTACCTGGACTTCGACAGCCCGCTGTCGCTGGCCGCCTTCGAAGCGCTGATCAAGAGCCCGCAGGCACGCGTCGTCCTCAGGGAGATGCTGCCCGACGAGGACGGACTGCACGTCACCTCCGACCGGGGGCGGCACGTGGCGGAACTGGCCGTGGAAACCGCGCCCGCACCCACCACCGCAACACCTCCCACCGGAAAGGGAATCGCCTGATGACCGCCACCACCACGGCCACCGCCCCTGCCACCACCACGGCCACCGCCCCTGACACCACCTCCGACACCACCTCCGACACCACCAAGGCCACCACCACGGGCACCTGGCAGGCCACCCACATCTTCTACGCCGCCAACCCCCGCCCCTTCCTCCTCCAGTGCGTCCGCCCGCTGGTCGCCCGACTGGCCGCGGAAGGCCTCCTGTCGAACTACTTCTTCATCAACTACTGGCTGGAGGGCCCGCACGTCCGCCTCCGCCTCCAGCCCGCCTCGCCCGGCGCCGGGATCGAGGTACGCCGCCGCAGCGAAGAGGCCATCGACGCCTTCCTCGCCGAGCGCCCCGCCCTGTACGAGGTCGACTCCGGCTTCCTCAACGACTTCTACAACACCCTCTTCGAGATCGAGTTCCCCGGCGGCGAACGCGCCCCCTACCTCGACGACCAGGGCCGGATGAACCTGCGCCGCAACAACTCGCGCAGCGAGGAGCCCTACGAGCCCGAGTACGGCAAGTACGGCGGTCCGGCCGGCATCGAGCTGGCCGAGTGGCACTTCCGGCACTCCAGCGATCTGGTCATCGATGCCCTGGCCACCAAGAACCTCCACCTGCGCACGGTCCTGCTGGGCACCTCGGCCCAGCTGATGATGGTGATGTCCGGCGTCTTCCTCCCCGGCGACGCCGAACTCGCCGGATACCTCGACAACTACTACGAGTTCTGGCACCAGGCCTTCCCCGGCACCGGCTTCATCGGCACCGAGGAGTACGACCGCAACTTCGCCGAACTGGCCCCCGGCCTGGCCTCCCGGTTCGCCTCGATCCGCGCCGCCGTGGCCGCGGGCGAGCCGGGCCGGCTGCCCGCCTTCCTCGCCGGCTGGGCCGAGCACTGCGTCGAACTGCGCGCCCGCGCCCACAAGCTGGCGGTCGACGGCGACCTGGTGTTCCGCTCCTGGGACGGCGAGCGTGACGAGCAGGTCACCGACCCGGCCGTCGCGCTGCCGCTGCTGCTCTCCCCGTACATGCACATGACCAACAACCGGCTGCATGTGACCATCCGCGACGAGGCGTACCTCTCCCACGTACTGGGCCGCTGCCTGCGGGAGTTCGGATGACGGCGGCCGCCGCGCTGACGGCGTACCGCCCGGAACTCAAGGCCGGGGTGCTGGTCAGCGACCCGCTGCTGCACGGCACCGGGACCGTGCATCTGATCAAGGACACCGGCAGCGGCCAGTCCTGCAAGGTCGGCGTCAAGGAGCACTTCCTGATCTCCCGGATGGACGGACGCCGCAGCCTGGCCGAGATCGGGGACGACTACGCCGGCCGGTACGGACGCAGGCTCGCCGACGCCAACTGGCAGCCGCTGCTCGCCATGCTGGGCACCCGGGGGCTGCTGGTGGGTTCCCCGGACGCGGACCGTGCGCCGGTGCCCGCCGAGCCCGGGCGCACCCTGCTGCGCGGCAGCATCCGGCTGTTCGCCGACGCGGACACGGCCACCGGCCGGCTGCACCGTGCGGTGGGCTTCCTGCTGGCCCCCGGGTGGATGGTGCCGCTGCTTGCGGCGGTCGTCGCCATGGAGGTGATGCTCGCCCTGCATGCCGGTGAACTAGCCCTCGCCACCTGGGAGTTGTTCCAGCATCCGGTGCTGCTGATGGCGGTCGGCTGTCTGCTCTGGTTCAGCACCGCCCTGCACGAGCTCGCCCACGGGGTGGTCGCCGCCCACTACGGGGGCCGGGTCGCCGAGATCGGGCTGCGCTGGCGGCTGCCGGTGGTGATCATGTACTGCACGGTCGACAACTTCCTCTACCTGCGCACCCGTTGGCACCGCATCGCCACCGCCCTAGCGGGCGCCGTGATGAACCTCCTCTTCCTGTTGCCGTTCTGCGCCCTGTGGCTGTGGGCGCCGCTGGACCCGGCCACCCACGACGCCCTGGCCGGACTGCTCTTCCTCGGCAGCGTGCACGCGCTGACCATGCTGGTCCCGCTGCCCCCGCTCGACGGCTACAAGATCGCCGGCCAGCTGGCCGGCGCGACCGAACTGGCCGCCTCCAGCCACGCCTATCTGCGCCTCGCCGTGCGCCGCGACCCGGCGGTAGCCGCCTACCCGCGCCGCGCCCGCACCGCCTACACCGCTTACGGACTGGGCTCACTGCTCGTCCTGGGCATCCTCGCCGCGGCCGTCGCCGCGGTGATCCACCACCTGCTGACGTCGGCGTGAGCCACGTGACCAAGGAGAACCCCATGCGCCCCACCGCACCGGCCACGCCGGAAGGCCCCGCCCTCGTCCTCGACTCCGTGCACAAGCGCTACGGCCACATCCAGGCCGTGGACGGCATCTCGCTGACCGTGCCGCGCGGCGAGTTCTTCGGTCTGCTCGGCCCCAACGGCGCGGGCAAGACCACCCTCGTCGAGATCATGGAGGGGCAGCGCCGCGCGGACTCCGGCACCGTCTCGGTTCTCGGCCGGAGCCCCTGGCCGCGCAATGTGGAGCTGCTGCCGCGCATCGGGCTGCAGACCCAGGCCTCGGCCTTCTTCGTACGTCTCACCGCCCGCGAGCACCTCCACACGGTCGCCGCCCTCTACAACGCCGACCGGGAAGCGGGTGAACGCGCCCTCGCCTCCGTCGGCCTCACCGAGCAGGGCGCCGTCCGCGTCGAGGACCTCTCCGGCGGCCAGCGCCAGCGCCTCGCCATCGCCGCCGCCCTGGTCCACGACCCGGAGCTGATCTTCCTGGACGAGCCGACCGCCGCCCTCGACCCGCAGGCCCGCCGTTCGCTGTGGCAGGTACTGCGCGACCTCAAGGGCGCCGGCCGCACCATCGTCTACACCACCCACCACCTCGACGAGGCCGAGGCGCTCTGCGACCGGGTCGCCATCGTGATGAACGGGCGGATCCGTGCCCTGGACACCCCGGCCCGGCTGGTCGCGGAAGGCAGCCCCACCACCCAACTGCTGGTGCCCGCCGGACGGTTGACCCTGGCGGCCGCCCAGGCCATCCCCGGCGTGCTCGCCGCCACCCAGGAGGCCGACATCCTCGTGCTGGACACCCTCGACCCGGGTCCGGTACTGGCCGCGGTGGACGCCGTCACCGGACTCCAGGGCGTCCGCACCAGGACCGCCAGCCTCGAAGACGTCTACCTCGAACTCACCGCGGGCGCCGCGTCCCCGGTCTAGCCCCGCCCGGGGACGGGCGCCTGCCCGCGCCCGCACCCCTGCCCCTCCGGTGAACCGGACCCACAACGAATTCGGAGAAACACCTCCCCATGAGTGCATACGCAGCGTTGAGCGGGGCCGGCTACAAGGCCTACACCCGCGACAAGACCACCCTCTTCTTCACCTTCGCCTTCCCGCTGCTCTTCCTGGTCGTCTTCGGGCTGATCTTCTCCGGTCAGTCCGTGGAGCAGAGCGGGAAGCCGTACATCAACTACATCGCCCCCGGCGTGCTCTCCTGGGGCATCGCCAACGCCGCCGTCTTCGGCGTCGGGTTCGTCCTGATGCAGTGGCGCCGCGACGACGTGCTGCGGCTCATCCGGATGACCCCGGCCCGGCTGTCGTCCGTCCTGGCCTCCCGCTATGTGCTCGCCATCGGCATCGGGCTCGTCCAGGCGCTGCTGTTCGTCGCGGTGGCCGTACTGCCGTGGTTCGGGCTGAGCCTCTCCGGCAGCTGGCCGCTGGCGGTGCCGGTACTGGTCCTGGGCATCACCGCCTTCCTGGCCGTCGGCGTCATCGTCGGCTCGTTCGCCAGGACCCCGGAGGCGGTGGCAGCCGTCGCCAACTGCCTGATGATCCCCATGGCGTTCCTGTCCGGATCCTTCTTCCCGCTGGACGCGATGCCGGGCTGGATGCAGTCGCTGGCCCAGGCGCTGCCGCTGTACTACCTCAACGACGGGGTCTCCGCCGCCCTCACCGGGAGCGGCACCGGCGCCGACATCGCCCTCGGCTGCGGTGTGCTCGCCGCCGTCGCGGTCGTCATCGGCGCCATCGCCCTGAAGACCTTCCGCTGGAGCGACAAGTCATGACGACGACCACCGGGGCCACCCCGTCCGCCGCGCAGCGGAGCGCGGCGGGCGCGCCCGCCAGGACCGGCGAGCCGCTGGAGGCCGCCCGCGCCCTGCTCCAGTACGAACTCACCGCACGGCACCGGGAGCCGGGCCCCCTCGCGGACCTCCCCGAACCCCTCGTCGTGCCCCTCGGCGGAGCCGACACCCTCGGCTTCGGCCACCTCGACCCCTACGCCGCGATCCGCCCCGCGGCCAATGTGCAGCTCACCTCGCGGGCGGTCCTGATCGGCCCCTGGGGCGGCGACCACACGGCCGCCGGCGCCTGCGGCCAGTGCCTGGCCATGCGCTGGCAGCGACTGCGCAGCCGCTCGGAGCGCGAAGCGCTGGAACTCGGATACGAGCCGCACGGCGCGTCCGCCTGGCCGGTGTTCACGGCCTACGCGGTGGACGCCGTCTGGGCGGCGTACCGGGCGATGATCCCCGGCGGCCGCCCCGCACCCGACACGGCCACCGCGGCCGACCGCGACCTGCCCCAGGTCACCCGGGTCGACCTCGGCACCCTGGCCACCGCCACCTTCCCGCTTCTGCCCGAACCCCTCTGCCCGTCCTGCGTGCGGGAACGTCCCGACACCGAGGAGAGCGCCCGGATGGTGCTCGGGTCCGCCCCCAAGGCGGACCCGGACGGCTACCGGCTGCGCTCCCTCGGCTCGTACCCCCTGCCGAGGACCGCGCTCGCCAACCCGGTCTGCGGCGCGCTCGGCTCCGACACCTGGATCAACCCCGCCTCCACCACCACCGCGCCGGTGGCCGGCACCCACTTCGTCCGCGGGTACGCCGGCCTCAACGACGTCACCTGGAGCGGGCAGGCCAACAGCTACGGCACCAGCCGCACCCTGGCCTTCCTGGAGGGGCTCGAACGGTACGCGGGCACCCACCGCAGACGAGGTACCTCGCCCGTCACCGCCTCGTACCACCAACTGCTCGCCGACGGACAGCACGCGCTGAACCCCGCCGACTGCGGTTTCTACGCCCCCGAGACGTACCGGAACGACCCGCTGGTCAGCCCCTTCGACCCCGACCGGGAGATCCCCTGGGTCTGGGGCCACTCGCTCCGCGACGAACGCCCCGTCCTGGTCCCGGCCCGTCTCGCGCACTACAGCGCGGGCGTCGACGCCGACAACTTCGTCTTCGAGTGCTCCAACGGCTGCGCCACCGGCGGCAGTCTGGAGGAGGCGGTCTTCTACGGGCTGCTGGAACTGGTCGAGCGGGACGCCTTCCTGCTCGCCTGGTACGGCCGCGCCCGCCTCGCCGAGATCGACCTCACCACCTGCCGGGCCCCCGCCGTCCGCTCCATGCTCGACCGGGCCGCCCTGCACGGCTACGACGTGCACGCCTTCGACACCAGGATGGACCTGGCCGTCCCCGTCGTCACCGCCCTGGCGGTCCGGCGCGACGGCGGCTACGGCACGCTCTCCTTCAGCGCCGCCGCCGGCTTCGACCCGGAGGGCACCGTCGAGGCGGCCCTCTCCGAGGTCCTCACCTACATCCCGCACCTGCCCTACCAGGTCGCCGACCGGCGCACCGAACTGGAGTCGATGGCGCAGGACTTCACCAAGGTGCTGCACCTCAAGGACCACGCCCAGCTCTACGGGCTGCCCTCCATGGTGGAGCACGCCCGCGAGTACCTGGAGCCGGTGGCGGTCCGCTCGCTGACGGACACCTTCCGGGACTGGGAGGATTTGCGGCCGCGCACCGGTGACCTGATGGACGATCTGGCGTTGCTGCGCGACCAGTTGGCGGGGGCGGGACACGATGTGATCACTGTCGACCAGACGACCCCCGAGCAACACCGGATGGGGCTGCACACGGTCAGCACCACCGTCCCCGGACTGCTGCCGCTCGACTTCGGCTGGACCCGGCAGCGGGCACTGCTGATGCCCCGGCTGCGGACGGCCCTGCGGGCCTCCGGGCGGCGTACCGACGATCTGCGGGAGGACGAGATCAAGGTCGTTCCGCACCCCTTCCCGTGACCGCACGGCCCCGTACGCGGCTGTTGCCCGGAGCACCTCGTGCTCCGGGCAACAGCCGCGTACGCAGGAGTCCCGGGCGTGTGTGGCCTGGGTGCGCGTGTCCTGGTCCCGGGCATGCGCGTCCGTTGCTTCTTCCGCTGTTTTCTCCGTGCCGTGGCCGGCACGCCCGGCAGCCCCCTCCTGTGGCGGGATGTCCCGCCCAGGAAGGGGCTGCCGATCGGGCTGCGGCCGGATCAGGCGCTGCAGGAGGTGGTGCTGGTGGTGCTGGAGCAGGTGGAGGTCGAGGAGGAGGACGTCGAACCGGCGAGGACGACCTCGACCGCGTCCGAGTAGTCCGAGATCTCAAAGGTCTCCGACTCCAGCTCCAGGATGTCGTTGGCGAGGCCGGCGAGCTCGGTCTTGGGGGCCATGGTGTTCTCCTTCGGTCACCGGGGCCCGCCGGTTTCTCCGGCGGTGCTCCCTTGCGATGTCTCCATTCCAGCGGCAGTCGCTGTCAGATCGGCCCCCACGGCACTGTCAGTCCGCTGTCACCCGGCGACAGCGGCCCGACATCGCCCCGGGCGCCCCGTGTCACACGCTCGCGAGCGGAACCGTCGAAGAGCACAGAACCGAGAGGAGAGGTGGTGAAGCAGATGACCCGTACGACCCCGGACGTCCCAAGAGACCTTCTCCAGCCCGCACTTGAGCTCTACCTCGACCTGCACACCCACCCCGAGCTGTCCGGCCACGAGCACCGCACCGCCGACCGCTTCGCCGCCTGGCTCACTCGCCACGGCTGCACCGTCACCCGGGGCGTCGGCGGCGGCCAGGGAGTGGTGGGCGTGCTGCGCAACGGAGCGGGTCCCACCGTCATGCTCCGGGCCGAACTGGACGCACTCCCCGTTCAGGAGCACACCGGACTGCCGTACGCCAGCACCGTGCCCGGCGTGATGCACGCCTGCGGCCACGATCTGCACCTGGCCGCGGCCGCCGGAGCGCTCGCCCTGCTGGCCCGCACCCGCGCCACCTGGCAGGGCACCCTCGTCGTCGTCGGCCAGCCGGCCGAGGAGACCCTGGAGGGCGCCAGGGCGATGGTCGGGGACGGACTGTACGAGCGTTTCGGCACCCCGGCCCTGGTACTCGCCCAGCACGCCGCCCCGCTGCCCGCGGGCACCGTCGCGCACCCGGGCCCCGGCCCGCTGATGTCCGCCAGCACCGCGCTGGACGTGGTCATCCACGGGCGCGGCGGCCACGGCGGCACCCCACAGCTGACCGTCGACCCGGTGCTCGCCGCCGCCAGCGCGGTGGTGCGGCTCCAGTCGATCGTCTCCCGCGAGACCGCCCCCGCCGAACAGGTGGTCCTCACCGTCGGCGCCCTGCGGGCCGGTGACCGCGGCAATGTGATCCCCGGCCGGGCCGAACTCTGCCTCTCCGTAAGGGCCTTCACGGATACGGCGCTGGACCGGGTGAGCGCGGCGGTGGAGCGGATCGTACGGGGCGAGTGCGCGGCCTCCGGCTGCCCGCGGGAACCCGAGTTCACCGTCACCTCGCGCTCGCCCGTCCTGACCCCCGACGCGGCTGCCACGGCCGCCCTGCGGCGCGCGCACCAGGAGGTGTTGGGCATCCACCGGGTAGGCATCGCGCCCCCGCTGACCGCCACCGAGGACTTCCCCTGGTTCGGCACCGGGGGAGTCCCCCTCGCCTACTGGCTGCTCGGCGTGACCGGCGCCGCCCAGTGGCGGACCGCGCGGAACACCGGCGCCCCGGTGCCGGCCAACCACGCACCCGATTTCGCCCCCGACGTGCGCACGGCCCTGCCGACCGGCATCACGGCGATGGCCGCCGCCGCCCGCAGCGCCCTCGCCACACCGGCGGCCCCGAGTGATGCGGAGACCACGGCATGACCACCCCCGACGGCACTTCCCGCCGCGAGAACAGCCCCCGCCACGACGAAACCACCCGCTACGTCGAGGTCGCCGCGGTCCGCCGCGACGGCACCGCCCCGGCCGGCCCGACCACGGCGATCCGCCTGATGGGGCTGCTGCCGACCCACTGGACGTGCACCGCCGAGGTCGGCGCCGACCGGGTCCGGCTGCGGATCGCGCAGGGCGCGACGGCCGACCGTGCCGAGATACGCCGCACGGTGTCCACCGTCTTCGTGGACACCGCCCTGCGCGGCTGGGCCCAGGAGGCATGACGGGCCCGCGACGGCACGGACGAAGCGGCCCGTGGCGGTACGTGTGCGGGCGGTCCAACCCGCCCTAGATCCAGCCCCGTTCACGCGCCAGCAGTGCCGCCTGTGCCCGGCTGCTCGCACCCAGGGTCTGGAGGAGTTCGGCGACGTAACGCCGGTAGGTCCGCACGGACACCTCCAGTTCGCGCGCCCCCGACTCGTCCTTGCCGACGGTGCACATCGAGACCAGCACCAGCCGCTCCCGCTCGGAGAGACCGGAACCCGGGGCGCCGCTCACTCCGCTCATGGCCTGGGAGAGGTCCTCGGCCGCGTCCCAGATCTTCTCGAAGAGGGCGATGATGTTGGTGACGAGGCCGCTCTTGTGGGCCAACAGGGCGCCGCGCGCGGTGTTCTGCGGATCCAGCGGCACCAACGCGGTGCTGCGGTCGTACACCAGCATCCGCTCGGTGGTCTCGCCGGTGACCCGGATCTCCGCCCCGTGCGTGGTCAGCTCCCGCAGGTAGGCGGCGGTTGCGGCGTCCTCCAGGGCGCCCCGGACCACGACGTTGCGGATGCGTACGCCGCGCCGCAGGCAGCGCAGGTCCAGCGGACGGGACCGGGCGATGTTCTCGGGTGACAGCCGCGGATAGGTCTCCACCGCCAGGATCTCGTCCCGGGCGAAGAAGGCCAGGTCGTCGATCCGGTTGCGGATGTCCGCCAGCCCCTCCAACTGCTCGATGCCCGCGGACGTCCGGGGCTGCGCGACCTGCTCCGCCCGCAGCCCGTCCACCACGTGCCGCGACCGGGTGACACGTTGCAGTTCCTGGTGCAGTTCGAGCAGCCGGATGTCGGTGAGCCGGGCCAGCGCCATCTCGGGATCGGCCGGCAGGACCGAGCCGTCCGCCTGCGCCGGATGCAGCAGTTCGAGTTCCCTGAGCCGGTCGAGACACCGCTGGGCCTCGTCGGCGCCGGTGTGCAGGAGCAGGTGCACATCCTCGGCGGGAGTGCCCGGGTTCCGTAGAAAATGCCGGTAGAACTCTTCTTCCAGAGCGGAAACTCCGAATACGGACATCTCGTTGTCAGCCAAGTCTGCCCTGTCCCCTCCGGGTGGTGCCCGGTGGCGGTGCCAGGTCCCGCGCCACCGAGAGGGTCACGGCGGAACTGGACGATCGCGCGTTCCCCTGATTTCTACAACAGCGTAGATGTGCGTGTCCAGAAAAGAATGTGCCCGGCCGCCGACCTTCGACGGCCGTTCACCCACCGTCCAGGGCGGCCTCACTCCTCCACCGGCCCGGGGCTGCCCAGACCGCCCCGGGCCGGGGGCGGCCTCACCCCCCGGACGCCACGACGGTGAACACCGCCCCCTCCGGGTCCGACACCACCGCATGTCTGCCGTTCGCGCCCTCGCGCGGCGGCTGCAGCACATGGCCGCCGAGTTCGGTGACCAGTCGCGCGGATGCGTCGGTGTCCCGGACCTCGAAGTACGTCATCCAGTGCGCACCCCGGTTACGGGGGAGCGCATGGCCCACCCCGTGCAGCGAGGCCACCGGCTTCCGGTCGAGCAGCAGTGTGGTGAAGTCGAAGTCGGCGGAGACCACGGCTTCCGCGTCGTACCCGAAGACCGCCTGGTAGAACTTCACGATGCCGGAGGTCTCGCGGGTCACCAGCTCGTTCCAGACGGGGGTGCCGGGCGCCCCCGCAGTGGCGGCGCCCAGGTGCGCGGCCGCCTCCCAGAGGCCGAAGACCGCGCCCGAGGGGTCGGAGGCGATCGCCAACCGGCCCGCCGCGCCCGCCTCCAGCGGCCCCACGGCGACGGTGCCGCCGTGACTGATGACGGCCTGTGCGGTGGCTCCGGCGTCGTCGGTGGCCAGGTAGGGCGTCCAGGCGGTGGGCAGGTGCCGGTCGGGCGGCAGCTGGCCGATACCGGCCACCTCCCGGCCGTCCAGCAGGGCCCTTACGTACGGGCCGAGTTGCTCGGGTCCCGGCCGGAACTCCCAGCCGAACAGCGCTTGGTAGAAATCCTGGGTGGTGGACAGCTGATGCACCATCAGGCTCACCCAGCAGGGGGTGCCGGGCACATGCCGGGCGGCAGCCTCGGTCATTGTCGATTCTCCTCGGACCATTCGTGGTGGCCGTACAGGATGACGGGGCGTGCACGCCGTTGTGCGGTACGGATTCGTGCCCCGTGCAGATGCTTGCACCACCCGGCGCGCGGCGCGCCCCGGCCGCGCCGCGCGTCCCGTTTCGAGCTCGTTACGAGTGCGTCCGGCGGCGGTGCCGGTGAGGCGGGCGGCGAGGGTGGGCCACGCACTGCGCGAGGATGGCACGCATGAACTCCCCCATCATCTCCGCAGCGGAACTGGCGAGCGAGTCGACCGGCCCCAGGCCCCCCGTACTGCTCGACGTCCGCTGGCAGCTCGGCGGGCCGAACCTCCGCCCCGAGTACGAGGCCGGGCACCTGCCCGGCGCGGTCTTCGTCGATCTGGACAAGGAACTCGCAGGTCCGCCGGGTGCGGGCGGCCGGCATCCGCTGCCGGACCCCGAGGTCTTCGGCGCCGTGATGCGCCGGGCCGGCGTCTCGGCGGGGACGCCGGTGGTGGTGTACGACGGCGGGATCGGCTGGGCGGCGGCCCGCGCCTGGTGGCTGCTGCGCCGGGCCGGGCACGGGGACGTACGGGTCCTGGACGGCGGACTCGCGGCCTGGGAGGGGGAGCTGTCGACAGAGGTGCCGAGCCCGGCCGAGGGCGATTTTCGGCCAGTTGCGTCAGGGGCGGACGGCGTACGGCTGCTGGACGCGGACGGCGCGGCGGAGCTGGCCCGCAAGGGGCTGCTGCTGGACGCCAGGGCCGCCGAGCGCTACCGGGGCGACGTCGAGCCCATCGACCGGGTCGGCGGCCACATCCCCGGTGCCGTATCCGCTCCGACCAGCGAGAACACGGCCGCGGACGGCCGCTTCAGGACGGCCGGCGAGCTGTCCGCGCGCTTCGGTGCGCTGGGGGCGGCGGACACCGGCGAGGTCGGCGTGTACTGCGGCTCCGGGGTCTCCGGGGCACACCAGGTGCTGGCCCTGGAGATCGCGGGCATCCCCGCCGCGCTGTACGCGGGCTCGTGGTCCGAGTGGTCCTCCGACGAGTCCCGCCCGGTGGCCACGGGTCCGGACCCGCAGTAGCCGCAGCGACAACGAGGGGCCCGTACGCCTGGCGTACGGGCCCCTCACCACGACGACGTATCGCCGTCCACTCCTGCTGACCTGACCTGACCTGCCCTGGCTGGGAGAGAGGTCCCGCTGCTAGTCCTGCTTCTTCCTGCGCGTGCCGAAGACGATCTCGTCCCAGCTGGGCACGGCGGCCCGGCGGCCAGGACGCACCCCGTCCGCCTCGGCCTGGCGGTCGGTGGTGCCGACCAGACGGTCCCGGTGCCCGGCCACCGCACGCGGCATCAGTACGTCCGCGTACGCCGAACCCGCACCGGCCGCCGCGGGGGGCTCCTCCACCGCTGCGGCGGGCTCCTCCACGTCGAGCGCGGGCGGCGGCTCCGGCGGGGCGGGCGGAGCGGGACGCTCCGGTACCACCATGTCGCCGCGGAAGCTAGGCACCGCCTCCAGCAGGCTGGTCAGCGAGTCGCGCTCACTGGTGCTGTCGTCCGCCTCCATGGCCGGGGGCGGAGCGGGCCGCTCCAGTTGCCGGTCCATCATCGGTCGTTCCAGCTGCCGGTCCAGGGCGCGGTCCAACGGCCGCTCCAGGGAACGGTCGAGGGCCCGGTCCAGCGGCCGGTCGGACCGCTCGCGCGGCAGCCGTGCGATCCGGGGCACGAACGGGAAGCTGGGCTCCGGTGCCGCGGGGGTGTCGTCGCTCTCGCCGATCAGCGAGCGCGCCTCGTCGTCCACGGCCGCGACCAGCCGGCGTGGCGGGTCGTAGGTCCAGCTGGCCGAGTGCGGTTCGCCCGCGACCCGGTAGACCAGCAGGACCTCCCAGGTGCCGTCGTCGCGGCGCCAGGAGTCCCACAGGACGGTTTCCTTGTCGGCGCCGCGCATGAGCAGTCGCTCCTGCACCGCCTCGCCGAGCTGGGGTCCGGCGTTCTCGCCGGGGCGGCGGACCGGAGTCTTCCGGGCACGCTCGGCCATGAAGGCGCGCTCGGCGAGCACGGGGCCCTCGAAGCGGCGCACCCGGTCGACCGGAATCCCGGCCATCTGGGCGACCTCTTCGGCAGAGGCTCCTGCTCGTATCCGCGCCTGGATGTCGCGCGGACGGAGGTGGCTTTCCACCTCGATCTCGATCTGGCCGAGACGGGCGCGGTCATTGCGCACGGCGGCACGCAGCCGCTCGTCGATCGGAAGCGTGTACTCCGTGCTGTCCGCAGCCTTCAAAACCAGCCGTGTGCCGTCGTTGCTGACGGCCACGACACGCAGTTCGGGCATGGGGACCTCCCGGGTGGTGCCTGCCGACGTCACGTGCGTCGCTGCTTCCGCTAGTCGAGTGTGGCCTGCCCGGGTGCAGCCTGCCACTACCTTGCCGTGTTGCCCGGCGTGTCGGGCGTTGCGCCCTGGTTCGCCGTTATGACACGGTGACCTGTTGTCTACGCAAAGTAATCTCTGGTCACCCTGTGTCACAGACATCCGCTCGATGCCTGCGATGCCACCGGTGCGAGTGCCTGTCGGCTCCCTCCGAAGGCTCCGGACACCCATGGGGGAGACCGGATCCAGGGCTCGCCACAGTACTCCATTCGGGCCACATGGGTGGACCGGCGCGCCACCGAAGTTCTCCCCGACTGCGGGAGTTGTCGCCTTCCCGCAGGGTCAACCTCATGAACCCCCTCCTGCCCCGCCGGAGGGCGCGCGACGCCGCCGGGTGTCCTGATTCACAGAAAGATCAGAAGCGGAACTTTTCAGTCCTCCCAAATGTCTCCTATGTAGCAAGCTGGAACAGATGGGCAAGCAGGGGCTGGAGATGGACAAGAGGTTGGATACCGGCGAGGAGCCGACGAAACGCCGCATCGATCTGAGCGTCGCCCAGGTCGCGGGCAGCGCCGTCGCCGCAGTTGTCGCGGCCGTGCTGGCGTCCAAGCTCGGGGTGTACGGAACGGTCATCGGCGCCGGCGTCGTCAGCGTGGTCGCCACCAGCGGCGGAACGATTTTCCAGCACTTCTTCCGGCGCACCGGCGAGCAGATCCGTGAGGTCACGGTGCATGCCAGGCCGAGGGGAGGCCAGCCGTACGTCGACAATGCGACGCGGGTGCTCCGGTCGGTCGAGGTGCCGACGGACCTGGGGGCCGAGCAGCTGCCGGAGGGTCAGGTTCCGGGGGACGGTGAATTCACCGAGGGCACCGTGCACGGCACCCGGGTGCGTGGCTGGAAGCGGTCGGCGCTCGCGGCCGCGGTGGTGTTCGCGGTGGCGATGGGCGGCATCACGACGTACGAACTGGTCGCGCAGAAGGACCTCGGCGGCGGCACCGGCACCAGCATCGGCAACTTCGTGCGCGGCGGCGAGAAGAAGGACCCGCCCGCGGAGCAGCCGCCCGCCACCGACAGCCCCGACCGCGACACCCCGGACCCCGGTCGGGAGACTGGCCCGGACACCGGCAAGCAGAGCCCCGACCCCGGAACCGGCTCGGGTTCCGACTCCGGCGGCAAGGAGACGCCCGACCCCGGCGCCACCGCCACCCCCGACCCGGGCAAGTCCGACGGCACGACGAGCGGCGGCGGGAGTGCCAAGCCCACACCGCCGCCCACCGGGACGCCCGAGGAGGGCGCCGACCACGGTGGTACGGGTGCCACGCCCGGGACCGGCGGCTCGGCGGGCCTCCAGGCCCCGGCGCCGGGCGCCACCACCGCGCCGTAGGGGCCCCGCCCCCACCCCTGCTGCCGTGCGGGAAGGGCCCCGCGGTCCCCGCGCCTGCGGGAAAGTGCCCGCAGCCCCCACCCTGCGGGGAGTGCCTGATGCTGGCCGGCCGCCGCCCTGCGGGAGGAAGGCGCCCGCAGGGCTTTCGGGCCCTCAGTCGCCCAGTACGCGCCGCAGATAGTCGTTGCCGAACAGGCGCTCCGGGTCGAGGCGGTCGCGGACGGTGCGGAACTCCTCGAAGCGGGGGTAGACCGACGAGAAGTACTCGGCGTCGCGGGTGTGCATCTTGCCCCAGTGCGGGCGGCCGCCGTGGGCGGTCAGGATGCGCTCGACGGCGGTGAAGTAGCCCTGGTAGGGCGTGCCCTTGTACATGTGGACCGCGAGGTACGAGGAGTCCCGGCCGGACGCGGTGGACAGCGCGATGTCGTCGGCGGGGGCGGTGCGCACCTCCACCGGGAAGCTGATTTTCAGCGGCGACCTCTCGATCATCGCGCGGACCTCGCGCAGCGCGTCCACGGTGGCCTCGCGCGGAACGGCGTACTCCATCTCCACGAAGCGCACCCGTCGCGGGCTCGTGTAGACCTTGTACGGAATGTCGGTGTACGTCCGCGCGGACAGGGCGCGGCTGGCGATCTTGGCGATCGCCGGGATGGTGCGCGGGACGGCCCGGCCCAGCGAATTGACCACCTGGAAGAGGCCGTTGGACATCAGCTCGTCCTCGACCCAGCCCGCGACCTTTCCGGGCGGGGCGGCCGGGCCCAGGCTGCGGTTGTTGCGCTTGGTGTTGCAGTTGCCGGTGTGCGGGAACCAGTAGAACTCGAAGTGCTCGTTCTCCGCGACGAATTCGTCGAAACCGGACATCACCGTCTCGAAGCCCATCGGCTCCTCGCGGGCGGTCAGGAAGAAGATCGGCTCCACGGCGAAGGTGATCGCGGTGATGATGCCGAGCGCGCCCAGGCCCACCCGGGCGACCGCGAAGACCTCCGGGTTCTCCTTCTCGGAGCAGGTCAGGATCCGGCCGTCGGCGGTGACCAGCTCAAGTGCCTTGATCTGGGCGGCGAGCGAGGCCGATTCGCGGCCGGTGCCGTGCGTTCCGGTGCTGGTGGCGCCGGCCACCGTCTGCTCCATGATGTCGCCCATGTTGGTGAGCGAGAGGCCCTCGCGGGCGAGCGCCAGGTTGAGGCGCTTGAGCGGAGTGCCCGCCTCCACGGTGACCGTCCCCGCCTCGCGGTCGATCTCCCGGATGCCGGTGAGGAGGTCGGGGCGGATGTGCGCGCCGTCGGTGGCGGCGATGGCGGTGAAGGAGTGGCCGGTGCCCACGGGCTTGACCTTGAGGCCGTCGGCCGCTGCCTGCCGTACCGCCTCGGCCAGTTCCTCCACCGAGGAGGGGCTCACCGCGCGCGCGGGGCGTGCGGTGACGTTTCCTCCCCAGTTATGCCAGGCGGTGCCCGTCTTGGTGGTGTCGCTCATCGGCGTCGTGCCCTCCCCGAGTCGGTGCCGGCCTGCCCAGCCGGCGGTACCCCAGGAACGCCACCGCGGCCGCGACGGCTCCCGACAGTACGGGCACCACGTACGCTGCGTCCGCCCCCATCCCGTCGACCGCCCAGCCTGCGGCGGAGGAGCCGATCGAGATGCCGACGGCGAGCCCGGTGCTGGTCCAGGTCATGCCCTCGGTCAGTTTGGCGCGCGGTACGTGCTGTTCGACGAGGGCCATCGTGGTCACCATCGTCGGTGCGACGGAGAGGCCCGCGACAAAGAGCGCCACGGCCAGAAACGGAAGGTCCCCGGCCAGTTGGAGGGGGATCATACTCACGGCCATCGCACACACACCCAGCAACCACCGTTTCGTGGGTGCCCCCTTGAGGTGCAGCAACCCGAAGACCGCGCCCGCCAGGCACGAGCCGAGCGCGTACGCGGCCAGCACCAGGCTCGCCATCGCCTTGTGGCCCCGCTCCTCGGCGAAGGCCACCGTCACCACGTCGATCGAGCCGAAGATGGCCCCGGTGGCGACGAAGGTGGCCACCAGGACCTGGAGGCCGCCGGACCGCAACGCCGAGCCCCGGCCGTCCTGCTGGCGCGGATGCGGAACGGGCTCGGTGTCCTTCTGGGTGGTCAGCCAGAACACCCCGACGATCAGGAATCCGCCCGCGATCAGCGGTCCCGCCTCGGGGAACCAGGCGGTCGACAGACCGATGGAGACGATCGGTCCGAAGATGAAACAGACCTCGTCGGCGATGGACTCCCAGGAGTACGCGGTGTGCAGCTCGCGCGGGGACCCGCGGTAGATCGCCGCCCAGCGGGCCCGGACCATCGAGCCGACGCTGGGGACGGTGCCCGCGCCCGCCGCGAACACGAAGAGCGTCCAGTCCGGGGCGCCCTGCTGGGCACAGATCAGCAGACCGGCGACGGCGACGGTGGAAACCAGGGTGGCGGGCCGCAGCACCCGGCTCTGACCGTGCCGGTCGACCAGCCGGGAGATCTGCGGACCGAAGACCGCCGCCGACATCGCGAGGGTCGCCGAGAGCGCGCCGGCCAGCCCGTAACGCCCGGTGAGCTGGGAAATCATGGTGACGATGCCGATGCCCATCATCGACAGCGGCATCCGGCCGAGCAGACCGGCCGCGGAGAAGGCCCGGGAGCCGGGGGCGGCGAATATGGCGCGGTAGGGACTGGGACTGGACAACTGTAATTCCGCCGATCAGGCGCGCGCTTGGGGGTCCGGCGCCGATAACACGTGTAAATGGTTCGTACAGGTTACGTAAGGGAGCGGCGACGCGGGAGTGCGGTCACGTGCGGCGGCGCGCACCGGGTGGAGCAGGGTGCCGAACGCCGGATTGTCGGACGTGGGTGGCAGGATCGTTACATGTCTGATCAGCTCCATGCAGTTCCCGACAACGCGTCGCACGCGGCGCCCGGTTCCGCCCCCGACGCGACCGGCGCGGCCGCGGACCCCGCTCCGTACGACGCCCTGCTGCTGCTCTCCTTCGGCGGCCCGGAGGGCCCCGACGACGTGGTCCCGTTCCTGCGGAACGTGACGCGCGGCCGGGGCATCCCCGAGGCGCGGCTGAAGGAGGTGGGGCAGCACTACTTCCTGTTCGACGGCATCAGCCCGATCAACGAGCAGAACCGCCGCCTGCTGGACGCACTGCGCAAGGACTTCGCCGAACACGGCCTGGAGAGCCTCCCGGTCTACTGGGGCAACCGCAACTGGGCGCCCTACCTCACCGACGCGCTGCGCGAGATCACCCGCGACGGCCACCGCCGCATCGCGGTCCTGGCGACCAGCGCGTACGCCTCGTACTCGGGCTGCCGGCAGTACCGGGAGAACCTCGCCGAATCGATTGCCCTCCTTCGGGCGGAAGGACTGCGGCCGCCGCGCGTCGACAAGCTGCGGCACTACTTCAACCATCCCGGCTTCGTGGAACCGATGGTGGAGGGCGTGCTCAAGTCCCTGGCGGAGCTCCCCGAGGAGGTGCGTGCGGGTGCCCACCTCGCCTTCACCACGCACTCCGTCCCGACCGCCGCCGCGGACACCTCGGGCCCGGTCGACGTGCACGGCGAGGGCGGGGCGTACGTCGCCCAGCACCTGGACGTCGCCGCTCTGATCGCCGCCGAGGTGCAGCGGGCGACGGGTGTCGCCGACCGCCCCTGGGAGCTGGTCTACCAGTCGCGCTCCGGCGCCCCGCACACCCCGTGGCTGGAACCGGACATCTGCGACCACCTGGAAGCGCTGCACGGCGCGGGCGCCCCTGCCGTCGTCATGGTCCCCATCGGCTTCGTCTCCGACCACATGGAGGTCCTGTACGACCTGGACACCGAGGCCACCGGGAAGGCGGCCGAACTGGGGCTCCCGGTGGCCAGGTCCGCGACGGTCGGTGCGGATCCGCAGTTCGCCGCGGCGGTACGGGACCTGGTCCTGGAGCGGGCGGCCCGCGAGCGGGGCCGGACGGTCTCTCCCTGCGCGCTGGGCAAGCTCGGTCCCAGTCACGACCTGTGTCCGGTCGGCTGCTGCCCCGCGCGGGCGCCGAAGCCCGCCGCCGCGGGTGCGGACAGCCCCTTCGAGGAGGAGAGCGCGTGAGCGGCGACCTGAGCGGCGAAGCGCTCGAATCCCTCACCTCGGAGCTTCTCCCGGTCGCCCTGGAGGCCGCCCGGCGGGCCGGTGAGCTGCTGCGCGACGGGCGGCCCGACGACCTGGGGGTGGCCGCCACCAAGACCAGCTCCGTCGACGTCGTGACCGAGATGGACATCGCCGCCGAGAAGCTGATCACCGGATTCCTCGCGGAGCGGCGCCCCGAGGACGGGGTGCTGGGGGAGGAGGGGGCCTCCACCGAGGGGACCAGCGGCGTCCGGTGGATCATCGACCCGCTCGACGGCACGGTCAACTATCTGTACGGGCTGCCCTCCTGGGCGGTGTCGGTGGCCGCCGAGTACCGGGGCGAGGTGCTGGTCGGCGTCGTCGAGGCACCGCTGCGGCGGGAGAGGTACCGGGCGGTGCTCGGGGGCGGGGCGTACGTGGAAGGGCCTTCGACCGGCCGACAGCTGTCGGCCGGGGCGGCGCCGCCGCTGGAGCGGGCGCTGATCGGGACGGGGTTCGGGTACCTCGCCGAGCGGCGGGCGCGGCAGGCGGCGATCGCCGGGCAGCTGATTCCCGGTTTCCGGGACATCCGGCGCGGGGGGTCGGCGGCGATCGACCTCTGTGACGTGGCCTGCGGGCGGCTGGACGGGTACTACGAGCGGGGGCTCAACCCGTGGGACTACGCGGCGGGGGACCTGATCGCCCGGGAGGCGGGCGCGCTGACCGGCGGCCGCCCGGGGGAGCGCGTCTCGGGGGAGCTGGCGATCGCGGCGCCCCCTGGGGTCTTCGAACCGCTCCAGGCCCTGCTCGACGAGTTGGGCGCCTGGCACGACTAGCTCCCGTCGCCCGCCCCTCCCGGGCGCGGCCCCGTCCCGGCGCACGCCCCGGGCACGGCGAAGGCCCACTTCCTGCACGGGAAGTGGGCCTTCGCCATGGTGCGGGGCGTGCGCCGGGACCGGCATGGGGCAGGACGGGACTCAGGCGGCCGCCGCCGCGTCGATCCGGACCCCGTGTTCGGCGGCCAGGCGGTGCAGGTCGTTGAGTTCTTCCTGCTCGACGTCGACCAGGAAGTCGTCGCCGGCCTCGCGGGCCCGCGAGAGGTCCGACTGGGCGGCCTCTATGCGGTGCAGAAGACTCGTGGTGAAAGCGTCCATGTGCGCCCCCTCGTCATGGGTCGGTGGCACGGGGGTGTGCCGAGGGTGGTTCGACCACGCATGTACCTCCTGTGCACGCACTCCCTCTGGGGGACAGAGCGGGCTGTGGCGTGCCACATACAGGGCGTGATCGCGGGTGTTCTGTCGTCCTCCCCACGGCGTACCTCAGGGAAACCTCAACTGCCCCGGGAATCATGGAAATCGCGCCTCCGGAGGGCGGGTGCCCACCCCCCGGGAACACCCTCCGCAGGCCGTCTTACAGCCGGTTTACTGCTGAAACGGGCAGGATGGGCGGGTGCAGGAATTCCCTGCGTGAACTTCGTGCCGCGCGGTATCGATCAATGCCGCACCGGCGACCAGAGGAAGGAACCGACGTGCGCGTACTCGTCGTCGAGGACGAGCAGCTGCTCGCCGATGCGGTGGCCACCGGACTGCGCCGGGAGGCCATGGCCGTCGACGTCGTGTACGACGGCGCCGCCGCCCTGGAGCGGATCGGGGTCAACGACTACGACGTGGTCGTCCTGGACCGCGACCTGCCCCTGGTGCACGGCGACGACGTCTGCCGCAAGATCGTCGAGCTGGGCATGCCCACCCGGGTCCTGATGCTCACCGCTTCCGGTGACGTCAGCGACCGGGTGGAGGGCCTGGAGATCGGGGCGGACGACTACCTGCCCAAGCCGTTCGCGTTCACCGAGCTGACCGCCCGGGTGCGCGCCCTGGGACGACGTACCACCGTCGCCCTGCCGCCCGTGCTGGAGCGCTCCGGCATCAAGCTCGACCCCAACCGGCGCGAGGTGTTCCGCGACGGCCGGGAGATCCAGTTGGCGCCGAAGGAGTTCGCGGTCCTTGAGGTGCTGATGCGCAGCGAGGGTGCGGTGGTCTCCGCCGAGCAGCTCCTGGAGAAGGCCTGGGACGAGAACACCGACCCGTTCACCAACGTCGTACGGGTGACGGTGATGACGCTGCGCCGCAAGCTGGGCGAGCCTCCGGTGATCGTCACGGTGCCCGGCTCCGGCTACCGGATCTGAGGCGCCAGGTGACGACCACACCGGCCCCACCAGCCACCCCGCCCAAGCCGCAGTGGGACCCCGGGCAGGCCGAGCCCGCCTTTCCGTGGATCCGCTCCACGATCCGGATAAGGCTCACGCTGCTCTACGGCGGGATGTTCCTGATCGCGGGCATCCTGCTGCTCTCGATCATCTATCTGCTGACCGCACAGGCCCTGCGCGACGGCACCCAGCAGCCCGACTTCAAGATCACCGGGACGGGCATCCGGATCGCCAGCCCCAGCTGCCCCGACCTGGCGAGCGCCCGCGACAACAGCGAGCTGAACGCGGTGCTGCGCACCTGCCTCGGCAACACCCGACAGGAAGCCCTCAACGACCTGCTCAACCGGTCGCTGCTGGCCCTGGTGGGCCTCAGCGTGATCGCCTTCGCCTTCGGGTACGCCATGGCCGGACGCGTCCTCTCGCCGCTCGGCCGGATCACCCGCACCGCCCGCCGGGTGGCCGGCACCGACCTGTCCCGGCGCATCGAGATGGACGGCCCCGACGACGAACTGAAGGAGCTCGCCGACACCTTCGACGAGATGCTGGACCGCCTGGAGCGGGCCTTCACCGCCCAGCAGCGCTTCGTCGCCAACGCGTCCCACGAACTGCGCACCCCACTGGCGATCAACCGGACCCTGCTGGAGGTCCATCTCTCCGATCCGGGCGCTCCGGTGGAGCTCCAACAGCTCGGCAAGACCCTCCTCGCCACCAACGAGCGCAGCGAACAACTGGTGGAGGGCCTCCTCCTGCTGGCCCGCAGCGACAACCAGATCGTCGAGCGCAAACCCGTCGACCTGGCCGAGGTCGCCACCCGCGCCCTCGACCAGACCCGCGGCGAGGCCCAGGACAAGGGCGTGGAGCTGCGCGGCGAGCAGCAGCCCGCGGTGGTGCAGGGCAACGGCGTACTGCTGGAGCGAATTGCCCTGAATCTGGTTCAGAACGCGGTTCGGTACAACGTGCCCGAGAATGTGGGGAGCGAAGCGACTTCGGGCAAGGGTGCCGGCGGGCGACGGGAGAGCGGCTGGGTCGAGGTGACCACGGAGATCGAGCACGGCCAGGCGGTGCTGGTGGTTTCGAACACCGGTCCAGTGGTTCCCGCGTACGAGATCGACAACCTCTTCGAGCCGTTCAGGAGGCTGCGCACCGAGCGAACGGGCAGTGACAAGGGTGTCGGCCTGGGGCTGTCCATCGCGCGCAGCGTCGCGAGGGCCCACGGAGGCCGTATCATCGCGGAGCCTCGCGAGGGTGGCGGGCTCGTCATGCGGGTCACGCTGCCGGTGTGAGGCACGAAAAGTACGGAAGAGCACGTTGGTGAAGTCATCGATGTGTTCGCTTTAAGCGGAAATCCCGGGACGCGATCCCGGGAGTGACGTGTGTGATCGATCACAGGTCGCACTTTCCGGTCATCCACTCTCCGTGATCACCATCCCACCGTAAATCCGGTAAAAGTCCGGGTTTCCAGGGGGTGAGATCACGGGAAGTACACGGGGTGGCGCTCGGGCAGTGCGACATTCGGACCGTGTACGGTCCCGATCGCCATCCAAGACGATCACTCTGCGGAGTGCGTCTCAGGTGTCGATTGAGTAACAGACCTTGATGTGAGGCAAAATCTCCGCCTCAGGTCGGGCACAAGTCCGGCCTCTCACGCGTTACTGCGCTGGAGACACCGCAACCACCCAGAGGGGGAGAGCGACAATGGCAACGGATTACGACACCCCACGTAAGACCGATGACGACCTCAACGAGGACAGCATCGAGGAACTCAAGGCACGGCGGAACGACAAGTCGAACACGACCGTCGACGTCGATGAGTTCGAGCAGGCTGAAGGCCTGGAGCTGCCCGGCGCGGACCTTTCCAACGAGGAACTGTCCGTCCGTGTGCTGCCCCGTCAGGCCGACGAGTTCACCTGCATGAGCTGCTTCCTGGTCCACCACCGCAGCCAGCTGGCCCGCGAGAAGAACGGCCAGCCGATCTGCCGCGACTGCGACTAGGACGGGGTCGGCCGTGACTGGCGCGACACCGTTCAGGAAGCGGCCTTTCCGACGTGGCAAGAAGGCGTCGGAGGCACCACAGGGCGGGACGGACCCGCAGGACGCCACCTCGGCGCCCGACGAGTCCGCCGCCCTCCTGCCGTCCACCACGTCCACCGGCTCCGCCGTGGGACGCAGGGACGGCGATCTGAGTGACGCCGCCGGCGCACATGACGGCGAGCGGGGCATCATCGCCCGGCTCGGCGCAGTGAAGGGGTCCGTGACCGGGACCCGGCGTCTGGCGGCCCTCAGGCAGGGCACCCTCAAGGGCGGCGAGCGGGCCAGGGCGGGCGTCGCCTACCTCGCCGACCGGATCATCGAGAACGCCCCGCGCGTTCCCGTACGGGATCTGGCGACCCTGCGACGGCAGTTCACCGGGCTGACCGCGGAGGAACTGGCCGACAAGCTCGTGGCGGGTGCCGCCAACGGCACCTCGACCGTGGGCGCCGGCGTCGGAGCCGCCGCGATGCTGCCCGTACCGATGGCCATGCCGGCCGAACTGGCCACCGAGGTCACCGGTGTCGCCGCGATCGAGCTCAAGATGATCGCGGAACTGCACGAGGTCTACGGACAGCGCCCGCCCGGAAATCTCAGGCAGCGCACCATCGCCTACCTCGGCTCCTGGGCCGAGGAGCGGGGCGTCGACCTCACCAAGCCCACCACGCTCAACGCGGCGCTCGGCGGGCAGATGAAGCGCGAGCTGCGCCAGCAGATCATGAAGCGCATGGTCCGCAACCTGCCCAACCTGATGCCGTTCATGGTCGGTGCCGCCGTCGGCGCGGTGATGAACCGCCGCGACACCAGGAAGCTCGCCGACCACATCCGCGCCGACCTGCGCCGCAGGCAGATCCCCTGGGACGCACTCCCCGGGCTGCCGCCGCTGGACCACGCCAAGGAGCTCAGGGAACTGGAGGCGGGCGGCCCCAAGGAGCTGCCCTAGCTGCCGAGCTGCTCCGGGAGCCCGGGAGGCCCTGGCCGTGCCGGCCCTACGCGCTCTCCGCGGTCTCCTTGCGTGCCGCTGCCAGCATGTCCGCCAGGACCTGCGGGTGGCGGGTCGAGAGATAGGCGTACGGGGTCGGGTCCGACGGGTCGGTGATCCGGACCCGCAGCGCGGTGGGGATGTACGAGCGCAGCAGCATGAAGGCGCGCGGGTCGGCCTTGTGGGTGCGCCAGGCACGGGCCTCCTCGGCGTCCAGCACCTCCGCCTCGCCCAGTGCCGTGACCGGGATCCGGGCGTCGCCCGCGACCAGGGAACCGGCCACCACACGGATCCGCGCGGAGCCGTACGAACTCACCGCGACGGCGGCGAGCGCGATCCCGCCGATCACCCCGCCCAGCATCGGCAGCGGACCGACCGGCAGCAGGATCAGCCCGCACGCGATTCCCACGAGCGCGGTGATGAACCACCAGGAACGGGGTGCGGTCAGGCGTTCTTCGTAGGGCTGCATGAGTCCAAGCTTGGCACGGCACGCCCCGCGTCCGGCCACGCGGGGCGTCGCCCGCCGGGGGGCGGCCCCCGGGCCCCCGGCCGCAGGGGCATGCCGCCGGGCGGGGACCGAATGACCTCCACCGGGCAAACCGAAGTAAGGTCTGCGCCTGTGAGTACTGAGAACACCCGGGAGGCGACTCCCAGACGCCCGGCCGGCTCCACGGCCCTGACGCCCCCGGCCGAGGCCATAGCCCCCGTCCGGCACCCCGACGCCCCGGCCCCGGGAGAGCTTCTCGGCGCCCACTACGCGCACTGTTTCGGCTGCGGTGACGGGCAGCCCCACGGGCTGCACCTCCAGGCCAGAGCCGGCGAGGGTGTGCGCGTCGCCGCCGAGTTCACCGTCCAGGCGGCCCACCAGGGCGCCCCCGGGCTCGCCCACGGTGGCGTACTGGCGACGGCCCTGGACGAGACGCTCGGTTCGCTGAACTGGCTGCTGCGGGTGATCGCGGTGACCGGCCGGCTGGAGACCGATTTCGTCCGTCCGGTGCCCGTCGGCACCGTGCTGCACCTCGACGCCGAGGTCACCGCGGTGCACGGCCGCAAGATCTACTCCACGGCGACCGGCCGGATCGGCGGCCCCGAGGGGCCCGTCGCGGTCCGCGCCGACGCCCTTTTCATCGAAGTCAAGGTCGACCACTTCATCGACAACGGCCGCCCGGAGGAAATCCAGGCAGCCATGGCCGACCCCGACCAGGCCAGGCGCGCACGCGCCTTCGAGGTGAACCCATGAGCCGCAGTCCCGTCGATGTCCTGATCAGGCGGGTGGACCCCGGCGTACCGCTTCCGTCGTACGGCCACCCCGGTGACGCCGGGGCCGACCTGGTCACCACCGAGGCCTGCGAACTCGCCCCCGGCGAGCGGACGGTGCTGCCCACCGGCGTCTCGATCGCGCTGCCCGACGGGTACGCCGCCTTCGTGCACCCCCGCTCCGGGCTCGCCGCACGCTGTGGTCTGGCTCTCGTGAATGCCCCCGGGACGGTGGATGCCGGGTACCGTGGGGAGATCAAGGTGATCGTGGTCAATCTGGACCCGCGCGAGAGCGTGCGGTTCGAGCGTTTCGACCGGATTGCCCAACTGGTCGTCCAGCAGGTCGAGAAGGTGCGCTTCCACGAGGTCGCGGAACTTCCCGGTTCGGCGCGGGCCGAGGGGGGCTTCGGGTCCACCGGCGGCCACGCCGCGGTGGGCGGCCCGGCGGGTGCTCCGGTCAATGGCTCCGTGGACGAGCCGGATGACTCAACGGGTGGGAACTCATACGCTTCGGTCGTTACCGACCGGGAAGGACAGTGACGTGTTCGGACGTCGCAAGAAGAGCGAATCCGCCGAGGACGAGGCGGGCGTGACCGAGCAGGTCGCCGACGAAGTCCAGACCGACGAGAACGGCGAGGTGCGCAGGGTGAACCTGCCGCCGGCGCCGCGCCCCGACGGGCCCTGGGACGTCTCCGAGGTGTCCGAGCCCGCAGAGAACCGGGTCGACCTGGGCGGCATTTTCGTGCCCGGCGTCGAGGGCATGGAGCTGCGGGTCGAGGTCGCGGGTGACGCGATCGTCGCCGCCACGGTCGTGCTGCGGGACAGCGCCATCCAGCTCCAGGCGTTCGCCGCGCCCAAGAAGGAAGGCATCTGGGGCGAGGTCCGCGAGGAGATCGCCACCGGCATCACCTCGCAGGGCGGTGTCATCGACGAGGTCGAGGGACCGCTCGGCTGGGAGCTGCGCGCCCAGGTTCCGGTGCAGCTGCCGGACGGCAACAGCGGTGTGCAACTGGTGCGGTTCGTCGGCATCGACGGGCCCCGCTGGTTCCTGCGCGGAGTGATCTCCGGTCAGGGCGCGGTGCAGCCGGAGGCCGCGGGCGTACTGGAGCAGATCTTCCTGGACACCGTGGTGGTCCGGGGCGAGGGGCCGATGGCGCCGCGCGACCCGATCGTCCTGAAGCTCCCCGAGGACGCGCAGATGGTCGCCGAGGGCGTCCAGCAGGAGGAGCAGAGCGAGTCCCGCTTCTCCGGCGGCATGGGGCAGTTGCAGCGCGGCCCGGAGATCACCGAGGTCCGCTGAGGCTCTTGGGGCCGGTTTCCTGCCGGGATCCCTCTCTCGTACGTGGCCGGTGGCCCGCATCCCTCCCGGGGTGCGGGCCACCGGCCTTTTCGCCCCGCCGCCCCCTTTGTGGCCCGGATTTCTCGCCGATCGGGTGCGGAGGCGCCAATTCCCCCGCGACATGCGGGAGTTGATGCGTCAGGACCGTTGCGGGGCCGGTGGGAGGGCTCCCATACTGTGGCGGTCGCACGGGGGAGGAACGGGTGTGCTGAGGGGACTGCGCGGGCGGAGCGGCCCCGGTGGCTGAGTCCGCGGTGAGGACACGTACCCAGGGCACCGCCGGTGGCGGGCCGTCGGGCGGGAAACCGCAACGGGTGACACCGGTCCTGGTGCGCTGGGGCCGGCACCACGCCCTGGTGCTCTGCGCGGCGGCGCTCGCCGTGGCGCTCGCGGCGACCGTGCTGGCCGCCCTCGCCGCCCTCTCCGAGCACGCCGTCGAGGGTGGCGTCAGGGGACACCTCGCCAGTGATCAGGGAGCCGTGCTGGCGGTGACGGGGGACCACCCGACCACGAGCGGTCCGGCGGGCGCGGCCGACCGGGCGCGGACGGACGCGGCGGTACGCGGCGCCGTGGACCGTACCTTCGGCGGCGTCGCGCACCGCACCTTCTCGACGCTGCGGGCGCCCTCGTCGTTCGCGGCGGAGTTCGGGGTGATCGACGGGTCCGGCGGGGAGCGGGAGGACCTGACGGTGGCGGTGGTCTCCGTCGAAGGGGTCGGCGTGGAGGGGGCCGGGGTGGACGGGGTGCGCGCCACCGGTGCCGAGGAGGCGAACGCCCGGCTGGTGGAGGGACGCTGGCCCGCGGCTTCCGGCCGCGGCGGGGTGCTGGAGGGCGCGCTGCCGGTGAACCTGGCAACGCAGCTCGGAGTGCGGGTGGGCGGCAGTTTCGGCGTGGTGGGCGAGGACGACCGGCCCACCATGGTGCGGATGACCGGCAGTTACGAGACCGCCGGGGCCGGCCCCGCGCTGTGGCGGGGGGTCACCGGGCCCTTCGGGGACCGGGACCGGCTGGTGTTCGTGCACCGGGAGGCGTTCCTGGCCCGCAAGGAGTTCACCCGGTCCGCCAAGGACCAGTGGCTGGCCGTCCCCGAGCACGACCGGCTGGGGCTCGGCGACATCGAACCCCTCAGTGCACGGCTGGGCGCCTTCGTGGGCAGCGACACCGCCCTCTCCGTCTTCGGGGAACACCGGCCGCCCAAGGACGTCAGACTCACCGTCGACGGCGCCCTGGTAAGCGCCTTGGGCCGGCTGGAGACCCCGATCGCGGTCTCCCGGGCCGGCCTCTACATCCCGGCCAGTCTGCTCGCCGCGCTGGCCGCCGCCGCCCTCGTCCTCACCGCCCGCCAGCTCGCCGAACACCGGCGCCCCGAACTGGCCCTGCTCGCCGCCCGAGGAGCCGGAACCCCCCGGATCGCCGGATCAGCGGTGGCCCACTGGGCGACCGTCGCCGTCCCCGCCGGACTCGCCGCCCCCTTCCTGGCCGGACCGCTGCTGACGGCGCTGGCCGACACGGGGCTGATCCCCGGCGCCGTACCCGCGTCGGCACTGGTGCCGCTGAGCTGGGCACTGGCCCTGCTCGCGGTGCTGGTGCACGGGGCGGCGATGCTGGCGCCCGCCGTGCGGTCGGCCGGGGACCGGGAGGCGGTGGCGAAACTGCGGCGCAGGCTGGGCAAGCTGCCCGGAGTGCAGAAGGCGGGCACCGATGTGGCGCTGGGCGCCGTCGCCGTGCTGGCCTGGCTCCAGCTGCGGCAGTACCGCAGCCCGGTGGGCGACGCCGGTCTCGACCCGGTGCTGGTGCTCGCGCCCGTCACCATGACCTGCGCCGCCGCCCTGCTCGCACTGCGGCTGCTGCCGCTGATCGCCAGGGTCACCGAACCGCTGGCCGCGCGCGGCCGCGGGCTGGTGCTGCCGCTGGGTGGCTGGCAGGTGGGCCGCCGGGCCGCAGGCAACGCCGGGGCGACCCTGGTGGTGGCGCTCGCCCTGGCGGTCGGCGCGCTCAGCAGCACCTCGCTGGCCATGCTGGAGCGGAGCGACCACGACCAGGCCGTCCATGCCGTCGGCTCGGACCTGAGTATCGTCCCCGACCACACCGGTGGGCCCCGGTCCGACCAGCGATACGCGAAGTACGCGGCGCTGCCGGGCGCCACCGCCGTCACCCCGGTCTTCGACACCCCGGCCAACTCCGGCCAGAAACTGATCGCCCTCACCTCCTTCAACACCACCGCGGGACCCGTGCCCACCCTGCGCGCCGACCTCGCCGACCGTCCGACGGCCGAACTGCTCGCCGCCCTCGGCAAGGACGTTCCCGCCCACGGCGCCGCCCTCGACCCGGCGGCCACTCGCGGCCTCGACGGCCGGCTGCCGCTGCGGGTACGGCTCTCCGCCGACGGCCCCGGACCGGTGCGGCCGGTGACGCTGATGGTCTCCGTCGAGGACGGCGACGGCCTGGTGCACCGCCTCCGGGCGACGATGCGGGCCAACGGGGGCCGCCCGCAGACCGTTTCGGTGCCCCTGCCGACCCGGACGGACGAGAGGAATCCGCTGCGGATCGTCCAACTCGGCCTGAACATGGAGGGCGAGAGCGTGCGGCGCACCTACCGGCTGACCATCGACCGGGTGCCCGGCCTCACCGGCCGCCCGCAATGGGTCGACCCGGACCTCACCGGGCGGTTCGCTCCCCGTTCCGGCGCGCTCTGCCCGGGCACCGCACCGGAGACCTCGGCCGAGGTACCGGCCGGGCCCGTCCTGTGCTCCGACACCGAGGCCCCGGGAACCCTGCTCGACGCCGTAATGCGCGGCCCGCTGGTACCGGGCCCCTTCCCCAAGTGGGAGAACACCCTGCTCCCCAAAGCCACCGGGCTGCCGGCCGTCCCGGTACTGGCCACCGACGACTTCCTCACGGCCACCAACGCCACGGTGGGCACCCTCGCCCGGGTCTGGCTCCCCGGCGGGCGCCCCCTGTCCGTCCGTATCACCGGCAGGATCGCGGGAGTGCCCGGCGTCTCCCGCGACGTACCCCGGCTGATCGTCGACTCCCGGGTGCTCGCCGCCCAACTCGCCCCGACCGGACAGCTCCTGGACCGCGAGGCCCTGTGGTGGGTGTCGGTGCGCGGTGGGGACACGGGCCGCGCCCTGGCTGCCGTGGAGCAGCACGGATACGGGAAGGCCACCGATGTGGCCGGGGCCGAGCGGGAACTGGCCGACGACCCGCTGCGCCAGGGGGCCCGCGGGGCGCTCACCCTGTGCCTGCTGCTGGCGCCCGCCTTCGCGGTGGTGGCGTTCACCCTGCACACCGCGCTCTCCGCGCGCGCCAGACAACGGGAATTCGCACTGCTCCGGGCGCTCGGCGTACGGCGCGGTCAGCTTGCCGCCTATCTGTGGACCGAGCAACTGGCCATCGCGGCCGTCGCCGCCGTCCTCGGCACCTTCCTGGGCACCGCGCTCGCCTCGGTGATCATGCCGTTGGTCACCGTGGACACCGGGGGCGGCCCGGTCTTCCCCTGGCTGGTCACCGAGCTGCCGTGGGGACGGATCGGCCTGACCGTGGCCGCGACGACCCTGCTGATCTGCGGAGTGGTGACGGTGGCCGCGCGCTTCCTGGCCAGGATCGACCTGGCGCGGGTACTGCGGGCGGGGGAGGACCGGTGAAGCGCCCGGTGCGGTGGACGCGGGGGGCGGGGCCGGCGCGGTGGCTGCGACCGGTGCGGGCCGAGCTGCCGCTGATGGGCTGCCTGGCCGTACTGACCGGGCTGCTCGCCCTGGTCGCGGCGGTCGGCCCCGCCGTCGTCGACGGGCTGGCGGGGCGCGCACTGGCCTCCCGTATCAGCGACGAACAACTCTCCCTGCCGGCCGTCGAGTTCACCGGCATCGTCAAACGCAGGGCAGACGTGGCGCCGCCCACCGGGGAGCTGTCGACCGAACTCCGGGCCGCCGCCACCAAGATCCAGAGCGTCGCACCGTCACCCCTCAGGGGAAAGGTGGTCCACGACTCCGCCCGGATCGAGATCCGGTCCGGCACCGGGAACACCGGGGGCGGACAGGCCACCTTCACGCTGTTCCTTGCCGACGACGGCCCGAAGGCCGGGAGTTACGCCGAGGGCCGCCCCCCGTCCGCCACCAGCACCCGCCTGGAGACCGCCGTCTCCACCCGCACCCGGGACGCCCTGAAACTCCGGCTGGGCCAGCGCATCGCACTCGTCCCCGCCCCCGCCAGCGCACAGGCCGCCGGCACCGCGGAGGTGGTCGGCTTCTTCCCTCCCGTCGACAGCGGGCTGATGCGTGAGAAGCCGCTGCTGGCCACGCCGTTGAACACCTCGGGAGCCACCTCCTGGCGGGCCGCCGCCCTGATCGGGGCCGCCGCGACCGAGCAGCTCCAGGAGGACCAGGACCTCAGCCTGGGCGCCGTCTGGCGGCTGCGCCTGAACCTCGTCACCGCCGACGCCACCCCCCTCACCACCTCCCGCGGAAGGGACCAACTGAACAGCGCGGTCCGCGGGTTCCAGGACAGCGCCGCCAACGCCTACTGCGGATTCTCCTCCGCCGGCGGAGACGGCTTCGACTGCCTGCTCGGCCGCCACCCGTCGACCGGCCTCATGGACACCGGCGGCCTCGCCAGGATCCTCGACGGCTTCGACGCGGACTGGGCCAAGGCCCGGGTGATCATCGCCTTCGCCCCCATGTCGCTGTACTGCGTGGGCCTCGCCGCCTGTGCCGCCGCCGCCCTGCTCGGGCTGCGCCGCCGGCTCGCCGACGAGCGGCTGCGACGGGCCCGCGGCGCCTCCGCGCTCCGGCTCGCCGGGGCCGCCGCGCTGCGCACCGCACCGGCGGCGGTCCTCGGATACGGCGCCGGAGTGCTCGCCGCGCGGCTGTCCGCACCCGAGGGGGGCTCGCCGCTCGCCCACACGACCGCGCTGGCGGTGGCCGCCGCCGGCTGGCTGATGCTGCCCGCGCTGACCTGGTACGCGCTGCGCGACGGCGCACTGCACGCGCCGGTGCGTACCCGGACGCGGCGGGTGCGGGGTGCCGCGCTGCGCAGGCTCACCGCCGAGGGCGCGGTACTGCTGCTCACGGTGGCCGGGGTATACACCCTGCACGAGCGCGGGGCGGTCGACGAACCCGACCTCCCGATGGCCGCCGTACCCGCCCTGCTGGGGGTCTCCGTGGTGGTGCTCCTGGTGCGCTGCTACCCACCACCGGTACGGGCCGCCGCCCACTTCTCCGCCCGCAGACGCGGCACCGTCCCGCTGATCGCGCTCTCCCGGGCCGCCCGGGACGCCCCGTCCCGCTCCCTGGCCCTGCTCGTCCTGGTCACCACCCTGGCCACCGCGGTCTTCGGCGGAATCGTCGCCCAGACCCTCCTCGAAGGACGCGCCGAGACCGCCCGCGCGCAGGCCGGCGCGGACGCCTCCTACGTGGCGGAACGCCTGGACGCCCAGACGGTACGCGCCCTCGCCGAAACCCCCGGAGTCCGCCACCGCGTCACCACGGAACTGCGCAGCGCCGACCTCACCGACGCGGCCAACGGCGCCTCCCACGGCACCGTCGACCTGGTCTCGGCCGACTCCGGGGCGCTGCGCACCGCCGACCCCGGCTCCGCCGTCGGCCGGGCGCTGGCCGCACTGCGCGCGGACGGCGCCGACATCCCCGTACTGGCGGGCCCCGACCTGAAGCGGGGCGGCCGCTACCTGGCCGAGGTGGAGGGCAGGAACGTCCGGCTCAAGGTGGTCGGGCCGCTGCCGCCCGGCGCGGCACAGGAACACACACTCGGGCCGGTGCGCGGACGGTCGAACTCGCGGATGCTGCTCACCGACGCGTCGGTGCTGGGCGCCCTCGCCGGCCCGCCGACCGTCGACCGGGGCGCGCTGCTGCTGTACGGGGCGGACATCGACCGGCGGGCCCTGCGCTCGCTGGTCCCGCGGGCCGCCGAAGGGGCCGCCGTCGGGCAGCTGCACATCCTCGCCGACGAGCAGGCGGCCGTCCGTGACGACGGGGTGCTGGCGTCGATGACCACGGCGTTCCGGCTGTGCACCGCGCTGACCGTGCTGCTCGCCCTCGTCGCGCTGATACTGGACCTGCTGCTGTCCGCACCCGAACGGGGCCGCACCGCGGCCCGGTTGAGGACCATGGGGCTGGGCGACCGGGCCACCGGCGGGCTGCACCTGGTGCAGTTGCTGCCGATGGTGCTGGCGGCCGCGATCGGGGGCGGCGCGCTCGGGCTGTTCCTGCCGGACCTGCTCGGCCCCGCGCTGGATCTGCACGGGCTCACCGGGGGCACCTCCGCGCCGGTGGTGCGGGCCGACTACGGCGCGGCCGGGCTGCTGGGCGCGGGCTCCTTGCTGCTGGTCGGCGCGGCCGTCGTGGTGGAGACCGTCATGGCCCGGCGGCGGAAGCTGGGCACCGTACTGCGACTGGGGGAAGAGCGATGACGGGGAGTCCGGGGACGGGGAGTCCGGGGACGGGGAGTCCGGGCGGGGGCGGGGCCGCTTCGGGCCTCACCGATCTGGCGGCGCTGGAGGAGCGTGCCAGGGCGGCCGGGGTGCCGGCCCCCGACGAGGGGCTGATCCACTGCGACAACGTGGTGCGGGTGTACCGCACCGAGGACGTCGAGGTGCAGGCGTTGCAGGGCCTGGACCTGGTGGTGGACGAGGGGGAGTGCGTGGCGCTGGTCGGCGCCTCCGGAAGCGGCAAGTCCACTCTGCTGTCCATCCTTTCGGGCCTCGATCTGCCCACCGCGGGGCGGGCCAGGGTCGCCGGGCACGACCTGCTGGCCATGGGGCGGGCCGAACGGCTCGGCTACCGGCGCTCCACCGTCGGCTTCGTCTATCAGCAGACCGGGCGCAACCTGCTGCCGTATCTGACCGCGCTGGAGAACGTCGCACTGCCGATGAAGTACGCCCGGGTGCCGCGCCGCAAGCGGGCCGCGCTCGCCGGGGAGCTGCTCGACGCCCTGGGCGTCGGGTACTGCCGCAGCCGCCGCCCGCAGCAGATGTCCGGCGGTGAGCAGCAGCGGGTGGCCGTCGCGGTGGCCGGCGCCAACAGCCCGCAGGTGCTGTTCGCCGACGAGCCGACCGGCGAACTCGACACCGCCAGCGGCGAGGAGGTCTTCGCCGCCCTGCGCCGGGCCAACGAGGAGCTCGGCATGACGGTCCTGGTGGTGACCCACGACCCACTGGTGTCCGAGCAGGTCAGGCGCACGGTACGGATCAGGGACGGGCGCACCGCGACCGAGACGCTGCGGGCCGCGGGAGACCCGGGGGGCGAGGAGTTCGCGGTACTGGACCGGGTCGGCCGCCTCCAGCTGCCGCGCGAGCACATCGAGCGGTACGGGCTGCGGGGGCGGGTGCGGCTGTCGGCGGAGAGCGACCATGTGGGGGTGTGGTCGGGCGGGACGGGGGCGGGTGTGGTGGCGGAGCCGTCGCCGGACTCGCCCTCATCGTCGTCCTCGAAAGGTGATCGGCCAACCCCGTGACCAATGTCGTACCCATGGGCAACACTTGGCGCAAGAACGGTAGTGCGAGTGGTTCGCAGTACGAGCGGGGAGCGGAAGATGGCAGAGAGCACGGACGCGGCGGCAGGCGCGGGCACCGGAACCCTGGAGCGGGGCGGCCCGATGGTGCGCGTCGAGGATCTGCACCGCTCCTTCGGTACCGGAGCCGCCGCCGTGCACGCACTGCGCGGTGTCTCCTTCAGCGTCCCGCGCGGTGAGCTGGTCGCACTGAAGGGCCGGTCCGGCTCCGGCAAGACCACCCTGCTCAACCTGGTCGGCGGCCTCGACCGGGCGAACAGCGGCAGCGTCGTCGTCGACGGCACCGATGTCGGCGCCCTCGGCGAGAACGGGCTGCTGGAGATGCGACGCGACCGCATAGGCTTCGTCTTCCAGTCGTTCGGCCTGATCCCGATCCTCAGTGCCGCCGAGAACGTCGGGGTGCCGCTGCGGCTGCGCAAGGCCGACCCCAAGGAACGCGACGAGCGGGTCGCACTGCTGCTGTCACTGGTCGGGCTGGCCGACCACGCCAAGCAGCGCCCCGGCGAGCTCTCCGGCGGCCAGCAGCAGCGCGTCGCCATCGCGCGAGCACTCGCCAACCGCCCGGCGCTGCTGATAGCCGACGAGCCGACCGGCCAGCTCGACGCCGAAACCGGCCTCTCGGTCATGGAACTGCTCCGCGCGGTCGTCCGCAGCGAGGGCGTCACCGCCCTGGTAGCCACCCACGACCCCCAGCTGCTGGGCCTGGCGGACAGGGTGCTGGAACTCAGGGACGGCCACATCGTCGACGGGGTATGAGGCGGAGGGCCGGGGGCAGGGGCCGGCCCCCACGCCCGGGCGGGGGCCGCCACGGCCCCCGCCCTCACCGCCCGCATCAGAATCCCGTCAAGGCCTCCGCCCACCCCTCACCCCGTCCGATTCGTCCCGAACGTGCGACGTAAGGTCGGAGGCAGTGGACACCGGTCGCCTGTGTCCCCGGTGGAAGACAATGAGGCCATGGGACGCGGGACACGCGGAAAACTCCGGATCTATCTCGGTGCGGCGCCGGGCGTCGGCAAGACGTACGCCATGCTCTCCGAAGCCCACCGCAGGGTGGAACGCGGTACCGACTGCGTGGTCGCCTTCGTCGAGCACCACGGCCGGCCGCGCACCGAGGTGATGCTGCACGGCCTCGAAGAAGTGCCGCGCAAGGAGATCCCGTACCGCGGGACCACCTTCACCGAGATGGACGTGGACGCGGTCCTGGAACGCGCCCCCGCCGTAGCCCTGGTCGACGAACTCCCGCACACCAACGTCCCCGGCTCCCGGCACGCCAAGCGCTGGCAGGACGTGGAGCTGCTGCTCCAGGCCGGCATCGACGTCATCTCCACGGTCAACATCCAGCACCTGGAGTCCCTCGGCGACGTCGTCGAGTCGATAACCGGGGTGCGCCAGCGCGAGACCGTGCCCGACGAGATCGTCCGCCGCGCGGACCAGATCGAGCTCGTCGACATGTCACCGCAGGCACTGCGCCGCCGGATGGCACACGGCAACATCTACCAGCACGACAAGATCGACGCCTCGCTCTCCAACTACTTCCGCCCCGGCAACCTCACCGCCCTGCGCGAGCTGGCCCTCCTCTGGGTCGCCGACCGGGTCGACGAGTACCTCCAGCAGTACCGCGGCGAGCACAACATCCGCTCCACCTGGCAGGCCCGCGAGCGCATCGTCGTCGGCCTCACCGGCGGCCCCGAGGGCCGCACCCTGATCCGCCGCGCCTCCCGGATGGCCGCCAAGGGCTCCGGCAGCGAGATCCTCGCGGTGTACGTCGCCCGCAGCGACGGCCTCACCGCGGCCTCCCCCAAGGAGCTCGCCGTCCAGCGCACCCTCGTCGAGGACCTGGGCGGCACGTTCCACCACGTCATAGGGGACGACGTACCGAGTTCGCTCCTCGAATTCGCGCGCGGCGTCAACGCCACCCAGATCGTGCTCGGCTCCAGCCGCCGCAAGACCTGGCAGTACGTCTTCGGCCCCGGCGTCGGCCAGACCGTGGCCCGCGACTCCGGACCCGACCTCGACGTCCACATCGTCACCCACGAGGAGGCCGCCAAGGGACGCGGCCTGCCCGTCGCGCGGGGCGCCAGGCTCGGCTTCTCCCGGATCCTGGCCGGCTGGCTGGTCGGCACCGTGGGCCCGGCCCTGCTGACCGTGCTGCTGATCAGCATCCACAACGGTCCCGGCCTCGCCAACGACGTCCTGCTCTACCTCTTCCTCACCGTCGCCGCCGCCCTCCTCGGCGGCCTCCTGCCCGCCCTCGCCGCGGCCGCCGCCGGCTCCCTGCTGCTCAACTTCTTCTTCACCCCGCCCACCAGAACACTGACGATCGACGACCCCAAGAACATCGTCGCCATCGTGATCTTCTTCGCGGTCGGCGTCGCCGTCGCCTCCGTCGTCGACGTGGCCGCCCGCCGCACCCAGCAGGCCGCCAGGCTGCGCGCCGAGTCCGAGATCCTGTCCTTCCTGGCAGGCAGTGTGCTGCGCGGCGAGACCAGCCTGGACGCCCTGCTGGAACGGGTCCGCGAGACCTTCGCCATGGAGTCGGTGGCCCTGCTGGAGCGGGACAGCGACGTCGACCCATGGACCTGCGCGGGCAGCGTGGGGCCCCGCCCCTCCGAACGGCCCGAGGACGCCGACGTCGACATGCCCGTCGGCGACCACATGGCGCTCGCCCTCTCCGGCCGGGTGCTGCCCGCCGAGGACCGCAGGGTGCTCGCCGCCTTCGCCGCCCAGGCCGCCGTCGTACTGGACCGTCAGCGCCTGGTCGGGCAGGCCGAGGACGCCCGCCGTCTCGCCGAGGGCAACAAGATCCGCACCTCGCTGCTCGCCGCCGTCAGCCATGACCTCCGTACCCCCCTGGCCTCCATCAAGGCCGCCGTCACCTCGCTGCGCTCCGACGACGTCTCCTGGTCCGAGGCCGACGAGGCCGAACTCCTCGAAGGCATCGAGGAGGGCGCCGACCGCCTCGACCACCTGGTCGGCAACCTCCTGGACATGTCCCGCCTGCAGACCGGCACCGTCACCCCGCTGATCCGCGAGACCGATCTCGACGAGGTCATCCCGATGGCGCTTGTCGGCGTACCCGACGACAGCGTGGAACTGGACATTCCGGAGACCCTGCCGATGGTCGCCGTCGATCGCGGCCTGCTGGAGCGGGCCGCGGCCAACCTGGTCGAGAACGCGGTCAAGTACAGCCCCGAGCACACCCCCGTCTCCGTCGCGGCCAGCGCGCTGGGCGACCGGGTGGAGGTACGGATAACCGACCGTGGCCCCGGCGTCCCCGACGACAACAAGGAACGCATCTTCGAGCCCTTCCAGCGGTACGGGGACGCCCCCCGCGGCGCCGGAGTGGGCCTCGGCCTCGCGGTCGCCCGGGGCTTCCTCGAATCCATGGGCGGCACCCTCACCGCCGAGGACACCCCCGGCGGCGGCATGACCATGGTGCTCACCCTCAAGGTGGCCCCCGGCCAGACCCCCGTACAGCCCGATTTCTCGGCCCAGGCCCTCTCATGACTCCTTCGCCCGCGACCGAGCAGCAGACAGCAGCCAAGCAGCAGACAGCAGTGAGGAAGGTCCCCATGACCCGGGTGCTCGTGGTCGACGACGAGCCGCAGATCGTGCGCGCCCTCGTGATCAATCTGAAGGCACGCAAGTACGAGGTGGACGCGGCCGCCGACGGCGCCTCCGCGCTCCAGCTCGCCGCCGCCCGCCACCCCGACGTGGTGGTGCTCGACCTCGGCCTGCCCGACATGGACGGTGTGGACGTCATCAAGGGGCTGCGCGGCTGGACCCGCGTCCCGATCCTTGTCCTCTCCGCCAGGCACACCTCCGACGAGAAGGTCGAGGCCCTCGACGCGGGCGCCGACGACTACGTCACCAAGCCCTTCGGCATGGACGAACTCCTGGCCAGGTTGCGCGCCGCGGTCCGCCGTGCGGAGCCCGTCGGCGGGGGCGAGGAGGGCGACGTCACCATCGAGACCGAGGGCTTCACCGTCGACCTCGCCGCCAAGAAGGTCCACCGCGAGGGCCGCGACGTCCGCCTCACCCCCACCGAGTGGCACCTCCTCGAAGTGCTGGTCCGCAACACCGGCCGCCTGGTCAGCCAGAAGCAGCTCCTCCAGGAGGTCTGGGGCCCCTCCTACGGCACGGAGACCAACTACCTGCGGGTCTACATGGCCCAGCTCCGCCGCAAGCTGGAAACGGACCCGGCGCACCCCAAGCACTTCATCACCGAGCCGGGAATGGGCTACCGGTTCGAGCGCTGAACGCCGCCCCCCACGCCCCTCCCGCCCCATCCCCGCAAGCTGGTGACTACGCCGGGTGACCCCACCGGTCCACACCCCGGTACGCTTCCGGTATGAGTGCCGTACCTCGACCCGAGAAGCCGACCGGGCGGTTCCGCCGGATGCTCGACCGCCTGTCCAGCTCGCAGGAGGACCTGCACTCCGCCGAGCTGCAGGAGGACACCCAGGCAGTGGGGTGCACCCCCATATCCGCCTGCGACGACCGCCAGATCGTCAAGGTGACTGGTACGTTGCGCACGGTCACCCTGCGCCCCCGCGCCGGAGTGCCGGCCCTGGAGGCCGAGTTGTTCGACGGCACGGCACCACTGGACGTCGTCTGGCTCGGCCGCCGCTCCATAGTGGGCATAGAGCCGGGCCGCAAGCTCATCGCCACCGGCCGGATCTCCATGAGCCACGGCCGCCGGGTGCTCTTCAATCCCAAATACGAACTCCGACCACTCGGACAGGAGTAGCCGGTGACGTCCTACGACAAGCCGACCCACGACCCCCAGCAGGACGACACCGCGTACCCGTACGTCGTCCCCGCGGACGCACCGCCCCAGGACGCCGCCGCCAAGGCCGTCACCGAGGCCGCGCTCTTCGAGGCCTTCGGCGGTGTGCGGGGCATGGTCGAGACCGTGCTGCCGGGGCTGCTCTTCGTGACCCTCTTCACGATCACCAAGAACCTGCACACCTCGGCGATCGCGGCACTCGGGATCTCGCTGCTGCTCGTCGTCGTCCGCCTGGTCCGCAAGGACACCATGAAGCACGCCTTCAGCGGTGTCTTCGGCGTCGCCTTCGGCGTGGTCTTCGCGATGATCACGGGCAATGCCAAGGACTTCATGCTCCCGGGCATGCTCTACACCCTGGGCCTCTCCCTCGCGTACCTGATCACCGCGGTCGCCGGAGTGCCGCTGATCGGCCTGATGCTCGGCCCGGTCTTCAAGGAGAACCTCTCCTGGCGCACCCGCAACCCCGGCCGCAAGAAGGCGTACACCAAGGCGAGTTACGCCTGGGGTCTGATCCTGCTCACCAAGTGCGCGATCCTCTTCCCGCTGTACTGGTGGGCCGACACGACCAAGTTCGGCTGGGTCGCGGTCGCCCTCAAGATCCCGCCGTTCCTGCTCGCCGTCTACCTGACCTGGGTCTTCCTGGCCAAGGCGCCCGCCCCCATCGACGTATTCGCGGAGATGGAGGCCGAGGAGAAGGCCGAGAAGGAACGCAAGGAGGCGGCCGCCGCCAAGCCCCACGAGGCCTGAGCGGCTCTGCCCGTACGTACGCCTGAGGGGCCCCGCACCGTCCATGGTGCGGGGCCCCTCAGGCGTACCGGCCGCCGGGCCCACCCGGCGTACCGGAACTCAGCCCTTCGGCATGTCCTCGCGCTTGACCTGCAACAGGTCCTCCAGCTGCTCCTCACGCGCCTGCGCCGCCACGAACAGCAGCTCGTCGCCCGGCTCCAGGGTCTCCTCCGGAGTCGGCGTCAGGACCCGCGTGCCGCGGATGATGGTCACCAGCGAGGTGTCCACCGGCCACTCCACGTCGCCCACCTGCGTGCCCGACAGCGCGGACTCGGGCGGCAGGGTCAGCTCGACCAGGTTGGCGTCGCCGTGGCTGAAGCGCATCAGCCGTACGAGATCACCGACGCTCACCGCCTCCTCGACCAGCGCCGACATCAGGCGAGGCGTGGAGACCGCGACGTCGACGCCCCAGGACTCGTTGAACAGCCACTCGTTCTTGGGGTTGTTGACGCGGGCGACCACCCTCGGCACCCCGTACTCGGTCTTGGCGAGCAGCGAGACGACCAGGTTGACCTTGTCGTCACCGGTCGCGGCGATCACCACGTTGCAGCGCTGCAACGCCGCCTCGTCCAGCGAGGTGATCTCGCAGGCGTCGGCGAGCAGCCACTCGGCCGTCGGCACCCGCTCCACCGAAATGGCGGTCGGCGCCTTGTCGATCAGGAGCACCTCGTGCCCGTTCTCCAGGAGCTCGCCCGCGATGGAACGCCCCACCGCACCGGCTCCGGCAATCGCGACCCTCATCAGTGACCTTCCTCGGGACCCAGCGAACAGGCCGCCTCGACCTTCGCGACCTCGTGCGTGTGCATCATCACGTGCACGAGGTCGCCCTCCTGCAGCACCGTCTGGGAGCTCGGCAGGACCGCCTCGCCCAGCCGGGTGAGAAACGCGACACGCACGCCCGTCTCCTCCTGCAACTTGCTGATCTTGTGACCGATCCAGGACGGCGAGATGTGCACCTCGGCGAGCTGCACACCGCCGCTCGGGTCACGCCACAGCGGCTCCGCGCCCGAAGGCAGCAGCCGGCGCAGCATCTGGTCGGCGGTCCAGCGGACCGTGGCAACCGTGGGAATGCCCAGACGCTGGTACACCTCGGCCCTGCGGGGGTCGTAGATACGGGCGGCGACGTGCTCGATGCCGAACATCTCCCGGGCCACCCGGGCCGCGATGATGTTCGAGTTGTCCCCGCTGCTGACGGCGGCGAAGGCCCCGGCCTCCTCGATGCCCGCCTCGCGGAGGGTGTCCTGATCGAAACCGACCCCGGTGACCCTGCGGCCACCGAACCCGGATCCCAGTCGGCGGAAGGCCGTGGGGTCCTGGTCGATCACTGCGACCGTGTGCCCCTGCTGCTCCAGAGTCTGCGCGAGAGCGGCTCCCACTCGCCCGCAGCCCATGATGACGACGTGCACGTCCGTCCTTCCGGCCGTTAAGAGTCCATCAATAGTTTTTGTCGGACTCACTAGAGTCTCAGACCGCCGCCAAAGCTACACACGTCCGGTGGCCCACGGGGACCCCCGGTCAGAGACCTCTTGGCGCTCCGCACGCGGCTCCGGGAGATTCCGTGGCGGCCGGGGGTGGTGGCGGAGCCGCAAGCGTTCGACCGCTTACGATCCTCTGCGTGTCCAAACTGACCGACGTGCCCAAACGGATCCTGATCGGCCGGGCCCTGCGCAGCGACAAGCTGGGAGAAACGCTCCTCCCCAAGCGCATCGCACTTCCCGTCTTCGCCTCCGACCCGCTCTCCTCCGTCGCCTACGCGCCCGGAGAAGTCCTGCTCGTACTCTCCATCGCGGGTGTCTCGGCGTACCACTTCAGCCCGTGGATCGCACTCGCGGTCGTCGTCCTGATGTTCACGGTCGTCGCCTCCTACCGGCAGAACGTGCGTGCCTACCCGAGCGGCGGCGGCGACTACGAGGTCGCCAACACCAACCTCGGCCCGAAGGCCGGACTGACCGTCGCCAGCGCCCTGCTGGTCGACTACGTCCTGACCGTCGCCGTGTCGATCTCCTCCGGCATCGAGAACCTGGGCTCCGCGATCCCCTTCGTGGTCGAGCACAAGGTGCTCTGCGCGGTGGCCGTCATCGTGCTCCTCACGCTGCTCAACCTGCGCGGCATGAAGGAGTCCGGGAAGCTCTTCGCGATCCCCACGTACGTCTTCGTGGCCGGCGTCTTCATCATGCTGGCCTGGGGCACCTTCCGTGCCCTGACCGGCGACGACATGGCGGCCCCGACCGCCGACCTCGAAATCAAACCCGAACACCCCGGCCTGGCCGGTTTCGCCCTGGTCTTCCTCCTCCTGCGCGCCTTCTCCTCCGGCTGCGCCGCCCTCACCGGCGTCGAGGCGATCTCCAACGGCGTCCCCGCGTTCCGCAAGCCGAAGTCCAAGAACGCCGCGACCACCCTGGCCCTGATGGGCACCCTGGCCGTGGTGATGTTCTGCGGCATCATCGCGCTCGCCATGAACACCGGCGTCCGGATGGCCGAGAATCCGGCCGTCGACCTGGTCCGCGACGGCGTCCCGGTGGGCGACTCCTACGTCCAGAACCCGGTGATCTCCCAGGTCGCCGCGGCCGTCTTCGGCGAGGGCACCTTCTTCTTCGTGCTCCTGGCCGCCGCCACCGCGCTGGTCCTCTTCCTGGCCGCCAACACGGCGTACAACGGCTTCCCGCTCCTCGGCTCGATCCTCGCCCAGGACCGCTACCTGCCCCGCCAGCTGCACACCCGCGGCGACCGCCTCGCCTTCTCCAACGGCATCGTGCTGCTGGCCGGTGCCGCGGTGCTCCTGGTCTTCCTCTACGGAGCCGACTCCACCAAGCTCATCCAGCTCTACATCGTCGGAGTCTTCGTCTCCTTCACCCTGAGCCAGATCGGCATGGTGCGGCACTGGAACCGCCACCTGAAGACCACCAAGAACCAGGCCAAGCGCCGCCACATGATCCGCTCCCGCGCGATCAACACCTTCGGCGCCTTCTTCACCGGCCTCGTGCTGGTCGTGGTCCTCGCCACCAAGTTCACCCACGGAGCCTGGGTCGCCCTGCTCGGCATGGTGATCTTCTACGGCACGATGTCCGCGATCCGTAAGCACTACGACCGCGTCGCCTCCGAGATCTCCGCCGCCGAAGGCCCCTCCGACGACAGCCTGCGCCCCTCCCGGGTGCACTCCATCGTCCTGGTCTCCAAGGTCCACAAGCCCACCCTGCGCGCCCTCGCCTACGCCAAGCTGATGCGCTCCGACCGCCTCGAAGCCCTCTCCATCAGCGTCGACGCGGCCGAGACCAAGGCCCTGCGTGACGAGTGGGAGCGGCGCGGCATCAATGTCCCGCTCAAGATCCTGGACTCCCCGTACCGCGAGATCACCCGCCCGATCATCGAGTACGTCAAGGGTCTGCGCCGGGAGAGCCCGCGCGACGTCGTCTCCGTCTACATCCCGGAGTACGTCGTCGGCCACTGGTACGAGCACCTGCTCCACAACCAGTCCGCCCTGCGCCTCAAGGGCCGCCTGCTCTTCACCCCCGGCGTGATGGTCACCTCCGTCCCCTACCAGCTCGAATCCTCCGAAGCCGCCAAGAAGCGCGCCAAGAAGCGCGCGGACTGGAACGCTCCGGGCGCGGTACGACGGGGACCGGTCGACCGGCGGCCGAAGGAAGCACCCAAGGAGTCCGCCAAGGAGTCCTCGAAGAGCTGACCCCGCGCACAGCGGCAGCGGCTGGCGAGCGGCCGGACAACTCCCACGTAGACTGGTGGGCTGTTGTCCGGCCGTTCCTTTTGATCGATCCCTTGGAGTACCCCCACCATGCAGTCAGAGTCCAAGGAATCGTCGAAGGAATCCGCGACCCCCGAGGCGGCCCCCAAGGTCTCCCTCGTCGGCACCGAGTACGAGGTCGAGGTCGGCCCCGTCGCCCACGGCGGCCACTGCATCGCCCGTACCTCCGAGGGCCAGGTCCTCTTCGTACGTCACACCCTCCCCGGCGAGAAGGTCATCGCCCGCATCACCGACGGCGACGAGGGCGCCCGCTTCCTGCGCGCCGACGCGGTCACCGTCCTCACCGCCTCCAAGGACCGCGTCGAAGCCCCCTGCCCCTTCTCCGGCCCCGGCAAGTGCGGCGGCTGCGACTGGCAGCACGCCAAGCCCGGCGCCCAGCGCCGCCTCAAGGGCGAAGTCGTCGCCGAACAGCTCCTGCGCCTCGCCGGCCTCACCCCCGAGGAAGCCGGCTGGGACGGCACCGTGATGCCCGCCGAGGGCGACAAGCTCCCCGCCGGCCAGGTCCCGCAGTGGCGCACCCGCGTCCAGTACGCCATCGACGCCGAAGGCACCGTGGGCCTGCGCAAGCACCGTTCCCACGACATCCAGCCCATCGACCACTGCATGATCGCCTCCGAGGGCGTCTCCGAACTCGGCGTCGAGAAGCGCGACTGGCCCGGCATGGCCTCCGTCGAAGCCATCGCCGCCACCGGCTCCGGCGACCGCCAGGTCATCCTCACCCCCACCCCCGGCGGCCGCCTCCCCCTCGTCGAACTCGACAAGCCCGTCTCCGTCCTGCGCGTCCACGAGAAGGACGGCGGCGTCCACAAGGTCCACGGCCGCGCCTTCGTCCGCGAGCGCGCCGACGGCCGCACCTACCGCGTCGGCATGGGCGGCTTCTGGCAGGTCCACCCCCAGGCCGCCGACACCCTGATGCGCGCCGTCATGCAGGGCCTCATGCCCCGCAAGGGCGAGACCGCCCTCGACCTCTACTGCGGCGTCGGCCTCTTCGCCGGCTCGATCGCCGAACGCGTCGGCGACCAGGGCGCCGTCCTGGGCATCGAGTCCGGCAAGCGCGCCGTCGAGGACGCCCGCCACAACCTCGCCTCCATGCCCAACGTCCGCATCGAGCAGGGCAAGGTCGAGTCCGTCCTCCCGCGCACCGGCATCACCGAAGCCGACCTGATCGTCCTCGACCCGCCCCGCGCGGGCGCCGGCAAGCAGACCGTCAAACACCTCTCCACCCTGGGCGCCCGCCGCATCGCCTACGTCGCCTGCGACCCGGCCGCCCTGGCCCGCGACCTGGCCTACTTCGCGGAGGGCGGCTACAAGGTGCGGACGCTGCGGGTGTTCGACCTGTTCCCGATGACGCACCACGTGGAGTGCGTGGCGATCCTGGAGCCTGCCGCGAAGGACGCGTGACCCGCGGTTCGGTCACTTCACGAGGTCGTCGGCGCCGTCGGTGCCGACGGCCATCCGGGGTGAGGGCCCCGGTCGATCGATAGGTATGTTGACATAGGTATCTCGGTATATCTATGATGCCCGCATGCCCACCCCCAGCGCGTCCGAGCAGGACACCCGTCGCACCGCCTCCGGGCTCGCGGCCGTCCTGCCCGCGCTGCACCGGGCGCTCGACCGTCGTCTCACCCAGGACTTTCCGCACCCGAAGCTGCCCGAAGGCCAGCTGTCGCTGCTGCGGCTCGTCGGCGAACAGGACGGCATCACCGTGCGCAGGGCCGCCGACGAGCTGCTCATGAAGCCGAACAACGTGAGTGCGCTGGTCACTCAGCTGGCCGGCCTGGGGCTGCTGGAGCGCAGGCAGGATCCCGCCGACAAGCGCGTGGCACACCTGCACGTGACGACCGAGGCCCGGCGCCGGCTCGCAGCGGTCGACGACCTGGTGGAGGGGTACGTCGCCGAGGCGCTGCACGCCCTCACCGACGGGGAACTCGACGCCATCGGCTCCGCCCTCGGCGCCCTCCAGGGACTGGCGCGGCACATTCACCCCGCCACCGACTGACGGCGTTCGCGCGGTAGTCGGCAGGCGCATCCGTAGCCGGCCGTATGCCCCAACTCTTCTGAAAAGCAAGGCACTTCCATGTCCTCCACCGCCGTGGATCACTCACCCCTGCCCGCGCACTCCCCACCGGCCACCCCGCACGGCCGGCGCGGCAAGCCCTGGCTGACGCTCATCGCGGTCGCCTTCGGCCTGTTCATGGTCGGCCTGGACGGCTCCGTCGTCTCGATCGCCAACCCCGAGATCGGCCGGGACCTGAACGCGTCCACCGCCGACCTGCAATGGGTCACCAACTCCTACCTGCTGGCCCTGGCCGCCGCGCTGATCCTCGGCGGGAAGCTGGGCGACCGCTTCGGCAGGCGCACGTACTACCTGATAGGCGTGGCGGGTTTCACGGTCGCGTCCGTCGCCATCGGTCTGGCGGGCTCGATCGAGGGCGTCATCGCCTTCCGCGCTCTCCAGGGCCTGTTCGGCGCACTGTTGATGCCGAACACGCTCGGTCTGCTCCGCGCGGTGTTCCCGCCGAAGAAGTTCGGTATGGCAGTGGGCATCTGGGCGATGGTGTCCTCGGTGTCCACGGCGCTCGGCCCCATCGTCGGCGGGCTGCTCGTCGAGCACGTCAACTGGGAGTCCGTCTTCTACATCAACGCCCCGATCGGCGTCCTCGCGCTCGTCGTCAGCGCGCTGGTGCTGCCGCAGAGCAAGAGCACCACTGGCCGCCACCGCTTCGACGTTCCGGGCGTCATCCTGCTCGCGGCCGGCCTGCTGGTCGTGGTCTTCGGTGTGGTCAAGGGCGAGAGCTGGGGCTGGAGTTCCGGTACGACACTGGGCACGCTCGCCGTCGGCGTCGTGATCCTGCTGGTGTTCGTCCGGTACGAGACGCGCGTCGAACACCCACTCCTCCCGATGCGGCTGTTCCGCAGCCCCGCGCTGACCATCGGCACGATCATCACCGCGGTCAACTTCTTCGTCCTCCTCGGCGTGATCTTCTTCGTGATGCTGTACCTGCAGAACGTACGGGGCTTCACCCCCGTCGAGGCCGGGGTGCGCACGCTGCCGCTGAGCCTCGCCTCCGTCGTCGCCTCGCCGCTGGGCGCCAAGCTCACCGAGAAGTTCGGCGCCCGGCTGACCATGCCGCTCGGCATGGTCCTCCAGGCGGCCGCCTCCTTCGCGATGCTCGGCTGGGGGGTGCACTCCTCGTACGCGGCGATGTGGCCGCCGTTCATCGCCCTCGGCCTCGGCGTCGGCATGGTGATGGCCGCCTCCTCCGACGCGATCGTGGGCAACGCACCCGTCAAGGACGCCGGTGTGGCGGGCGGCCTCCAGGCCACGGCTCTCCAGGTCGGCGGCGCGCTCGGCACCTCCGTACTCGTCTCCCTCATCAGCAGCCGGGTCGGCTCCACCCTGACCGGCGAGCTGGCCGGAGCCGGGGTGCCCGCGCCCATGGCCGAGCAATTGCAGGGGGCCAAGGACGCGGTGGCGATGGGTGTCGCCCCGGTCGGCGGTGACATGCCCGGGCAGCTCAGGGCCGCGGTGATCGAGGGCAGTGGGCAGGCGTTCATCAACGGCGTACACACCGCCGCCCTCGTCACCGGCATCCTGTGCGTGGCCGGTGCCGTCCTCGCCGTGGCCGGCGTACGACGGAATCCGTCTCCCGCCAACCCTCACTGAGGTCCGGTCAGGAGCCGCGGCAGGTGTTCCCGCCGGAGGGCGCCCGGGTGTCCGAGCAAGGGCTGAGGTGCTCCCGGGGCGCAGCCCGGCGTGTGCCGAGTACGGTCCGCGCCGTGGTGCGCTTTGATCGGTGCGGAAAGCGTCGCGCAGCGGATCGCGTCGGCCAGGCAACAGATCGTGGGCGGAGTGCTCGGCATGACTGCGGAGAGGGCGGACCGGGAGAAGAGGGCGGAGAAGCCGGAGAAGGGAGAGGGGAAGAAGGGGGAGGAGGAGCAGGCGGGGGGCTCCGGGGCTGTCCACTGGTTGTTCGGTGACCAGTTGGGACCTCATTTCGTCGATCCGGCGCGGGGCGGCCCCCACCGCGATGCGCCGCTCCTGATGATCGAGGCCCGCAGTGTGTTCGGCCGGCGGCGATTCCACCGTGCCAAGGCCCACCTGATTCTCTCCGCGATGCGCCACCGGGCCGCCGAGCTCGGTGACCGGGTGCGGTACGTCAAGGCGGACACCTACCGCGACGGGCTGCGCGAGGCGGCGGGGGACGCTCCGGTGACCGTGCACCATCCGACGTCCCACGCGGCCCGCGCCTTCGTGGACGCGCTGCCCTCCGTACGGGTACTGCCCGCCCGTGGATTCCTCGTGACGCACGACGAGTTCAGGATCTGGGCGGACGGCCGGGGCACGAAACACCTCCGGCAGGAGGACTTCTACCGCTGGGTCCGCCAGTCGCACGACCTGCTGATGGAGGGCGACCGGCCCGCCGGCAGGCGCTGGAACCTCGACCACGACAACCGGCAGCCCCCGCCCAAGGGCGCCGACGACCTGGGTGTTCCCGCGCCCTACCACCCCCGGGAAAGCGACATCGACGCCGAGGTGCGGGCCGATCTCGACCGCTGGGAGCGCGACGGGGACGTCGTGTTCGTCGGCGAGGACGGGCCGCGCCGGTTCCCCGCCACCCGCCGCGAGGCACTCGCCGGGCTCCGCCGCTTCGTCGAGCACCGGCTCGCCACGTTCGGCGCGTACGAGGACGCGGTCCTGGCCAAGGACACGGTGATGAGCCACAGCCTCCTCTCCTCGTCGCTCAACCTCGGCCTGCTCGACCCCGCCGAATGCGTCGAACGGGCCGAGGAGCGATGGCGGTCGGGCGACGTGCCGCTCAACAGCGCCGAGGGTTTCGTACGGCAGATCGCAGGCTGGCGCGAGTACGTCTGGCACGTCTACTGGCACTTCGGCACGCGCTACCGCGAGAGCAACACCCTGCGCCACCACGCGCCGCTGCCCGACTGGTTCACCGAGCTGTCCCCGGCAGGGACCGACGCGAACTGCCTGAGCCACGCGCTGCGGCAGGTCAACGAGACGGGCTGGACGCACCACATTCCGCGCCTGATGATCCTGGGCAGTTTCGCCCTGCAGCGGGGATGGGAGCCCGGAGCCGTCACCGACTGGTTCCACCGCAGCTTCGTCGACGGCTACGACTGGGTCATGGTGCCGAACGTGGTGGGCATGTCGCAGTACGCGGACGGGGGCCGCATGACCACCAAGCCGTACACGTCCGGGGGCGCGTACATCGACCGCATGAGCGATCTCTGCGGCCCCTGCCGGTACAAGCCGACCGTACGGGTCGGCGAGGACGCCTGCCCCTTCACCGCCGGGTACTGGAACCTTCTGCACCGGCACCGCGACCGGTTCGAACACAACGCGCGGATGTCGCAGGCCGTGCGGGGGCTGGACCGCCTCCGCGATCTGGACGAGCTCCTCGCGCAGGAGCGCGACCGCCGGGACTGAGGACCGGCGACCGGGGCCCGAGACCCTGGGCGCCGACAGGAGCGGGCAGCGACAGGAGCGGACGGAACGGAGAGGAACAGCACATGGGCAGGCCGGCGGGAGAACCTGGATCCCCCTCGGGCGCGGGACAGCCCGGGTCCGCTTCGGGAGAGCCCGAGCAGCAGACACTCTTCGGCTGGGCGGACACCGCGCCGGACACCGCGCCGGGGCGCGCCGCCCTCCAGCCCTTCCGCGAGAGTCCGCAGGCGCGCCGGATGCTCGACGTCCGTGAGGTCTACGCGGAGCCCGCCGCCCTTGACTCGCCGCGCGGCCGGCAGATCATGGCCCGGCTGCCGGACGCCCGCGTGACCGAGGTCGCCAGTCACTGGAACATCCCCGCCCTGCACGGCAACGACGGCAACATCGGCCGGTGGGTCCGCATCAAGACCGAGACGCTCGTCCTCGGGGTCAAGCACACGCTCGCGACGCGCCCCAACGGAAGATCGGCCGACTGGATCGCTCCGGGCCCCTCCAACGGCTGCGCGATGGCCTGCGCCTATTGCTATGTCCCCCGCCGCAAGGGCTTCGCCAACCCCATCACGCTGTTCACCAACATCGAGGCGATCGTGGCCCACGTCCGGCGTCACGTACGGGCCCAGGGCCCCAAGACGGAACCCAACCAGTGCGATCCCGAGGCCTGGGTCTACGACATCGGCGAGAACGGTGACTGCTCCGTCGACGCCCTGGTCTGCGACAACACGGCCGATCTCGTCGCAGCGTTCCGAAGCCTGCCGACGGCGAAGGCCAGCTTCGCGACCAAATTCGTCAATCCCGACCTGCTCGCGCTCGACCCGCAGGGACGCACCCGCGTGCGCTTCTCCCTCATGCCGCCGGACGACGCCCGCCTCCTCGACATCCGCACCAGCCCGATCGACGAGCGGATCGCCGCGGCCGCCGACTTCCTCGATGCCGGATACGAGGTCCACTTCAACCTCTCGCCCGTGGTGCTGCGCCCCGGCTGGCAGCGTGACTGGGCCGGCCTGCTGACCCATCTCGACGACGTCCTGCCCGCGCGCGTGAAGGAGCAGGCGGCGGCCGAGGTCATCATGCTGACCCACAATCAGGCGCTCCACGAGGTCAACCTGGGCTGGCACCCGCGCGCCGAGGACGTGCTGTGGCAGCCGGAGGCCCAGGAGACCAAACGCTCGCAGAACGGGGCCGTCAATGTGCGCTACGCCCTGGAGATCAAGCAGCAGGCGCTGACCCGCATGCGGCAACTGCTGGCCGCACACGCTCCGTGGCTGCGTGTCCGGTACGCCTTCTGAGGCGAGGTGCCCGGACAGGCGGCCTCGGTACCGCGCGGCCGGGCTGCCCCCGGGAGTGCGGGGCGTAGCCGTTCGGGGAACCGCCGTGTCAGCTTCCCCCTCAGGGGAATCGTGCCGCCTTGCCCGATCCGGCCGATTGCGGATGGCTGTAATCGCCGGAGGTGTGCGTGGACAGGACCCGCGCAGCCTCCCGGATGCCCCTGCCGTGCTGGCAGACTGGGGCGGGTGACCAGCAACGACATCAGCGCCCAGGTGGGCGACCCCGAGCACCGGCCCGACAGCCCGTTCCAGCACGAGAACGTTTCGCGGGACGAGGCCCCGCAGTTCGTGCTGCCGCTCGTGGCGCACCTGGAGAAGACGGCGCCCCCTGCTCGTACCGACGCACTGGAGACCGCGGCCCGCGCGGTTCTGGTGATGCTCAGTGACGAGCGGTCCCTGGGCGAGGGAGAGGGTGAGGGCGAGTGGGCGCAGGTGATGCGCGACTGGCAGGACGCCCGTATCCGCAAGGTGGTGCGCAGGGCGCGCGGCGCCGAGTGGCGCAAGGCGGCCGCGCTGCCGGGGATCACGGTCACCGGGAAGTCGGCCGAGGTGCGGGTCTTCCCGCCGGTGCCGCTCGACGGCTGGCCCAAGGAACTGGCCAAGCTCCAAGTCTCGGGCACCGACCTGGACGATCCGGAACCGCCCGGCGAGCCGGACCGCACCCGGCCGGTGCTCTGGATGAGCCCCGATGTCGACATGTCGGCCGGCAAGGCGATGGCGCAGGCCGGGCACGGCGCCCAACTCGCCTGGTGGGAGCTGACCGATGAACAGCGCACCGAGTGGCGCGACGCCGGCTTCCCCCTGGCCGTGCGTACCGCGGAGGCCGCGCACTGGCGTGAACTGACCGCGAGCGGGCTTCCGTTGGTGCGGGACGCGGGCTTCACGGAGATCGCGCCGGGCTCCTGCACCGTCGTCGCCGATCACCCGGCGCTACGGCGGTGAGCTCCACCAAGGCGGACGGGCGGGTCGAACGGGGCAACCGCACCCGGCGCCTGGTACTGCGCCGGACCGTCGACATCGCCTCCGTCGAGGGGCTCGAAGCCCTGTCGGTGGGACGGCTCGCGACCGAGCTCGGGCTGAGCAAGAGCGGGGTGTTCGCACTGTTCGGCTCCAAGGAGGAGCTGCAACTGGCCACTGTCCGGGCCGCGTCGAGGATCTTCGCCGACGAGGTGCTGCGGCCGATGGACGGCATCCCCGCCGGAGTGGGGCGTCTCGCGCGCCTCTGCGAGAGCTGGCTCGGCTATTCGCAGCGCCGGGTGTTTCCCGGGGGCTGTTTCTTCTCCGCGGTGATGGCCGAGTTCGACGCCCGGCAGGGCCCGGTGCACGACGCGCTCGTGCGGTCGCTGGCGACGTGGATGGCGTACGTGGAGGGGTGCGCGTCGGACGCGCGGGCGGGCGGTGAACTCCGCGGCGACACCGATACGGAGCAACTGGCCTTCGAGTTGGTGGCGCTGATGGAGACCGCCAACGCGCACTCCCTCCTGACCGAGGAGACGCTGCCCTACGACCGGGCGCGGACGGGCATCACCTCCAGGCTGCGTGCGACGGCGACGGATTCCACGCTGGTGCCCCAAATCCCCTGATATGCCCGGTCGTTGACTTTCCCGTGTGCGGGCGAAAGTAATAGCACGATCGGTCGTTTAGTTTTATGCTCGGCAGCATGACCACTCAACGCGTCACCTCCCGACTCCTGCGCACCCGCTGGCGCGCTGGCCCCGTCCCGCTCGCCCTGTGCCCCGTCTTCGTGAGCGTCACCGACTTCACCGCGACCAGCCAACCGCAGGCGGGCGCGATCGCTCTGGCGGGCCTGCGCCTTCGCCGCACCTGGCCCCGGACCCCCGGCGCGCTCGGCATGTGGCTGTGGGCCGAGGTGGCGGGCAGGCGCTCGGGCTCGGTGAGCGTCTGGCGCGACGAGACCGCGCTCAGGGAGTTCGTGGGCCGCCCCGACCACCTCGCGGTCGTCCGGGCCCACCGGGGACGCGGCACGATGCGGGCCGCCGCCTGGGAGGCCGAGGACTTCGACCCGGACGCCGTATGGCGCCGGGCCCGCACTCTGCTCACCGGTGCGACTCCCTGGCCGCAGCACTTCGTTCGCCTGGCGGACGCATGACGAACTTCGTGGAACTGGACCGCGTCGCCGCGCTGGAGACGCTACGTCTGGTACGCGGCGCGGCCCTCGCCGCTGCCGCTGGCGCTGCCGACGGCGAGGGCAAGGAGATCTGGGACCGGCCGACCCCCTGCGACGGCTGGACCCTGCTCGATCTCCTCGGCCATATGACGGCGCAGAACCACGGTTTCGCGGCGGCCGCGCGGGGCGAGGGCGGGCTGCCCGCCCACTGGCGGGTGCCGGACATCGCCGCCGATCCGGCGCGCGCCTACGGGGAGTCCGTGGCCGCGCTCATCGTGCCGTTCGCCGAAGCGGGCGGCGGTGACCGGGAGTTCGTGCTGCCCGAGCTGGGCCGCGCGTTTCCCGGCCGGGTGGCCGTGTCCTTCCACTTCCTCGATCTCGCGGTGCACGCCTGGGACCTCGCCCGCACCCTCGCAGTGGAGCTTCGACTCCCGGACAGCGTCTGGGAGTCGGTCCTGCCGGTGGCACGCCGCGTGCCGGCCGACGCGCAGGCGCGCGGGCCCGGCGCCTTCTTCGCCCCGGTCCGTCCGGCGCCCGCGCAGGTGACCCCCCTGACGGAGACCCTGACCCTCCTCGGCCGTAGCCCCCGCTGGTCCCGGCCCGCCGACTAGCGCGAGCCCTGCTGGGCCGGTCCGCCGCCCGCGGCCAGCCGCATCAGGTCGGAGTCCAGGTCGATGCCCCCGACGGCCTCCGGGGCACCGACCGGGCGCGCGCTGGAGCCGAAGGTGTGCTGGTACTGGCCCCAGGCGCCGGCCGTGATCGACTGCCCGACGCCGGACTCGACCAGCGCGGCGAGTTCGGTCGCGGCGCGTTCGATCCGCTCGCCCAGGGCGCGGGCGGCCCAGTCCTCGGGGGCGGCGAACAGGGAGGTGGGGGTGGTGAGCGCGCGCATGTAGGCGAAGAGCGGGCGCATGTGGTCGTCGGGGACGAGGGCGTGCCGGGCGCTGCCCGCGGTGGCGGCGAGGGCGACGGGCTTGGCGATCAGGAGGTCGTTGTCGAGGATGTCGAGGAAGGACTTGAAGAGTCCGCTGACGCCCGCCTTGTAGACGGGGGTGGCGGCGATGACGGCGTCGGCGCCGGCGAGTTTGCCGAGGGCGTCCTGCAGCCGGGGGCCGGTCAGGCCGCCGACCGTGGCCTGGCCGATCTCGGTGACGAGGGTGCGCAGTTCGATGGTGGCCACCTGCGCGGTGACGCCGCGCTCGCGCAGCAGGTCGAGGGTCTTCTGGGCCAGCCGGTCGGCGAGCATCCGGGTGGAGGAGGGGTCGCTGACGCCCGCGCTGATGACGACGAGGGTGCGGGACCGGCCGGGCTGGGTGGTGGTGATGCTCACGGTGCGGTGTCTCCTGGTACTTCGGCGGTGGGTTCAGTGGCGTCGGTGGGGGCGTTCTCGGCCGCCTCGGTCAGTGCCGTGCACAGGCGGCGCAGTACCTCCAACTGGTCGGCGTCCAGTGCCCGGTTCATGGCCCGCTCGATCTGCCGGGCGTGCCGCCGCCCGACGGCGCGCTGCACCTCGCGTCCGGTGTCGGTCAGAGCGATGCGCTGGGCGCGGGCGTCGTCCGGGTCGGGGCGGCGGGCCAGCAGACCGCGGTCGCACAGCCGGGCCGTGATGCGGGAGATGCCGGACTGGGTGAGCAGGACCTGCTGGTTGATCTCGGTCAGGCGGAGGCCTTCCGCCGGGCACCGGGAGAGCGTGTAGAGCACGTCGTACTCGTACGGAGAGAGCTCGCCCCAGATGTTCTCGGTGGTGAACTCGCGCGCGAGGACCGACTGGGCGCGGAAGAGTGCCTCCCACGCCCCGACGGTCTCGCGCACGGTGCCGGGGCGCGCCGGTGAACCGCTCGCGGGTGGTCCGCTCCCACCGGCGCCGCTCGCGGGTGATCCGCTCCCGGTCGCGCCGCCTTCGGGGGTGCCGCTCACTGCCCTGCCGCTCACAGTTCCGGCTGGACGGCGACCAGCTCGGGGTCGGTGTCCTGGTACGGGGAGGTGCCGGTGGTGTTGTCGCCGCGGTTGGGGTTGGGGCGCGGCTGACGGGCGGGCTTGTCGCCGTACTTCACCCTGACCAGCGAGGCGTGTGTCGGCGCGTCCGGTACGCCGGGGGCGCGACGGTCCGCCATCTCCTTGCGCAGCACCGGGACCACCTCTTCGGCCAGCAGGTCGATCTGCTTGAGCACCTCGGCCTGCGGCAGACCGCCGAGGTCGACGTTCCACAGCTGGCGCTGGTAGTCGCCGTAGAGCTCCTGGAAGTGCAGGGTGTCCTCGATGACCTGCTGCGGGCTGCCGACGCTGGTCGGGGTGGCCTTCACCCACTCCTCCAGCGGGACCTGGATGCCGAACGGCGAGTTGTCGAAGTACGGCCGGTACTGCTCAATCGCGTCCTGCGAGCGCTTGGCGATGAACGACTGCCCGCCGAGTCCGACGATCGCGTCCTGCGCCCGGCCGTGCCCGTAGTGCTCGAAGCGCCGGCGGTAGAAGTCGACCAGCTGACGGAAGTGGCCGGTCGGGGCGAGGATGTTGTTCGCGAAGAAGCCGTTGCCGTAGTACGCGGCCTGCTCGGCCGTCTCCGGCGTACGGATCGAACCGTGCCAGACGAACGGCGGCACGTCGTCCAGCGGCCGGGGCGTGGAGGTGAAGCCCTGCAGCGGCGTACGGAACTCGCCGTCGAAGTCGACGACGTCCTCGCGCCAGAGCCGGTGCAGCAGGTTGTAGTTCTCCAGCGACAGCGCGACGCCCTTGCGGATGTCCTTGCCGAACCACGGGTACACCGGCCCGGTGTTGCCGCGCCCGAGCATCAGGTCGAGGCGGCCGTCGGCGATGTGCTGCAGCATCGCGTAGTCCTCGGCGAGCTTCACCGGGTCGTTGGTGGTGATCAGCGTGGTGGACGTGGACAGCTCGATGTTCTTGGTCACCATGGCGATCGCCGCGAGCAGCGTGGTCGGTGAGGAGTCGAAGAACGGCGGATTGTGGTGCTCGCCGACCGCGAAGACGTCCAGCCCCACCTCATCGGCGTGCCGCGCGATCTCGATCATGTTCTTGATCCGCTCGGCCTCGCTCGGCGTGTACCCGGTGACCGGGTCGCGAGTGACGTCGCTGACGGAGAAGATTCCGAACTGCATGGTGTGGCCTTTCCGGCTGCCTGGTACGGAGGTCCTGGCTGCCTCGTACGGACACTGGAACATGCATGATGCGTCATGTATTCCGAAGGGAGGGCAGGGCTCCCTGGCCGGGGGCGGCGAAGCGTGATTCAGTCCGTGCCGGGAACCACCGGCCCGGTCACCCCGGGGCCACGGAGGCGATTGACGCCATGGAGGGGACAGCGCGCATGACAGCCGACCGCACGGACCGTACGGATCGCACGGACCGCACCGACCTCGCGGACCTGACCGCCTTCGCGAGCGGAATCTTCGACGCCCAGCCGTTCAGCAAGTTCCTGGGCGCCGAGCTCACCGGGGTGGGGCCGGACTCGGCCGAGATACGGATCACGGTCCGGCCCGACCTCCAGCAGCAGCACGGCTTCGTGCACGGCGGCGTACTGAGCTACCTCGCCGACAACACCCTCACCTTCGCCGGCGGCCTCGCCCTCGGTGGCGACGCACTCACCGCCGAGTACAAGATCAACTACGCCAGGCCCGCCCTTGGTGAAACCGTCATCGCCAGAGCCCGTGCCGTGGTCACCACCCGCCGCCAGGCGGTCTGCCAGTGCACGGTCCATGTGGTGTCGGCGGAGGGGGAGGAGAAGCTGGTCGCGGTGGCGCAAGGGACGATCGTGGCGGCCCGGGGCAAGGAGGACTGACTCGGGGCCAGGGGGCTGAGAGTGCCTGACGCAGTTCCGGTCAGCGCTGACCGGCGAGAAAAGCGCTGACCTCGGCGGCGAAGCGATCCGGAACATCGTGGTGCACGACGTGTCCGGCGGGCAGCTCGGCCCGGTGGATACGGCCGGCCCGGCGGGCCACCATGTCCCGGGCGTGATCGGCGGTCAACTCGTCGCTGTGGGTTCCGTGGATCAACAGGGTGGGGCAGGTCACCGCGGTCCAGTCCTTCCAGTGGTCCCCGCAGAGCGCCTTCTGGGACGCCACCGTGTCGGCGAGATCGAAGGAGTACCCCCAGCCCTGAGCCGTCTGCCGGAAGGAACCCTCCAGATAGGGTGCCACCGTCCCCAGAGCCGCGGACAGCGCCTCCGGGGACGGCGCGGAGCCGGGCAGGCGGGTGGTGAACGACCAGTCGCAGTCCACGACCGCGCCGATGTCCTCGACGATCAGCGCGTCCACCTTGTCCGGGTGCCGGGCCGCGAACTGGTAGGCGTTCACCCCGCCCAGCGAGTGCCCCAGCACCGCCACCGGTCCGGTGGCCACCTCCCGGTGAAAGGCCGCCGCATCGGCCACGTACTCCTCCCGCTCGTAGCTGTGCGCGCGGTCGGACTCCCCGTGCCCACGCTGATCGAGCGCGATCACCCTCCACAGCGGAGCCAGCGCCGCGGCCAACGGCGCGAACACCACCGCTTCGCTGTAATGCCCGTGCAGCGCCAGCAGCGGCCTCCCCGGCCCCCCGAAGTCCAGATACGACAGTCGCCGAGCCCCCACCACGAAGAATCTACGCATGGTGCGGAGGGTAGATGACGGCCGCGAACGTCGTCCGCCACCCGGTCGGCCCCGCACTCCTCGGCCCCTGGCCTGCACGGTGCTGCTCGTTCTCCATGGGGCGCGGAGGGCTCTACGGGGTGCGGAGGGCGATGAGGGTGATGTCGTCGCGGGTGTCGCCGAGTTCGGTGGCCAGCAGTGCGCAGAGGTCGGCCAGAGGCAGGTGCTGGTGGGTGTCGAGTTGCTGGCGCAGGCGGGTCATGCCGGTGTCGATGATCTGGGTGCGGGATTCGACGAGGCCGTCGGTGTACAGGAGCAAGGTGGTGTGCGGAGGCAGGGCCATGCGGGCGGTGGGGCGTTCCATGGTGGGGCGCAGTCCGAGGAGCATGGCGTGGGGGCCACCGAGGTAGGTGCTGGTGCGTCCTGCGGTCAGGAGGAGGGGCGGGGGATGGCCTGCCACGGACCACGACAGCTCCCACGTTCCGTCGGTGGCCTGGTGGAGGCGGGCGAGGATGACGGTGGCGGAGTCGGCGAGGGTCAGGTGGGCCTGGGTGGTGTCGAGTCGCTGGAGGATCTGACCGGGGGTCTCCTCGGGGCGGTCGACGGCCAGGGCGCGGAGCATGTTGCGCAGTTCGCTCATGCGGGAGGCGGCCTGGATGTCGTGTCCTGTGACGTCGCCGATGACGACGGCGAGGTCGCCGTCGGGCAGCAGGAAGGCGTCGTACCAGTCGCCGCCGACTTCGGCGGCCTGCTGGGCGGGCTGGTAGTAGGCGGCCAGTTCCAGGCCGGGCACCGGTGGCAGGTCGGTGAGAAGTGCCTGCTGGAGGGTGACGGCGATGTCGGCCTGCGCGGCGTGCAGACGTGAGTTGTCGAGCCCGAGAGCGGTGCGGCGGGCGACCTCGTCGGAGAGCACCCGGTCGGCCTCGTTGAACGGGGGGCTTCCCGCGGTACGTACCAGGGTCAGCGCACCCAGTGTCTCGGCGCGCAGTCGCAGCGGTACGACCAGGACGTCGACGGCGTCGACCAGACTCAGCAGATCCGTGTCCGTCCCGGCGGCGGTTCCGGGGGAGGGCAGGTGCTGGGCGGCATCGCCCTGGCGGACGCGGTCCAACGCGGCCTGGTGGGCGGGGTGTTCGGGCGGGTGGGACGGGGAGGTGGCGTCGGGCAGTATCCCTGGAGCGTGGTGTGCCCAGGCGGTACGCGGCATGACGCCGTTGACGCTGAGGTGGATCAGGGCGGTGTCGGCGAGGCGGGGCACCAGTTGGCGCACGAGGCGGTCCAGGGCCCGGTCGGCGTGCAGGGTGCTGACGATGGCCAGGGTCAGTTCGCTGAGCCAGGTGACTTCGGCGAGATCGTACTCGGCCTGTTCGCGCATGGTCTCGCTGTGGGAGTAGCGGTCGGCGCGCTGGTCGGTGCGCTCCCGTTGGGCGGAGGCGTCGTGGAAGACGACGACCGCCCCCGCGCCGTGTCCGGCGGCGGAGGGCAGGGGGGCGGCGGACCACCACACCGGCAGTGGGGTGCCGTCCGCGCGCAGCAGTACCGCCCGGTCCCCGCTGATACGCATTCCCCTGGTGACGTCGGTGAGGACCGGCCGCTGTTCCTGAAGGCCCGCGTCGTTTCCGTGGGTGGGGTTGAGGGTGCGGTGGGCGTTGATGCCGACCAGCGCACCGCGCTCGTAACCGAGGAGGTGTTCGGCCCACGGGTTGCAGGCGATCACGGCGCCGTCGCTGTTGACGGCGTAGATGCCCGCGCCGGCGGTGTCGAACAGGGCGGACATCAGCGCCTCGCCGGCCAGCGGGAGGGCGGGGCAGCCTGCTTCAGAGGAACTCTCCACCGGCTGCATTGTGCCCGACACTTGCCGCACGGCAAATGTCGGGCCGTCCTGCCGCGCTGGTGCGAGGGGGTTACCCGGCTGTCGGAGCGGTCGCGGCGGCGACATCGGGGTACATGCCGAATACCTGTTCCAGGCCGGTCAGTTCCAGTAGTCGTCGCACCTGTATCCCCGCACCGGCCAGGCGTACGGACCCCTGGCGGGCTTCTGCCGAGCGCATCGCGTAGACCAGGGTGCCCAGCCCGGCGGAATCCATGAAGCTCACCCCGCCCAGATCCCACACGACCTGTCCCCGGCCCGCCGCGGCCAGTTCGTCGACTGCCTCCCGCACCAGCGGGCACGCGGCGAGGTCGATCTCACCGTGCAGGGTCAGCACCGCCCACGTCCCGACGTCGGGGGAGCGTTCCACACCGGACCCGGGAACCCACACGGTGGCTCCTCCTCACCTGGAATACCCCGATCATCCCATCTGTCCCGAAGCCGGGTGGCCATGATCACTTCGGCGGCGGGGCCTCGGGCATGTCCCGGGGGTGCGGCGGGGCGCCGTTCGCCCGGTATGCGGCGTGCGCGAAGGGGGTGCTGGTTGCCAGGAGGGTGCCATGTGCGCAATGGTTGCCTGAAGGCAACATTCCGTACGAGTTGATGAGGTGAGGGATTCGCCCCGCGGGTCCTGTCTTTTTGGTCTCAACCCGAGCGCAGACCGTCGCATCCACGGAGCCTGACTCCCCGTGGGCCCGTGCCCCCTACCCCGTGGTGGTCGCTGACCTCGCGGGCGCTGTCGTGCAGCGTAACGAGGCCGCGGCGATACTCCTGCCCCAAGCCGGGCCCGGCACACCGCTGGCCCAGGCAGCACCCTCCTGGCTGGCCGCCGCCCATGACGCGGTCCGTCGGGGCGGGCGCCGGCCGGTGCAGGGCTCCGACGTGCAGGGCTCGGACGTGCCGGAATCGGACGGCCCGCTGTCCGGCTTCATCGACGGGCGCCACTTCGAAGCGCACCCCAGCACCCGGGACGACGGCACCATCGCCTGGTGGCTGGTCGACGACACCGACCACCAGCTGGCCCGTGAAGCACTCCACATGGAGCGGGAGCGGACCGCTTTTCTCGCCAAGGCGTCCAGCACGCTGCTCTCCTCCCTCAACCTGGAGCGCTGCATGGACATCACCGCGCAGATGGCGGCCGAGAGCCTCGCGGACGCGGCACTGGCCATCGCGCCCTCCCGCGGCCATCGGCTGCCCGTGGTGACCTGCCTGCGCGGCGGCAAGCCCTCCCTTTCCCACCACACGGTGAACCCGGACGACGTACCGGGGCTGGGTGAGGCGCTGCGCGGGTTCCCGCCCGTGCCGTCCCGGTGGATCGACCCCGCTTCCGCCCCGGAGTGGATGATCCCCGAGGGGCTTGGGCCGATCGGGTCGATAGTGATCACCCCGCTTCCCGGACACGGTGTTCCCGCGGGCGTGCTGGTGCTGCTGCGCAAGGCCGGTACAGCGGCGTTCACCGACGAGGAGGAAGTCTTCGCCCGGCTCTTCGCCGCCCGCTCAGGAGCGGCGATGTCGGCGGCGCGCCTGTATGCGGAGCAGACGACGATCACCGAGATCCTGATGCGGGAGCTGCTGCCCCCGTCGCTGCACCAGATCTCCGGGGTGGACTACGCCGGCGCCTACCGGGCCTCGGACGACCACGAGCGGATCGGCGGCGACTTCTACGACGTCCATCCAGCCGCCACCGACGGCGAGCCGTCGTTCGTGGCGCTCGGGGACGTGTGCGGCAAGGGCCTGGAGGCCGCCGTCCTCACCGGCAAGATCCGCAACACGCTGCACGCGCTGCTGCCGATGGCGGACGACCACCAGCGGATGCTCAGCCTGCTGAACACCGCGCTGCTCAACTCCCACCACACCCGCTTCGCGACCCTGGTCCTGGCGTCCGCCGCCCGCCGGGGCAGCCAGGTTGAGGTCCGGCTCACCAGCGCCGGACACCCCAAACCGCTGATCATCCGGGCAAACGGCACCGTGGAGGAGGCCGACACCCGCGGCACCCTCGTCGGGGCCATGGAGAGCGCACCGGCCCGCACCACGACGGTCACGCTCGCTCCCGGGGAGACCTGCGTCCTGTACACCGACGGCATCACCGAGGCCAAGGGCGGCCCCATGGGCGACGCCCAGTTCGGGGACGAACGCCTCAGGCGGGCCCTGGCCGGATGCGCGGGCATGCCCGCCGAGGGCATCGTCGAGCACGTCCAGATGCTCGCCTCCCAGTGGCTGGGCGGCCGCCGCCACGACGACATGGCCGTCGTCGCCATCTCCACACCGCGCACCCACCATCTGAGTGCGGTGGACGGGCACACCCGGGGCAGGTACACGGCATGAGTACCAGCACACCCTCCCGCCTCCCGCACGGTGCCCGGCTCGGCGAACTGGTCGAGCAGTTGTGGAACACCGTGTCCGCGGGGGACGAGCACTCCGCGACCGAGGCCGTCGCGTGGGCCCTGAACAACGGCGTGGACCCCGAGGCGCTTCTCCTGGACGTCATCGCCGTCGTGCAGGGCAGGGTCGGGGAGGAATGGGCCGCCAACCGCATGAGCGTGGCCCAGGAGCACGCCGCGACCGCCATCAACGAGCGGGCGATCGCGGCCCTGGCCGTGCACTCCGCCGCTCGCCGGACCCCGTCGCTGGGGCGGGTGACGGTGGCGTGCGTCGACGGCGAGTGGCACGCCCTGCCCGCCCGCCTGGTCGCCGAAGTCCTCAAGCTGCGCGGCTGGCGGGTCGACTACCTCGGCGCCCAGGTCCCCGCCCCGCACCTGATCTCCCACCTGCACCGGACGAAGGCCGACGCCGTCGCGCTGTCCAGCTCGATCGCCACCCGCCTGCCCACCGCACACGCGGCGATCACCGCCTGCCAGGCCGTCGGGGTGCCCGTCCTGGTCGGCGGAGCCGCCTTCGGCCCGCAGGGCCAGTACGCGACCCTGCTGGGAGCCCAGGCATGGGCACCCGACGCGCGTACGGCGGCCGACCTGCTGGAGAAGGGCCCGCTGCCGGGCCCCCTGCTCGACCACCAGCAGTTGGACGACCTGCCGCACCTGGCGGACCAGGAATACACGATGGTCGCCCGCAACAGCTCCTCCCTGGTGCGCACCGTCTTCCACGCCCTCGAAGAGGCCTTCCCCGCGATGCGCGCCTACGACGACATCCAGCGCGAGCGCACCGCCGAGGACCTCGCGCACATCGTGGACTTCCTGGCCACCGCCCTCTATCTCGACGACGAGGCCCTGTTCACCCGGTTCCTCACCTGGACCGCGAACATCCTCCAAGCTCGCGGGGTGCCCGCCCAGTCCCTGCCGCCGGCCCTCCGGTTGTTCGCCCGGGAGCTGAAAGACTTCCCCCGGGCCGGCCGCCTCCTGCACCGCGGCCTCGAAGTCCTCACCACCGATCACCACCAGACCGCCGGGAAGCCCCGATGACCACCCCGCCCGCCGCCCTGCACCTGGCCCTCGTCGACGGCCAGGACAGAGTCCGCATAGAACTCACCGGCGACCTCGACTACGACAACGCCAACCTCCTCCTTGAGGAAGTCGGCATGGTGCTCACCAACCGCCCCCGGCTGAAGGAACTCCACCTGCACTGCGCGTCACTGGGCGCCATCGACTCGATGGGCCTGTCGGCCCTGCTGACGATCCGCCGACGCACGGACGCCGCAGCGGTCCACCTGCACCTCACCGAGCGCACCGCACAGCTGAACCGCATCCTCGACATCACCGGTACCCTCGACTTCTTCACGGCACCGCCCCCCACCGGCGCCGCGGACACCCAGCACACGGCACGTCCCGCCCCAGCCGGCAGGGACATGCGCGCGGCCCGCCCCACCGGACCCGACGGAACCCACTGAGCCACTGCCCGGACCGATCACCAGGCAGAAGCACAACCGACCGGGGAGTCATGCCCGCACCAGACGCCGCCCCCAGCACCCTCACCACCCAGGCCACCGACCACGCCAGCACCATCGCCGAACTCCTCGACGTGATGTGGGAACGCGCCCGGGACGCCACCGCGGGCGCCATCGCCCCGATGTCCACCTCGCAACTGCGCCTGATGTACGTCGTCGACCGCCAGGACGGCATCCGCATGCGGGCCGTCTGCCAGCTCCTCGCCGCCTCCCCGCCGAACGTGACCCGCCTCTGCGACCGCCTCCAGGCCGCAGGCTTCCTGGAGCGCCTGCCCTGCCCCGACAGCGGCCGCGAGATCACTCTGCGCCTGAGCCCGGCCGGCAAACGCCACCTCCAGCGCATCCGCGAGCAGCGCGAAAGCATGCTTCACGACGCCATCGACCACCTCGCCGTCGACGAACGCCGCGCCCTCACCAAGGGGCTTGCCGCCCTCACCGCCCAGCTCACCGCCCCGGACACCGAAAGACCGGCCGTATCCCTGGCTCCGCCCGCCGCCTGAAGCGCGCGGTCGTTCGCCGCCGCGGCCTTCTTCGCCTTCTCCACGTACACCGCGGCGAGCGACGGCAGCGAGACGGTCCTTCAGCTCGGCCAGATCGTGCTGCTGGTCTGCATCGGGGCAGTGGTCGCGATCGTCGTCAACGCGGTGATCGTGCCGCCGCTGCGCTACCGCGGCGCCGAGTACGGAATACGGATGCTCGCGAGCGCCATGGGCGAACTGCTCGCCGACATGTGGCCCGAATTCGGTGACGGGCACGTCCATGAGGAGGACACCGAGCGGTGTGCAAACGGGCGGAGCGGCTGGAGACGCCTATCGAGGAGGCGCGCAGCGAGCTGCTCACCGCCGAGGAGAGCCTGCTCTTCAACCCGCTGCGGATCGTCGGCCGCTCACGGAACCGGGCCAGGACCCACGCCACCTTCCACGGCTACACCGCCGTGTTCGCCGCCCTCGACGAGGACCTCCTGGGGGAGCAGACGCAGACCCTCGGCCACCTCGTCACCGAGGCTCGCCGCCGCCGGCGCGAAGCCGCCGAGGAGGCCGAACACCGGTCGCTCCCGCTGATCGACCCCACCCGCCCCTACGGAGTGCTGATCGTCGAGGCGACCCGTCTCGCGGAGGAGCTCCAGCACACCTCGGACGTACTCAAGGAACACGTACGCGGATGAGGGGTCCGCCCCCATAACGCGTACCCGAGGGAGCGAAGTGATGCCGGAAGGTGTGCGCGAGTGAGCGGCTCGATCCGGTCCGGTGCGGTGGCGGGTTCCGGGCCATAACACCGAGCGAGGGGGCAACTGGCAGCTCCCGGAGGGCAGTTGACGCTTCTACGGTTTCGGTACCCCACCGAGAACGAGGAGATCCCCCCATGCTCCACAGACATGCCAAGGCCGCCTGCGCCGCGTTCGCGGCCGTCGGCGCGCTGGTACTGGCAGGCCTGCCGGCCACCGCCTCCGCCGAGGTGACACCGCCCGCACCGGCCACCGCGGCCGAGACCCTGGGCGCCGCCAAGGCCTCGCCCGCACTGCTGCGGGCCATGCAGCGCGACCTCGGCGTCACCGGGGCGCAGGCCAGGGCGCGCCTGGTCAACGAGGCCAACGCCGGGGCCGTCGCAGGACGCCTGCAGAACGCGCTCGGCCGCGACTTCGCCGGCGCCTGGGTCCACGGCGCCGACTCCGCCACCCTCAGCGTCGCCACCACCGACGCCTCCGACGTGGCATCCATCCGCGCCCAGGGCGCGCACGCCGTCGTCGTACGGCACACGCTTCCCCAGCTGGAAAGCGCCCTGGCGAAGCTGGACAGGTCGGCTGCTTCGGGAGCCGCGGCCCTGGCCACGGAGGTACCGGTCCGGTACGTCGACGTCACGACGAACACCGTGACGCTGCAAGCCGTACGCCCCGCCGCCGCGAAGGCACTGGCCGCCAAGGCGGGTGTCGCGCCCTCGCTCGTACGGACAGAGAAGTCCGCACAGCGGCCACGTCCGCTCTACGACCTCAAGGGCGGCGACGCCTACTACATGAACGGCAGCGGCCGCTGCTCCATCGGCTTCCCCGTCACCAAGGGAACCCAGCAGGGATTCGCCACCGCCGGCCACTGCGGACGGCCCGGAACCACCACCACCGGTTACAACCAGGTGGCCCAGGGCTCCTTCCAGGCCTCCACCTTCCCCGGCCGCGACACCGCCTGGGTCGCCACCAACACCAACTGGACCGCCACCCCCTACGTCAACGGCAGCAGCGCACAGGTCGCCGGCTCCACCCAGGCGGCCGTCGGCTCCTCGGTCTGCCGCTCCGGTTCCACCACCGGCTGGCACTGCGGCACCATCCAGCAGCACAACACCAGCGTCACCTACCCCGAGGGCACCATCAGCGGCGTGACCCGCACCTCGGTCTGCGCCGAACCCGGCGACTCCGGCGGTTCCTTCATCTCCGGCAGCCAGGCCCAGGGCGTCACCTCCGGCGGCTCCGGCAACTGCTCCTCCGGGGGCACCACCTTCTACCAGCCGATCAACCCGCTGCTCCAGGGTTACGGGCTGACGCTGAAGACCACCACGGACCCCGGTCCAGGTCCGGGCCCGGGTGAGCCCAGTGGGACCTGGGCCGCGGGCACCGTCTACGCCACCGGAGCCACGGTGACGTACAACGGTGCCACCTACCGGTGCCTCCAGGGGCACCAGGCACAGCCCGGCTGGCAGCCGCCGAACGTGCCGGCGCTCTGGCAGCAGGTGTGAACCTGCCGCTCCGGCAGCCGGTGTGAGCCTGTTGCTCTGAAGCCGGTGTGAGCCTGTTGCTGTGCCAGTCGGTGCGCCTCCACCGCACCGAGGGCGCACGGCGTGGACGAGCCGCACTCTCTCCGGGACCTGACGGACCGGAGAAAGTGCGGCTCGTCCGCCTTCGTACCGTGTCGCTGGTAGGCCGTACGGGTGAGTGGCGTCAGAATTGCCGGATGCAGATACAGCACGTGGGTGGGGTGGTCCGGTGAGCAGGTATGACGTCACCGACGAGCAGTGGGAAGGGCTCGCCCAGGTCGTACCGCTGCGCAGCCGCAACGAATGGCCGTCCAGAACCGATCACCGCACGATGCCGCAGGAGTACGAGGCCGCGGAGCGGCGGCGGATGGTCGTGCTGCGGGTGGAGATCTTCTCGGACGCCCGGGAGGTCGCGGAGTACCTGATCGCACAGATCCCGGTTCTTCTCGACCTGACCGGCGCCGAGACCGATGTGGCCAAGCGGATTCTGGACTTCAGCAGCGGGGTGGTCTTCGGTCTCGGCAGCGGCATGCACCGGGTCGACCGGAATGTGTTCCTGCTGGCGCCGGTCGGTATGGAGGTCGAGGGCGTGGCTGCGGTCCCTCAATCGTAGGAGGCTTCTGGGGCGTAACGGTTCATCAGCGAGCCGGATGCATAGCGTCCGCCGTATGACTGCGACTTCACCGTCCCCGGTTCCGGCCACCGTGCCGTCCTCCGCTTCCGTACGTCCTCCCGCCGGCCCGCATCACCCCGACCGCCCGCACCATCTGAACCGCCCGAACAACCCGCACCGCCCCACGGTCACCGAACTGAGGCTCACCGCCTTCGGTGTGCACCGTGGGGCGGTGTTCGTCCTGGGCTCCCCGACCTTCTTCACGGGACCCAGCGGCAGTGGAAAGTCGACTGTGCTGCGGGTGTACGAGGCGCTGGCCAAGCTGGCGTCGGGCGAGACGCTGGGCGAGGTATTCGCAGATCCGGCCGGGTGCGTACCGGAGCGAACGGCGGCCGGTGGACAGTCCCGGCGCGGATTCCGGATCGGCATCACCGTCGACGGCCCGGCCGGCGCCGTACAACTCGACCTCGCCGTCCAGGCCGAGCCGGAACTCAGGATCGTCTCCGAACGTTTGACGTGTGACGGGCAGGAACTCCTCACCAGCCTGCTGCGGGATCCCGGCCGTCCCTCCGTCCAGGCCGCCTGGCTCACCGCGGGCGCCGTGCCGGTGACGCGCGTTCCGCTCCCCGACGACCGGCTGGCCACCGCTCTGCTCCCGCTGCGGGTGTCAGGACGGACCGAGGGCGAACTGCGGGTGCTGGCCGCCGCCGAGCAACTGCTGGTCCCGCTGCGATCGGTGTATGTGTGCGACCCCCGGCCGGACCGGATGCGGGCGCCGGTGGCTGTGGCGGAGGGCCTGCTGCGACGGGAGTGCGACAACCTGGCCGAGGTGCTGCGGCGCACCGCCGGTGAGTGTCCGATCCGGTACGCCGCACTGGTCGCCGCCGCCCGCGAGGGCTGCACCGGACCGGTCGAGGCCCTTGCCACGGAGGAGCTGGCGGACGGTACGGTACGAGCCCTGCTCGGCCGGGGCGCACGGGGTACGACCCCCCTCGGACGCCTCGGCGACGGCGAGCTGAGGTATCTGGCGCACGCGCTGGTGCTGCTGACCGGGCCTCGGGTGCTGGACGTGGAGCAGGAGGTCGGCGTCCCCGACGCCCACCGGATTCTCACCGTGCTGGCCGACGGCTTCGACCAGGGGCTGGACCGACGGCAGGCCCGGGCCCTCGCGGAGCTGGCGGGCCGGATGTGCGCCCGGGGGCACATCCGGCTGGTGGGGACGGTCGGGGACGGTTCCTGCGTGCGCGGGGTGGAGGGGGTGACGGTGGTAGACCTGGGGGCGTGACGGACGATTCGGCGGCGGTGACGGGTGTGGCGGGTGCGGGCGTGAGTGCGGGTGCGGAGGGTGGGGGCAGTGCTGGTGGTCCCGGTGGTGCAGGCGGTGCACGCAGGGACGGGACCGATGTGGCGGCGCTGCAAGAGCGGTTGGCCGCCTTCGCCGCCGCACGGAACTGGGAGCAGTACCACACGCCGAAGAATCTGGCGGCGGCCCTCAGTGTCGAGGCATCCGAACTGGTAGAGATCTTCCAGTGGTTGACGCCCGAGCAGTCCGCACGCGTGATGGAGGAGCCGGAGTCCGCGCACCGGGTGGCGGACGAGGTCGCCGATGTACTGGCGTATCTGCTGCAGTTCTGCGAAGTGCTCGGCATCGACCCGCTGTCCGCGCTGGCCGCGAAGATCGAGCGCAACGAGCGGCGGTTTCCGGTGCCCGGGGCCTGAATGCATCCGGGGTCGGCCCCGGGCGGGCTCCGGGCCGACCCGGAGACCGCCCGGGGCTCACCCGGTGCTCACCCGGACGACGGTGGAAACGGAAGCTGGGGCGGGAGGGCGCCACGCGGGTTGAGGATACGGTTTCGTCACTCTTCGGAGTGATGGCGATATCCACAACCGCCTTTGTATCCACAGATTTCCGCATAGCACTGGTTTTCCTGACCCTTTGCCCTCACTCTGGGTAGTGGACAGGCAGTGGGATACGGAGCGAGCGGGACGGCAACGGGGGTGGCTGATGGACGCGGTGAGACTCATCCGGGTCAGCAGACACGCACTGGCTCAGAGCCAGACGTCACGGGAAATCCTGACGGAGGCGTGGCAGGCGCAGGCGCTGACCCAGGCGATCGGAGGGCTGCTGGCGATGAAGGGTCCGCCGGAGCTCAGAGGGGAGGCGCACGGGCTCTGTGAGGCCGGTGGCAGGGGAAGTGGTGCGATCGACTGGCCGGCGTTGCGGTCGGGCGATCCGGAGGTTGCGGGGTTACTGGCCGGGCAGCCCCCCGACCTCGGCCCGCGGGCGGTGCGGCTCACCGAAGTCGCGGACGCGCGGGAGACGTTGGTGAATCTGGGCGGGCTGCTGGGAGAGGTGGGGATCGCACTCGTGGGGGCGGCCTGCGCCACCGACGAGGACGGGTTCTACTGGCAGACCATCGAGGCGATCGACGCCGCCGACGAGTCGAACGACCGGGTGCGCGGACTGCTCCGCCGGCTCACGGTGTGGGAGCGCAGCAGGTTGCAGGGCGCCGCCCATGACTCGGCGGCGGGGCCTTGATGACCCTGTGCCGGTCAGCGGGACCGGTCGCGGTCGCTGCCGTGGCGGCCGTCCGAGTGGCCGGTGCGGTGGCTCTCGCGAGAACTCCCGGAGGTGCCGGCGCTCCCGGCAGTGCTGGTGCCGGCCGCGGATGGCGGGCGGTCACCCGTGGTCTGCAGATCGGCGTCGAGCTGCGAGAGATCGGCGGTCAGCGCCGCCATCAGTTCCTCCATCTGCTGCAACAGGCCCTTTGGGGCGGCCTGCTGGCCCGGTACGGACTGCGGTACCGGATTCGCGGACGCGGCCCGTTCGGGCACGGCTTCCTGGGACATGGCGGCCTCCTCGGCCCAGGCCCTTCCCTTGGGGGAGGGCGGTGTTGCCATCAACGCCCCGACAGCGCTCGTCGGCACGCGGGCCGGGCTGTCCGGCTCCGTCCGAGCAAACGAGTGCTCCGGGCACCGGTCACTGACACCGCCGTGCGAGGACCCCCACGGTGACGGATATTCACCCGACAGAGCAGATGGGGGACAGATGAGGCGGACGGGGTTGACGGCAGTTCGAAGGTGCAGGATGGAGGTATGGATCTTCGAATCTTCACCGAGCCCCAGCAAGGGGCGAGCTACGACAAGCTGCTGACCGTCGCGAAAGCCACCGAGGACCTCGGTTTTGACGCTTTCTTCCGGTCGGACCACTACCTGCGGATGGGCTCCGCCGACGGGCTTCCCGGACCGACCGACGCCTGGATCACCCTGGCTGGACTTGCCCGGGAGACCAAGCGGATCCGGCTCGGCACCCTGATGACCGCGGGCACGTTCCGGCTCCCCGGAGTGCTGGCCATCCAGGTCGCACAGGTCGACCAGATGTCCGGCGGGCGGGTCGAACTGGGCCTGGGCGCCGGGTGGTTCGAGGAGGAGCACAAGGCGTACGGGATTCCCTTCCCCAAGGAGAAGTTCGGCAGGCTGGAGGAGCAACTGGCCATCGTCACCGGTCTGTGGGAAACCGGGGCGGGCAAGACCTTCAGCTATGACGGCACCTACTACCAGCTGACCGACTCGCCGGCCCTGCCCAAGCCCGCACAGTCCAAGGTGCCGGTGCTGGTCGGCGGGCACGGAGCGGTGCGCACCCCGCGGCTGGCCGCACAGTACGCGGACGAGTTCAACATCCCGTTCGCCTCGCTGGACGACACGGCCCGCCAGTTCGGGCGGGTGCGGGCGGCGGCCGAGCGGGCCGGACGGAAGCCGGGCGACCTGGTGTACTCCAACGCACTGGTGGCCTGTGTGGGCAAGGACGACGCGGAGGTCGCCCGCAGGGCGGCGGCCATCGGGCGGGAGGTGGACGAACTCAAGGCGAACGGGCTGGCGGGATCGCCCGCCGAAGTGGTGGACCGGCTCGGAGAATTCGGGGCGATCGGCTCGGCACGGGTGTATCTCCAGATGCTGGACCTGGACGACCTCGACCACCTGGATCTGATCTCCTCACAGGTGTTGTCCCAGCTGGGCTGAGTTGAGCCCAGTCGTCCTGGAGTCACCTGTGGAGCTGGAGTCACCTGTGGAGCCCACCCGCCCGCTCGCCGCCGTGCTCGCCGGGAGGACCGTTGTCCTCGACGGCGGTCTCTCCAACCAACTGGAGTCGCAGGGCTGCGACCTGTCCGACGCCCTCTGGTCGGCGCGGCTGCTCGCCGACGATCCGGGGCAGATCGAGGCGGCGCACACGGCGTATGTGCGGGCGGGCGCCCAGGTGCTGATCACCTCCAGCTACCAGGCCACCTTCGAGGGATTCGCGCAGCGGGGCGTGAGGCGTGCCGAGGCGACCGGGCTGCTCGCCCGGAGCGTGGAACTGGCCCGTGCCGCGAGCAGGTCGGCGGAGCGGCCGGTGTGGGTGGCGGCCTCGGTGGGGCCGTACGGGGCGATGCTCGCGGACGGGAGCGAGTACCGGGGGCGGTACGGGCTTTCGGTGGGGGAGCTGGAGCGGTTCCACCGGCCGAGGGTGGAGGCGTTGGCCGCGGCGGCGCCCGATGTGCTGGCCCTGGAAACGGTGCCGGACGCCGACGAGGCGGAGGCGCTGCTGCGGGCGGTGGAGGGCAGCGGGGTGCCGGTCTGGCTGACGTACAGCATCGCCGGGGAGACCACCCGGGCCGGCCAGCCGTTGGCGGAGGCGTTCGCGGTGGCGGCCGGCAATGACCAGGTGATCGCGGTCGGGGTGAACTGCTGCGAGCCCGGGGATGTGGAGCGGGCGGTGCAGATCGCGGCGGAGGTCACCGGGAAGCCGGTCGTGGTGTACCCGAACAGTGGTGAGGAGTGGGACGCGAAGGGGCGGGGGTGGACCGGGCACGGGACCTTCGACGTGGGGCGGGTGCGGGACTGGCAGGCGGGCGGGGCGCGGCTGGTCGGCGGCTGCTGCCGGGTCGGGCCGCAGCAGATCCAGGGGCTGGCGCGGAGCGTGGGCTGACCTGAGGCCGCTGGCGCCATGAGACGGCGGGGTGACCGCAAGCCGCGCCGGTGAGCGATGGAGGCGGCGGCCGGGACAGAGAAGGGTGCGACTCCCCTCCGGCGCCCCGCTGTGCCGCAGCCCCTCAAACGGGCGGCAGCACAGCGGGGCGCGGCGTAACTCCTGTGACAGGGGAGGGGAGTTGATCGTTCTTGACTCGGGTGGGGCCAGTGCCTAGTGTTCCTGTTCACTCTGCTTGACGCATCGTCAACACGTCGCGTCCGAGGCGCCATCGGGGGCGAGCGATGAGTCTGTTCGGGCAGGGGCGCCCCTTTCTCGACGCGCTCTCGCGCCAGGACCGGGACACCCTGCTCGCGCTCGGCGCTCCGCGGGCGTACGAGCCGGGGCAGGTGATGCTCCAGGAGCGGGACACCGGCACCTTCGTCCTCGCGGTGCGCGCCGGGTGGTCCGTGGTCTCCGTGTCCACCGAGCGCGGCGCCCGCCTGATCCTCGCGTTACGCGGGGCGGGTGAGGTGATAGGGGATCTCGCGGCTGTCGATCAGGGGCCGCGCAGCGCGACGGTGACCGCACTCGGGCCGGTCGAGGCGACCTCGATCAGCGGGGAGCGGTTCCGGCACTTTCTCTCCGCGCGCCCGCACGCCACCGCGATGATCATGCGGCAGTTCAGTGCGCGGCTGCGCAGCGCCGACAGCGAGCGCCGCTCGCTCGCTTCCGAGACGGTGCTGCGCCGGCTGGCGGTACGCCTCCTCGAACTCGCCGAGCGGGCCGGGCGCGCGGGGGAGAAGGGTGCCGTGGTGGTCGAACTGCCGCTGCCGCAGCACGACTTGGCTTCCGCGGTCGGGGCGACCAGGGAGGCGGTCGCCAAGGCGTTGCGGCTGCTGCGCGAGCAGGACGTTGTCCACACCGGGAACCGGCGGGTCACCGTCACCGACATGGAACTGCTGGTCCTGCTGGCGCAGGGCCGGGCCGGCCCGCCAGGACGGACCGGCCCCGGTGGCCCCGGCGGGAAATCTCCCCGGGATGTGTAAACGGCTACATCGCGCAGTGGCGGACGGTACGAGAGTGATTCCGGCGGACAACGGCACGGGAGGCATTGATGTACGGAGCGGCAGGCGCGGCGGAGCCGGGGGACGGCCGTCCGGGGGCGACGGCGTCACAGGCGGCCCCTCGGGCGACGTACTCCGGAGCGGTCAACCGGCTCGTGGTCTTCGCTGACGCCTGCGGGTCCGGGGCGATGGGCCTGGAGACCAAGAAGCGGATGCGGGTGGCGATGTACGCCGCCTTCGGGGAGGCGTTCGCGGCGGTCGGGGTGGCACCCGGCAAGCTCCACATGGAGGACCGGGGCGACGGAATCCTGGCCGCACTGCCCGCCGACGTACCGCCGTCGCTCATGGTCGGCCGCTGGCTGAGCACCTTCTACGAGAACCTGCGGGAACAGAACCACGGCAGGTCGGAGCGGTTACGGGTGCGGGTCGGCATGCACATGGGGCCGGTGTACGACGACTCCAGGGGGCTGGTGGGGCGGGCCGTCGACCTGACCTGCCGGCTGTGCGACAGCGACACCGCTAAACGGGTCATGAGGGCGGCGCCCGGATCCGACCTGATGATCGTGGTCTCCGACTGGCTGTACACCGAGGTGGTCGCCGAGGGCGGGCGGCACATCGAGCCCCGGCAGTACCGCAGTGGCCGGGTCCGTTCCAAGGAGACCGATGAGGCCGCCTGGTTCCATGTCCCGGGCCTCGCGAAACCGCCCGGGGAGGCGGTGTCCGCACCCGGGAATCCGACCGCGGTGAATCCGGCCGCGGAACCCGGACGCGATGGTGGGCCGTTGGAGGGGGACGGCTCACCATCGCCCGGCGCGGACCCGACGGCACCCCAACCGAGTCTCCCCGCGCAGGAGTTCCATGTCCGCGGCGACAATCTGAGCGTCAGCGGCAGCACGATCCACGGCGGATTCACGGGCTTCCGCAAGGAGAAGGAGGGGAGGCCGGCGCCGGGGGACACCGTCCCGGGCCGGGGGGCCCTCACCGCCGAGCGCGGGACTCCAAGGGACGACTCGTGGTCCGCGACGCCGGGCCGGGACGCCGGTGCGGACCGCCGCCGCGGCCGCAGCGAGGGTGACGCATGAGCGACGTGGACGAGGGGGCCGGTGCGGAGCCTGCGGCCGGTGGCGGCGAGGCCGGGCAAGGGGCGGGGCGGGGCGGCGCGGACGCCGGCCAGGGGGCGGACGGCAAGGGGCAGCCCGAGGGGAAGGGGCAGGGGGCCGCTGCCGGACCGGGCGGCGGAGGCGGTGAGGGTGAGGAGCCCAGACCCGAGCCGAGCCCCTTCGACCAGGTGGGCCGAGGCCCGCTCGACGGTGGTGGTACCGGGGGTTCCGCCACCGTCCACGCCGCGTTGCAGAACTTCGCCGCGCCAGGTGCCGCACGGGACCGCTACGACATCGGCGGCGACAGCCAGGTCTTCCAGGGCAACACCTTCATCAACCAGCTCGGCCCGTGGCACGGCGCCGGCGGCATCAGCGGCACGAACGGCACCGGCGGCGCCCTGGTCGCAGGCCCCGTGCCCAAGGAGGAGCTGGACCGCCTCGCGGACGTCTACTGCGAGGCGGCCGGATATCAGCGGATGAAGGACCTGCTGCGCGAGCGCCGCCTGCTCGTCCTGTGCGGCGAACCCGGCAGCGGCCGCACCGCGACCGCCCTCGCCCTGCTCTCCGAACTCGCCCGGGACCGCGTGCACCGCCTCGACCCCGGCAATCCACTGCACTGCGTCGAAGCCTCGGAGATCGAGCAGGAGTCCGGGTACCTCCTGGAACTCCCCGCCGACGAGGCACACCAACAGCCCCTGCACGAACGCGACGTCGACCGCCGCGAGTCCCGGGCGGCCTACGCGCGCGGACCCGGCCGCCCCACCGAACTCCACCTCGACCGGCTCAGCGGAATCCTTGCCGAGCGTCGGGCGTACGCCGTGGTGCTGGCCGGTGGCGGGGAGCTGGCCGGACAGTTCCTGCGCGGCAGATACGGGCAGCCGTGCCGGCCACCGCGCACCGAAAAGGTGCTCCACCGCCATCTGCGCGTGCTCCTCAAGGAAGCACCCGAAGGCGCCCTCGACCGGGCACGTGGCCTCTTCGAGACGGCGGCGCTCAAGGACGCGCTCGGCCTGGACGAACTCCGCCCGCACGAAGCCGCGGGCCTCGCCGCACAGCTGGCGTTACGTCAGGCGGAGGAGCTGACCAACCTCCAACTCCTGGCCGGATGCGGGGTGTTCGTACGTGAACAGGCGCGCGTGTGGTTCGCCGGCGCCGACCGGCCCGGGGCGCTCCCGGCCGCGCTGCCCGCACTGGACGCCGCCGCGTTCCGGATCGCGGTCGCCGTGTTCAACGGATCCTCGTACAGCCTCACCGCCGAGGCGGGCGAGCAGCTCGCCTGGGAGCTGGCGATGACCCTGGACCCCGAACAGGCCCTGGGGCGGAGGCTGTTCGCGGTGCACGACCAGGACCGGCCGGTGCAGGCAAGGGCCGTCGTGGAGGACGGCGAGTTCGATCTGGGCGACGCCAAGGTGCCGATGCGCGCCGTCCGTTTCCAGGGGCGCGGCCTGGCCACCGCCGTACTCCAAGAGGTGTGGCACGGCTACCACAACGTACGCGGACCCCTCACGCGGTGGCTGCGCGCACTGTGCGACGACCCGCGCCCGCAGGTGTGGGTGCGGGCGTCCGTCGCCGCCGGGGTGCTGTGTTCCTGGGACTGGGTGTACGGGGCGGGGGAACTGCTCGGCCCCATGGCCGGAACCGACAGCCCGACCCTGCGGATGGCCGCCGCGACCGCACTCGCCGAGGCCTCCCGGGAGAGCACCGTGTGCCCGGCCGCCCGCGCCACGCTCAAGACCTGGGCGAAGAGCGGCGACGAGGCCCTGCGCACCACCGCCCTGCTGACCCACGGATACGGCATGGCGGCCGGCTCCGTCGGCGCCTCCCTCGACGAACTCGCCAAGGTGGTACGCCGCGAGGACGCCGACCTCGACGAACTCGCCACCGCCGCCTTCAGCGTCACCAGACTGCTGGCCGGGACCGACCCCGAAACCGTCGTGGCACGGCTCGGCGGCTGGCTGCGCGAGGAGCGCCGGGACCTGGCCAACCTGGTACTGCTCGCGGTGATCGGGGCGCTGGGCACCAGGGCGACGTACCTCTGGGGACTCCACGAGGACGAGCAGATGGCACGCCACGGCTCGAAACCGCTGATCGCGGCACTGCTGGTGACCCGGCCCGCACTCCGCCGCAGACTCGCGGACCTGGTGCGGCACGCACTGGTCACCGCACGCTCGGGCGACGCCGCGCTGGACGCACTGGGCGGCTGGCTGCGCAGAGCGGCGGCGGACGAGGAGCAGATGGGGCCGCTCTGCGGATTCCTGTCGCTGCTCGCAGTCGACCGCCGGGACCGCGACCGGCTGCGGCACCTGCTGGACCGGCTGGTCAACGATCCCGGTGAGGCACTGGACAAGGCGGCGGCAGGACGGATGTGGCGCGCCGTGGGAGAGGGAGCCGAACGATGACGGACCGGGAGCCCCAGGAGCCGCGCGAACAGCCGCGGGCGCGGGCCGGGCAGCAGCAGGACCCGCAGCGCAAGCGGGCCCCACAGCAGCAGGAACAGCAGCGCAAGCGGGCCCCGCAGCCCGCGAAGCAGCCGCGCGTCGAGCATCAACAGCCCTACGGGCGACCCGAGTCGGGCCAGGAACAGGAACAGGAAGCCGCGGGCCCGGTGGTCGGCGAGTACGCGCCCCCGTACGTGCGGCACAGCAGCCAGGTGGCGGCCGTGATGCTGTACAAGAACGGCGGGTACAGCATCCTGTGGCCCGACCACCGCGAGGACGTCCGCAAACCGTGGGTCGGCTCCCCGTACAGCATCGTCGAGGTGCGCCTGGGCACCTATGTGACCTCCTTCGCCCTGCGGCTTCCGGCCGCGGGCGATGCCGCGTTCTTCGACGCGACCGCACGGGTGCACTGGAGGGTCGTCGACCCGCGCGCGGTGGTCGCCCAGAACGTGCGGGACGTCGGCGAACTGCTGCGCGACGATCTCCTCGCCGGACTGCGGAACGTGTCGCGCCGCTTCCGGCTCACCGAGTCGCACCGTGCGGACGACGCGTTCCGGGCGGAGGTGGAGGCAGGGCGTATCGACCTCGGCCGGGATCTCGGGCTCTCCACCCGGGTCCATGTCTTCATCGACCTCAGCGAAGAGGTCAAGAAGCATGTCCAGGAGAAGGACATCGTGGACATCGACATGGCCAACGAGGTCCGCAGGGACGAGGCGGTCAGGCGCAGGGCCGAGCGCAAGCGCCGGGCGGTCCAGGAGGAGGCGGCGGCCCTCCAGCAGGTCCTGAGCAGGGGCGAGGAGAGCGAGATCGCCTACTACATGGCCACCAACCCGGACATCCAGTGGGAGATCCGCAAGCGCATCCAGGAGGAGAAGAGGGCAGGTCAGCAGGACTTCATCGGCCTGTTCCACAAGCTGCTGGACACCGGGAACCTGGAGCGGCACGACATCGGCGACCACATGTACGAGGTGATCCAGTACCTGCGGGAGCAGTCGGGAGGAGTGGTCGGCGGGGTCGGGGACTCGATGCTGACCGCCGGGCGGGGCGGGGGGCGCGGGGTGCGCGAGGCGCTGGAGGGGAACCGGAACGGGCGCTCGGGACGTGATGGTGACCATGGCCGGGAACTTGAGCGCGGCGGTGGCGGTGGCGGTGGCGTACGGCGGGAACGGGGCGAGCCCGTCGATCCGTACTGGGGGGAGGAGACCGAGGGAGTGGGGGAGCCCGGGGGGCGGGTCTACGAGGGAACGGTGGTGGAGTCCTGGGCGGACCGGGAGCGGGAACGTGGCCGGGAACGTGGCCGGGAACGTGACTGGGAGCGGGAACGTGAGTGGGAGCGGGAGCCAGGACGTGAGTGGGACCGCGGCCGGGACCGCGATCGCGACGCCGTACAGGGCCAGGAGCCGGACCGGGAGCCGGACGACTGGCGGGACCCGGACGACTTCGGCCCCAACCACCGTTCGGCACAAGGGGGTTGGACCCATGACGGGCAGCCCCGGCGGACCAGCGGTCAACGGACCTCGCGCCCAAGTGCGGACTTCGACGACTGGGACGACGAATGACCACCACTGACCCGCACCGCGCCCCGACCACGGATCCCGAGCCGCAGCCCGGGGCACCTGCGAGCGCGCCGGGAACGCCTGATCCTGGGGCCGGGCCGGGAACGCCTGCGCGCGGGACCGCAACCCCCGCGCCCGCAGCCCCCGCGCCCGGGGCCGCACCCGCGCCCCCGAGCCCCGTACCGTCCAACTTCCTTCCCCCAGATCTCGCACTGCCGAGCGCCCCACCGGCCGCCCCCGCATCCGGGCCTTCCCGGCCCGGCCCCGCGCCTGCTGCCGACCCCCGGAGCCCCGATGTGCGCTACCTCGCCGAGCGGCTGCTGGATTCCGTACGGGAGGACATCGGGCGGGCCGACGCCAAGGCGGCGATCCTGCTGTCCGGCGGGCTGGCCTTTCTGGCCGTGGTGTGGGCGAGGGACGGGGCGCAGGCCCCCTCGGGGTTCGCGCTGGGACTGGTGGTGACGGGTGGACTCCTCTGGCTGGCAGGCCTGTTGATGCTCATCGGGGTGGTGCTGCCGCGCACCCGGATCGGTGCCGACGCGACATTTTTGCGCGCCCTCACCGAGGGCACCCCGCCCGAGGTGCTGCACGGGCGGCTGGCCGAGTCCGGCACGGACATCGTGCGCCGGCTGCTTGAGCAGGCGAGTGCGCTGGGTGCGGTGCTCACCGCCAAGTACCGCTGGCTGCGCGCGGGGGTCTGCTGTCTGACCCTCGGCGTGGTGCTTTCCGCAATCGGCCAGGTGTGGTGACGAGACGATGGATCAGCTGATGAATGTGACGGTACGCCGGGTGCGCGAGCGGAGCTTGAACCTGGGACGTGCCGTCGGCCTGGGCGCCGTACTCCTGGCACTGTCGGGCGCGGCCCTGCCCCTGCCACACATGACCCAACAGGGATTAACGGCAACGCAGTTACCCGCCGTCGAAGGCCCCGACCCGATCGACTTCGCCGTGGTCGTCGACCTCTCCAAGAGCCTCTCCGAACAGGACCTGGCCCGGGAGGTGGAGGCCGCGGCGCTGCTCAGCCAGGGGGAGATATCCGAGCGGTCGCGGGCCGCGGTGATCGGCTTCGGGAGCTCGGAGAAGGCCGGACAGTCGGCGGTGCGCGAGGTGTGCGGGCTGACCGTGTCGGACGCGGCGGGACGCCAGAAACTCAGCGACTGCGTGCAGCAGCTCGGCAACCGCGACCAGAAGCGCATCGGCCCCGGCACCGACTTCCCGGCCGCCGTGCGCCAGGCCGTCAACCGGCTCACCAAGGAGGGCAAGCCGGGCATCCCCAAGGTGGTGTTCCTGCTCACCGACGGCAAACTCGACGTCGGCGACAGCCCGGCCTACGGTGCCGACCGCACCAGCCGCCAGACCAACGCGGCGGGGCAGCTCACCGATGAACTCGCCCGCGCCCGCGAGGAGTCGGTGCAGATCTGGCCGCTCGGCTTCGGCAACCAGATCGACCGCGGCGCACTCACCGCGATGGCCGACGGCGGCTACCGGGGCGGCTGCGCCAACCTCCCCGGCGCCACCCCGAAGATGAGGGTCGTCGACAACTCCGAGCAGATCGACAAGGCCCTCCAGGAGACCTTCGCCGCCGCCCGCTGCGCCCAGGTCGCCGAGGGCACCCGCGGCAAACCGCCGGGCGACCTGTCGGTGACCATCCCGCCGATCGCCACCGACGGCTCCCTCACGGTCAGCAAGCACGACCCCAAGGTGTCCGTGACGTACTACGACCCGAGCGGGAAGAAGGTCCCCACCAGCGGTTCCGCCGACGGATCCAGCTTCGAGGTCAGCGGGCAGGACGGCCCGGTGGAGGCACTGCGGGTGAAGAACCCGCTGCCCGGCAAGTGGCGGGTGCGCGTCGAGGCGCCCGAGGGGCACCGCGGCCAGGACGTCGCCGTACGGGCGATCTGGCAGGGCAACCTCCGCTCCGCGATCACCCTCGACCCGTCGTCGCCGCGCGCCGGCGAACAGGCCGTGGTGGAGATGCGGATGCAGACCCGGCGCGGAGTCGTCATCACCGACCAGAACCTCCTCAAGGGCATCCAGGTCGGCGTCAAGGTCACCGGGCAGGGCTTCGCACCCCTGGCCGCCGCCCTCAAGGACGACGGCAGCAAGCCCGATGCGAAGGCCGGGGACGCCCGCTACACCGGCACCCTCGACATCCCCAAGGGCGCCACCGGCAGCCTGGCCCTCACCGGCGAGATGACCGCGCCGGGCGTGACCGGCGACCACCGCCCGTACTACACCGAGCTGTCCTCCGGAAAGACACCAATCACGGCCGGACTGAACGTCGAGCGCAGCACGGTGTACCCCGGGGGAACTCTCGAAGGGTCCCTGGACGTTACGAACAATGACACCGTGGCGCACACCCTCACCCTCGGTCTCGCGGACCAGCCGCCCGGTTCGCAGCTGAAGGTGTCGCCGGTCAAGGTGCGGGCCGAGCCCGGCAGTTCGCACCACACCTTCACGGTGTCCGTCGGTGCGGGCATCGCGCTCGGTGAGCTGGCGGGCACCGTCGTCCTGACCGACGGCGACGACCGGCGGCGCGTCCTGGACACCACCTCCCTCGACGCCCTGGTCGAGGCGGAACCCACCTGGTGGGACCGCTGCTGGGGGGCCGCCCTGGGCGCGCTGGCGCTGCTGCTGGTGGCTGCCGCGGTGCTGGAGATACGGCGCAGGGACCGCGAGCGGCGTCGGGACCTCACCGGCGTACGGCTCGAACTGCGCCGGGACGGCCGGTCGCTGGACACCCTGACCGTGCGGTCGGGCCAGAGCAGCGGCCACCAGTTCCGGTTCGCCGTGGAGCGGGCGAGCGGTGCCGCGCCCAAGCTGATGCGGGTCACCGGGTCCGGGGAGGTGCACCGGCTGAGCCGCAATGCCGCCGGAGTGATCTCCGTACGGACCCAGCGTGGGCGTGAACGTCTTCTGGCGGAAGGCGAGTTGGTGGAGCTGGACGACGGTCTGGAACTGCTGGTGCACGACAACCGGCGGACCCCCGCGGCCGGAACCCCCGGGACCGGCCGGACCTCGCGCGGACCGTTCGGGCCACGCAGGCCCGGCCGGGCCGGTGGCCCCCGGACCGGCGACTCCCACGGGGCGTCCCCGGACGGCAGCCGGGGCGACCACCAGGGATCCGCCGCCGGATCCGGACCCACCCGCCCGTACGACGGCAACTTCTGAGCCGGGAGACGAGAGAGAAGATGAAGATCTACCAGCCCATGCTGTTCGTCGGGCTCGGCGGCACCGGCGGCCGGATCGGCGCCGAACTGGAGCGCGGCCTGCGCCGCGAACTCTGCGGCCCCGACGGCACCAAGCTCGCCGTCGACGACCGCCGCAAGCGCTTCCAGCTGCCCGACTGCCTCCAGTTCGTGTACGCCGACTTCAGCGAGTCCGAGCTCGACCAGCTGCCGCACCTCCAGGCCAAGGGGGCCGAGTCGGCGGCGTACGCCAGAACCTCCCGGGTCGTCCACGACCTGCTGCCCGCCCACTACGACAGCTCCCCGGACGTCGCCCGGATGCTGCGCGTCGCCCTGCACGACGAGACCAAGGGCTGGCTGCCGCCCAAGGAGCGCGAACCCCGGGTGGCCCCCCTGCACAACGGGGCCGGCCAACTGCCCACCGTCGGCAGGTCCGCGCTCTTCGCCACCCTGCGCAACGGCCTGGAACCCGTCCTCGGGCAGCTCCGCTCCGCGATCAGCGCGATCAGCAACTCGGCCGGTGACCTGCGGGACGTCGGCGGACGGCAGATCCGCGGCTGCGACGTGTTCGTGGCGTTCTCCGTGGCCGGTGGCACCGGCGCCGGAATCTACTACGACTTCATCCACCTCATCGGGCACGAGTTCCGCAAGTCCAAGGTGCCCGGGGTGAAGATCTACCCGCTGGTCGTGATGCCGTCCGCGTTCCCGCCCGAGGCCGGCGGCGGCCGGGACGCCGAACTCAACGCGGCCCGCGCCCTGGTGGACCTCTCCCGCCTCGTCGACGACCAGAACGTACCCAGCGCCCAGTCCGACTTCGGCGACGTCGAACAGAGCGGCTCGCTCGCCGTCCGCTACCCCGGCGAAGGCCTGGTCAGGCTGCGGTCCTCGACGGTGCAGACCGCGTTCCTGTTCAGCAAACCGTCCGGGATCAGGGCCGAGGACCTGCGCCGCTCCGCGACCGCCATGGTGATGTCGCTGATCGGCACCGAGGTCGGCGAAGTCACCGCGGGCGGGCACGCCGAGGGCGACTACATGTCCTTCGCGGCCAGCTTCATCAACAAGAGCGTGGAGCGCTCCACCCCGTCCCGCTCCGGCATCGGCTACCGGGGCATGTCCACCAGCCTCGCCGCCTCCCTGACCGTCCCGGTCGACGACCTCGCCGAGATCGTCGCCAGCCGGTTGCTCGCCCAGGCGGTACGCGACATGAGCGAGCGGGCCCTGCGCCCGGACGACCAGGGCACCGAGCGGATCCGCGACTTCTTCGAACGCTCCGGCGTCGGCCGGCTCTGGGCCCGCGAGGCCCCCGCCGTCCCGGCCCCCGACCCGCTGCCCAAGGGGACCAAGGACATCGGGCAGGCCCTCCGCTACCGGATCGGCGACATGGAGGACGGCCTGGTCCGCCTCGACCGCGAGCTGGACCGCGAGATTCCACGGATGGCGGAGGACTTCAAACCGCTGACCGCGGCACGCGAGATCACCGGGCTGATCGGACCGTTCCGAACCGAGAAGGTCCTGCTCGGACTGGCCGACCATCCGCAGCGGCCCGCCGCCGTCGGCTTCGGCGGCATGCTCGACAACCGCAAGAACGACCCCGAGAAGCCCGACGGAGTCACCCCCTCCGCACCCCAGGTCCCCCGCATCAAACGCAGCGTCGGCGGCATCGTCCCCGCCCGCTGGGGCGACCCGGACGTACAACTCGCGATCGAGGAGCAGAACCGCTGGTACCAGTGGCGGGCCAACCGGCTGTGGCACCGCGGCTGGAAGGACCACGAGATGCGCTGGCGCGCACCCCTGGCCCAGACCCTCAAGGAAGTCTCCACCCTGGTAAGGGCGTTGAAGGCGCACGAGGAGGACGAACGCAAGTCCTTCCGCGACCGCCGCAAGGAGCTCTACCGCGACGACCGCACCGGCGTCACCTATCTGCTGCCCCCGCAGGGCACCCTCGGCGCCTTCTACGACGACGTCTTCCACCGGCTCCGCGAGAACGAGGGCATCTCCGGCGAGCAGGACGCCGCCGGACTGCTGGACAAACTGGTCCAGCCCGCCGACTGGCAGCTCGCCCTGGACGCCGTACGACGCTCCCCGCGCGACGCCGTCAAGGAGATCAAGCAGGTCGTGGAACGCCGGGTCAAGGGCCTGTTCGGCGAGGCCAGCATGCTCGACGACCGGCCCCTGCTGCCCTCCCTCGGCGTACTCCTCCAGGCGGCCGCGGGCGACGAGGACGCGGAGGCGTCGGTGGACGGGCGGTGGCTGCAACAGTTCCGCTCCCAGCTCGCCAGCTTGCTGCCGGTCGGCTTCACCCCCGACGGGAACGGCCCCCTCAAGGTCCTCATCGTCTACCCGCAGAGCGAGACCAACGACCGCAACGCCCAGTTCCTGCAACAGGAACTGAACCTGCCGCGCGACCTGGGCGGCAGGCCGGAGACCCGGGCCGTCGACACCCAGGCGATCACCGTCGTCCTGTTCCGCAGCGGAATGAGCCTCACCGACGTATCGGAGGTACGGCACGTCCTGCGGCTGTGGTCGGAGTCCCGCGACGCGGCGGGCACCGACGACTTCCTGCACTGGCGCCAGCGCCTCGGCTACCGCGACGACTGGCTGGCCAGCACCGAGGACGACCGGCAGCGCATCCTGCACCGCATCCTGTGCGCGATGTGGAACGGGAGGGTCGAGGTCCGGGGCCCCGCCCACTCGCCCGAGGCCATCCGCATCCGCCTCCAGGACGGCGACTCCGCGACCATGACCCTGCGCCTGGAGGCCTTCGACGAGTCCGTCTCCAGCTGGTCGGGCCTGCTGCGGGCGTACGAACAGTGGGCGCTGCTCGACGAGGGCCAGATCATCGAGGACTTCTGCGACCAGCTGATGGCCGCCCAGCCACGCGGGCTCACCACCACCCCCACCGGCCCCTCGGACCTCTTCCGCATCCTGGTGCAGGAGGTCGCGCCCCAGCAGACGGCCCTGCTGGAGGAGATGGCGGGGGAGTACGGGGCCCAGGACGAGGAGTGGATGGTTCCACTCCACGGTTTCTGGGAGCGCACCTTCCAGGGCGCGCTGGACCTCCGCTTCCCCGGCGCCCTGCGCCCCACCCGGCCGAACCTCCGTGCGCTCTTCCAGCGGTACGGGGTGGAACGGAGCGCCGGCACCCGGCCGGGGCCCAGCGCGGGCCGCCACCCGAACGGACACGGGGCGGGGGAGCCGTCCCGGACGACCGGGCGACGACCGGGCGGCGAACGTCCGCAGGCGGGGCCCGCGTCCGGCGAACGGGCGCGGGGGGCCCCGTCCTACGACGAGGGGGCGCGTGCGCAGCCCGACCCGGATGAGCCCCTGTGGTTCGACGACGAGGCTGCGTGGTCGGAGGGGCCGGCGGGGTACGAGGAGCCCGCGGGGTACGAAGAGCCCGCGGGGTACGAAGAGCCCGCGGGGTACGAGGAGGGTGGCCGGAACGAGGAATCCCGGCGGAACGGGGATCCTCGGCGGAACGGGGGTGCACGCAGGGCGGAGGACCCTCGCGGGGCCGGGGGAACCCGCCGGGCTGAGGAATCCCGCCGGGCGGAGGATCCTCGCCGCGCTGGGGAACCTCGCCGGGCCGAGGAGCCCCGTAGGGCCGAGGAGCCTCGCCGGGCCGAGGATCCCCACAGGCCGGAGGAACCCGGTGGCCGGGGTGACCCGGAGTGGCTGTCGGGCGATACCGCGACGGGTGGCCCCGCTTGGCGGGCCGCGCAGCAGCAGGACGGAACAGGTGACTTGGGCCCCTTCAGCGGTGCCGCGCGTAGTGGTGGCCTCCGCAGCGCCGACCCTCACGGCGGCGGCCCCCGTGAGGGCGGCCCCCACGGCGGCGGCCCCCGCCATGGCGGCCCCCGCACCGGAGATCCCGGCGACGACGGGTTCCGGAGCAGCGGGTTCGCCGACGAGAGTCCGTACGACGACAAGCAGGCCGACCAGGACGCCGATGGGGGGCGGCCCATCCGTGAGCCCTCGGACGCGGAGCGCTTCCGTGAGCCCTCGGACGCAGAGGGATTCCGTGAGCCCTCCGACGATCCGCGGTTCCGTAAGCCCGCGGCCGAGCAGTGGCCGGAAGGGGATCACCGGTGAGCAACGGACAGGGGGCGCCCGAGCACGCGGTCTGCCTCGATCTGCGCCCCGTGAGCGGCCCGGACGCCCCACCCGGCGCCGCCGCCCGCGCGGTGCGCGAAGCACTCACCGCCGTACGGTCCTCCGCCGACGCGCGGCGCCGTTTCCTCGTCGTCGACCACGCCGCGCGCCTCGACCGCAACCAGCTCCTCTACGAACGGCTCTTCACGCACGGCTCCGCCCGCATCGTCTGCCTGGCGATCGGGCCCGCCGACGAGGGCTCCGCCCCGGATGACGCAGCCGCACTCCTGGGGCCCGCCCGCCCGCTGGCCCGGCCGCTCTCGCTGCGCCCGCCGGACGCCGGAGTGCTCTGGGTCCTCGACCCGCTCGCCGGCGAGGAAGCCCCCGCGAGCACCCTGACGCCCAACGGGGCCGACGACGGCGACGTACTCCGCCCACTGCTCGAAGTGCTCGCCGAACCACGGGTGTTCGACGCCGTGCTGCGGTCGCTGGGGCAAGTGATGGACGGCGTCGCCGTGCCCGGCGTACGCATCCTGGAGCACGATCTGACCGAGGCAGCCCGCAGCCGCACCTGGCGACAGGCCCTGGACACCCTGGCCGGACAGGACGTGCCGGCACCCGCCCCGGTCACCGCGGCCTCACCCGCCGCCCACTCCGGATACGCCGGCGAAACCGCCGCCGGCCCCCCGGAATCCGTGCCCCCCGAACTCGCCCCACTGCTCGGCGGCGGTGTCCCCAAAAGCATCCGCGACCGGGCCTGGCTGGTGCACGGCGGCGACGCCGAACAGCGCCACCGCCGCTGCCAGAGCGCACTGCGCGACGCCGAAGGGGCGTACGAACGGGCCCGACCTGCCTCCGGCCTGTTCGCCAGCAGCCGCCAACAGGCAGACATACCGAGCGTGTTGGCGGAACTCTCCGGAGCGCTGACCGGCTACCGCGAAGCCATCGCGGGCGCCCTCACCGACGGAGACGGCCTGCGTCTGCTGCCCGAACAGCGCAGTCGGCTGAGCAGGCGCGGCATCGAACTCCCCGAAATCACCGAGGTCTCCCGGGAGAGCGTCGCACCGGGACTGCGCGGCTTCACCGAGCAACTCCTCGGCAGAGGACTCCCGTTGAGGTCGGTCGCGGCCCGGCTCGGCGCACTCTCCGACCTGTCCGCACCCGTGGGCAGCGCGGCCCGGCTCACCCAGCTCGACCGGACCTGCCCACCCGGTTACGCAACTGACCTCAGCACCCCCGCCCTCTTCGTGGTCGGCGGCGAACGGCCCGGCGCCACCGACCTCGCCCTCGCCTTCGTGCTGGCCTTCGCCGCCGGACTGTGGCCGCGGCTCGGCTGGCTGATCGGCCCCCTCGCCGGTGCGCTGATGGCGGTCCCCGCACTCCTGATGCTGCTCCGCAGGCCCAACCGGTCACCGGGCGGGCGAGTCGACGGAGGCGGCGACACCGGCTGGCTCGGCCGGCTGCTTTGGGGCGTCGTCGGCGGCGTGGTGGGCGGTCTTGTCGGCCAGCTCGCCTCGGTGCCACCCTGGTGGGGGGCCTGCGCACTGGTGCTGGCGCTCGCCCTGTCCGCACTGCTCTCGGTGCGCGACTGGACAGCGGCCGTCGACGCCTGGTGGGTGGAGATGCGGGTGGGGGAGGCCGCGGACCGGGTCGACGGCGTCGACCGGCTGCTCGCCGAAACCGCGGTGCACGACTGGCTGTTCGCCGACGCCCGCTACCACTGCTCGGACGGGGCGCGCTCCATTGCCGTACTGCTGCGGCGAGTTGCCCACCAGGTGGAGAGCTACGAGGCTCCCCGGCGTGCCGTACCTTCGCGGCGGACCGGTGCCGGCCCCGAGGAGGGCGTCGGCTACGAGTACGAGACCGCCGGCCACGAGGAACCCGGGATGACACCCGAGCCCGAAACCAACCCCAGCACCCAGGTGTGGAGTTGGGACAGCTGGAGCGACGCAGTCGACTCCGAGCCCACCGGAAGCACGCTCGACGACCTCTTCGCCGCGCCCGGCCCGGCCCCCGCGCCGGGCCAGGATCCGGCGTCGTACCGTACAAGCCAACTCCCCCCGGAAAACTGGGACATGGGCGAAGAGATGCGTCCGCCCTGGCTGGAGCGGGAAACCGGCGACGGCGGCACCGCACTCGTCCCCACCCTCGTCACCGACCTCACCCATGGCATCACCCTGCTCCTCGCCACCTGCTGGGCCACCGTCGAACGGGACCCCGACGCCGCCTCCCGGCTCCCCGTCGAACCCAAGGTCGGCGAACTCCTCGACCAGGAGTACGAGGCCCTGCGCCGCGACGCGGCCGCCGCACCCCCACCCTTCGCCCCCGCACCCGAACAGCGCCCGGGTGTAGCCCAGTTGCTCGGTGTCGCCATCGACCGCACCGCCGAAATGCTTGACTCGGAAGGCTTCGCCGACCGGGCCCTGCGCCTGTGCGCGGCCGAACACCGCCGGATGCTCTCCAAGGACCCGGAGGCGGGACGCCGCGTCACCTTCGCCCCCGAGGCCGCCCGGCGGGGTGCCGAACCCGCCGACCCCGACGGCTGGCACGGCAGCACCGACGACGTGGTCTGGACCCCGGGCGGACGGCACGCCGGGGTCATCGACCTGGTGCCGCTGCGCTCCGGCGGAGTACGCACGGTACGCAGTTACGACCTGCCGGAAGACGAACCGGAAGCGGAGGGCAGCAACGCATGACAGAGGCGCTACCGGTCGAAGAGCTGGAATTCTTCCTGCTCAAAGGGGACTGCGTCCGCTTCCCGGCCGGGTTCGGCGAAGACCGCCGCGCACCCGGCCGGGAGGTGGCACTGACCCGCGAGGTGAAACTCGGCGACGGCTGGGAGGTCACCCAGCACCGGCTGCCGCTCTCCGCGCGCGGCAACACGGCGGCGTACGACGCACTGGAACGCGAGGTGGCCGCCGCCGTCGCCGTCGAGCGGAGCTACGGGGCCGAACAGTACGGCGAGATCTTCACCCGGCTCGTCGGCCACAATCTGGAGGTCGCCGAGCCCTTCGTGCTCTACAAACGGCCCGTCGGCAACCCGCTCGCCGACAGCCTCGGCTCCCTCGGCGTCCAGGCCCAGCGCAATGTGATCGGCCAACTAGTACTCGCCGTACGACTGTTGGCGGCAGCCGGACTGGTGCACCGGGCGCTCACCCCGTACACCGTCCGCTGGGACGGCACCCGCATCCAGCTCCCCGAGCCGTACGCCGTCATCCGCGTCGGCGACCCCCGCGACGCCTTCGGCACCGGCCCCTGGGCCTCCCCGGAACAGCGGACAGGGCAGGGCACGGCCGACGGACGCGACGACGTATGGGCCGTCGCCCAGCTCGCGTACACCCTGCTCTCCGGACGGCAGAGCAACGGGCAGGGGCCGCCCGCCGACCTCGCCGACTACCGGCAGCTGGGAGCACTCGGCGACGGGGGAGCCTTCGCCCCGTACGCCGACAACCGGCCCCACCCCGAACGCCTCCTGCAACTCCTCAACGTCCCCGACCCCCTGGTCATGGCCCCCACCGCCAGCGATCCCCTCGCCCGCGACCGCGCCGACTTCGACACCCGCACCGCGGCGAAACGCCGGACCCTGGGCCTCGGCGACACAGCGCAGAGCCCACCGGACACCAACGGGCAGGACTGGAACGGCGGTTACGAGTACCCGGCCCCCCGCCCCGGCCGCCTCTCCCTGCGCGACCGGTTCACCACCGGCAGATCCCGCAGGACCACCGCCCCACCACCACAACCACCCGAACCACCGGTCGTCCCGCGCCCCGCACTCTGCCCGCACTGCCGGCTCCCCGTCAGCTACGACGAGGGCCGGCTCTTCGCACGCAACGCCAAGAAGGAGTACAAACCGCTCGACCTCACCAACGAACACCGGCCGATGCACCGCAAGGAAGCCCTCCGCCACGCCTTCCAGAAGTGCCCGCACGGCCCCACCGGCCGCCCCCACTACCTTCCCGTCCCCTACCTCACCAACGGCGAACCCCTCACCATCGCCATGGTCGGCAGCTCAGCCGCCGGCAAGACCCACCTCCTCGCCGCGATGCTCGGCGAGATCGAACAGGGCGGCCTCGAACCGTACGGACTGACCTGCCTCCCCCTGAACCCCGACTGGCACCGCGAATTCCTCCAGGAAAGCGTCCAGCGCCTCCACCAGGGCGACATGCTCGACCCCACCCACCAGGAACCCTTCGCCGACTTCGCCGACGGACTCCTGGTCACCGGACACGGAGTGAGCAGGCCGGTCCTCTTCTTCGACCTCGCGGGCGAGGACCTCGCACAGGACAACGAGGTGACCCGTTTCCTCGGCGAGGTCGGCGCGTTCATCTTCGTACTCGACCCGCTGCGCGCCTTGCGCCTGCCCACCCTCGACCCAGTGCGCGCACGCGTCGGGATCCACCAACGCGACCTGGGCGACGAAGCGTTCACCACCGTCCTCAACCGCATCCCCAGAAACGGGCGTTACGTCGAAGCGGCCGCCGCCGTAGCCGTCAACAAGAGCGACCTCGTACGCTTCGACCCGGCCGTCGACCACTGGCTCAACCGCGCCCCGCACACGGACCTCACCGCGGCATCCGTCCGCGCGGAGAGCCGCGACGCCTACGCCTTCGTACAGCACCACGGCAGCCGGGCCTGGCTCAAACCGTTCGACGACTGCGCACGCTGCACCCTGCACTTCGTCGCCGCCACCGGCGGACAGGAACGCGACGCGGCCTTCCCCCACGGGGTACGGCCCAGGCGGGTACTGACCCCGCTGCTGTCGATCTTCGCCATGCACGGGCTGCTGCCCGGCGCCGACAGGGGAGAGGTGGGGGCCTGATGGGCAGGCAGCAACCCGGAGAACTCGTCGAACAGATCGTCTTCCGCTGGGACGCGGGCAACCGCTCCGGCAACACCGGGTTCGGCCCGGTCGCCTGGTCCTGCGCACCCGACCAGGCACAGGAACTCTTCCGCAGCGTGGCACCCCTGCTGCGCGGCGGCCACAGCCCCACCGACGGACCCGACGCCTCCGCCCTGGTCCGCCTCGAACACGAGCAGGGCATGGTCATGCTGCTGCGCCGCACCCCCCGGCGTGACCCCGGCGGCCGGCCGGGCACCCTCTGCCACGCCCTGATCGGCTCGGCGCAGGCCCTCGACCCCGACACCTGCATCGGCCTCGACAGCTGGTCGTGGGCGGACGACGGCACGGACTGGGGAGAGGTACGGGGCGAACTGGCCCGGGTCCCGTCCGGGGCCCTGCACGGTACGTCGATACGTGGCCTGGCCGACCTCATCGACGACTTCGACGGCGCCACCCCGCAGGCCGCCCGCCCGCTGGTCGCCGCCACCGCCGAACTGCTGCGGCACCCCCGGCGCGGGCTGATGATCCTGGACCGGGAGGGCGGACGCAGCGCCGGTCGCACGCTGATGGGCATGTACGGAATCTTCAGCGGCATCCTCCCCGGCCTGTGGACCTTCGCCACCCGGGACACCGCCGAATCCGGCCTGATCCGCTTCGCCTTCGTCCGACGCTGGCCCGGGTCGGCGGCCCCCGACGCCCGCCGCACCCGCGTCGACCCCGACGAACGCCACGGCGACCGCGCCGAGGAACTCGCCACCCAACTGGTCGGCCACTACCTGTCCCGGGTCGGCCAGCAGGACCTCATGTACGAGGTCTCGGACGCCCTCGGCCAAGCGGCGGGCCCCGCCCCGCTGGACGGCGACCGGATGCAGCGCGCGGCCGAACGCGCCCTGCACAACCTGAAACCGGTCATCCCTCCGGTACGGGGACGGGCGGAGCCGTCGCGGCAGGGGGAGCCCCGGGAAGTGCTGCGCGACCAGCAGGCGGAGCAGCAGCCCGCGCCGGAGCGGGACAACGGTGGCATCGGAGAAGGCATCCCCGGGCCGGGCCCCGCACAGGAGCAGGTGCGCGACCGCGAAACCGATCAGGAGCTGATCCGCCAGCAGGAGCTGGCCAGGGCACGCGAGCGCGACCAGCTGATCGCCCACGCCCAGGAACGCCGCCGCGCCCAGGAACGCGAACAGGAACAGGAACTCCGACGCCAACGCCAACTCCGCATCGAACGCGACCGCCGGGAGGCGAGTGCACGTCGGGAGCTGAGCGACCGTCGGGAGGCGAGTGAGCGCAGGGAGGCGAGTGAACGCGGGGAGGCGAGTGAACGCGGGGAGTCGAGCGAACGCCGCCGCGAGGACCAGTCCCGCGAGAGGCACCCCGACCACCGGGACACCCCACCCCTCGGGCCCTCAACCACCCAACCCCGGACGCCCCACCCTCCGGCGCCTACCGTCCGCCCTGAGACCCCGCCGGCCCCCTCTTCCGCCCCGACCCCGCCCCCCGAGCCCACTACCCAGCCCGCTTGGGCAGCGACCCCGCCCCCCGAACCCATTACCCAGCCCGCTCGGTCGGCGGGGCCGCCCCCCGAACCCATTACCCAGCCCGCTTGGGCGGCGGGGCCGCCCCCCGGGGGCGGAACGGGCGGGCAAGGGGGCGGCCCCCAGGCGGAGCCGCACCCCCATGCCCCGGCCCCCCAGAGCCCGCACCCCCATGCCCAGCCCACCTCGGCCCAGCCCATCTCGGCCCAGCCCACCTCGGCCCCGCCCACCCAGCCCCCACCCCCCTGGCCCACCCCCTCCACCACCACCCGCCGCCCCCTCCTCCCCACCCGCCGCCGCAAACCCTCCCTCACCTACAACGACCTCCTCACCCTCCTCCACCCCCTCGACCACACCACCCCCGCCGAAGCCCAGCAGCAGGCCGCCGCCACCCTCCCCGGCGCCGCCGACACCGACCTCATCGGCGTCCTCCGCCAAGACCTCGGCCACACCGCGAACACCCTCCTCGTCACCGAAGCAGCCACCCGCTGGCCGCACTGGCGCGACACCCTCCGCCTGCACTTCTGCGAAACCCTGCTGGAAGCCGACCTCCTCCTCCAGCGCCGCGAGGACGACCCCGCCGGCACCTACCCCAGCGACGAAATCCGCGCCGCCAACGCCGCCACCCTCTACCGCTGGGCCGTCCGGCCCCACGCAGCCGAGGACGGCCCGAGCAAACGCCTCGCCGAGCTGCTGCCCGCGCTGCGCAACGGCCCCGACCCCGCCGCCCGGTCCGCCGTACAGCAGATCCTCGAAGAAGGGGAACTGCCGGGCCTGCGCGAAGAGGTGTGGCGGGCGGTACTCACCCGAGGCCGTGAACCCCGCGGCAGCCGCGCGGACGGCTCCGACCGGCCACCCCCGAAAGCTGGACCACCGCCAGAAGCCGCCCCGCCCCCGAAGGCCGCACCATCCCCAGAAGCCGCCCCGCCCCCGAAGGCCGCACCATCCCCAGAGGCCGCCCCGCCCCCGAAAGCCGACCCACCCCCGGAAGCCACCCCGCCCCGCCCGGCGCCGGAGGACGACCACGCCCGCAGGATCAAGCTCGTACTGATTCTGTTCGCAGGGCTGGGCGTCCTGGTGATCCTCCTGCTCGTACTGATCGTCCTCTCACTCTGACGCCGACCCCCGAACCCGAACCCGACCCCGACCCCGGCCCCGAACCCCCGCCCAGGCCCCCGGGAAGCCCCATCAGCAGGGCGCAGCCGCCCCGTCTCGGTCAGGATGGGAACCATGGGATTCCATGTCGATTCCGAGACCGGGCGGCTGCGCCGCGTCATCCTGCACCGCCCCGACCTGGAGCTGAAGCGGCTCACGCCCAGCAACAAGGACGCACTTCTCTTCGACGACGTGCTCTGGGTGCGCCGGGCGCGCCAGGAGCACGACGGGTTCGCGGACGTACTGCGCGACCGGGGGGTCGAGGTCCATCTCTTCGGCGACCTGCTCACCGAGGCCCTTGAACTCCCGGACGCGAGACGCCTCGTACTGGACCGGGTCTTCGACGAGAAGGAGTACGGCCCGCTCGCCACCGACCATCTGCGTGCCACCTTCGACGAGCTGTCCGCCGCCGACCTCTGCGAGGCGCTGGTCGGCGGAATGACCAAGCGTGAGTTCCTGGAACGCCACCCCGAACCCACCTCGGTCCGCTTCCACGTCATGGAGCCCGACGACTTCCTGCTCGGCCCGCTGCCCAACCACCTCTTCACCCGCGACACCTCCGCCTGGATCTACGACGGGGTGTCGATCAACGCGATGCGCTGGCCCGCCCGGCAGCGCGAGACCGTTCACTTCGAGGCGATCTACCGTCACCACCCGCTCTTCACCGGCCCCCAGGCGGGCTCCTTCCACACCTGGTCCGAGGGGCAGAGCGACTATCCGTCGACCATCGAAGGCGGCGACGTGCTGGTCATCGGCAAGGGCGCGGTGCTGATCGGGATGAGCGAGCGGACCACCCCGCAGGCGGTGGAAATGCTGGCCAAGGGACTCTTCGCGGCGGGCTCGGCGCGGACCATCATCGCCCTGGACATGCCGAAGCGGCGGGCGTTCATGCACCTGGACACGGTGATGACGATGGTCGACGGCGACACCTTCACCCAGTACGCCGGGCTCGGCATGCTCCGCTCGTACACCATCGAACCAGGCGTCGGCGACAACGAGCTGAAGGTCACCGACCATCCGCCGGAGCACATGCACCGTGCCATCGCCGCCGCACTCGGCCTGGATTCGGTACGGGTACTCACCGCGACCCAGGATGTCCATGCGGCGGAACGGGAGCAGTGGGACGACGGCTGCAACGTTCTCGCGGTGGAGCCGGGGGTGGTCGTGGCGTACGAGAGGAATGTGACCACCAACACCCACCTGCGGAAACAGGGCATCGAAGTGATCGAGATCCGGGGCAGCGAGCTGGGCAGGGGCCGGGGCGGGCCGCGCTGCATGAGCTGTCCGATCGAACGCGAGGCCGTATAAAAGTCCGGTTGCCCGTATAGTGATGCGCTCTCCCGTATAGGGTTTCATTAGTTCGAGCAGTCGTGCCTACGCACAGCCGTCCGGTCGTCCCCTGGAGCATCACTCATGACGTCACACCTCGAAGGCCCCGCAGGCCCCACTGACCTCAAGGGCCACACGGACCTCAAAGGTCGCCACTTCCTCAAGGAGCTGGACTTCACCGCAGAGGAGTTCCGCAGCCTGCTGACCCTGGCGGCCGAACTCAAGGCGGCCAAGAAGTCCGGCACCGAGGTGCAGCACCTGCGCGGCAAGAACATCGCGCTGATCTTCGAGAAGACGTCCACCCGCACCCGCTGCGCCTTCGAGGTCGCCGCCGCCGACCAGGGCGCCTCCACGACGTACCTCGACCCGGCCGGATCCCAGATCGGGCACAAGGAGTCGCCCAAGGACACCGCACGGGTACTCGGCCGGATGTTCGACGGTATCGAGTACCGGGGCGACGCCCAGGCCACCGTCGAAGAACTCGCCGCACACGCCGGCGTCCCCGTCTTCAACGGTCTCACCGACGACTGGCACCCCACCCAGATGCTCGCCGACGTCCTCACCATGACCGAGCACTGCGCCAAGCCCCTGGAACGGATCTCCTTCGCCTACCTCGGCGACGCCCGCTTCAACATGGGCAACTCCTACCTGATCACCGGCGCCCTCCTCGGCATGGACATCCGGATCGTCGCCCCACGCGCCTACTGGCCCGCCGAGACCGTCGTCACCGAGGCCCGCAGGCTCGCCGAGGCCAGCGGCGCCCGGATCACCCTCACCGAAGAGGTCGAGGAAGGCGTCCGGGGCTCGGACTTCGTTCTCACCGACGTATGGGTGTCGATGGGGGAGCCCAAGGAAATCTGGGCGGAGCGCATCAAGGCCCTCGGCCCGTACGCCGTGACCATGGACGTGCTGCGCGCCACCGGCAACCCCGACGTGAAGTTCCTGCACTGCCTGCCCGCCTTCCACGACCTCGGCACCAAGGTCGGCCGCGACATCCACGCGCAGTACGGACTGACCTCGCTGGAAGTCACCGACGAGGTCTTCGAGTCCGCGCACTCGGTGGTCTTCGACGAGGCGGAGAACCGGCTGCACACGATCAAGGCGGTCATGGTCGCGACGGTCGCCGGGCCTGCCGCATAGCTGCGAGGGCCACACCGCGCAGGCCGCCGGCACCGTACAACTGGATAGCAATGCGCCCAATTGGGTGAATATGCAGTGCGCTGGTTAACATGACACCGCTTGATGGGGTTCGAGCTCTCATGCTCGGACCCCCTTTGCTTTGCGTACGTCATGCACCGGAGAAGAGAACCACCCCATGTCACCCCTGAAACGCATCAAGTCGCCCGACCTCCTCGTCTCCGAATCCGGCGCCGACCTTGAGGGCCACGGCCTGAAGCGCACCATGGGGCTCTTCCAGCTCGTGTGCTTCGGCGTCGGCGCGATCGTCGGCACCGGCATCTTCGTCGGACTCTCCGACAGCGTCGCCGAAGCAGGACCCGCCGTCGTCATCTCCTTCGTCCTCGCGGCGATCACCTGCATCTTCACCGCCTTCTCCTTCGCGGAACTCGGCGGCGCGATCCCGGTCTCCGGCAGCTCGTACTCCTTCGCCTACGCCACACTCGGCGAGCGCATCGCGTTCCTCGTCGGCTGGTGCCTGCTCCTCGAATACGGCGTCTCCGTCTCCGCCGTCGCGGTCGGCTGGGGCCAGTACCTCAACGAACTCCTCGACAGCCTGATCGGCTGGCAGCTGCCCGCCGCCCTCTCCAGCCCGCCCGGCGACGGAGGCGTCGTCAACATCCCGGCCGTCGTCGTGATACTGCTCGCCGCACTGCTCCTGGCACGCGGAATCCGCGAGAGCGCCCGCGCGACCGCCGTCATGGCCGTCGTCAAGATCGCGGTGCTGATCCTCTTCTGCGCGATCGCCTTCACGGCGTTCAACTCCGACAACCTCTCGCCGTTCGCCACGCACGGGCTGATGGGCGTCACCTCCGGCGCCTCGGTCGCGTTCTTCTCGTACATCGGCTTCGACGCGATCACCACCGCCGGCGAAGAGGTCAAGAACCCGCGGAAGAACATCCCGATCGCGATCATGATCTGCATCGGGGTGGTGACCCTGCTGTACTGCCTGGTGGCGATCGCCGCCATCGGCGCGATGTCCGCCGACGACGTGGCCTCCAAGCCCGCCGCGCTCTCGCTGATCGTCAACCAGGTCACCGGATCCTCGCTGGGCGGCGGAATCATCGCCTTCGGCGCGGTCGTCGCCATCGCCTCCGTGGTCCTCGCGGTGATGTACGGGCAGACCCGGATCCTGATGTCGATGTCCCGCGACGGACTCATCCCACGCGTCTTCGAACGCGTCTCGCCCAAGACCTCGACGCCGGTCACCAACACCTGGATCGTCGCCGCCGTCTTCGCCGTCCCGGCCGCCGTCGTCCCGCTCGACGTCGTCATGAACCTCACGACCATCGGCACCCTCGCCATCATGGCCGCCGTCAACATCGCGGTGATCGCCCTGCGCCGCCGCAACCCGGACCTCCAGCGGTCCTTCCGGGTGCCGCTCTTCCCGGTCCTGCCGGTGCTCGGCGTGCTCTTCTGCCTCTACCTGATCTACGGAACCGGCTGGCGGACCTGGCTCCAGTTCGGCGCGTTCCTCGTGGTGGGAGCGCTGGTGTACGCCCTCTACGGCCGCCGGCACTCACGGCTGGGCAAGACGGAGGAGCAGCCCACTCCGGTCACGCCGGGGGCGCAGGCAGGGTGAACCACACCGATTTACCGGTGGCGGTACGCCGATGGCCGCAGGACGAGCTCAACGCACGTATCAACAACAGGCCACGACCGTGCTCCTGCCAGGGATCCGGACACTCCCAGCCGGTCGAACGGTCCAGATTCCCCGGCGGCCCGGGGTCGCCGTCATGCACCTCGACCTGACAACCGGTCGCCAGCAGCTCCACCACCAGCTCGATGGGGGCGGAGCTGCTCGTGTGCTCCACGGCATTGGCCACCAGCTCCGCCGTCAGCAACTCCGCCGTGTCGCTGTCCGCCGCCGGAGCCCGCAGATCCGTCAGCGCCGTACGCACCAGCGCGCGTGCGATCGGCACCGCGGACGCCGAGTGCGGCAGGGCGATACGCCAGGAAGTCGGGCCTGAGGCAGGGGGCAAGGAAAGGGTCCTCTCGGACAGAGGGGGTCTCCTGCCCACCGTACGAAGCGGAAGGCCGTTCCCATAGGGCCGCTCGCCCGGGCGAAAAGGGACATGCGCCACAGTCGAACGGGACCTATGGCGCGTGACATCACGTGTATCGCGTACTCGTGACGGGAGTCACGGACCGGTGATAACTTCGAAGGACCCCGCACCCACACAGCCGGACCCCCCACGCAACCGCCTTGACGGGACCACCACGGCACCCGCCACCGAAGGAGGCCGCGCCCCATGAGCCCGTTCCTCAGCTCCGCCCAGCGCACCGAGAAGTGGCGTCATCTGCGGCTGACCCTGGACGACGGAGTCGCCACGGTCACCCTGGCCCGGCCCGAGAAACTCAACGCCCTGACCTTCGGTGCGTACGCCGACCTGCGCGACCTCCTCGCCGAGCTCAGCCGGGAGCGCACCGTGCGCGCCCTGGTCCTGGCGGGGGAGGGGCGCGGCTTCTGCTCGGGCGGCGACGTGGACGACATCATCGGCGCCACCCTCGCCATGGACACCGCACAGCTCCTCGACTTCAACCGGATGACCGGCCAGGTCGTGCGCGCACTGCGCGAGTGCCCCTTCCCGGTGATCGCGGCGCTGCACGGGGTGGCGGCCGGTGCGGGCGCCGTCCTCGCGCTCGCCGCGGACTTCCGGATCGCGGACCCCTCCGCCCGGTTCGCCTTCCTCTTCACCAAGGTCGGCCTCTCCGGCGGCGACATGGGTGCGGCCTATCTGCTGCCCCGCGTCGTCGGTCTCGGCCACGCCACCCGGCTGCTGATGCTGGGCGAACCCGTCCGCGCCCCGGAGGCCGAACGGATCGGCCTGCTCAGCGAGTTGACCGACGAGGGTCAGGCCGACATCCGCGCCGCCGCCCTCGCCCGCCGCCTCGCCGAAGGCCCCGCCCTGGCGTACGCCCAGACCAAGGCCCTGCTCACCGCCGAACTCGACATGCCCCTGGCCGCCTCCGTCGAACTCGACGCCGCCACCCAGGCCCTGCTCATGAACGGCGAGGACTACGCCGAATTCCACGCGGCCTTCACGGAGAAGCGGCCGCCGAAATGGCAGGGACGCTGACCATGACCCACCTCCCGGGGGGCCCTCCCCCCTCCCCCTCCCACCCACCCCTCCCCACCCCGGCCCCCACCCCACCCCCCACCCCGGCGCCCACCCCCACCCCCGGGGCTCACCCCACCCCCCTCCGCGTGGCCGTCATCGGCGGCGGCCCCGGCGGTCTCTACGCCGCAGCTCTCCTCAAGCGCCTCGACCCGCGTCGTGAGGTCACCGTCTGGGAGCGCGGCGCCCCCGAGGACACCTTCGGCTTCGGGGTCGTCCTCTCCGACGAGACCCTCGGCGGGATCGAGCACGCCGACCCCGAGGTGTACCGGGCGCTGACGGCCGAGTTCGTCCGCTGGGACGACATCGACGTCGTGCACCGGGGGCAGCACCTCACCTCAGGAGGCCACGGATTCTCCGCTCTGGGCCGGCGCAGGCTCCTTGAGATCCTGCACGCCCGGTGCCGTTCCCTCGGCGTCACCCTGCACGTCCGCACGGAGTCCCCGACCGCCGCCGAACTGGCCGGCTCCCACGACCTGGTGATCGCCGCCGACGGAGTGCACAGCCTCACGCGGCAGGCCCACGCCGATGTCTTCCGTCCCCGCGTCACCTCCCATCGCTGTCGCTACATCTGGCTGGCCGCCGACTTCGCCTTCGACGCCTTCCGCTTCGAGATCGCCGAGACCGAGCACGGAGTGATGCAACTCCACGGCTATCCCTATGCGAAGGACGCGACCACCGGTGAGGGCTCCTCCACCGTCATCGTCGAAATGCGCGAAGAGGTCTGGCGGGCCGCCGGCCTGGACACCTGTGACGAGACCGAGTCCACCGAACGCTGCGCGAAGATCTTCGCCGACGCTCTCGGCGGCCGCTCCCTCAAGGGCAACAACTCCTCCTGGATCGCCTTCCGCACCGTCGTCAACGACCGCTGGTCGCACGGCAATACGGTCCTGCTGGGCGACGCCGCCCACACCGCCCACTTCTCCATCGGCTCCGGCACCAAGCTCGCCGTCGAGGACGCCCTCGCCCTGGCCGCCTGCATCGAGGAGCAACCCGACCTGGCCACCGCACTGGCCGCCTACGAGAGCGAACGCCGCCCGGTCGTGGAGTCCACCCAGCGTGCCGCCGCCGCCAGCCTCCGCTGGTTCGAGGACCTGGCCGGCTATCTCGACCAGCCACCCCGCCAGTTCGCCTTCAACCTCCTCACCCGCAGCCGCCGTGTCACCCACGACAACCTCCGGCTGCGCGACAGTGCCTTCACCGAATCCGTGGAGCGGGACTTCGGCTGTCCCCCGCCCGGCACACCCCCGATGTTCACTCCCTTCCAGCTGCGCGGACTCACTCTGCGCAACCGCGTCGTCGTCTCACCCATGGACATGTACTCCGCCGAGGACGGTGTCCCCGGTGACTTCCACCTCGTCCACCTCGGTGCCCGCGCCCTGGGCGGCGCCGGCCTGGTCATGACCGAGATGGTCTGCGTCAGCGCCGAGGGCCGCATCACCCCCGGCTGCGCCGGCCTCTACACCCCCGAACAGGCCACCTCCTGGCGGCGGATCACCGACTTCGTCCACCGGCAGTCCCCGGGCACCGCCATCGGGGTCCAGCTCGGCCACTCCGGCCGAAAGGGCTCCACCAAGCTGATGTGGGACGGCATCGACCAACCGCTCGACGACGCCAACTGGCCCCTCGTAGCCCCCTCCCCACTGCCCTACCGGGAGGGCGTCAACCAGATCCCCACCCAGCTGGACCGCTCCGGGCTCATCGACATCCGAGAACAGTTCGCCGCCTCCGCCTGGCGTGCCGCCCGCTGCGGCTTCGACCTCCTCGAACTTCACTGCGCCCACGGCTACCTGCTCTCCGGGTTCCTCTCCCCTCTCACCAACCAGCGCACCGACTCCTACGGCGGAACCCTCGCCCGCCGCCTCCGCTTCCCTCTCGAAGTCTTCGATGCCGTCCGGGGCATCTGGCCCGACGACAAGCCCATGACCGTCCGTATCTCCGCCACCGACTGGGCCGAGGGCGGCACCACGGAGGAGGAGGCCGTCGAGATCGCCCGAGCCTTCGTCGCTCACGGCGCCGACGCCATCGACGTCTCCACCGGCCAGGTCGTCTCCGAAGAGGCTCCCGAATTCGGCAGGTCCTACCAGACCCCGTACGCCGACCGGATCCGCAACGCCCTCGGCGTCCCCGTCATCACGGTGGGGGCCATCTCCTCATGGGACGACGCCAACTCCCTCCTCCTCGCCGGACGGGCCGACCTGTGCGCCCTGGCCCGCCCCCACCTCTACGACCCCCACTGGACCCTGCACGCCGCCGCCGAACAGAACTACTCCGGCCCCGGTGCGCCCTGGCCCCTCCCGTACCGGGCCGGCAGCCGCCGGCCTCCGACCGGCCGCACCGACGGTCCCAAGCCCCGCCTCAGCCTCCGTCCTTCATGACGTGGTGATCACCACCCGGTCGGTGAGCGGCCGGTACCCGATCCGCTGGTAGAGCGCGTTGCTGGTCGGGTTGGCCAGGTCGGTGAAGAGGAGGACCTCCGGGACTCCGGCCGCCCTGGCCGCCGCGCTCACCGCTGCCGTCACCGCGGCCGCGTACCCCCGGCCCCGGAGTCCCGGCGGCGTATAGACGGGGGCCACCCGCACCGAGCCCGCCACCGCGCGGCTGACTCCGGCCATCGACACCGGCACCCCCGCGGTGTCCAGCCACAGGGTCAGCCCGCCATGCGCTATTCGATCGTCCACCGCGGCCCCGACCCGCGTGGCCGGCAGGCCGGTGTCCCGGCCGAAGGCGTCGAACCACTCGATCAGCAGGTCCCGGTCGGTGACGGTCGCCGTACGGGCGCGCCCCGGTGGTGCGGGTTCCGGGGGTATCAACTCGCCCAATCGGTAAAGGCGTTGCTCCATCCCCGTCCGGGACGAAGGCCACTCGGCAGCCAGTGCCTCGGCCGCACCCCGGTCGGCATTGACCGCCGTCACTCCGTACTTCTCGCAGGCCCGGGCCAGCGGGGCGAGCGCCTCCGCCGGGACGGTTCCCAGCAGTAGTGGATGCGGCGGCGTCCACATCGCCGCCCCCTGCACAGCGCCGTCGGTCCCGCGCCACCAGCCGAACAGCGGCGCATGGTCACCGAAGGTGCGAAGGCCCCGTCTGTGGAGCGTCGCGGTGACGGTGAGCAGTTGTGTGTTCTCCGCGGGACGGGCGGCCACCGTCGACTCGGCCGCGTCCCGATACGTATCGAGGTCCTCGCTGAATGTCCAGGTCATGCCTCATCATGCGCAGGCCGCAGGAATCCGGGTGCGCGGTTTTCCACAGGGGCGGCCTATGGTCGTACAAATGCCGCTCCGGCGTCCCGGAGCCTGGCGTGCAACTCCGCGAAGACCTCTGCGGAACGGCCACCCGGCCATTCCTTGGGCAGCAGTTCGGGCGGCAGACCCGGGTCCGCATACGGCAGGTGCCGCCACGAATCCAACGCCAGCAGATAGTCCCGATAGGCCCGCTCGGCCAATTCGGGCCCAGGAGTATCCCGCTCGGCCAACTCCGGCCCTGGGCCATCCCCCTCGGCCAACTCCGGCCCAGGAGCATCCCCCACCCCCCTCCCCTCCCAATACCCCAGCACCCGCTCGTGCCGCCCCAGGAACTCCTCGTGCAACCGGGCGAGCCCTGTGAGGTCCCACCACCGCCCCACCGCCTCGGCGGTCGCCGCGAACCCCAGATGATCGCCCCTGAACAGGTCCACGTACCGCGCCAGTTGAAGCCGCTCCAAGGTGTGCCGAGTCTCCTCGTACAGACCCCCGGGGGCGATCCACACCCCCGGCGCCGCCGTCCCGAACCCCAGCCCGGCCAGCCGCGAACGCAGCACATGGCGCTTGGCCCGCTCCGCCTCCGGCACGGAGAACACCGCCAGCACCCAGCCGTCCGACAGCCGCGGTTCCCGGCGCGCATAGATACGGCGGTCGCCGTCGTCCAGCAGTTGACGGGCATCGTCCGACAGCGCGTACCCGGCCGCGCCCCCCGCGGTCCGCGCGGACACCAGCAGCCCGCGCCGCTTCAGCCGGGACACGGCGGAGCGCACCGACGGCGCGTCCACGCCGACCGCGGCGAGCAGCCGGATCAGCGAGGCGATCGGCATCGGCTCGCCGTCCGCCTCGCGTCCGTCGGGGCCGTACTCGCCGCGCCCGTAGGCGCCGTACAGGGTGATGATCAAAGAGCGGGGAGTGTGCAGGTCAGCCACGTGATCACTGTACGGTCCCGGATTCTCCGGGGCCTTCCCGCCCGGGGGATTCCTGCTGGGCGCCGCGCAGCCTGAAGCGTTGCAGTTTGCCCGTGGGAGTACGCGGCAGCGCATCCAGGAAGACGATCTCGCGCGGGCACTTGTACGGCACCAGTTCCGTCTTCACGAACGCCCGCAGCAGCTCCGCCGTCGCCTCGGTCCGGGCAACACCGGCACGAACCACCACATAGGCCCCGACCACCTGCCCCCGTACCGGGTCCTCGCGGCCCACGACCGCCGCCTCCAGGACATCCGGATGCCGCAGCAGGGCGTCCTCGACCTCGGGGCCCGCGATGTTGTAACCGGCGGAGATGATCATGTCGTCGGCGCGTGCCACATAACGGAAGTACCCCTCGGTGTCGCGCACATAGGTGTCCCCGGTGAGGTTCCAGCCGCCCCGCACATACATCTGCTGGCGCGGATCGGAGAGATAGCGGCAGCCCACCGGGCCCCGCACCGCCAGCAATCCCGGCTCACCGTCCGGCACTTCGCGCCCCGCCGGGTCCATTACGCACGCCTGCCAGCCGGGAACAGGGCGCCCGGTCGAGCCGGGCCGGATCTCGTCGTCGGCCGCCGAGATGAAGATGTGCAGCAGTTCGGTGGCGCCGATGCCGTTGATGACGCGCACTCCGGTGCGCTCGTACCAGGCCTGCCAGGTCGCGGCGGGCAGGTTCTCGCCCGCCGACACACAGCGGCGCAACGCGCTCAGGTCGTACGCCGTCGGCGTGGCCAGCTCGTCCAGCATCAGCCGGTAGGCGGTCGGCGCGGTGAACAGCACGGTCACCCGGTGCTCGGCGAGTGCGGGCAGCAACTGCTGGGGGCCGGACTGTTCGAGCAGCAGGGCGGAGGCTCCCACCCGCATCGGGAAGATCACCAGGCCGCCGAGGCCGAAGGTGAATCCCAGCGGCGGGCTGCCCGTGAACACATCGTCCGGTTCGGGGCGCAGTACGTGCTTGGAGAAGGTGTCGGCGATCGCCAGGACGTCGCGGTGGAAGTGCATGCACGCCTTGGGGTGGCCGGTGGTCCCCGAGGTGAAAGCGATCAGCGCGACGTCGTCGGACGCCGTGGCCACCGCCTCGTACAGCGTCGGTTTGATCGCCGCCTGCCGCACCAGGTCGTCGGGCGCGTCCCCGCCGAACGACGCGATCCGCAGCCCCGGCACCTCCGCCTTCACCAGGTCGTCGACCGTGCGCACGTCGCACAGGGCGTGGCTCACCCGTGCGATGTCGCAGAGGGTGGCCAGCTCGGCCGGACGATGCTGCGCCAGGACGGTCACCGCTACCCCGCCCGCCTTCAGCACGGCCAGCCAGCAGGCCACCATCCAGGGGGTGGTGGGGCCGCGCAGCAGCACCCGGTTGCCGGGGACGACGCCCAGGTCGCCGGTGAGGACATGGGCGATCTGGTCGGTGTGGTCGCGCAGTTCGCCGTACGACCAGACCTCGCCGGAGAGGGTACGCAGGACGGGCCGGTCGGCGCGGAACTCCTCCAGGGTGCGGTCCAGCAGCTCCACGGCACAGTTGAGGCGGGCCGGATAGCGCAGTTCCGGCAGTTCGAAGACGAGCTCGGGCCACTGTTCGGCGGGCGGCAGATGGTCGCGCGGGAAGGTATCGGTGTGGGCCGAGGGGTGCAGCTCCATGGCCATGACGGGTTGGCCCCCTTGCAGCGAGCAGTCCGGGTTACGGCTGACGACTCTGGCGGGTGGGTGATCCGGCCGTGCGGCAGCGCTGCTGCACCGGCGACTCCGTGCTCGGGGCTGCCGTGCTCAGGACCTCCGCGTGCAAGGCCGCTGTGCACATGCTTCAGTGCTGATGCCCACGAGCGTATCGTGATGGTGACGACAGTCAACGGTCCGCGATAACACGCGAGATGAGAGGGGCCACCGATGCCCGGATTCGCGCTGGAGCCGGAACAACTGGCGTGGTGCGAGGAGCTGCGCACGCTGGCCCGGGAGCGGTTGCGCCCGCTGGCGGAGAAGGGGGAGGCGGGGCAGCTCAACCGGCCGCTCATCGCCGAACTCGGTGAACTCGGGCTGCTTGAGCGGCTGTTCTCCTCGGGTGCGCTCGACCTGTGCCTGATGCGTGAGTCCCTTGCCCACGGCTGTACGGAGGCGGAGACGGCCCTCGCCCTCCAGGGGCTCGGCGCGTCGCCCGTCGCACGTGCGGGCAGCGACGAGCAGCGGGCGCGCTGGCTGCCCGGTGTACGGGCCGGGCGTGTCGTCGCCGCCTTCGCGCTCAGCGAGCAGGCCGCCGGGTCGGACGCGGCCGCCCTCACCCTGAAGGCCGAACCGGCCTCGGGCACCCCGGCGGGAACGGGCGGCTGCGCGGGCGGCTGGCGGCTCAGCGGTGAGAAGTGCTGGATCTCCAACGCCCCGTACGCCGACTTCTACAGCGTCTTCGCCCGTACGACGCCGGGCGCCGGCGCGCGCGGCATCACCGCGTTCCTGGTTCCCGCCGACCGGCCCGGTCTGACCGGCGCCGCGCTCGACATGCTTTCCCCGCATCCCCTCGGCAGCCTCACCTTCGACGGTGTGCGGGTCACCGAGGCCGATGTGATCGGCGCACCGGACAAGGGGTTCCGGGTCGCCATGGACACCCTCAACCTCTTCCGGCCGAGCGTGGGCGCGTTCGCGGTCGGCATGGCCCAGGCCGCGCTGGACGCGACGCTCGATCACACCGCGTCCCGGACCGCTTTCGGCGGACCGCTGAAGGACCTCCAGTCGGTGGCACACCAGGTCGCCGAGATGGCCACCCGTACGGAGGCGGCCCGGCTGCTCGTCTACGCGGCGGCGTCCGCGTACGACAGGAACGAACCGCACGTGCCCAGAAGTTCCGCGATGGCGAAGCTCTTCGCCACCGAGTGCGCGCAGTTCGTGGTGGACGCGGCCGTACAGCTGCACGGGGCCCGAGCCCTCCAGCGCGGACACCTCCTCGAACATCTCTACCGGGAGGTGCGTGCCCCGCGCATCTACGAAGGCGCGACCGAGGTCCAGCGCACGATCATCGCCAAGGAGCTGTACGTAGCCGATCGCCCCCGGCCGAAGCCGTAGAGCCGCCTCGCAAGCAGCCCCTCCGCGCCGATGGGCCCACCCCCTCATCGACCTTCCACCAGGAGACCCGAGCCGATGCCCCTTCAGCGTCACAACCCCGCCGAACTCTCCCCGCCCACCGGCTTCTCGCACGCCGTCAGCGTCGCCGCCACCGGCTCCCGCCTGGTCTTCCTGGCCGGACAGACCGCCCTCGACGGCGCCGGGAAGATCGTCGGGGAGACCCTGCCCGAGCAGTTCGAGACCGCCCTCACCAATCTGCTGGCCGCCCTCGCCGACACCGGCGGCACCCCGGACGCCCTCGCCCGAGTGACCGTCTACGCCACCGACGTCGCCGACTACCGCGAGCGCGCCGCTGAACTCGGCCGTATCTGGCGCCGGTTGGCAGGCAGTGAGTACCCGGCGATGGCGGTGATCGGGGCGGTCCGGCTCTGGGACGAGCAGGCACTCGTGGAGCTGGACGGTATCGCCGTGCTCTGAGCGGTGGTTGGGGCACGAGGTGCGCCAAGATCCCTTGGCAGGCCATGTGTTGTGTGACATATTACTGCCGTGCTCACGAGACGCCTCTTTGACGTGGTCGTGGTCGGTGCCGGTGTGGTCGGCGCCGCCTGCGCCTTCTACGCCGCCCGGGCCGGACTCTCCGTCGCCGTGGTCGACCGCGGACCGGTCGCGGGCGGCACCACCGGCGCCGGCGAGGGAAACCTCCTGGTCTCCGACAAGGAACCCGGCCCCGAACTCGACCTCGCGCTGCTCTCCACGGGCCTCTGGCGCGCACTCGCCGAGGAATTCCCGCAGTCCATCGAGTACGAGGCCAAGGGCGGACTCGTCGTAGCGGCCCGGGAAGCGGGGCTCACCGCCCTCCGCGCCTTCGCCGCCACGCAGAGCGCGGCAGGTGTGACCTGTGAGCAGGTCGACCGCCTCGCGGACCTCGAACCCCACCTCGCGCCCGGACTCGCAGGCGGGATCCACTACCCCCAGGACGCCCAGGTCCAGCCCGCCCTGGCCGCCGCCCACCTCTTGAAGGCCTCGGGAGCGGAGCTGTTCCTGGGTGAGGAAGTGAGGGGAGTGCTGCGCGGTGCCGAGGGTGCGATACGCGGGGTGCGCACCCCGCGCGGAGACATCCCGGCCGGAGCGGTCGTCAACGCCGCCGGGACCTGGGGCGGCCACCTCGCCGAGCTGGCCGGAGTCACCCTTCCCGTACTGCCCAGGCGCGGATTCGTGCTGGTCACCGAGCCACTGCCCCGGGTGGTGCGACGCAAGGTGTACGCCGCCGACTATGTGGCCGATGTGGCCAGTGGGTCGGCGGCGCTCCAGACCTCGGCGGTGGTGGAGGGCACGGCCGCCGGACCGGTGCTGATCGGGGCGAGCCGGGAGCGAGTGGGCTTCGACCGGTCGTTGTCGGTGGAGGTACTGGGGCGGCTGGCGCAGCAGGCGGGGGAACTGTTCCCGGTGTTGCGGGAGGTGCGTGTGATGCGGACGTATCACGGCTTCCGGCCGTACCTCCCGGACCATCTCCCGGCGATCGGGCCGGACGCCCGGGCGCCGGGGCTCTGGCACGCGTGCGGGCACGAGGGGGCGGGGGTCGGCCTGGCACCGGCGACGGGCGCGTTGATCGCGGCGGGCCTGGTGGGGGAGCGGGGCTCGGGTCCGGGCAGGGCCTTGGCCTCGGTCGAGCTGGAGCCGTTCCGTCCGGATCGGTTCGGGGCGGGGGCCGGGGCGGAGTGAGAGGCGCAGAAGGTGAATCGGCCATGTCGAAGGAGAGGGCGGGTCGGCCATGTCAGACAGGAGTGTGTCCGTGTTCCGTGCGCGTCGTGGGCTTCGTACCCCACTGGGGCTGGCCCAGGCCGACCCGGATGCCCCGTTCGAGATCACCCTGGACGGGAAGGTGATCCCGGCGCTGCCCGGACAGAGCGTCGCCGCCGTGCTCTGGTCGGCCGGAGTGCTGTCCTGGCGGACCACCCGGCGCGAAGGCCGGCCGCGCGGCGCGTTCTGCGGGATCGGATCCTGCTTCGATTGCCTTGCCACCATCAACTCGCTTCCCAATCAGCGCACGTGCCTGGTTCCCGCCGAGCCCAGGGACGCTGTGACCACACAGGAAGGGAATGGCCGCGATGACCTTGCCGTCTGAGCGGGCCCAGGGTCAGGGGCAGCGCGGGGATCAGCCGCAGTCGCACGGCGCCACGTACGACCTCGCCATCGTCGGCGCGGGCCCCGCCGGACTCGCCGCCGCCGTCACCGCCGCCGAACTCGGGCTGCACGTAGCCCTGGTGGACTCCGCCGCCCGGGCCGGCGGCCAGTTCTACCGACACCCCGCCCCCGGCCTGCGCGCCCGCCGCCCCGAGGCCCTGCATCACGCATGGTCCGCCTACACCGGGCGCACCGCACGACTGGACGTACAACTCGCCGCCGGACGCGTCCGCCACCTGGCCGAGCACCATGCGTGGGCCATCACCGGGGAGGCGGGGGAGTGGGCCGTGCAGGCGGTGCGGGGACCGGACGGGGCAGGTGCGGGCGTGGCGGTCCGGGCACGCAAGGTGCTGCTCGCCACCGGGGCGTACGAACGTCAACTCCCCTTTCCCGGCTGGACCGTGCCAGGTGTGGTCGGCGCGGGCGGAGCCCAGGCCATGCTCAAGGCGGGGCTGGTCCTGCCCGGGCAGCGTGTCGTCGTCGCCGGGAGCGGCCCGCTGCTGCTCGCGGTCGCGGGTTCGCTGGCCGCCGCCGGAGCCACGGTGCCGGTCGTCGTCGAGGCGAGCGGTTACGCCGGCTACGCCCGCAGCCCGGGCGCGCTCGCGGCGAACCCGGGCAAGCTTGCCGAGGGCGCCGTGCATGCCGCCGCGCTGGTCCGGCACGGCATCCGCATACGCACCCGCAGCGCGGTCACCGAAGTCCACGGCAAAGACAGAGTGGAGGCGGTGACGGTACGTCGGCTCGCGCGTGACTGGAGCCCGTTGCCGGTGCCCGGAGTGCGGATCCCCTGCGACGCACTCGCCGTGGGCCACGGGCTGGTCCCGCAGATCGAGCTGGCGACCGGCCTCGGCTGCGCCACCCGGCGCACCCCGGACGGCAACCACGCCCTCGTCGTCGACCGGAGGCAGCGCACCACCGTCCCCGGAATCTGGGCGGCAGGCGAGACCGCGGGAACCGGCGGCTCCGAACTTGCCTTCACCGAGGGCGAACTGGCCGCCCGCGACATCGCCGGTAACGGTACGGGGCCCCGCCCCCTCGGCCGCCGACGCGACCGCCTGCGCCACTTCGCCGACACCATGGCCGCCGCACACGCCCCCGGACCCGGCTGGGCAGACTGGCTGCGGCCCGACACCGACGTCTGCCGGTGCGAGGAGGTCACCGCCGGGCAGATCCGCGAAGCCGTCGACGAACTCGGCGCCCGCGACGCCCGCACGGTCAAACTCCTCACCCGCGCCGGAATGGGCTGGTGCCAGGGCCGCATGTGCGGCCCGGCGGTCTCCCGGCTCGCACAAGGCGACGGGAGGAGCGACAGTGCCCCTGACCGCCGTCCCCTCGCCTGCCCGCTCACCCTCGGCGAGCTCGCTCAACTCGGGGAAGCCTCGTCCGATGGAGAAGCCTCGCCACCCGGAGAAGCCTCGCCACTCAGCGCATCCGCCCGGCCCGGCGAATCCGGCGGCCTTCCCGCGCATCCCGACGCGTGCTCCAGGCGCCCCGAACCCACCGACACCTGACGACAGTTGCCACCTCCGCGCCCTTGTCCGGCACGTACGCCCCTCAATAAAATGTCACACATCACCCCAGGGAGCTCCTGCATGAACGCCACGCCCGCATCCGCAACCGGCTCCACCACGCCCGCCCCCCGCACCCACCCCTGGCGCGGCATCATGGTCGCCACCACCCTTCCCTTCCGGGACGACCTCACCGTCGACTTCGACACCTACGCCGCCCAGGTGGCCCGACTCCTCGAAGCGGGCTGCGACGGGGTGGTGCCCAACGGATCCCTCGGCGAGTACCAGACCCTCACCGACGACGAGCGCGCCCAGGTCGTCCGCACCGCCGTCGAGGTCGCAGGCGGCGACCGCGTCATGCCCGGAGTGGCCGCCTACGGCAGTGCCGAGTCACGCCGCTGGGCCGAGCAGGCGGCGGAGTCGGGCGCCGGCTCCGTACTGCTGCTGCCTCCCAACGCCTTCCGCGCGGAGGCGAGTTCGGTGCTCGCGCACTACGCCGAGGTCGCCTCCGTCGGCGTCCCCGTCGTCGCCTACAACAACCCCTTCGACACCAAGGTCGACCTGACCCCCGAGTTGCTCGCCGCTCTCCACTCCGACGGCAGTATCGTCGCCGTCAAGGAGTTCAGCGGTGACGTCCGCAGGGCGTACGAGATAGCCGAACTCGCCCCGGAGCTGGACCTGTTGATCGGTGCGGACGACGTCCTCCTGGAGCTCGCCCTCGCCGGAGCCGTCGGCTGGATCGCCGGATACCCCAACGCGCTCCCGTCCTCCTCCGTCGCCCTCTACCGCGCCGCCATCAACGGAGACCTCGCCACCGCGCTGCCCCTCTACCGCACCCTTCACCCTCTTCTGCGCTGGGACTCCAAGACCGAGTTCGTGCAGGCCATCAAGCTCTCCATGGACCTCGCGGGCGAGCGTGGCGGCCCCACCCGGCCGCCCCGCTTCCCGCTGCCCACCGCAGAAGCGGCCGCTGTCCGCGCCACCACCGAGAAGCTCATCGCCGACGGACACCACTGACCGGCGACACCCCAACACCGCCCCCAGGAGACCCCGTTGCGCACTCGCCACGTCTTCCACGCCGTCGACTCCCACACCGAGGGCATGCCCACCCGCGTCATCACCGGCGGCGTGGGCACCATCCCCGGCGCGACCATGGCCGAACGCCGCCTGTACTTCGCCGAACACCGCGACGCCGTCCGCAACCTCCTCATGAACGAGCCGCGCGGCCACGCCTCCATGAGCGGCGCCATCCTCCAGCCGCCGACCCGCCCGGACGCCGACTACGGCGTCCTCTTCATCGAGGTCTCCGGCTACCTTCCCATGTGCGGCCACGGCACCATCGGCGTCGCCACCGTCCTCGTCGAGACGGGCATGGTCGAGGTCCGGGAGCCCGTTACCACGGTCCGGCTCGACACCCCCGCGGGACTCGTCTCCGTCGACGTGCGGGTGCAGGACGGAGCGGCCACCGCCGTCACCCTCACCAACGTCCCCGCCTTCAGCGTCGCCCTCGACCGCAAGATCGAGGTACCCGAACTGGGCACACTGACATACGACGTGGCGTACGGCGGGAACTTCTACGCCTTCGTCCCGCTGGAATCCGTCGGCCCCGAAGGCCTCCCCTTCGACCGGGCCCGCAAGGACGACATCCTCGCCGCCGGACTCGCCCTCATGGAAGCGGTCAACGCCGACCCGGCGCACCGCCCCGTCCACCCCGAGGACGACCGCATCGGCGGCCTCAAGCACGTCTACTTCGCGGCCCCCGGCTCGGACGCCGTCCGCTCCCGGCACGCGATGGCCATCCACCCCGGCTGGTTCGACCGTTCCCCCTGCGGCACCGGCACCTCCGCCCGGATGGCGCAGCTGCACGCCCGTGGCGAACTGCCGCTGGACCGCGACTTCGTCAACGAGTCCTTCATCGGAACGGAGTTCACAGGGCGGCTCATCGACACCACGGATGTCGGCGGCATGCCAGCAGTCGTCCCCGCCGTCACCGGCCGCGCCTGGATCACCGGCACCGCCCAGTACTTCCTCGACCCCACCGACCCCTTTCCAGCAGGGTTCGTCCTGTGACCGGCAGCCCCCTCGCCGCGACTGCCCGAGTCGTCTCCCGCAACCCCGCCGACCCGGTCGACATCGTCGCGAATGTGCCAAACACCGGAACGTGGGCGACAGTTGAGGCCGCCGACAATGCCCGTGACGCGCAGCGTGCCTGGTACGCGGCCGGTGCGTCGGCCCGCTCGGCCGCCCTCACCGACGCCGCCCGGGCGGTCGAGCAGGCGGACACCGAGCTGGCCGAGCTGGCGGTACGGGAGGTGGGCAAGCCTCTCACCGAGGCGCGCGCCGAGGTCTCCCGTACCGTCGCTATCCTCCGCTACTACTCCCAACTCCCCTACGACGCAACGGGATCGGTCCACGAGCCTGCGGCCGGGCCCGGGCTGCTCCTCACCCGCCGCAGGCCGCACGGTGTCGCCGGACTGGTCACTCCATGGAATTTCCCCTACGCCATCCCTGTCTGGAAGGCAGCTCCGGCACTCGCCGCCGGAAACACCGTCGTGCTCAAGCCCGCGCCGGAGGCGACGGCATGCGCACTGCGCCTCACCGAACTGCTCCAACAGGCCCTGCCGACACGGGTTTTCACCCTCGTGCCCGGGGGCGCACCGGAGGGGCACGCCCTGGTCACCGCTGCGGACGTGGTGTCGTTCACCGGGTCCACCGCCGCCGGTGGTGCCGTCGTCCGCGCCGCCACCGCACGCGGCATCCCCGTCCAGGCCGAGGCCGGCGGGCTCAACGCGGCCCTCGTACTGCCCGACGCCGACCCCGTCGGCGCTGCCGCCCACATCGCCTCCGCCATCGCCGGGTACGCGGGCCAGAAGTGCACTGCCACCAGCCGGGTCATCGCGGTCGGCGGCGCACTGGGCCCGTTGCGCGAAGCGCTCGCCGAGGCACTGCGCGCGATCCCCGCTGCCGATCCCACCCAACTCGACACCGTATGCGGCCCTTTGATCTCCGAACGGGCGCGCGAGAGAGTGCTGGCCGCCTCCCGTGACGTACCTCTGCTGGCAGGCGGAAAGCAGTCCGACGGGCCCGGCTGGTATGCCGGGCCCACCCTCGTCGAGCAGGTTCCGTCCGGGCATCCACTGCTGCGCGAAGAGGTCTTCGGGCCGGTCGCGGTGCTGCTGCACGCACGGGATCTCGATACGGCGATCCGGATGACCAACTCGGTGCCGTACGGCCTCGTCACCTCGGTGCACACCGGAAACCTTGACGCGGCACTGCGGGGACTCGACGGCCTCGACACGGGCATGATCCGAATCAACGCCCCCTCCACAGGAGTTGACTTCCACCTTCCGTTCGGCGGAACCAAGTCGTCCAGTCACGGCCCGCGCGAACAGGGCCGCACCGCGCTGGACTTCTACACCACGACGCGCACCTACGCCCTTCACCAGGCAGCCATCGGCGCAACGTGACATTGTACGCTGGCAGTCCGCAGCAACACGGAGGACCGCCATGGGCGAACTCAAGCAGCAACGCCATCTGATCACCGCACAGGAGCGGCTCCGCGACCAGGTCGCCAACGCCCTGCGCGCGGCGCTCATCGCGGGTGAACTCCGCCCCGGGTCCGTGTACTCGGCGCCGGGGCTGGCCGCCGATTTCGGTGTCTCCGCCACCCCCGTGCGCGAAGCGATGCTCGACCTGGCCAGGGAAGGCCTGGTCGAGCCGGTACGGAACAAGGGATTTAGGATCACTGAGGTCAGCGAGCGCGACCTGGACCAGTACGCGGAGATCCGCGCACTCATCGAGGTACCGATCATCGGCCGGGTCGCCAGGACGGCGAGCCGCGAACAGCTGGAAGCACTGCGTCCGGTCGCCGAGGAGATCGTCGCGGCGGCCCGCGAGCACGACCTCATCGGCTACCTGGAGGCAGACCGCCGCTTCCATCTGACGCTGCTGGGGCTGACTGGCAACGACCGCCTGGTGGAGACGGTCGGTGACCTGCGGAAACGATCTCGGCTCTATGGGCTGACCATGCTGGACGAGCGTAATGAGCTGCTGCCGTCGGCTGAGGAGCACCTGGAGCTGCTCGATCTGATGCTGGCCGGTGACGCGGCGGGCGCGGAGGCCTGCATGGCCCGCCATCTGGAGCACGTACGGTCGTTGTGGGCACAGGCCCGGGACGAACCGGTGGAGCCGAGTCGGCCGGCTGCGCGGAAGCTGGGCGTTCGCTAGCTGTACTGGCCGGGGACGTTAGTCAATCGTGTGAACGGCGGCTGACTGCCACACGCGGTGTGGGGACGGTGATGGTTGTACTGGTGGAGCCAGCCGGAGAGTGCGTCTCGTCGTTCTTGCTCGCCGGTGTAGCAGCGGGCGTAGGCCCAGCCGTCGGCCATGGTGCGGTGGAAGCGCTCGACCTTTCCGTTGGTCTGCGGACGGTAAGGGCGTGTGAACTTCGGCGTGATCGACAGCGCGTCGCACGTGTCCCGCCACAGGTTTGACCGATAGGCACCTCCGTTGTCCGAGAGCACCCTCTCGATGGTGACGCCGCGCGCGGCGAACCACTCCACCGCGCTGTGCAGCACGCTGACTGCGGTCATGGACGTCTCGTCATCGTGGACCTCGGTGTATGCGACGCGAGAGTGGTCATCGATGACGGTGTGCACAAATGCGTGTCCGAGCTTCGGGCCGCCGTAGGCGTTGCGTGACTTGCCAGGAGTCGCGGAGCGGTGTTTTTCGCCTTGGCGGCGACCGACGTAGCGCCAGCCGCCGCCGTCGGGGATGTTCCCGAGCTTCTTCACGTCCACGTGCACCAGCGATCCCGGATGGTCGTGCTCATACCGGCGGACGGGCTCGCCGGACGCGCGGTCGACGTAGGCGAGTCGGTTCAGGCGGGCCGATCGCAGGATTCGGTGCACTGTCGACGGGGCGATGTTGAGTCTTCCCGCAGACGTAGTCGTAGGCTGACGCACCTTTTCGTCACGGTCTTGGGTGTCTTGGCCGGCGAGCTCCGCGGTCGTGAGGATCGGTCCTGCATGGACTCGCCTGCGAGGTAGCGGTCGAGCCAGCGCTTCACGGTCGGCCAGGACACCTGGAATCGGGCCGCGACTTCGCTGAAGGGCCAGCCGTCGTCAGCGACGAGTCGAGCGACTTTCAGACGGTGGCGCGGTGTGAGGGCCGCGTTCGTACGGGACATTTCTGAGCTCCTGGACAGGCTGAAGGGCCGGCCATGGTGTGTGGCCGGCCCTTCAGCTTGGAGACATGTGGGTAGGGATTGTGCGGCTCAGTCGACTGGGGAGACTCGGATGAGGTTGCCGTCGGGGTCTGTGATCACGAACGTGCGGCCGAAGACAGCATCGTGCGGCTCCTGCACGACGTGGACTCCCTTCGAGGTCCAACTCGTGAAGATCTCGTCGATCGCTTCCGGTGGCCCCGGCACCATGAGTCCGATCTCGGTCGTACGAGGGGTGCTCGGGACCGCGTGCTCGCTGTAGCCCGTCCACAGCGCGAACAGGACACCGGGGGCAGCTTCGAAAGCTACGTAGTGGGGACTGGTGAAGGTCGGTTCGATCTCGAACAGGTCACTGTAGAAGGCGGTGGCGGCCTCGGCGTCGCGGACGCCGATCAGGAACAGGTTCGGTGTGGGCATGGAGCGCTCCTCAAATCGCTGGTTACTCGGTACCGCACCCAGTGGATTGCCCCATCGCGACAGAACCTGTCATCTTTTCTGAGAACATGGGTCAGCATGAAGGCCTCAAGGCTCTTGCATCTCCTGTTGCTCCTGCAGACCCGCCAGCGGTTCACCACGACGGAGCTCGCCGCGCGTCTTGAGGTGTCCCGGCGTACTGTGCTGCGGGATGTCGAGGCGCTCTCGACAGCGGGTGTGCCCGTCTACGCCGAACGCGGGCGTAACGGCGGGATCGTCCTGCTTCCCGGCGCACGGCTCAACGCATCCCATCTGGAACCGCCAGAACTGGAGGCCCTCTCCGTAGCTGGCTTGGACAGCGCACAACGTGAGCGAATGGGCCTGTCTGCGGTGTGGGAGTCGGCGGAGCGCAAGATCGCCGCTCGCCAGGCTGCAGCACCTGAGTCGCCGAGCCCGCTGCGGCTGGCGGACCTGGTGCTTGTCGACAGTGCCGCGTGGTTTGCTGCCCCCGAGGCAGCGGTCGATGTATCGGATCTGGCCTCGGCCCTGAGACACCGTCGACGCCTTCGAATCCAGTACCGGCGCAGCGCCGAGAGCCAGGCCTCGACACGGGTGGTTGACCCGTACGGGATCGTGGCGAAATCAGGTCGCTGGTATCTCGTCGCCGATGACCAGGGGGTCAGCCGGCTGCTCGCTCTGGAACGACTTTCGGCCTTCGAACAACTCGACGCGCCAGCCGTACTCCAACCAGACGAAAGCCTCCGCACCAGATGGGCCGCGTTGAAGAAACGCACCGAGGGGCAAGATCGTGTGAGCGTGACCATCCGCCTGCCGGAAAATGGCCTCGATCTGGCGCGACGCATCCTCGGCACCCGCATCCACCATGTCTCCGACCCGGAAAACGCCTCGCGCGTCGTCATCGTGCGCTACCCCGAGATCGAGTCGGTGCGTCAGCTCCTCCAGTTCGGCGACCACATCGAGGTGCTCGCCCCAGAGGCGGCCCGCGCACGCATCAGTCAGCTCGCCAGGGACCTGGCTGACAGACACTCAACCCCCGGAGCCTGATTGCCGATCAGAACCCCTGCTCTCAATCAACGTCTCCGGTCAGTACATCTAGAGAGGACCAGTTTGTCGTACCAGGATGGGGTTCGTCCGAGCGGTGTGCCGTGGGCGGTGCGTGGGATGCGTGCGAGGCGTGCGGTGCGCGTGGGTAGTGCCGAGCAGGGGAGGACCCTCCCATGGAATGGACCCTCGAAATCGTCAGCGTGCCTGTGAGTGATGTGGACCGGGCCAAGGAGTTCTACGCGGACAAGTGCGGGTTCAAGGTCGATGTGGACATGCAGGTGGCGGAGGGGGTGCGGGTGGTGCAGTTGACTCCGCCGGGGTCGCGGTGCTCGATCGTCCTCACTCAGGGGGCGGCGCCGCCGGCGGAGCTGATGCCGGAGGCGGCGCCGGGGTCGCTGCACGGGGGCCAGTTGTGTGTGATCGATGTGGAGGCGGCTCGGGAGGAGCTGGTGGGGCGTGGGGTGGGAGTGAGCCCGGTGATGCATCTGGGGGAGAAGGGGTGGGAGGAGGGCAAGGGGGAGGTGTGGAACTCCTGGGTGTTCTTCAGGGATCCGGATGGGAATTCTTGGACGATTCAGGAGGCGCCGACGGGGTTGGGCGAGAGGTAGGAATTTGTGGGGGTACGTCGCCGGGGGTGGGCCGGGGCGGGAGGGGCGGACGGCCCCGCCGCCCAGGCGGGCTGACGGGGCGGGAGAGGACTATTCCAGCAAGGTTCCCATCCAGTCTTCTACGGCGGTGGCCTGGCGGGGGAGGGCACGGGACATCAGGTGGGCGCCGTCTGCGGTGATGACCAGGTCGTCCTCGATCCGGACTCCGATGCCGCGGAACTCACGGGGGAGGGTTTCGTCGTCCGGCTGGAGGTAGAGGCCGGGCTCGACGGTCAGGACCTGGCCCTCCTCCAGGACGCCGTCCAGGTACTGGTCGGCCCGCGCCTGGGCGCAGTCGTGGACGTCCAGGCCCAGCATGTGGCCCGAACTGCACAGGGAGTACCGCCGGTGCAGCCCGCTGTCCGGCCGCAGGGACTCCTCCGCGGACACCGGGAGGACGCCCCACTCGGCGAGTCCCTCCGCCAGCACCCGTGAGCACTCCCGGTGGAAGTCGCGGAAGCTCGCACCCGGCTTGAGGGTCGCGATGCCCGCGTCCTGGGCGGTCAGCACCAGGTCGTACACCTGCCGTTGGACGGATGAGAAGCGTCCGGAGAGCGGCAGTGTCCGGGTGATGTCGGCGGCGTATAGGCTGTCGGTCTCCACCCCCGCGTCCAGCAGCAGCAGTTGGGACGGATCGAGTGCGCCGTCGTTGCGTATCCAGTGCAGGACGCAGGCGTGCGCGCCGGACGCGGCGATCGTGTCGTACGCGGTGCCATTGCCCTCCGCGCGGGCCCGCAGATCGAAGACGCCCTCGATCCAGCGTTCGCCGCGCCGATGGCGCAGGGCCGCCGGCAGTGACCGTACGACGTCCTCGAAGCCGGACACCGTGTGGTCCACCGCGAGCTGGAGCTGCCCGACCTCCCAGGCATCCTTGACCAGGCGCAACTCGCTCAGAGCGGCCGCCAGTTCAGCATCCCGGGAGGCGTCCCTGGCCCCCGCCGAGGGCTTGAACCCGTCCAGGTGCGCACACCGGATGCCCGTCAGCCGCTGGGCCTCGTCCAGGTCGGGACGCCGCCCCACCCAGAACTCCCCGTACCTGCGGTCCCGGTAGAACTCGCCGCGCCCCTCGGTGCGCGGCGACCGCGGACGCACGTGGAGGACCGCGTCTCCGTCCGGCTCGATCACCAGCAGATGACCCGGCTGGTCCTCGGTCGTCAGGCCGGTCAGCCAGGCGTACGCGCTGTGCGGCCGGAAGCGGTGGTCACAGTCGTTGGTGCGGACCTTCAACTCACCTGCTGGAATCAGGAGTTGCTGCCCGGGGAAGCGGGCGGCGAGGCGCGCCCTGCGGCCCGCGAAGTGGTCGAAGCCGGGAACTCTTTCGCCGGACGGGGCGGGGGTGGGTGCCCAGTGGTCGCTCATGTAGGCGTCGAGTGCGGGTGAAACCGGCAAATCATGGCTGACGGTCCGTAGTTGAGGGCCGGTGCCGGTGCTGGAGGGGTGCGAGGTCACGTTTTCGCCTCCGAGGGCAGGAGAGTTGTCTGAGGGCTTGTCAGTGCAATTTCACATTACTATGTTACGGGTCACACCTCGGGCCCGGGAGTCGACGAATCCGTCCTCCCCGGCCCACTCAACTCCCCACACAGATCCGGAGATCCAGGTGTCTCACCCGCGCATGTCACGCAGGATCCTGCTGGCCGCAACCCTCTCCGCCACCTTGGCGCTGCCGCTCGTCCAGACCTCCGCCCAGGCCGCGCCGCTGCCCCCCACACCGGCCCCCGCCGCCGCTGCCCTCCCGCAGCCCAAGGCCCCCGCCCCCAACCCCTTCGACGAGGTGCGACGCCTCGCCAAGGCGCCGCAGCCCGCCAGCCAGGCGGCCCCGGCGCCACGCTCCCTGACCGCCCAGGGCCGCATACCCGGCACCCAGACCAAGACGGTCAAGGGCACCGGGACCAACCCGGCCAAGGGTGCGCAGAGATCCGTCGGCCCCAGAGCCGCCGTCGCCCCATGCACCCTCGACGGCATCACCGGCCTGAGCCCCGCCCGGTTCGCCGACTTCCTCGCCGACCCGGCCGTCACCGCCGACGGCTGTCTGCGCGACCTCATCTGGACCTGGGACGCCCGCCTGATTCCCGTGATGTCGGACGCCCACGTCCAAGCCGTCTCCCAGCGGGCCCAATCCCTCGCCGCAGCCCACGACGGCCGCAACACCAGCCACCTCCTGGAGATTTTCACCTACCTCCACGCGGTCGCCTACCACGACTTCTCGCGCGACGAGATCGACATCACCGACGCCCCCACCGTCGACGCGATGCGCCGCGCGATCGCCGCCTTCGGTACCGCTGCCCGTACCTTCGACGTCACCAAGGCCAACGCGGAAACCCTCCGCGAAGCCCTCATCGCGGCCAGCTCCCCGGGCCTGCGCCAGCACCAACTAGCCCTGGTCAAAAAGGTGTTGGCCACCATGGATCCGTCCCACACGGCCACCCACAAGGACCGCGACTGGGCCGGCGCCGCCTTCTCCGCGCTCACCCTCAACTACCTCGGCGTCTACTCCGGCAACCAGGACACCGCGTTCCGCGCCGCCGTCAGCAGCGACGCCTCGTACCGCGCCACCTTCAAGGCCTTCGCCGGCTACACCCACCTCAAGGGCACCGAGAACGAGTGGGTGGTGCGCGACGCACTCGGCGAGTACGGCAGGTTCGGCGAGATCCCCGCACTCAAGGACGGCGTCGTCGCCGACCTCGGCACCCTGCTGACCACGGCCAAGCAGAACTTCGGCGAAGGCAGCCAGCCCTGGGCGAAGGTCGCCACCTGGCTCAACTACTTCGGCGCCTGCAAGCAGTACGGGGTCTGCAAGGAGGACATCGAGAAGCGGATCTTCCCCTACACGTACTCCTACGACAACGGCGCCATCAAGGTCCGCACCGGCCTCGACCGTGCCACCGTCGACCAGCTCTACTATGCGTCCAAGCAGGTCAAGGCCCAGTTCCACCGGGTGATCGGCACCACCGAGCCGCTCGCCGGCGACACCAACACCACCCTCAACATCGTCCTGTACGGCTCGCGCGCCGACTACGAGACGTACCACCCGCTGCTCACCGGCATGGACACCAACAACGGCGGCATCTACATCGAGCGCGGCGCCACCTTCTACACCTACCAGCGCCGCGTCCCGCAGGACTCCTCGCTCACCCTCGAAGAGCTCTTCCGCCACGAGTACGTCCACTACCTCAACGGACGCTTTGCCGTGCACGGTTCGTTCGGCGAAGGTCCCTGGTACCAGGGCGACCGTACGACCGCCATGGACGAAGGGACGGGCGAGTTCTTCGACGGCGCGACCCGGGACGACGGGATCGCCGTACGCCAGTCGCTGGTCGAGGACATCATCCAGGACACCTCGGGCGGCGGACCGCGCATGACGGTCAATCAGTTGCTGCACGCCACCTACGACGGCGACGGCTTCCGGTTCTACTCGTACGCCGGAACCTTCTTCGAGTACCTCTGGCGCGACCACCCGGGCAAGCTCCAGGAGATGTACCGCCATCTACGGTCCAACGACCCCGCCGCGTTTGACGGTTGGCGCAACCAGCAGGGCTCCGACACCAACCTCCAGCGCGGTTACGACGCCTTCCTCGACCAGCAGATCGCCATCGTCGACGACCTCTTCGTGCCCAACACCCAGTACACGCCCAACGGTTCACTGAAGTACACGGCCGTGGCCGACGTGAGGAGCGCCTTCAGGAGCGCCACCTCCATCGACCCGGCCTGCAAGGACGACGGCGGCAAGGAGATGGGGCGGTTCATCTGCACCGGCCGCATCACCGCGAACATCTCCAACCCCAACGACCCGAGCACCGTGTTCAAGGAGATGTCGGAGACGGTCGACTACTTCATCCTCGACCGGTCCAAGCCAGCGGCGAACAACCTCGCCGACATGAACTGCTCCTTCGGCAAGGTCGCACTCTGGTCCTCGGGTCAGGCGGGCAGTGCGGACTACGTCTGTGAGGGGCCGCTGAAGCGCTAGGCCTCAACCGTCCGAGTGCACCGGAGGGGCGGAAATCAACTCCCCGCCCCTCCGGATCACTTGACCTCGCGGCTACGTCACTTTCCCTTGTCCGCCACATCGCCGAAGGTCAGCCCGGTTCCCGCCAGATCGGCCCGGATCCCCTCAGGCTCCACCTTGACCTCCCGCAGCCGCAGCTCGCCGGGAGTCTTCGGGAGCCGGAAGGACATCGACAGCTTCTCGGAGAGCTCCGGCGGACGCATCGCCAGGAGGGAGGCGATCATCTTCGGGTCGATGCCCACCTTCTCCAGCAGCCACGGGTGGTCGATCACCACATCCACCAGATTGAGCTGCATCAACTGCTTCACGAACTTCGGCGACCCGGTCAGCCGGTGCAGCTCCTCCTCGCTGCTGAGCGCCTTGCGCACCCAGTTCTCCGGGATTCCGAGGCGGTCCACGACGGCGGGAACCGCCAGCAGTTCCTTGACCCGGGCCGCCTCCTTCGCCAGCCGCGCCGCGGCCTGCGGATGCAGACGCAGACCGGAAGTCGCCCGGTCCTTGCCCGGCCGGTATGTCACCAGCCCCGGCAGATCCACCCGCATGTGATCAATGGTGGTGGACACCGCCTGGTCGCCGTCGCGCCGGATGTGCGCCTCCGCGCCGATCAGCACCTTGGTACCGGCGATCGGCAGCTCGCCGCTCACCTTGATCCGGTCGTGCCCGTCCTTCCTGAACTTGGCCTGGGACGAGCCGAGTTCACGGTTGAGATCGTCGAAAGAGAGCAGTACATCGCCCTCCACGCTGCCGATGACCGCACCCTGGATGGAGGTGGGGAGATCGCCGACGATGCTGATGTCACGGGCCGTCGCCCGCACCTCGGCGATGGACACCCGGTCCGCGGCGACATCGGGCACCGCGACATCCACCCGGTCCAGGCGCTTGTCGAAGACCTGGGTGAGGAACGGGAAGCCATGGATGTCGACCTCGGGGGCGGTCGCCAGCTTCATCGACTTCTTCAGCTGGTCCTCGGCCCTGTCCTGCGCGTACAGCAGCGCGAACCGGTCGGCCATCAGCAGGAACGCCAGGCAGACCACGACGGCCACCAGCACTTTGAAGACCACCGGTACGGCTTTCAGGCGGCTGCGTCCCCGGTGGTTGGGGGGCTGCCACTCGTCGTCCTCCTCGTCCTGTTCCGACCGCAGACGCAGGCCCAGCAGCCCCTCGTCGGGCTGGTAGGCGGCGTAGTCGGGCTCGGGTGGGGCGAGGCTGGCGAGCTCTTCGTAAGGGTTGTTCGGCTTGCTCCGAGCGGGGGGAGCAGAGGGGGCGAGCGGATCGTGGGGGGACGTGGGACGAGGGTTTATGCGTGTGGGGGGTCGCATCGACTCATCCCACCATGTGAACCACCCTCGAACGCAAGCTCGGTGACCGTCTCAGCCGCCTTTGATGGCATTTGCGAAAAGGAGCCGCGGCCGTACTGCCGGTTACCGTGGAGCCGTGACCAGCGAAGAAGCCCTCCGCCCGCAGTCGTTGATGCTGACCTTCCTCGGCGACCAGGTCCTCGGCCGGGACGTCTGCGTCTACTCGGGCAGCGTGATCGAACTGTTCCGGCGCGCGGGCGTGGGCGAACAGGCCACCCGCTCCACCCTGACACGGATGGTGGGCCGCGGCCTGCTGCGCCGGCAGCGCGAGGGCCGACGAATGTACTTCGGCCTCACCGGCCACTGCGAAACCATCCTGCGCGACGGTGACCGCCGGATCTGGCACACCGGCGCGGTCAACCGGGACTGGGACGGCACCTGGACCCTGCTCGGCTTCTCGCTCCCCGAGGCGTGGCAGCGCCAGCGCCACGACCTGCGCTCGCGACTGGTCTGGAACGGCTTCGGACCCCTCTTCAGCGGCCTGTGGATCGCGCCCGGCGAGGTCGATGTGGCCGCGCTGGTCGCCGAGCTCGGCCTGTCCGCCCATGTGAAGGTCTTCCGGGCGCACGCCGACGCGGGGACCGACATCGGTGCGATGATCGAGGAGGCCTGGCAGCTGTCCGAACTCACCGCACGCTACGAGGAGTTCGTACGCCGCTGGCAGCCGGTCGGGCAGCACGGACCCGACGTGGGGTACGACGCACTGGTGCTGCGGCTGCGGATGTCCACCGAATGGCTGCGGCTGGTCCGCAGTGACCCGAGGCTCCCGCTGAAACACCTGCCGGACCACTGGCCGGCCGAGCGGGCCGAGCGGACGTACCGCAGTGTGCACGCCCAACTCGACACGGCAGCAGGGGAGTCGGCGGCCCAGCTGCTCGACCTGGTGCCGGTGCGTCCCGACCCCGGGCCCGCCTTCGATCAGGCCTCCGCCCCTGGCCCCGGCCCCGAACCCGCCCCCGTGGCGGATCAGACGTAGAAGCGGGACACGCTCTCCAGCACGCACGCGGGCTTCGCGCCGCCCTCGATCTCGATCGCGCCACCGACGGTGATCTGCACTCCGCCCTTGATGTCCGCCACCTCGGTCAGCTTCGCGACCAGCCGCAGCCGCGACCCGGCCGGAACGGGGGAGGGGAAGCGCACTTTGTTGAGGCCGTAGTTGACCTTCGTCCTGACGCCCTCGACATCGAGCAGCTTGGTGAAGAGCGGTATGAAGAGGGAGAGCGTGAGGTAGCCGTGGGCGATCGGCGCCCCGAACGGTCCGTCCTTGGCGCGCTCCGGGTCCGTGTGGATCCACTGGTGGTCACCGGTGGCATCCGCGAATCCGTTGATCCGCTCCTGCGAGACGGTGATCCACTCGCTAGCGCCGAGGTCGCTCCCTTCGAGCTTCTTGAGTTCACCGAGGTTCTGGACGGTTGTGGTCATGGCTGTGCCTTCCCTCTGACGGGGTTGGTTTTACGATGAGTTGGACGTTCTGTGTGCCGTACAGCGCGCGCACCCGGGGCTTGACGAGCTTTCCCGATGCGGTGCGCGGCAGTTCCTCCGCCACCACCACCGACTTCGGGATCTTGTACTTGGCGAGCCGCCCGTCGAGGGACCCCAGGATCTCCCCGGGCCCGGCCTGTGACCCCTCCCGTACGACGACGACCGCGCGCGGCACCTCGCCCCACTGCGGGTCAAGGACGCCGATCACCGCGCATTCGACGACATCGGGATGGGCGAGCAGGGCATCCTCGACCTCGGCGGGGTAGACGTTCTCGCCACCGGAGATGATCATGTCCTTGAGGCGGTCGACGATGGTGACGAAGCCGTCGGCGTCCACCCTGGCCATGTCCCCGGTGCGGAACCAGCCGTCGTGGAACGCCTCCGCGCTCTCCACGGGCAGCCCCCAGTAGCCGGGCATCACATGCGGTCCGCGCACCTGGATCTCCCCGGTCTCGCCGGTCCTCACGGGCGTGAGATCGGGGCCGACCACGGCGACGTCACTGAAGAAGTGCGGCACCCCTGCCGAGCCGGCCTTCTCGACGGCGTGCTCCGCGTCGAGGAACAGCGTGCCGGGTGCGGCCTCCGTCATCCCGTAACCCTGCTGGAAGTTGAGACCCCGCTCCTGGTACGTCCCGATGAGGCCGGTCGGCACCGGGGCGCCGCCGCAGCTCAGATGGCGCATCGAGGAGAGGTCCGCATCGGCCCAGCGAGGATGGCGGGCCATCCGGTCGTACATGGTGGGTACGCCGAACATGAAGGTGATCCGGTGTTCCGCGATCAGGTCGAAGGTGGCGGCAGGGTCGAAGGACTCGACGATGACGCAGGTGCCGCCCTTGAGGAGCACGGGGAGGGTCAGCATGTTGAGCCCGGCCGTGTGGAACAGGGGAGCGGACACCAGGGCGCGTTCGTCGGATGCCAGGTCCTGGTCGATCAGGACGTTGACCGCGTTCCAGGCGAGGTTGGCGTGGGTGAGCATGGCGCCCTTGGGGCGGCCGGTGGTGCCCGAGGTGTACATGATGATGCAGACGTCGTCGTGGGCGACCGGTTCGTCGATCGGGGCGGACGGGGCCGCGGCGATCGACTCCTCGTACGGTGGGCCGACTTCCAGCAGGTCAGGACGAGGGCCCGGCCGATTGTCAGTGGCGTCGTACAGACTGGACGCGTGGACCAGGAGACGGGCTCCGGAGTCCGCGAGCTGGTAGGCGATCTCGGGCATCGCCAGCCGGGTGTTGAGCGGTACGAAGACGGCGCCGAGGAGACCGGTGGCGAAGAGGGTCTCCAGGAAGGAGGGATGGTTGGGGCCGAGATAGGCGACCCGGTCGCCGCGCCGCACGCCGCTGGCGTGCAGGACGTGGGCGAGGCGGGTGGTGCGGTCGTGGAGATCGGCGTAACTGAACGTCCGCTGCTGGTGGATCAGCGCAGTGCGGTGCGGGGTCTTGCGGGCACGGCGTGCGGGCCAGGAGCCGATTCCCTCGTTGCGCATCGTTGCGTCCCCTTCATTGGGTGAGGCCGATTCACTGGGTGGGGCGCGGGCGGGGCTTCACGGGGTGAGGCCGAGCAGCCTGGCGGCATTGTCCTTGAGGATCTTCGGACGCACCTCGTCCTTGATGCCCAGCTTGTCGAAGTCGGCGAGCCAGCGGTCCGGGGTCAGGACCGGGTAGTCCGATCCGAACAGGACCTTGTCCTTGAGGAGGGTGTTGGCGTACTGGACCAACTGCGGCGGAAAGTACTTCGGCGACCAGCCGGACAGGTCGATGTGGACGCCCGGTTTGTGGGTGGCGACCGCGAGGGCCTCGTCCTGCCAGGGGAAGGAGGGATGAGCCAGGATGATCTTCAGGTGCGGGAAGTCGGCGGCCACGTCGTCGACGTACATGGGGTTGGAGTACTTCAGCCGGATACCCCCGCCGCCCGGGACCCCGGCACCGATGCCGGTCTGCCCGGTGTGGAAGAGGGCGACGGCCCCGGCCTCCTCGATCACCTCGTACAGCGCGTAGGCGATCCGGTCGTTGGGGAAGAACCCCTGGATGTTCGGGTGGAACTTGAAGCCCTTGACGCCGTACTCCTCGACGAGCCGGCGCGCCTGCAGCACCCCTGCCTTCCCGCGGAACGGGTCGATGGAGGCGAACGGGATGAGGACGTCCGCGTTGGCGGCGGCGGCCCCGGCGACCTCCTCGTTGGGGACGGGCTCGGTGCCGGTGGCGTGCTGGGCGTCCACGGTGAAGACCACCGCGGCCATCCTCCGCTCCCGGTAGTACGCGGCGATCTCGTTGAGGGTGGGCTTCCGGTTGCGGCCCTCCAACTTGAAGTAGGCGCTGGACGCGTCGTGCAGGTCGTCGTCGAGGGAGGAGTTGCCCTTGGCGGAGACCTCGGCGTGGGTGTGGACGTCGATGGCGACGAGGTCGTCGACGTTCATGGTGGGAGTGGCCGGTGTGTTGGGTGTTGAAGGTGCGCTGGGTGTTGAAGGTGTGCCGGGCGTGGCAGGTGTGCTGGTCATGTCCTTACGCCTCCTTGCCGGCCGGCGACGCGGCCGGCGACGCGGGGATCTTCGGAGCCGGGATGCCGACCGTCTGCGGTGCGGCGCCCACCGAGGTGTGCCAGGACTCCGCGAGGGATTTTGGGCTCCAGCCGCCGTCGGCGTACGCCACCGAGATCTCCTGCGGGTGCGACCACAGCGCCAGCTTGTCGCCGCCGATGCCGATGCACTGACCGGTGATGCCGCGCGCCGCTTCCGAGGCGAGGAAGGCAACGAGTGCCGCGCAGTCCTCGGCGGTGCCGAAGCCCTCGCCCTTGCGCAGGAAGCCGGGCAGCGGTTCGCCGCCGCGCATGGCCTCGACGTACGGGGCGAAGGCCGGGATGGTCTCGGTCATCGCGGTCGCGGCGACCGGCACGATGGCGTTGACGGTGATGTGGGCACGGCCCAGCTCCATCGACCAGGTGCGGGCCATCGCGGCGATGCCGGCCTTGGCGGCGGCGTAGTTGGTCTGCCCGAAGTTGCCGCGCTGCCCGGCGGGGGAGCCGACCAGGATCAGGCTGCCGCCCTCACCCTGCTCCCGCATCCGGATCGCCGCCGCCCGGGCGCAGGCGAAGGTGCCTCGCAGATGGACGCCGATGACGGTGTCGAAGTCCTCGTCGGACATCTTCCACAGCACCTTGTCGCGCAGTACGCCCGCGTTGGTCACCAGGATGTCGAGGCGCCCGAACTCCTCGACCGCGCGGCCGACCAGGCGTTGTGCCGCCTCGGTCGTCCCCACCGCGACGACCTCGGCGACCGCGGCGCCGCCCGCTTCCCGGATGGTCTTCACGGCCTGCTCGGCGACCGCCTCGTCCAGGTCGTTGACGACCACCGACGCCCCGGCCGCGGCCAGCGCCTGCGCATAGGCGAGCCCGAGGCCGCGTCCGCTGCCGGTGACGAGGGCGACCTTGCCGGACAGATCGAGAGTGGGCACAGGAGTCTCCTTACGGAGTGGGTGAGTTGAGGGGGAGCGCGAGGGAGCGGGTTCGGTCGGGGCCGGGCTCCGCTGCCGAGATCGAAGCTAAGGACAATCATTGTTCACGTCAATGGTTGTTGGCACATTCGATCTGCGTCATCCTGGTTCCGTGCGCCTCGCGCACACCGCACCCATCGAGACCCGGGAGTCCGCCATCAGCAAGCCAGTCGCCGCCCCCGCATCCGCCGCCCCCGCCGCCCCCGCATCCGCCGTCCCCGGTGCCGCTGCGGAAAAGCCGATCGACGCCCATGAACCCTGGATGCGCGGCCTGCACGCCGACACTGGATATCTGCTCTACCGGCTCGGTCTGCGCTCCGGCCAGCTCTTCAACACCTCCCTCCAGGAGTCCGGACTCCGGCTGCGCCACTACGCCCTGCTCCGCTTCCTGGCCGGCTCCGAAGGGGCCCTCCAGCGGGAGTTGAGCGCCCGCCTCGGCTACGACCCCAGCGCGATCGTCGGCCTCGTTGACGACCTCGAACGCCTCGGCCTGGTCGAGCGCCGCCCCTCCCCGGGCGACCGCCGCAGTCGCGTCGTCGTCCTCACCGCGCCTGGCCGCACCTTCCTCCAGGGCAGCGAAACCGCAGGCCAGCGCGTGACCGATGAACTCCTCGCCCCTCTCGACAGTGCCGAGCGGGAAACCCTCCACACCCTGCTCCGCCGGGTCGCCGAGGCGGGTCTCGCCTGATTGATGGTGTGCAAATCGTTGACGGCGGTGACGGTGGTGCCTACCTTCGCGGTGACATTGGCCCGGCCCCAGGGAGCCCGTCGTGCAGCCGCCCCGTACCCCAAGCCGCCAGTCAGCAGGCGGTCAACCCCCTTTCGAAGCGCAGCAGTCGCAAGAACAGCGGTCACAGGCAGGGCAGTTGAGGCGCGTCGCACTCTCCGGAATGCTCGGCACCGCAGTGGAGCTCTATGACTTCCTCGTCTACGGAACGGTCGCGGCCCTCGTCTTCGGCGAACTGTTCTTCCCTCAGGCGGACCCGGCCGTAGGCACCATCGCCGCCTTCGGCACCTTCGCCGCGGGCTATCTCGCCCGCCCGCTGGGCGGCATCGTCTTCGGTCACTTCGGCGACCGCGTCGGCCGCAAATCGATCATGCTGCTGACCATGGTGATGATGGGCACCGGCAGTTTCCTGATCGGCCTGCTGCCGACCTATGACGCCATCGGCGTCTGGGCCCCGATCCTGCTGGTCACGCTGCGCGTCGTTCAGGGCCTGGCGATCGGCGGCGAATGGGGCGGCGCCACCCTGATGGTCGTGGAACACGTCGAGCACGCGGGCGGCAAGCGCCGCGGCCTGTGGTCCAGCGCCACCCAACTCGGCGCGCCGCTCGGCTCGGTGCTCTCCGCCGGAGTCGTCACCCTCGTCTCGGCCCTGCCCGACGACGACTTCCGCAGCTGGGGCTGGCGCGTGCCGTTCCTGCTGAGCGTGGTGCTGCTCGGCGTCGGCCTCTTCGTACGACTGAAAGTCACCGAAAGCCCGCTCTTCAAGGAATCCCAGGGCAAGGAATCCCAGGGCAAGGAAGCCCACGCCGGAGAAGCACCGCCCAAGCAGGACGCCAAGGACTCCGCCTCCGCCCCCGCCCAGCTCCCCCTCCTCGAACTCCTCCGCAGGCCCAAGCCGGTGATCCAGGCCTGCTGCGTCGGCATCAGCGCGTTCACCGCCCAGTCGCTGCTGACCGGCTTCATGATTTCGTACGCCGTCACCCACGGCTACACCCGCTCGCAGGTCCTCACCGCGGTCACCCTCGCCTCCGTGGTCGCCCTCTTCGTGCTGCCCACCGCCTCCGCGCTCTCCGACCGGGTCGGCCGCCGCCCCGTGGTGCTCGCCGGAGCGGTCGCCTCCGCCGCGCTGGCCTTCCCGGTGATCGCACTCGTCGACTCCGGGTCGCCCGGACTGCTGATCCTGGCGCTCTGCCTGGGCCACGGAGTCGCCCAGTCCACGATGTACGGCCCTCTGGGCGCACTGCTCTCCGAGATGTTCGGCACCCGGGTCCGCTACACCGGTGCCTCGCTCGGCTACCAGGGCGCCACCCTGATCGGCGCCGGTTTCTCCCCACTGATCGCGAGCAGCCTGCTCGCCGCGTACGACGGCAGCAGCACTCCGCTCGCCCTGCTGCTCTGCGGCGGCGCCGTCATCACCATCGTCACGCTCTGGACCATGCGCGAGACCAGCGATCAGGCCCTGATCGACGACGGCGTGCGGTAGCCCCGCGGGGGAGTGCCCGCCGCTGCCCCCTTTCCGTATGCCGGAAGCGCCCTTGCCCGGCCCGGCCGCGATTCACGAAGCTGCGTGTGCCGGGCCCGCACCCCTCGCAGGACGGCAACTCCCCGCCACCCACTCCCCGAAGGGGCCCCCGTGCCGCACGTCACCCACTTCGCGCGCAACCAGTGGTACGTAGCCGCCTACGCTCACGAGGTCGGCCGGGAGCTCCTCGGCCGGACCTACCTCGGCGAACCGGTCGTCCTCTACCGCACCGAGGACGACCACACGCCCGTCGCGCTCGCCGACCGCTGCGTCCACCGCCGCTTCCCGCTCTCCGAGAGCCGCCTCGAAGGCGACCGCATCATCTGCGGCTACCACGGCTTCACCTACGACACCACCGGCAGCTGCGTCTGGGTCCCCGGCCAGAAGCGCGTCCCGCGCACCGCCCGGGTCGCCTCCTACCCGGTCGTCGAACAGGACGCCCTGATCTGGATCTGGATCGGTGACCCCACCCTCGCCGACCCGCAGCGGATCCCCCGCGCCCGCCACCTCGCCGACCCTGCCTGGACCACCGTCACCGGCATGGAACCCATCGACGGCGACTACGGCCTCCTGGTCGACAACCTCATGGACCTCTCCCACGAGACCTATCTGCACGGCGGCTACATCGGCACCCCCGAGGTCGCCGAGACCCCCATCACCACCGAGGTCGACGAGGACGCCGGAATCGTCCGCGTCAGCCGCCGCATGGACGACGCCGAATGCCCGCCCTTCTACGCCCGTTCCACCGGCATCGAGGGCCGCATCACCCGCTGGCAGGACATCGAGTACTTCGCCCCCTGCCTCTACCTGCTGCACAGCCGCATCGCCCCGGTCGGCGTCCTCCCCGAGCCGGACGGCACCGACCCGAACGCGTTCCACACCGAGATCACCTACGCGATCACGCCCGCCGGCGAGGGCAAGGTGTACGACTTCTGGGCGGTCTCCCGCGACTTCGCCACCGACGACACCGCAGTCACCACCTTCCTCCGCGACTTCAACCACACCGTCGTGATGCAGGACGTCGACGCCCTCAACCTCCTCCAGCGCACCCTGGCCACCGAGCCCGCCGGCTACCAGGAGCTGAGCATCAACATCGACACCGGTGCCCTGGCCGCCCGCCGCATCCTCGCCCGTCTGGTGGAAGAGGGCGCCAAGACGGTCGAGTCCGTCCAGTGACCGCCGCCGCCACCGGTACGGGCAGGATCTACCGCGTCCACTGGCTCCCCGGCACCGACCGCCTGCACGGAACCTGCCACTGCGGCGCCGAGCACACCACACAGGACCCCATCGAGATGTGGGACTGGATGCTGGCCCACCCCGAAGGACACCGATGAGCACCACGCCCGAAATGCAACTAGTGGTATCAGAGACCGAGTTGATAGCCGAGGGCGTCCTCGCCCTCACTCTCCGCCTCCGCGAGCCGTACGGTGCCGAGCTCCCCGCCTGGCAGCCGGGCGCCCACATCGACCTGGTCCTGGACCCTTCCCGTGACCTGGTCCGCCAGTACTCCCTGTGCGGAGACCCCGCAGACCGCCGCAACTGGCACATCGCCGTACTCAACGAGCCCGCCGGGCGGGGAGGTTCGGCGTACGTCCACGGAAAGCTCACCCAGGGCAGCACCCTCATCGCCCGCGGCCCCCGCAACCACTTCCCGCTCCACCCCGCCCCCCGCTACCGCTTCATCGCGGGCGGCATCGGCATCACCCCGCTGCTCCCGATGCTTGCCGAGGCGGAGGCGCAGGGCGCCGACTGGACGCTCCTCTACGGCGGACGCACGCGCCAATCCCTCGCCTACGCAACCGAACTGACGGACCGTTACGGCAGTCGGCGCATCCGCATCGCCCCTCAGTCCGAAACCGGCCACCTAGACCTGTCCGCAGCCCTCGCCGACCCCACGCCCGACACCCTGATCTACTCCTGCGGCCCCGCCCCGCTCCTGGACGCGCTCACCGCCCACCACGCCACCACCTGGCCACCGGGCACCCTGCACCTGGAACGCTTCCAGCCCAAGGAGGCCGCCGAGCAACCCACCGACTCCACCTTCGAGTTGACCCTCGCCCGCTCCTCCAGGACCCTCACCGTCGCGCCCGGGGCGTCCATCCTTCAGACGGTCCGCGCGGCCGGTGTCGACGTGCTGTACTCCTGCACCGAGGGCACCTGCGGCACCTGCGAGACCGACGTTGTCGAAGGCGTCCCCGACCATCGCGACTCGGTGCTCACCGATGAGGAGCGCGAGAGCGGCGAGACCATGCTCATCTGCGTCTCCCGCTGCAAGGGCCCCCGCCTGGTCCTCGACCTGTAGCGCACCTCACGTCCCCTACAGCCCGTACCTCCGCGCCGACTCCTCCTCCTGTGCCAGCCGGTGCAAGGCGTCCAGCGCCGGCCGGAAGAGGATGGCCGCCGCGACCGCGGTCTCGACCCGCTCCGCCTCCGAGTGCCGCGTCTCCACGAAATCGAGATCGCGGATCGCCGCACGATGCATCAACTCGGCGTACGGTGCCATGAGTTCGGCGTCCCACGGATACCCGAGCCGGATCAGCGTGGCCACCGCCACCACCAGTGAACGGTGCACCGGAGACAGTGCGCCTATCTCCCGCGCGGACTCCCAGCCGAGCCGCTCCAGCAGCCGGTCCACCTCCGTCCGCGCGGCCACCGTGGCCTCGTCCTTGTCGTCGTCCGGCTCCGCCCCGTGCGGCAACTCCCAGAGTGCCGCACCCATCCGGATCGAACGGCCGAGGGACTCGTCGTCGACGTGCCCCAGCACCTTCTTCGCCGTCGCCACCGGCAGCCGCCCCACCTGGAGCAGCGCCCGCACCAGCCGCAGCCGCCGCAGATGGCTCTCGTCGTACTCCGCCGTGGTCGCGCTGACCCGGTCGCCCGGCGCCAACAGCCCCTGCCGCAGGTAGTACTTGATCGTCGCGAGGGACACCCCGCTGCGCTCACTCAACTCGGCCAGTCGCACCCTTGTACCTCTCCTTGGGGAGTGCCACTATCCAACCATGCGCTTCTTGGATAGCGCAGGTATCCAACCATCCACCACGGAGGGCAGCATGGCCGGCAAGATCCCCATGGGCCGTACCACCGCAGCCATCGAGGGCGATGCGGTAGTCCTGCTGATCGGTATGCGTATCAACCACTTCTGGGCGGTGCACCACTGGCTGCCGGTGATGCTGTCCATGTTCCGCATGCTGGGCGAGCTCAAGAAGGACCGCAGCAAGGGGCTGTTGAACCAGATCCTCCTCACCGCCTCCCCGCGCACCTACTACGTAGTCCAGTACTGGGAGTCCAAGGACAAGCTGTACTCCTACGCCACCTCCCCGGAGATGTTCCACCACCGCGTGTGGAAGTACATCAACGGCAAGGAACGCCGCGGCAAGGTCCCCGGCCACGTAGGCCTGTGGCACGAGTCCTACATCTCGCCCGAGGGCTCGTACGAATCCATCTACGCCTACATGCCCCCCTTCGGCATGGCGGCGGCCACCGGCGTCCTCCCCCTGGAAAAGCGCGGCCGCAAGGCATCGGACCGCTTCGCGCACCGGGCCGGCAAGGCGGAGGCACCGCAGTAGCCGGTCCGTCGTCGTGCGAGGCCGATGAGTGGGCTCGCCGTCATCGCCACGAGGCGAAGAGGGAGGGGTCCCGATGTGTGGCGCGGTGGAGCTGAGCCCGGCCCCCTCGGACGGTGGCCCGGCACGGGCGGAGCCGGTGGACGAGGCAGGGTTGCGCCGAGTGCTCGGAGACCCGGCTCTCGGCTGGTTCGTGACGAGAGTACGCCGACGGCTGGAGTTGGAGCAGCCGCTCACTGGAACCGTCTCACTGGCCGCCCCGACAGGCCCGCAACGGGCTACGGCAGAAAGGTTGTTGGGTCGGTCCCCGGGCAGCGGGCGCTCTCTCCCCGCCGGACTCGCCCCGGTGGTGACCGCGCTCATCGGCCCCGCCACCCTCCTCGCCCAGGCTCGCGCCCGCGACCTGAGGAGAGCGCCGGTGAGGCCGGCTGATCTCTGCCGGGTCAGTGATGAGCCGCCACATCATCCACGGCAGGGAAACGGCGCCCCTGCTCCAGGGACGCCGCCGACGGCGAGCCGGGCCCTCCCGCACGCCAGCCCCGCAGTCCATGTCCAACACGCCCATGGCCAGAGCTCGTTACCCTGTGCACCCGGGTCAGATGTCCCGGAAGATCTCGATCTGTGCGCCCACCGAGTTGAGGCGCTCCGCCAGGTCCTCGTAACCCCGGTTGATGACGTACACGTTCCGCAGCACCGACGTGCCCTCGGCCGCCATCATGGCCAGCAGCACGACCACGGCCGGGCGCAGCGCCGGCGGGCACATCATCTCGGCGGCGCGCCAGCGGGTCGGGCCTTCCACCAGCACCCGGTGGGGGTCGAGGAGTTGGAGGCGGCCACCGAGGCGATTGAGGTCCGTCAGATAGATCGCGCGGTTGTCGTAGACCCAGTCGTGGATGAGGGTCTGGCCCTGGGCGGTGGCGGCGATGGCCGCGAAGAAGGGGACGTTGTCGATGTTCAGGCCCGGGAAGGGCATGGGGTGGATCTTGTCGATCGGCGCCTCCAGCTTGGAGGGGCGGACCGTGAGGTCGACCAGGCGGGTACGGCCGTTGTCGGCGCTGTACTCGGCGGAGCGGTCGTGGTTGAGGCCCATCTCCTCCAGCACCGCGAGTTCGATTTCGAGGAACTCGATGGGGACCCGGCGAATGGTCAGCTCGGATTCCGTGACGACGGCGGCGGCGAGCAGGCTCATCGCCTCGACCGGGTCCTCGGAGGGGGAGTAGTCGACGTCGACGTCGATCTCCGGGACGCCGTGCACGGTGAGAGTGGTGGTGCCGACGCCCTCGACCTTGACGCCCAGTGCTTCGAGGAAGAAGCAGAGGTCCTGGACCATGTAGTTGGAGGAGGCGTTGCGGATGACCGTCGTGCCGTCGTAGCGGGCGGCGGCCAGCAGCGCGTTCTCGGTGACGGTGTCGCCGCGCTCGGTCAGCACGATCGGGCGGTCGGGGCCGGCCGACTTCTCGACCTCGGCGTGGTAGATGCCCTCGGTGGCGGTGATGTCCAGGCCGAAGCGGCGCAGGGCGATCATGTGCGGCTCGATGGTGCGGGTGCCGAGGTCACAGCCGCCGGCGTACGGCAGTTTGAAGCGGTCCATGCGGTGCAGCAGCGGACCGAGGAACATGATGATCGAGCGGGTGCGGCGGGCCGCGGCCGCGTCCATCGAGCCCATGTCGAGCTTGGCCGGCGGGACGATTTCGAGGTCCTTGCCCTCGTTGACCCAGCGGGTGCGGACACCGATGGAGTTCAGTACCTCCAGAAGGCGGTACACCTCTTCGATCCGGGCGACCTTGCGCAGGACGGTGCGGCCCTTGTTGAGCAGGGTGGCGCAGAGGAGGGCGACGCAGGCGTTCTTGCTGGTCTTGACGTCGATCGCGCCGGAGAGGCGCCGGCCGCCGACCACTCGAAGATGCATCGGACCCGAGTACCCCAGCGACACGATCTCACTGTCGAGGGCTTCACCGATTCGGGCGATCATCTCAAGGCTGATGTTTTGGTTGCCGCGCTCGATACGGTTCACCGCACTCTGGCTGGTGCCGAGAGCGTCCGCGAGCTGCGTCTGGGTCCAGCCCCGGTGCTGACGTGCGTCACGGATGAGCTTGCCGATGCGTACGAGGTAGTCGTCTGCCATGGGGGAAGGCTATCTCAGATATGAGATGACAACCCACTCGAAGGGGCCGGAGGGGTGACGGGCCTGGCGGCCCGTCAGTTCGCTCCGGAGGTTTCTGGCGGGACGGTCAGTCCGCCAGGGGGGCGATGTTGCGGTTGAAGCGGAAGAGGTTGTGGGGGTCGTAGTGGTGCTTGAGGCGCGCCAGACGGGTGTAGTCCGCTGCCTCGTAACCGCTCCTGGTCTGCGACTGAGTGGCCCGCTCGCCGTCCCCGAACTCAAAGAGCAGTGCGCTGCCCCGGGTCCACGGCGCCAGCGCCGTCTTCAGCCGGTGCTGGGCGGCGCGGCTGCGGGCGAGGTCGTCCGCGCCGTCGAGGGGTGTGAGGAGTTGCACAAGGTACGCCGCGTCCCGGTGCCCCACCGCCCCGCCGTCGGCGGGCCCGCGCGAGAACGCCCCGCCCAGGTGACGTACCCCCAGCACGCACATGATGTCCGCGTCCGGGCCCGTCACCTTCAACACCTCGCCGAACGCGGCCTCGTCCAGCGCGTCGAGCAGCACACTCGTGCCGGCGTAGGCGTGCGGGAAGGGCGGCTCGCGGTAGATGTGACCGGACTCGGTGTACGGCATGTCGGCCAGGTCGTCCACCAGTCGCGGCGCCACCGCGCGCAGCGGGGCCACCAGCCGCTCACCCTCCTCGGCGGGGCCGTTGAAGACGATACGGATGTGCGCGATGTACCGGCCGCGCAGGTCGTCGGGGAGCTGGGGCATGTCGGGGTACGGGACGAAGCCGATGGACGAGGTCAGGGTCTCCGGGACGGTCCGCGACCACTCGGCGTACACCCGCGCCAGCTCCGCCGCGTGGACGCCGTCGAAGAGCAGCCCGCCGCCGTAGATCCGGGCGACCGGGAAGAGGCCGATCTCGACCGCCGTCACCACCCCGAAGTTGTGCCCGGCCCCGCGCAGGGCCCAGAAGAGATCCGGGTCGCTGGAGGCGTCGACCGTCCTCAACTCGCCGTCTGCGGTGACGAGTTCGACGGTACGGACATGGTCGGCCGCATGGCCGAACTCGCGGCCCAGCAGCCCGATGCCACCGCCGAGCAGGTACGAGACCGCGCCCACCCCGGGGAACGACCCGTTCAGCGGTGCGAGTCCGAAGCGTCCCGCCTGCTCGACCACCTGCCCCCACCCCACCCCCGCCCCGATCCACGCGGTGCGCGCCTCGGCGTCGATCCGGATGCCGTCCAGCTCCTTGGTGCTGATCAGCACTCCGCCGTCGGCCGCGACCGACAGGCCGTGCCCGGTGGCCTGCACCGCGACGGGCAGCTGGTGCCCGGCCGCGTACCCGACGGCGATCCGCACCGCCTCGGCGTCGTGCGCGGCCACGATCACATCGGGCCGGTGCCGGTACGCCAGTTGGAACCCGGCGAGCTCCGCCTCGTAACCCTCGTCGCCCGGGAAGAACACCGGGCTGCCGGTGCGGGGGAAGTCCTTGGCGGTGACCTTGGTCATGAGTGTGCAGCTCCTCAACCGATCGTCGGTGCAACGGCGTTGTGCCTTCAGCGCCACTGTCCCCCTCGTATGGGACACCTCGCGTCCTACGCGAGCGCGATCCGCGCCAGCTTCCCGATCTCCAGCGCCACCCACACCGCGCCGTCCGGACCGAGCGTGATGCCGTGCGGCTCGCAGGAGGGGGAGGGGAGGTCGTAGGAGTCGATACGGCTGCCGTCGGCGGTGATCCGGCCGACCCGGTTCGCACCCCACTCGGTGAACCACAGGGCGCCGTCGGCGCCGGTCACCAGGGCGTGCGGGCGGGCGGCGCGGTCCGGCAGCGGGAACTCGTCGATCCTGCCGGTGGCATCGATCCGGCCGATCTGCCCGGCCAGGATCTCCACCCACCAGATCGCCCCGTCGGGACCCGCGGCGATGCCGACCGGACCAGCTCCGGGCGTCGGCAGCGGGTGGATCTCGATGGAGCCGCCGTCCAGGCCGATGGAGCCGACCGCATTGGCCTGGTTCAACGTGAACCACATCCGGTCACCGTCCGGACCTGCGACGATGGCCGACGGGAAGCCACCGGTGACCGGCAGTTCGAACTCCGTGACCTCGCCCTCGGCTGTGATCCGCCCGATCCGGTCGGTGTGGAACTCGGTGAACCACAGGGCGCCGTCGCCACCCGCCGCGATCCCGTAGGGCCCGGCCCCGGGGGTCGTCGGAGCGAAGGCGCTGACCGTGCCGTCCACGGCCACCCGGCCGATCCGGTGCCCCTGGAACTCGGTGAACCACAGTGCCCCGTCGGGTCCCGGCACGATCACCGTCGGATTGCCGTCGCCCGCAGCCAGCGGGTACGAGGTCACCTCGCCGCCCGTCACCGGGATCCGGCCGACAGCGCCTTCGTGCACCTTGGTGAACCACAGCGCACCGTCCGGCCCGGCGGCGACCCCGTACGGCCCCGCCTTGCCGTCGGACACCTCGAACTCGGTGATCCGCACGCGGGGGCGGTCGGACGAAGCGTTACGTGACATGAAGTGCGACTCCTCGGAGAGAACGGGGGCGGGATGCCGGACGGGTGGAGGGGGTGCCGGACGGGATGGAGACGGGACGCCGGACAGGACACAGGTGATCGTCACGGACCCCGACTCAGCTTGACATAAGGACAGTTGCCCTTGATTCCTGTTGCCCCCGAATCGGTGGGCGGGCACGATGCCCGGATGCGCTTCTCCGTGAACATCCCCTGTTTCGGCGACTTCGCCGACCCCCGTACGGTCGCCGAACTCGCGGCAGCCGCCGAGCAGGCGGGCTGGGACGGCCTCTTCGTCTGGGACCACGTGCAGCACCGCGCCCACGGCCACCGCCCGTTCGGTGACCCCTGGATGCTGCTGACCGCTGCCGCCCTGGCCACCAGCCGGATCAGACTCGGCACCCTGGTCACCCCGGTCGCCCGCCGCCGTCCACAGGAACTCGCCCGCCAGGTCGCCACCCTGGACTCCCTGAGCAACGGCCGGGTGATCCTCGGTACGGGTCTGGGCGGGCCGGTCGCGGACGAGTTCGCCGATTTCGGCGACACCGCCGGGCCCGTGGAACTCGCCGAGCGCCTCGACGAGGGCCTCGATCTGCTCCAGCGGTACTGGACGGGCCGGCCGGTCGACCACGAGGGCCGCCACTACACCGCGCGTGACGTGACCCTGCTGCCGGCGACCGTGCAGCAGCCCCGGCCGCCGGTGTGGGTCGCCGGATTCTGGCCGAGCAAACCGCCGATGCGCCGGGCGGCCCGCTGGGACGGGGCGGTTCCGCTCTTCGAGACCGCCAAGCACGGCCTCGTACCGGATCTGGGGGAGTTCCAGGAACTGGTGGGTTACGTGCGCAAGCACCGGGTGGCGGAGGCTCCGACCGCGCACCCCTTCGAGTTCGTCCTCGGCGGTGCGACGCCCGGGGACCCGGCGAAGGCGCGTGCGGTGATCGGACCGCTGGTGGACGCCGGGGCGACCTGGTGGGACGAGCGGCAGGACCAGCGCAACGAGGACCTGGACCGGCTGGGCCCGGTCATGCGCAGGGTGGAGCAGGGGCCGCCCCGGTTCTAGGTGCGCCGTTCCGTCCGCGGCTCGGTCGTCGCCGACCCACGCCGACGCCCGTACGCGTACGCGAGGACGCCGAGCATCGGGCCCCACAGGACCAGGGGGGCGTAGGAGGCGTAGAAGTAGAAGGATTCCCAGCCGCCGGCCCTGCTCGGGAAGTCGGCGGGCAGCGGATCGCCATTGGTCTTGGACCGGGTGAGGGTGGTGACGGTCGCGATGACGGTGAAGACCAGGGTCAGGACTGTCGCCCCGATCGTGGCCGGGACGACCGCGGCGGCTGTCGGTACCCGCCGCCCGCGCAGCCACGGCACCCAGCGCGGGAACACCTCGCCCCAGCGGGCGACCAGCCCGACGGCCGCGAACGCGAGGACCTCGGAGAAGAGGGTGAGGAAGACGATGTAGCCGTTCATCGCCCAGTCTTCGATGGCCCCGCCACGTTTGTCCTCGGCGAACAGCACGCCCAGGCGCCAGATTCCGGACGGGAGCACCACCAGCGGCACGGCGTAGGCGACCCGGCGGGCCCAGCGCGGTACCCCTGCGGCGGGCTCGTGAGCCGCACGCCACGCCCGCCGCAGGCGGCCCTCTCCGCGTGGCGCGTGTGCCGGTTCTTCGCCTGTCGTGGTCGGCCTGGCCATGGACATCTGCGCTCCCTGGGTCCGCGGGCCGGTTCGGGCCCGCGCTTCGAGATTCACAGCCGACGAGGCCGGTCAGGATCCTTCCGTGTAAGGAACCGCCTCCGCCGGGCGGGGGAGAGCGACTCCGACTGCTCCACCCCGGGGGCCGGTGTCGAACGCCTGGAGCGAAGGTCGAAGGGCACTGGGCATGACCGCGCGGCGGCCATGCACTAGAGTTATCTCGACATCGAGATATCTACCCAGCGCGCCGCAGTCGCCACTTCTCGGTAAGGGTTACCTAACTAAGCCTTACCTTAGCGGGTCTTCCCGGAGTCGTGGCGGCAGGATTGCTGTATTGCGGTAGAACGCGCACTTTTTTTGACGCGCACATTTTGAACGAATGGAGACTGTCGTGTCGGCGAACAGCTTCGACGCCCGCAGCACGCTGCGCGTGGGTGACGAGTCGTACGAGATCTTCAAGCTGGACAAGGTCGAGGGCTCCGCGCGCCTCCCTTACAGCCTGAAGGTCCTGCTGGAGAACCTGCTCCGCACGGAGGACGGTGCGAACATCACCGCCGACCACATCCGTGCGATCGGCAGCTGGGACTCCCAGGCGCAGCCCAGCCAGGAGATCCAGTTCACGCCGGCCCGCGTGATCATGCAGGACTTCACCGGCGTGCCCTGCGTCGTGGACCTCGCCACGATGCGTGAGGCCGTGAAGGAGCTGGGCGGCGACCCGGCGAAGATCAACCCGCTCGCCCCGGCCGAGCTGGTCATCGACCACTCCGTCATCGCCGACAAGTTCGGCACCGCGGGCGCCTTCCAGCAGAACGTGGAGCTGGAGTACGGCCGCAACAAGGAGCGCTACCAGTTCCTGCGCTGGGGCCAGACCGCCTTCGACGAGTTCAAGGTCGTCCCCCCGGGCACCGGCATCGTCCACCAGGTCAACATCGAGCACCTCGCCCGTACGGTCATGGTGCGCAACGGCCAGGCGTACCCCGACACCCTCGTCGGCACCGACTCGCACACCACCATGGTCAACGGCCTGGGCGTGCTGGGCTGGGGCGTCGGCGGCATCGAGGCCGAGGCCGCGATGCTCGGCCAGCCGGTCTCCATGCTGATCCCGCGCGTCGTCGGCTTCAAGCTGACCGGCGAGCTGCCTGCCGGCACCACCGCCACCGACCTGGTGCTCACCATCACCGAGATGCTGCGCAAGCACGGCGTCGTCGGCAAGTTCGTCGAGTTCTACGGTGAGGGCGTCGCCGCCACCTCCCTCGCGAACCGCGCCACCATCGGCAACATGTCGCCGGAGTTCGGCTCGACCGCCGCGATCTTCCCGATCGACGACGAGACGCTGAAGTACCTGCGTCTGACCGGCCGTGACGCCCAGCAGGTCGCGCTCGTCGAGGCGTACGCCAAGGAGCAGGGTCTGTGGCTGGACCCGGCCGCCGAGCCCGACTTCTCCGAGAAGCTCGAACTCGACATGTCGACGGTCGTCCCCTCGATCGCCGGTCCCAAGCGCCCGCAGGACCGCATCGTGCTGGCCAACGCCTCGCAGCAGTTCGCGCAGGACGTCCGCAATTACGTCGCGGACGACATGGAGGCCGGCAAGGAGTCCTTCCCGGCGTCCGACGCCCCGGCGACCAGCAACGGCGTCCCGTCCAACCCGGTCACCGTGACCGCGGCCGACGGCTCGACGTACGAGCTGGACCACGGCGCGGTGACGGTCGCGGCCATCACCTCCTGCACCAACACCTCGAACCCGTACGTGATGGTCGCCGCCGCGCTCGTCGCGAAGAAGGCCGTCGAGAAGGGCCTGACCCGCAAGCCGTGGGTCAAGACCACCCTCGCCCCGGGCTCCAAGGTCGTCACCGACTACTTCGACAAGGCGGGGCTCACCCCCTACCTCGACAAGGTCGGCTTCAACCTGGTCGGCTACGGCTGCACCACCTGCATCGGCAACTCGGGCCCGCTGCCCGAGGAGGTCTCCAAGGCCGTCAACGACCACGACCTGGCCGTGACCTCGGTGCTCTCCGGCAACCGTAACTTCGAGGGCCGGATCAACCCCGACGTCAAGATGAACTACCTGGCGTCGCCGCCGCTGGTCGTCGCGTACGCCCTGGCCGGTTCGATGAAGGTCGACATCACCAAGGACGCGCTCGGCACCGACCAGGACGGCAAGCCGGTCTTCCTCGCCGACATCTGGCCGACCGAGGCCGAGGTCAACGACGTCGTCGCCAACTCCATCGGCGAGGACATGTTCAACAAGTCCTACCAGGACGTCTTCGCGGGCGACGCCCAGTGGCAGGCCCTCTCGATCCCCACCGGCAACACCTTCGAGTGGGACAACGAGTCCACCTACGTCCGCAAGCCCCCGTACTTCGAGGGCATGACGATGGAAACGACCCCGGTCGAGGACATCGCCGGTGCGCGCGTACTGGCCAAGCTGGGCGACTCGGTCACCACCGACCACATCTCCCCGGCCGGTGCGATCAAGGCCGACACCCCGGCCGGTCAGTACCTCACCGAGCACGGCGTCGAGCGGCGCGAGTTCAACTCGTACGGCTCGCGTCGTGGCAACCACGAGGTCATGATCCGCGGCACCTTCGCCAACATCCGCCTGCGCAACCAGATCGCGCCGGGCACCGAGGGCGGCTTCACCCGCGACTTCACGCAGGCCGACGCCCCCGTGTCGTACATCTACGACGCCTCGCAGAACTACCAGGCCGCCGGTACCCCGCTGGTCATCCTGGCGGGCAAGGAGTACGGCTCGGGCTCGTCCCGTGACTGGGCCGCCAAGGGCACCGCGCTGCTCGGCGTCAAGGCCGTCATCGCCGAGTCGTACGAGCGCATCCACCGCTCGAACCTCATCGGCATGGGCGTCCTGCCGCTCCAGTACCCGGAGGGCGCCACGGCCGAGTCGCTGGGCCTGACCGGCGAGGAGACCTTCTCCATCACGGGCGTCACCGGCCTCAACGACGGTGGCATCCCCCAGACGCTGAAGGTGAAGGCGGGCGACGTCGAGTTCGACGCCAAGCTGCGCATCGACACCCCCGGCGAGGCGGACTACTACCGCAACGGCGGCATCCTGCAGTACGTGCTGCGTTCGCTGATCCGCAGCTAGTCGCGGGCCGCTGACACGCGAAGGGCCGTGCTCCTCGACAGAGGGGTGCGGCCCTTCGCCGTGCGGGGAACGCCTGATTGAGTACCAGAATTCTTAGGCTAGCCTTACCTCTGCTCGTTGAGGTCATCGGGCGTTGAGGTCATCGGGCGTTGAGGCTGTACATCGGAGGAACACAGTGGCGGCGACCGTCCTGACAGGGCGAGACGTACTGAGACGTTCCTTCGCGGGCCAGCGGCGCGAACTCGCGCTCGGCAGCGTGCTGGGGGCCTCGCACCAGGCGGCCGAGGCACTGGTGCCCGTCGTCATCGGCCTGGTCGTCGACCGTGCCGTCGGGCAGAGCGACGGCGGGCTGCTGCTGTGGTGGCTGGCCGCGCTGGCCGTGCTGTACGTCGTCCTCTCCTACAGCTTCCGCTTCGGCGCCCGCGCCTGGGAGCGCTCGGCCGAGAAGGCCGCGCACAAGCTGCGCGTCCGGCTGGTCGACCGTGTCGTCGACCCGCGGGGCGGCGCCACCGAAGGACGCCTGCCCGGCGCGCTGACCAGCATCGCGACCGAGGATGCCCGACGGGTCGGACTGGTCACCATGGCGTCGATCGTGGGTGTCGCGTCCTTCACCGCCGTCCTCGTGAGTGCGGTGGTGCTGGTCCGGATCTCGGTTCCGCTCGGGCTGGTGGTGCTGCTGGGGACGCCGTTGCTGCTGTGGCTCGGGCATCTGCTGGGCAAGCCGCTGGAGCGGCGCAGCCACGGTGAGCAGGAGAGTGCGGCCGATGCCTCGGGCACGGCCGCCGACCTGGTCGCCGGGCTGCGGGTGCTCAAGGGCATCGGTGCGGAGTCGGCCGCGCTCGCGCGCTACCGGGGGACCAGCCGCGACGCGCTCGCCGCGACGCTCCGGGCGGCACGGGCGCAGGCCTGGCAGGGCGCGGTGATCCTGATGCTGACCGGGGTCTTCATCGCGCTGGTCGCGTACGTCGGCGGACGGCTCGCCGCGAGTGGTGACATCAGCATCGGTGAGCTCGTCTCGGCGGTCGGCCTGGCGCTCTTCCTGCTCGGACCGCTCTCCAGCACGTCGTGGATCGCGGCGAAGTTCGCCCAGGGGCGGGCGTCCGCGACGCGGATCGCGGAGGTACTGGGGGCACCACCCGCGGTGCCGGGCGTCCGGGAAGAGCCGGACTTGCGGCCGGACTTCGCCGGGCGGATACGGCTGGAGGGCGTGACCCACGGCAGCCTCACCGCCGTCGACCTCACCGCCGAACCCGGCGAACTGCTGGGCGTCGTCGCGCCCGACCCCGCCGATGCCACCGCCCTGCTGGACTGCCTGGGACGGCGCGGCGACCCCGGGAGCGGTCACCTCGCCCTCGACGGCGTCCGGTTCACCGCTCTGGACCCGGCCCGCATCCGTACCGCCGTCCTCGTCGCCGACCACGACGCCGACCTCTTCGAAGGCACCGTCGCCGAGAACATCGCCGCCGCCGCACCCTCGGGCCGCGACCTGGGCCCCGCCCTGGCCGCGTCCGGCGCCGACGAGGTCGCCGAGACCCTGCCGCAGGGCACCGCCACCCCTGTCACCGAACGCGGCCGCTCCCTCTCCGGCGGCCAGCGCCAGCGCGTCGCCCTGGCCCGCGCACTCGCCGCCGACCCGCCCGTACTCGTCCTGCACGACCCGACCACCGCCGTCGACGCGGTCACCGAAGCCAGGATCGCCACCGGGGTGCGGGACGTCCGCCGGGGCCGGACCACCGTCCTCGTCGTCACCAGCCCGGCCCTGCTCGCCGTCACCGACCGGGTCCTCTTCCTCGAAGGCGGGCGCGTCACGGACACCGCCGCGCACACCGAACTCCTCGACCGCTACGACACCTACCGCACGGCGGTGCTCTCATGACCAGCTCGCTGACCAGTCCCGTCGAGGAGACGCAGGAGGTACGGGAGACGGCCGGCACCGGGCTGCTGCCCGTCGCCTCCTCCGCCCGCACCCGCGCCGCAGTGCGTGAACTGGCCCGCCCGTACCGGCTGCTGGCGCTCGGCGGCTTCGGCACGCTCGTCGTCGCGACCGCGATCGGGCTCCTCACTCAGCCACTGCTGGGCAGGATCGTCGACCTCGCGGCAGGCCGGCCGGGGGGCGTCGACTCGATCACGGTCGTCGTACTGCTCCTGGTGGCCGTCGCGGTGGTGCAGGGCGTGCTCACCGGGATCGGGGTCTCACGCATCGCCCGGCTCGGCGAGACCGTGCTGGCCCGGCTGCGGGAACGATTCGTCGAGCGGGTGCTCGGGCTGCCGCTGGAGCGGGTCGAGCGGGCGGGGTCGGGCGACCTCACCGTGCGGGTCACCGGCGATGTGTCGCTGGTCGCGGACGCCGTGCGCTCGGCGCTGCCGGAGCTGGCGCGCTCGGTGGTCGCCATCGTGCTGACGCTCGGCGCGCTGGCCGTCCTGGACTGGCGGTTCCTGGTGGCCGCGCTGCTCGCGGTGCCCGTGCAGGCGTACACCGCGCGCTGGTACCTGCGGGGGGCGGTGCCCCTGTACGCGGAGCAGCGCGTCGTCACCGGCAAGCTCCAGCAGCAGCTGCTCGCCACCATCGGCGGGGCCACCACCGTACGGGCGCTGCGCCTGGAGCAGGACCACACCGCGCGCGTCACCAGGCGTTCGCGGGCGGCCGTCGACATCACCATGCGGGGCGTCAGGCTGGTCCTCAGCTTCTACTGCCGTCTGCACGTGGGGGAGTTCATCGGCCTGGCCGCCGTCCTCGGCGTCGGGTACTGGCTGGTCCGCGACGGCTCGGCCTCGCTCGGTACCGCGACCGCCGCCGCACTGTACTTCCACAGCCTCTTCGGGCCGATCAACGCGGCACTCGTCCTGCTCGACGACGCCCAGAAGGCCACCGCGGGCCTCTCCCGCCTCGTCGGTGTCGCCGATCTGCCGCTGCCCGAGGAGCCCGCCAGGCCCGCCGCCCCGCAGGACGCCTCCGTCACCGTGACCGGCCTCGTCCACGCGTACCAGGACGGACACCGGGTCCTGCACGGCATCGACCTGACCCTGGCCCCCGGCGAACGCGTCGCCCTGGTCGGGGCGAGCGGCGCCGGCAAGACCACCCTCGCCAAACTCGTCGCCGGCATCCACCGGCCCACCGAGGGCACCGTCCGGCTCGGCGGCGTCGACCTCGCCGCTCTCGGGCCCGCAGCCGTACGCCGTTCGATCGCCCTGGTCACCCAGGAGACCCATGTCTTCGCCGGCCCCCTCGCCGAGGACCTGCGCCTCGCCAAACCGGACGCCACCGACGCCGAACTCCGTGCGGCACTCGCCCGGGTGGATGCCCTGACCTGGGCCGAAGCCCTCCCCGACGGCCTCGGCACGGTCGTCGGCGACGGCGGCCACCGCCTCACCAGCGCCCAGACGCAGTCCCTCGCGCTGGCCCGACTGGTGCTCGCCGACCCGCCGGTCGCCCTCCTCGACGAGGCCACCGCGGAGGCGGGCAGCACCGGCGCCCGCGCCCTGGAGAAGGCCGCCGCCCGCGCGGTCGAGGGCCGGACCGCACTGATCGTGGCGCACCGCCTCACCCAGGCCGCCACCGCCGACCGCGTGGTCGTCCTTGATGCCGGACGGGTCGTCGAGAGCGGGACCCACGACGAACTCCGGGCGGCAGGCGGGCGGTACGCGGCGCTGTGGGAGGCGTGGGCGGGGATGCGGGGCTGACGTACAGCCGCCGAACGCGGCGAAGGGCCGCACCTCCGGACTCCGGAGGTGCGGCCCTTCATAGGGCCTGACGGAGCGGAACCCGAGCCCGACGGGATCAGAACATCAGCCGGTAGCCGTTCATGCCACCACTGGCGATCTTCACCGCGGGCTTGTACGGCGCCACGGCCTTGCCGGTGCCCGAGGCGCGCCACAGAGAACCGTCGTTGCCGCGCCCGACCAGGTCGACTTGGCCGTCGCTGTCGAGGTCGCCCGCGCCGACGAGCAGGTTGAAGTTGTTCCAGCCCTTGCCGATCTGGGTGCGGGCCTTGAACGGGGCCTTGTAGCTGCCGGTGCCCTGGTACAGCCACAGCACGCCGTTGCGGTCGCGGGCGACCATGTCGGCCGTGTTGTCGCCGGTCAGGTCGCCGACGCCGGCGATCTGCGTGTACTGGCCCCACCCGGCGCCGATCTTGATGCGCGAGGTGACCCGGCCGTCGGTGTAGCCCAGGTAGAGCCACAGGACGCCCTGGGCGTCGCGGGCGACGAGATCGTAGCCCTGGCTGCCGGCCAGGTTGCCGGGGGAGAACACGCGGTTGTACATGTTCCAGCCGCCGCCGACGTGGATCGCCTCGGTCTCTCCGTCCGGCCAGGAGTAGAGGTGACCGGCCTTGTCCCAGCCCCAGAGCCCGGTGGCGACCCCGTCGCCGTCGTGGTCGGTCTGGGACGCCGCCTTCATGTCCCCCCACGTGTCGTTGGCGAACTCACGGGGGTTGTAGCCGCCCTTGAAGGTCGGCGTGTACAGGTAGAGGTTATTGCCCGAGACGGCCACCAGGCGCTGGATCACGCCCGCGGCTCCGGGAGCGGCGGCCGCCCGGGGAGCCGCGAGGCGGGCCTGCGGCGGTGCCTGGAGCTTCGTCTGCGGAATCTTGGCGTGCGGCGCCGGGGTGTCCCCGGCGTGTGCGGCACCCGCGGTCGTCCCGATCAGCGCGGCCGCGAGCGCGGCGACGGCGGTCCGGGAGAGGGCGCGGCCGCGCTTGGCGGTGCGGGAGGAGTGGTCAGCCATGCGTGGCTCCGGTCATGAAGAGTGGGGGGGGGGGGGGGGGGGGGGGGGGGGGGGGGGGGGGGGGGGGGGGGGGGGGGGGGGGGGGGGGGGGGGAGGGCGGGGGCGGGGGGGGGGGGGCGCGGCGCCCCCCCCCTGCCTCCCCCCCCCCCCCCCCCCCCCCCCCCCCCCCCCCCCCCCCCCCCCACGACTCGAACAGAATGTGTACACACCATGGTCATGTATCAACTGGTGTGGCGGTAGGGGTAGTTGACGCGCAATATCGCAACGCCTCGTCAGCCCGCCCGATCAGAACATCAGGCGGTACTTGTTCCAGTTCTCCGCGCTGATCTTCACGCCGCCCTTGAGCGGGGTCGTGGCGTTGGCGTTGCCCGAGTAGCGCCACAGCGCGCCGTCGTTGCCGCGCGCGATCAGGTCGGCGGTGCCGTCGAGGTCGACGTCACCCGCGCCGATGATGTTGTTGTGCATGTTCCAGCCGGTGCCGGCCTTGATGCGCGGGCCGAACGGGGCCTTGTAGTCGCCGGTGCCCGGGTGCAGCCACAGGAAGCCGGTGGCGCCGTCGCGGCCCAGCACGTCGGCCTTGCCGTCGCCGGTCAGGTCACCGAGGCCGAAGATCTGGTTGTAGTTCCAGCCGTCGCCCACGCGGATGCGCGAGGTGGACTTGCCGTCGCCGTAGCCCAGGTAGAGCCACAGGACGCCGTTGGCGTCACGGCCCAGGATGTCGTACGCCGAAGCGCCGCCGAGGTTGCCCGGGGAGAAGACGCGGGTGTACATGTTCCAGCCGCTGCCGACCTGTGTGAACTCGGTCTCGTTCGGGCCCGAGTGGTACTGGTAGCCGGCGTTGTCCCAGATCCAGGCGGACTCGGCCGTGCCGTCGGCATCGTTGTCGACCTGGGCGCCGGCCTTGACGTTGGTCCAGCCGGTGCCGGCGATCTCGCGCGCGTCGTAGCCGCCCAGGCCGTTCGGCAGGTGGGAGTAGAGGTCGTCGCCCTCGGAGGTCATCAGGGCCTGCGCCACCGAGACCGCGGCCGGAGCGGCGGCGCGGAGGTTGCCCTTCGGCTGCGCCTTGGCCGGAGCCACGGCCGACTTCTTGAGGGTGGGCTGCGGGTTCTCCGCAGCGTGGGCGCCGGACATGGTGCCCACGAGGGCCGCGGCGATGGCCGCGACGGTGATACGGGACAGGATGCGCCCGTTCTTACGGCCGTTTGTTGTGGCCACGCGTTAACTCCAAAGTCATGAAGAAGCCGTGCTGCACCGGAACGGGTACAGCACGGCTTCAGCAGGTTCAGTTCACGGTATCTTCACATGCCAACTGTCTTGCGAGCACGGTAATTTGAGACCTGTGATTTCCCTGTGACGAAACGCGGACACTGTGGCGAGCGCTATGCCCCGGTATCAGGACAGTAGTTCCACTTCTGCCAGCGTCCCTGTGCTCCCTCCCTGTGCGGTCGGCACCAGTCGGTAGTGCGGGTACGTCCCCGGGTCGGCCACCGTGAAGACCCGGGTCTGCCGGTCCCAGGCGAACGACTCCTTCGCGCGCTGGTCCAGCACGTCCCACTTCTCGCCGTCCCTGGAGCCCTGGAGCACCCACCCGGTGGGCGCCTTGGTGTGATCGGCGGAGGTGAGGGTGTACTGGAGGGCACGCGCCGGGGCGGGCAGCGGGAGCTCTGTCCGAGGGGCCAGCGCCGCCTCGGTGGAGGAGGAGTTGTCGAACAGCGGGCCCTGCGCGGTGAGGGTGTCGGCGCGCGGGTCCGGCGCCTTGTCGTCCCGGGTGATGGAGACGGGGGCCGCCCCCTTCCCCGAGCCCCACGCGGTCGGGCGGTCGCCCATCGCGAAGTCCAGGGTGCCGCCGCGTGCGAGGAGGTCGTGCGGGAGCGCGGTCGAGTTCCAGGCCTTGCCGTTCACCTTCAGGCCCTGGACGTAGATGTTCTTCGCACTGTTCTTCGGGGCGCGGATCACCAGGTCACGGCCGTTGTCCAGGTGCACGGTCGCCTTGGTGAAGAGCGGCGAGCCGACGGCGTACTCCCCACTGCCCATGACCAGCGGGTAGAAGCCGAGCGCGGAGAAGAGGAACCAGGCCGACTGCTCGCCGTTGTCCTCGTCGCCGTGGTAGCCCTGCCCGATCTCGCTGCCGGTGTAGAGGCGGGAGAGCACCTCGCGGACCTTCTCCTGGGTCTTCCAGGGCTGGGAGGCCGCGTTGTACATGTAGGTGGCGTGGTGGGCGACCTGGTTGGAGTGGCCGTACATGCCCATCCGTACGTCACGGGCCTCGGTCATCTCGTGGATGACGCTGCCGTACGAGCCCGTGAACTCGGGGGAAGCCGTCTCCGGGGTGGCGAAGTAGGTGTCCAGCTTCTTGCCGAGGCCGGAGCGGCCGCCGTAGAGGTTGGCCAGGCCGCGGCTGTCCTGCGGGGCGGTGAAGGCGTAGCCCCAGCCGTTGGTCTCCGTGTAGTCGTAGCCCCAGACGCGCGGGTCGAACTTCTCGGAGGGGACCCGCCAGTCGCCCTTGAGGTCGCGGCCCTGGAAGAAGCCGGCCTCGGAGTCGAAGAGCTTCACGTAGTTCTGCGCGCGGTTGAGGAAGTAGGCCGACTCCTCCTTGTAGCGGGCCTTCTTCGTCTTCTTGTGGAGGGCCTCGCCCATCTTCGCCAGACCGTAGTCGTTGAGGTAGCCCTCAAGGGACCAGGACAGACCCTCGTGGGTCTTGGTCGAGGCGTAACCGAGGAACGGCGAGGTGTCCATGCCCTTGCGGCCGACGCCGGAGAAGGGCGGCAGGACGGTGGCGTTCTTCAGCGCCGCCTCGTAGGCAGCCGTCGCGTCGAAGTCCACGCCCTTGACGTACGCGTCGGCGAACGCGACGTCCGAGGAGGTGCCGGTCATCAGGTCCGCGTAACCCGGCGAGGACCAGCGCGAGATCCAGCCGCCGTCCTTGTACTGCTGGACGAAGCCGTTGACCAGCTTCCCCGCCTTCTTCGGCGTGAGGAAGGAGTACGCCGGCCAGGTCGTCCGGTAGGTGTCCCAGAAGCCGTTGTTGACGTACACCTCACCGTCGACGATCTTCGCGCCGGTGTGGGTGGGGGTGTCCGGGCCGGTCTGCGGGGAGAACGGGCTGGCGTACCTGGTCTTCGAACCGACCTTCTCGTGACCGGAGTTGGGGTAGAGGTACAACCGGTAGAGGCTGGAGTAGAGGGTGGTCAGCTGGTCGTGGCTCGCACCCTCGACCTCGACCCGCCCCAGGATGTCGTCCCAGGCCCGCTGCGCCCGGTCGCGGACCCGCTCGAAGCGGGAGTTCGCCGGGAGCTCGGCGGCCAGGTTCTGCTTGGCCTGGTCCACACTGATGAGTGAAGTCGCCAGGCGCAGGGTCACCTGCTTGTCGGCCGACGGTTTGAAGCGTACGTAGCCGGTGACGTCCGCGCCCCCGCCGCCGCTCAGCTTGCCGCTCGCGGTGACCTCCGTGTCGAAGACCCCGTACACGAAGAGCCTGGTGGCGCCGGTGGACAGGCCGCTCTTGACGTCGGAGAAACCGGTGAAGGAGCGGGTCGCCGGGTCGAGGGTGAGGCCGCCGTCGTTGGAGACGTTGTCGAAGATGATGCTGGCGTCGTCACCGGGATAGGTGAATCGCATCATCGCCGCGTGGTCGGTCGGCGTGATCTCGGTACGCAGACCGTTCTCGAAGGTCACCCCGTAGTAGTGCGGCTTCGCGGTCTCCTTCTCGTGGCGGAAGGGGAGCGCGCGGGCCGTGCGGGAGGCGTTCGGGGTGCCGGCCGCGACGGACGGCATCACCTGGAAGGTCTGCCGGTCGCCCATCCAGGGGCTCGGCTCGTGGCTCGCGCTGAAGGCCTGGAGGGTGGGGAGGTTGTCGCTGTTGTTGCCGCGCGCGTAGTCGTACAGCCAGCTGGTGGAACCGGCGTTGGTCACCGGCGTCCAGAAGTTGAAGCCGTGCGGAACGGCGGTGGCCGGGATGTTGTTGCCACGCGAGAACGAACCGCTGGAGTTGGTGCCCCGGGTGGTGTTCGCGTAGTCCGAAGGATTGGCCGGCCGCTTCTGCGGCGCCTTCTCGGCAATCCGCACGTCGTCCAGCCAGCCGCGGAACTTCCCCGGACCCTTCGGGTTGTCGTACGCCACCAGAATCCGGTCGACGGTCTTGCCGGCCGCCACCGCGCCGATGCGCGACTCCTTGTGGTTCCACTGGTTCGCGTACAGCGTCTTGGACGCGCCCTGGCCCTGTGGGGACATCACCGCGCCGTGCTGGTCGAGGGCGCGCAGTTCACTCAGATAGGTGCCATCGGTGAAGGCCAGGTCCACCGACACGTTCGTGGCCGGGTAGTTGAGGTCGGTCTCCTTGCCGTCCTCGCCCGCCGGCAGCGACGGGAAGACCCGGTAGGACAGCTCGGTGTTCCGGCCGACGCGGGTGTTCACGTCGAAGACCTTGTTGTACGAGTAGGCCCGGCCGTCCGCCTTGTGGGTGCCCGCGTACCGCAGCGCCCGCTTGCCCGTGAAGCCCGCGCCCGACTTGGCGGTGGGGGAGCCCGAGGGGCCGCGGTCCACCTGGCTGCGCATGTCCTCGGGAATCGGCGACGAGGTGTCCCCGTTCGAGAACTGCACGTCCGCGAGCTGGAGGATGGGAGCCCCCGCGTTGCGGGTGATCTCCAGCCGGAAGTGCTGGTACGCGGTGTCGTTCTCGAAGGCGTACGACTTGGTCTGGAAGCGGGACGTGAAGGTCTCGTCCTTGCGGGTGTCCAGCGTCTTCCACGTCTTGCCGTCGATGGAGCCCTGGAGGGTCCAGTCCTTCGGATCGCGCTCTGCGGCGTCGTTCGCCGACGTCAGCGCGTACGACACGACCTTGACCGGCTCGTCCAGGTCGAACTCGACCCAGCCCATCGGCAGGAAGCTCAGCCACTTGCTGCCCGGGGTGATGTCGACCAGGTTCTCCTTGACCTCACCACCCGCCGCGTTCTCGGCGCTGGCCCGGAGATTGGTGACGCGGTCGGTGACATTGCCGGGGATGCCCGCCGTGTCGCCGCCGTCCACCCCCGAGGCCCGCTTGCGCCCCTTCGCATCCGTTTCGACGGTGTTGCGCCAGGTCGGTGCCGGTTCGTCCGCCTCGAAGGAGGAGCTGAACCCCTGTGCCGGCGCACCGGGCCGGGCGGGTGGTGCCGGTGCGGCGACGGCTGCCGACGGCGCCAGTGCGGACAGCGCCAGGGCGCCCACCACAAGGCTCGCGAGAGCCGCCGCCGCGCTCCCGCCAGGTCTGGTTCTGAGTCTCGCGCTGCGCTGCATCCGGCAGGCTCCTTTTACTCGGACAACGTTGTCATGAGCTTTCGTACCCCCAGTAGTGAGTCAAGTGTCCAGTGATGTCAAGGGTGTTGTGAAGAGACCCGTTGGACAAAAGTGGCCCGAGATATCCAAGAGGTCTCAACTCGGGAAAGAAGCCTGCTCAACCTTGCTTTCGATCTTGCCCAGTTGGAGGGAAGTGGACTATACCTATCGGCGTCTGCAGTGCCGGAGTAAACCGGTGCGGACCAGGGGGTACGGGGGAACAACGGGGCGGCACGGGAAGCCCCTTCGCGCACCCGTATATCCCGCTGATCATTCGAGTCGACCGACCGCGGTGGCGGGGCCCTTCGCCCGGGAACGCATTCTCGTGCGGGGCAACTCCCTTACACCGCCTGAGTCCTGAAGAGGGCGAGGACTTGAGCATGGGACCCACCAACGTCAACCGTCGTGACGTACTGAAGCGAACGGCAGCCGCCGGTCTGCTCGCAGTGCCCGCAGTCGGTGCCCTCAGCTCCTGCGCGAGCGGTGGCGGCAAAGACGACAAGAAGGCCGAGAAGGGCACCAAGTCCGACAAGAACCCGCTCGGGGTGAAGGAGGACGCCGCGCTGTCGGTGCTCATCTTCAACGGCGGATACGGCGACAAGTACGCCCAGTTCGTCACGGACATGTACACCAAGCAGTACCCCAAGGCCAAGGCCGACCAGAAGCCGACGCAGAACATCGCCACCCAGGTCCAGCCGAAGATCGTCCGCGGCAAGCCCTCGGCCGACGTGATCAACAACTCCGGCGCCGACGACATGAACATCGGCAAGCTGGTCACCAACAAGCAGGTCGCGGACTTCACCGAGCTGCTCGACGCCCCCTCCTGGGACGACCCCAAGGTCAAGGTCCGCGACGTACTGTCGCCCGCCATGCAGGCGATGGGCGCCTTCGGTACCAAGGGCTGCTACCAGCTGAACATCGCCATGACGGCGTACGGCAACTGGTACTCCGACCGCATGCTCAAGGAGACCCTCGAAGTCGAGTACCCCAAGACCTGGGACGCGATGATCGAGGTCTGCAAGAAGGCCAAGGCCAAGGGCATCCAGGGCTGGAGCTACCCCGGCGGCCACCCCCGCTACATGCTCTTCAGCATGTACGGCATGTTCGCCCAGGCCGGCGGCCGTCCGGTGCTCGACGCCATGGACTACCTGGAGCCGAACGCCTGGAAGCACGACGCCATCAAGTCCGTCTTCGAGGCGTTCGAGGAGCTCGTCGCCAAGAAGTACGTCCTCACCGGCTTCGACAGCAAAGAGGGCCACAAGGAGATGCAGGCCGCCTGGACCAAGGGCAAGTGCGTCTTCATCCCTAACGGCTCCTGGGTCGAGAACGAGTCCAAGGACACCACGCCCAAGGGCTTCCAGATGGCCGTCGGCGCGACCCCCTCGCTCGGCAGCGGCGACCCCATGCCGTTCGGCACGCTGTACGCCCCGCCCGGTGAGCCCTTCATCGTTCCCGCCAAGGCGGCGAACGTCCAGGGTGGCCTGGAGTGGATGCGCATGATGTACAGCAAGGAAGCCGCCCAGAACTTCTTCAAGGAAGTCGGCTCCATTCCCGCCGTCAAGGGCGCCATCGACGGCATGACGCTGCCGCCGGGCACCGACAGCGCGCAGAAGGCCATCGCGGCGGCCGGCGACAACATCGTCATCCCGTTCTTCAAGGAGTGGTACAGCGAGCTCTTCGACGAGGACTTCAACAATGTGATGGGCAAATTCATGATGGGCGACATGTCGACCAAGGAGGCCCTGGACACCATGCAGAAGGCCGCCGACCGGGTCGCCAAGGACCCCGACATCACCAAGGTCAAGAAGGCCTGAAAGAAGCAGGGTTGACGCGGACCCGGATCTCGGCGGGTCCGCATCGAAGTACATGACACACGCCCGCTTGCGTGTGTGAACGGGTGAAATCGGAGCGGCATGAGCATTGAGACACGGGCCGTAAAGCCCCCCAACCGGCTGTTGTTCCTGCTGGCAGTTCTCCTGCCGCCCCGATTCACCCCGGAGCGGGTGCGCTACGACCGCAGATACCGCACGCTCGACAAATACCGTTTCATCGCGGGATTCCTGGCGATACCGCTGGGTTTCTACGTCATTTTCGTCATCTCGCCGTTCATCCAGGCGATCTTCTATTCGTTCACCAACTGGTCGGGCGGCTCGGTCGCCGATTTCATCGGCTTCGACAACTACGTCAAGATGTGGAACGACGAGCGGTTCTGGGACTCCACGACCACCAGCCTCACGCTGCTGCTGATCGTCCCGCTGATCACCCTCGTCCTCGGCATGTTCTTCGCGTACATGATCACCGCGGGCGGCAGGCACCGTAAGGGCCAGGCCATCTCGGGCGTCGCCGGCTCCTCGGTCTACAAGGTCGTCTACTTCTTCCCGCAGGTCCTCTCCGTCGCGATCATCGCGGTGGTCTGGGGGCGGGTCTTCAACACCAACAGCGGCCTCATCAACGGCGGTCTGGACAAGATCGGCATCACCGGGCCCGCCTGGCTGGGCGGCGAGTACAGCCTCGCCCTGATCGCCGTGCTCACCGTGATCAGCTGGAGCTTCGTCGGCTTCTACGTGGTGCTGTTCTCGGCGGCCATGGGCGGCATCCCCAAGGACATCTACGAGGCGGCACTGCTGGACGGGGCCGGCCGGGGAACCACGTTCTTCAAGGTCACCCTGCCGCTGACCTGGGACACCGTAAGGACCGGCTGGATCTACATGGGAATCCAGGCCCTCGACTCCTTCGCGATCGTGCTGGTGATGATGCCCGAGCACGCCCTGAAGGTGACCCCGGTCTTCCTCTACGAGCGGTTCCGCGAGGGCCAGTACGGCTACGCCACGGCCATCGGCGTCGTACTGCTGCTGCTCAGCGTGGCGTTCTCGCTGACCGTCATGCGGGTCGGAAACCGCGACCGGATCGAATACTGAGAAGCGAAGACCTGGGAGTCACCGCACCATGACGACACTCGACGCCGGGGCCCGCTCCGACGGTTCCGCCGCATCCATGCCCGCCGCCGCGCCCAAGCCGGCCCGCGAGGGCACCACCCTCAATGTCTTCTCGCACGTCTTCCTCGTCCTGTGGGTGGTGATGGCGGCCGGCCCGCTGATCTGGGTCGCGCTCACCGCCTTCCGCTCCTCGGGCGAGATCCTCGACAACCCGATGGGTCTGCCCTCGTCCCTGCACTGGGAGAACTTCTCCAACGCCTGGACCAAGGCGAACATCGGCGGCTACGCCATCAACTCGCTCATCATCCTGGCCGGTTCGCTGACCGGGACCATGCTGCTCGGCTCGATGGCCGCCTATGTGATCGCCCGCTTCACCTTCCCCGGCAACAAGGCGGTCTTCCTGCTCTTCGCGGGCGGCATGATGTTCCCGGTGATCCTGGCGCTGGTCCCGCTGTTCGCGGTGATGGAGAACTTCCAGCTCCTGGACACCAGGCTCGGTCTGATCATCGCGTACATCGCCTATTCGCTGCCCTTCACCACCTTCTTCCTGACCTCCTTCTTCCGCACCCTGCCCACCGGTGTGCAGGAGGCCGCCATGGTGGACGGGGCCTCCCACACCCGTACCTTCTTCCAGATCATGCTCCCGATGGCCAAGCCGGGACTGGTCAGCATCGGCATCTTCAACTTCCTCGGCCAGTGGAACCAGTACCTGCTTCCGCTCCTCCTCAACAACGAGAACGAGAGCAGTTACGTCCTTCCCCAGGGCCTCGCGGCACTGGCCGTCGCGCAGGGCGCCCGGGGCGACTGGGGTGCGCTCTTCGCGGGCCTGACCATCGCCATGGTGCCGGTGCTGGTCGTGTACGCCGTCTTTCAGCGGCAGGTACAGGCGGGGCTCACCGCGGGTGCCCTCAAGTAACTCGCGAGTACCCGAGTGCGCAGGACCGGACGTCGCCCGAGCATGCCGGGCGACGTCCAAGTGACTTGTTAAGGAACCTTTTTGAAGGCTCATTTCGGCTTGGACACGAAAGTGGTCTAGGCCTGTTGCGTCTTCGCGGAGGCTGAGTAGTGTCTGCGCCACGGAGCAGCGGGGAGATCTTCGCCGAGGCCGGTGGGTCCGGGGCCGACCCCGGGAAGAGACAGCAAGTCGACACTGATGTCGAAGGGTTGGACAGCATGAGGAATCGAGTACTGACCGCTGGTGCGGCAACACTCGTGATGGCACTGGGGCTCACCGCGTGCGGTGGCGACGGTGACGGTGGTGGCGGCGAGGGCAAGGGCAAGACGATCAAGGTCGTCGCCGCCGACTACGGCGACAAGGCCTCCAACGCCTCGAAGATCTTCTGGGACAAGGTCGCCAAGGACTTCGAGGCCGCCAACGCCGGCTACAAGGTGGACGTCCAGGTCATCAACTGGAACGACATCGACAAGAACGTCAAGAACATGATCGCGGCCGGCAACGAGCCCGACATCCTGCAGACCGGTGGCTACGCCGACAAGGTCGCCGACGACCTGCTCTACAAGGTCGACGACGTGCTGTCGCCCGCCACCAAGGCCAACATCGTTCCGGCGTTCGCCAAGGCGGGCGAGGCCAACGGCGCCGCATACGGCATCCCGTGGGTTTCCTCCAGTCGGGTGCTCTTTTACAACAAGAAGGTCTTCAAGGACGCCGGTGTCGCCAAGGCGCCCACGACGTGGGCCGAGGTCGCCGACGCCGCGAAGAAGATCAAGGACAAGAAGGCCGCGGACACCCCGTACGCCCTCCCGCTCGGACCCGAAGAGGCCCAGGGCGAGACCATGATGTGGGAGATGGGCAACGGCGGCGGCTTCACGGACGGCTCCGGCAAGTACACGCTCAACAGCGCGGCGAACGTCGAGACCTTCAAGTGGCTCCAGGACAACCTGGTCAAGCCCGGCCTGACGTACCCCAACCCGGCCAGCACCGACCGCAAGACGGCCTTCGCCGACTTCTCGGCGGGCAAGGTCGGCATGATGAACGGTCACCCGAGCGTCGTCCAGATGGCCACCGAGGGCAAGGTCGACTACGGCGTCGCCACCATCCCCGGCAAGAGCGGCCCGCTGACCAACACCCTCGGCGTGGCCGACTGGACCATGGCGTTCAAGGACGGCAAGGCCGAGAAGGACGCCGTCAAGAAGTTCCTCGACTTCACGTACACCAAGAAGAACCTGGTGGCGTTCGCCGAGATGTACAACTTCATGCCGGTCACCACGGACGCGGTCGCCGAGATGCAGGGCAACCCCAAGCACGAGTCCCTGAAGCCCTTCTTCGAGGCGCTGCCGACGGCGAAGTTCTACCCGGTCAACGACACCGCCTGGGACGTCATCTCCGCCGAGATCAAGAAGACCGGCGGCAAGGCCGCCAGTGACGACCCGCAGACGGTCCTGGACGACCTCCAGAAGAAGGCGGAGGACGCGGCGAAGTCCGCCAAGAAGTAGCCTCCGCCGAGTAACGCGCCGCTCAGGCCGTTCGCTTCGTACGTCGCACTCTCTCCCAGGAGAAACCGTGTCACTCAAGGCCCCTCCGTCCCCCGCCGAGACCGGCGGGGGACGGGGCGGGCGCGCCACCAGGCCGGTGAGCCGCCGCAGCGGACTGGCCAGGCTCGGCCCGCTGCCCTGGATTGCGCCCGTCATTCTGCTGATCCTCTTCGTGGTCGTCTGGCCGGTCGTCGAGCTGGTCCGCACGTCGTTCCTCAATGTCTCCATCTCCGGCAAGGTGCGCGGCAGCGCCGGGACCGACAAGTACGAGAAGCTCTTCTCGGAGAGCGACCTCGGGGCCGTCCTGCTCTGGACGGTGATCTGGACGGTCGTCGTCGTGGTCTGCACGATGCTGATCTCGCTGGCCCTCGCCCAGCTCTTCAACCAGAAGTTCCCGGGGCGTACCGTCACCCGCTGGGCGCTCATCGCCCCCTGGGCCGCGTCGGTCCTGATGACCGCCATCGGCTTCAAGTGGATGCTGAACCAGACCGCCGGTGTGCTGAACACCGTGATGATGGACCTCGGTCTCATCGACGGACCTCAGGACTGGCTGGGCACCGCGTCCACCGCCTGGCCGTGGATGATGGCGGTCGCCGTCTTCGTGTCGCTGCCCTTCACCACGTACACCCTGCTCGCCGGACTCCAGACGATTCCCGGTGAGGTGTACGAGGCCTCGCGCATCGACGGCGCCGGGACCTGGCAGACCTACCGCTTCATCACGCTGCCGATGCTGCGTCCGGCGTTCCTGATCGGCGTGGTCATCAACCTGATCAACGTCTTCAACTCCTTCCCGATCATCTGGGCCATGACCCAGGGCGGCCCCGGCTACGACACCTCCACGTCGATGGTGTTCATGTACAAGCTCAAAGAGACCGACATCGGGGAGTCGGCCGCCATGTCGGTCGTCAACTTCGTCCTGGTCGTGGTGCTCGTGCTGATCTTCCTGAAGGTCAGCCGCTGGAACGAGGAGGACTGATGGCCACCGCTACGGCCGCCCGGCCGAAGACGACGGGCCCCTCCCGCAAGCCCCCCAAGCGCACCTTCCGGCCGCGCACCCTGGTGATCGCCGTGGTCGCATGGGGGATCGCGGCGCTCTTCCTGGCTCCGTACCTGGAAATGATCATCACCGCGCTGCGTCCCAAGTCGGAGCTGCGCGACCGCACTTACCTGCCCTCGTCGCTGGACTGGTCGAACTTCATCGACGTCTGGAAGGAGTCCGAGCTCGGGCAGAACCTCCAGGTCACCCTGCTGGTGGCGGGCGGGGCGACGGTCCTGGTGCTGTTGGTGGCGCTGCCGGCGGCGTACTACACGGCGCGGATGAAGTTCCGCGGGCGGAAGATCTTCCTGCTGCTGGTGCTGGTCACCCAGATGTTCCAGCCGACCGCGCTGCTGATCGGTCTGTACCGCGAGTTCTACCAGCTCGGGATGCTCAACTCGATCTGGACGCTGATCATCACCAACGCCGCGTTCAACCTCGCCTTCGCGGTCTGGATCCTGACCGCCTACATCGGCTCCATCCCCGCGGAACTGGAGGAGGCGGCGATGGTGGACGGCACCAGCCGCTTCGGGGCGATGATCCGGGTGACGCTGCCGCTGGCGCTGCCCGGCGTGGTCACCGCCCTCATCTTCACGTTCATCACGACGTGGAACGAGTTCGCGATGGGGCTGACCCTCACCACCGACCCGGCCAGCCAGCCGCTGACCGTCGGCATCAACAACTTCATCGGTGCCTACACGGTGCAGTGGAACTATCTGTTCGCCGCGTCCGTGGTGGCGATCGTGCCGGTCGTCATCCTGTTCGCCTTCATCGAGCGGCACGTGGTGTCCGGTCTGACCGCGGGATCGGTGAAGTAGCCGCCCCACGTGCGGGTTTCTGGCCGATGTCTGGCTGATTCCCGTACGGTACGAAGCGCCCGTCGACCCCCGGTCGACGGGCGCTTCCGCGTACCGGCACCCTTGGAGGTGGACCCTCTTCGCTCAAGGTCTTGACGGGAGCAGGGAGCAAAGTCTCTGCTTAGGGTTCACATGTTGGAAGAACGGCGGGGCCTCACAGTCGCGGCCCCGGAGCGGACGGCCGTCGTGCCGCCCGCCGGGATCAGGAGTGGATGAGTCGATGGAGACTCCGGGGTCGCAGACGTCTCTGCACCGGGCCAACCTTGAGCGGGTCGTGCGCGCGGTGCGCATGGCGGGCTCGCTGACCCAGGCGGAGATCGCGAGAAGTACCGGTCTCTCCGCGGCCACGGTCTCCAACATCGTGCGCGAGCTGAAGGACGGCGGGACCGTCGAGGTCACCCCGACCTCGGCGGGTGGCCGACGGGCCCGCAGCGTCTCGCTCAGCGGGGACGCCGGTGTGGTGATCGGCGTCGACTTCGGCCACACCCATCTGCGCGTCGCGGTCGGCAACCTGGCCCACCAGGTGCTCGCCGAGGAGTCCGAGCCGCTGGACGTCGACGCCTCCGCGGCCCAGGGCTTCGACCGTGCCGAGCAGCTGGTCAAGCGCCTGATCGAAGCCACCGGCATCACTCAGGACAAGGTGATCGGCGTCGGCCTCGGCGTCCCCGGACCCATCGACGTGGAATCCGGACGGCTCGGCTCCACCGCCATCCTGCCGGGCTGGCAGGGCATCAACCCCAGCGAGGAGCTCTCCGCCCGACTGGGAGTTCCGGTGTACGTCGACAACGACGCCAACCTCGGCGCGCTCGGCGAGCTGGTCTGGGGCGCGGGCCGCGGCGTGAAGGACCTCGCCTACATCAAGGTGGCCAGCGGCGTCGGCGCGGGCCTGGTGATCGACGGGCGCGTCTACCGGGGCCCCGGCGGCACGGCCGGCGAGATCGGGCACATCACCCTGGACGAGTCGGGCCCGGTCTGCCGCTGCGGCAACCGCGGGTGTCTGGAGACCTTCACCGCGGCCCGCTACGTGCTGCCGCTGCTGATGCCGGGCCACGGCCCCGACCTGACCATGGAACGCGTCGTTCAGCTGGCCCGGGAGGGAGATCCGGGCTGCCGCCGGGTGATCGCCGACGTGGGCCGCCACATCGGCAGCGGCGTGGCCAATCTCTGCAACCTCCTCAACCCCAGCCGGGTCGTCCTCGGCGGTGACCTCGCCGACTCCGGTGAGCTGGTCCTGGGCCCGATCCGGGACTCGGTCTCCCGGTACGCGATCCCGAGTGCGGCGCGCCACCTGAGCGTGCTGCCGGGGGCCCTGGGCGGCCGTGCGGAGGTGCTGGGCGCCCTGGCGCTCGTACTGAGCGAGATGGGGGACTCGACGCTTCTTGACACGTCCCGGACGGCCAATTCTTCTGGTACGGACCAACGTTCGGCCCCCGCCTTCACTTAGATAACGAATGGCACCGTTGTCATCTCGTTAAGGGTTTACTCCTTGACGCTATGGCGACGCGCGAGTTGACTTCCTGACACCTCGGCCGCAACGACGCGGCCTCGTCAGGGAGGCAACTCACATGAACGCAATGACGCGTCGCGTCGTCATAGCCACGGCCGCCATCTCGATGGCCGTATCGCTTTCCGCCTGTGGCAAGGCGGGCGAGGGCGACAAGGGTGACGGCGGCAAGGACAGCGGCGGTATGGGCAAGACCATCGGTCTGCTGCTGCCGGAGAACAAGACCACGCGCTACGAGACCTTCGACCGCCCCATCATGGAGGCGAAGATCAAGGCGCTGTGCTCGGACTGTGACGTCAAGTACAACAACGCCGCGCAGGACATTGAGACCCAGAAGAAGCAGTTCGACGCACTCATCACCCAGGGCGTCAAGGTGATCATCCTGGACGCGGTGGACTTCAACGCCACCAAGTCCTGGATCGCCACCGCCGCGAAGCAGGGTGTGAAGGTCGTCGCGTACGACCGCCTCGCTGAGGGCCCGATCTCCGCGTACGTGTCGTACGACAACGAGAAGATCGGCACCCTCCAGGGCGAGGCCCTGGTCAAGGCCCTGGGCGAGAAGGCCAAGGACTCCAACGTCGTCATGATCAACGGGTCCCCGACCGACCCGAACGCGGGCTTCTTCAAGAAGGGCGCGGAGACCGTCCTGAAGAAGGACACGAAGAAGATCGTCTACTCCCAGGACATTCCGGACTGGTCCCCGGACGAGGCGAACAAGAAGATGGGCGCCGCCATCGACTCGCTCGGCAAGGACGGCTTCCAGGGCGTCTACTCGGCCAACGACGGCATGGCCGGCGGCATCATCACCGCGCTGAAGAAGCAGGGCATCAAGGTGCCGGTCGGCGGTCAGGACGCGGAGCTCGCGGGTCTCCAGCGCGTCCTGTCGGGTGAGCAGGCCTTCTCGATCTACAAGCAGATCAAGCCGGAGGCTGAGACCACCGCCGAGATCGCCGTCAGGATCCTCAAGGGTGAGAAGTTCGACGACCTGGCCCCCACCAAGGTCGACAGCATCTCCGGCGAGTTCAAGGCAACCCCGTCCAAGCTCTACGATGCGCAGGTCGTCACCAAGGACAACATCGCGGACACCGTGATCAAGGACGAGGTCTACAAGGCGTCCGACATCTGCACGGCCGACTTCAAGAAGGCCTGTGACGCGGCGGGTATTAAGTAACTCACCTTTCTGGTAAGTGAGTTGAGGCGCGCCCTGTGCGCCGACCGGCCCGCACCCCCGAGCCGGCCCGTACCGAGAAGGTCCTGCGCCCCGCCCCCCCCGCATGGGCGGGGCGCAGGACCGCCCGTCCAGCCCTCGTGCCCCCCTCTGTGCACCCTGCACCACCATCCCCGCCGGTCAGGCGGCGAAGGAGATGATTCACGTGTCCGCTACGCCCGTGCTGGCGTTGCGCGGAGTCTCCAAGCGGTTCGGCGCCGTTCAGGCGCTCACCGACGTAGACCTGGAGATCCAGCCCGGCGAGGTGGTCGCCCTGGTCGGCGACAACGGCGCCGGAAAGTCCACCCTCGTCAAGACGATCTCGGGAGTTCACCCGATCGACGAGGGCACCATCGAATGGGACGGCAAGCCCGTCCACGTCAACCGTCCGCAGGACGCCCAGAACCTCGGCATCGCCACCGTCTACCAGGACCTCGCGCTCTGCGACAACCTCGACGTGGTCGCCAACCTCTTCCTCGGCAATGAGATCCGCCGCGGCTCCGTCCTCGACGAGATCGCGATGGAGAAGCGCGCCAAGGAACTCCTGGACACCCTGTCCATCCGGATCCCGAGCGTCCGTATCCCGGTCGCCTCGCTCTCCGGCGGTCAGCGCCAGGTCGTCGCCATCGCCCGCGCGCTGGTCGGCGACCCGCAGGTGGTCATCCTCGACGAGCCGACCGCGGCACTGGGCGTCGAGCAGACCGCCCAGGTCCTCGACCTGGTCGAGCGGCTGCGTGAGCGCGGCCACGGCGTCATCCTCATCAGCCACAACATGGAGGACGTGCGTGCCGTGGCGGACAAGGTGGCAGTGCTGCGCCTGGGCCGTAACAACGGCGTCTTCGACGTCAAGACGACCTCCCATGAAGTGATCATTTCCGCCATCACCGGCGCCACGGACAACGCCGTGACCCGCCGCAAGGCGCGTACCGACCAGGCTTCGGCCGTGGCCACGGCAACGAAGGAGGACGCGAAGTGAGCGACCTCGCCAAGACCCCCGAGAAGAAGACCCCCGAGCAGGCCACGGCTCCGGAGCCGGCCGCCGCGGCAGGCCCTGCGGGCCCTGCGATCGACCCCCGCCTCCTGGTCCGCGAAGAGGGTTTCAAGGGCTACCTCACCGAGTTCACCCGGAAGGTGCGTGGCGGCGAGCTCGGTTCGCTGCCCGTCGTGGTGGGCCTGATCGTCATTGCCATCGTCTTCCAGACCCAGAACAGCAGCTTCCTCTCCGCCAGTTCCCTTGCCAACATCGCCGTCTACAGCTCCGGCATGGGCATCATGGCGGTCGGTATCGTCTTCGTCCTCCTGCTCGGCGAGATCGACCTCTCGGTCGGCTCCATCGCGGGCGTCGGCGCAGCGATCTGGGCGGTGCTCCAGGTCTCCAACGGCTGGAACGGCTGGGTCGCCATCGCCGTAGCGCTGGTCGCGGGCCTCGCCCTCGGTCTGCTGAATGGTTTCTTCTTCGCCAAGGTCGGCGTCCCGGCCTTCGTGGTCACCCTGGCCGGCTTCCTCGGCTGGAGCGGCTTCCAGATCTGGCTGATGGGCAAGGAAGGCTCGATCAACACCCCGTCCGGCAGTTTCGTCGAGAACCTGACGAGCTACTACTTCGAGGACAAGTTCGCCGCGTACGGCCTCGCCATCGCTGCGATCGCGCTCTACGGCCTCTCGCAGTTCCTGGACAGCAAGCGCCGCCGGGCAGCAGCTCTGCCCGCCCGCCCGACCAGCGAGATCGCTCTGCGCACCGGCGTCGTCGCGGTGCTCTGCCTGGTCGTCGCGTACGTCCTGAACGAGCCGCAGGGCGCCCGCGGCCTGCCGCTCGCCCTGGTCCTCTTCCTCGCGGTCCTGGTGATCGCAGACTTCGTTGCCCGGCGCACCACATTCGGCCGCCAGGTCTTCGCAGTCGGTGGCAACGCGGAAGCCGCGCGTCGTGCAGGTATCAGCGTCGACCGGATCAGGATCACCGTCTTCGGCTTGTCCGGTCTGCTCGCCGCCTTCGGTGGGCTCTTCCTCGCCAGCCTTTCGGGAGGCGCAACGAAGAGCATCGGTGCGAATAACACCCTGATGCTCGTCATCGCCGCCGCCGTCATCGGCGGTACGAGCCTCTTCGGTGGCCGGGGCAAGGTCTGGTCCGCACTGCTCGGCATGATCGTGATTCAGGCCATTCAGCAAGGCCTGAACATGCTCGGCATGGCGAGCGAGATCCAGTACATGATCACCGGCGCCGTTCTCCTCGCCGCCGTCGTCATCGACTCGGTCTCCCGCCGTACGCAGAAATCCGCAGGTCGCGCCTAACGGCATGCCCTTCGGATCAGTCCTGGGCCCTAACAGTCCATGACCTCGTGCCCGGCACCGACACTCCGGTGCCGGGCACTTGCGTGCGTCGAGTCACCCGTGCGGGTGACGCACATCGCACAGCCCGCCGACCGGCGCCGCGCGCGGAACATTAGACTCGCTGGATCGGCACGAACGTCCAAGCACCTGCATCACCGCATGTGCACGCTCGCCAGTTCAACCGCTAGGAGGCACGGGTGGCCCTGCTGACCCGCATCAAGGGACCGCGCGACCTGGACCGGCTGTCCCCGGAGCAGCTCGACCAGCTGGCCGCGGAGATCCGGACCTTCCTGGTCGACGAGGTGTCCAAGACCGGCGGACACCTCGGCCCGAACCTGGGCGTCGTCGAGCTGACCATCGCGCTGCACCGGGTCTTCGAGTCGCCCAAGGACAAGGTGCTCTGGGACACCGGTCACCAGAGCTACGTCCACAAGCTGCTCACCGGCCGGCAGGACTTCACCCGGCTGAAGATGAAGGGCGGCCTCTCCGGCTACCCGGCCCGTGCCGAGTCCGCGCACGACATCATCGAGAACAGCCACGCCTCCACCGTTCTCGGGTGGGCCGACGGCCTCGCCAAGGCGAACGAGGTGCTCGGCAAGGACGACGCGGTCGTCGCCGTCATCGGTGACGGCGCCCTGACCGGCGGTATGGCCTGGGAGGCGCTGAACAACATCGCCGTCGCCAAGGACCGCCCGCTGGTCATCGTCGTCAACGACAACGAGCGCTCCTACGCGCCCACCATCGGCGGCCTCGCCAACCACCTGGCCACCCTGCGCACCACCGACGGCTACGAGCGCTTCCTGGCCCGCGGCAAGGACATCCTGGAGCGCACCCCGGTCGTCGGCAGGCCGCTCTACGAGACGCTGCACGGCGCGAAGAAGGGCCTCAAGGACTTCATCGCCCCGCAGGGCATGTTCGAGGACCTCGGCATCAAGTACGTCGGCCCGATCGACGGCCACGACATCGAGGCCCTGGAGTCCGCCCTCCAGCGCGCCAAGCGCTTCGGCGGCCCGGTCATCGTGCACTGCCTCACCGAGAAGGGCCGCGGCTACCAGCCCGCCCTCGCGGACGAGGCCGACCGCTTCCACGCCGTCGGCAAGATCCACCCCGACACCGGCCTGCCCATCGCCTCCTCCGGCGTCGACTGGACCTCGGTCTTCGGCGAAGAGATGGTCAAGCTCGGCAAGGAGCGCAAGGACGTCGTCGCGATCACCGCGGCCATGCTCCAGCCGGTCGGCCTGGACAAGTTCGCCAAGGCGTTCCCCGACCGGGTCTACGACGTCGGCATCGCCGAGCAGCACGGTGCCGTCTCGGCGGCGGGTCTCGCGACCGGCGGCCTGCACCCGGTGTTCGCCGTGTATGCGACATTCCTCAATCGTGCCTTCGACCAGGTCCTGATGGATGTCGCCCTCCACAAGTGCGGTGTGACGTTCGTACTTGACCGGGCCGGCGTCACCGGAACCGACGGCGCCTCGCACAACGGCATGTGGGACATGTCGATCCTCCAGTGCGTCCCGACCCTGCGGATCGCCGCCCCGCGCGACGCCGACCAGGTCCGCGCCCAGCTGCGCGAGGCCGTCGAGGTCGAGGACGCCCCGACCGTGGTCCGCTTCTCCAAGGGCGCGGTCGGCCCGGCGGTCAAGGCCGTCGGCAAGGTCGGCGGCATCGACATCCTGCGCAAGCCCGTCACCGACGTGGCCCGCCCCGACGTCCTCCTCGTCTCGATCGGCGCGCTCGCCCCGATGTGCCTGGAGATCGCCGAACTCCTCGACGCCCAGGGCATCTCCTCCACGGTGGTCGACCCGCGCTGGGTCAAGCCGGTCGACGAGGCGATGGCCCCGCTCGCCGAGCAGCACCGGGTTGTCGTCACCGTCGAGGACAACTCCCGGGCCGGCGGCGTCGGTTCGGCCATCGCCCAGGCGCTGCGGGACGCGGACGTCGACGTACCGCTGCGCGACTTCGGCATCCCGCCGGTCTTCCTGGACCACGCCTCCCGCAAGGAGGTCATGGCCGAGATCGGGCTGACCGCGACCGACATCGCCCGCCAGGTCACCGGCCTGGTCGCGAAGATCGACGGCCGGCTGGAGCGCGCGACGGCCGAGGCGGCCCGCGACTGACACCCGTATGACCTGCGCACCCGTATGACCTGCTAAGAGGCCCTGGCCGGGGGATAAAACCTGGTCAGGGCCTTTTCGTATGGCTTCGTCCTATTGGGTGAAACCGATACGCGGCCCCTCGTGGTCCCGGAGGTGTGATCACCATCATTGCGGAGACTCGCTCACTCAAGAGTTGGGCGACGGCCGACAGGCGGAGGTGCGCCGGTGAGCACAGCACAAGATCCCACCAGCAAGAGCAGCAGCAAGAACCAGAACGGAATGTTCCGGACCAAAACGGTTGAGCAGTCGATCAGCGACACCGAAGAGCCGGAACACGCACTGAAGAAATCCCTCTCCGCCCTGGACCTCACGGTCTTCGGCGTCGGTGTCATCATCGGCACCGGAATTTTCGTCCTGACCGGCAAGATCGCCAAGGAGACCGCGGGCCCTTCCGTGGCCCTCGCGTTCATCGTGGCGGGCGTGGTGTGCGGCCTCGCGGCGCTCTGTTACGCCGAGTTCGCCTCCACCGTCCCGGTCGCCGGGTCCGCGTACACCTTCTCGTACGCCTCCCTCGGTGAACTGCCCGCCTGGATCATCGGCTGGGACCTGATCCTCGAACTGGCCCTCGGCTGCGCGGTGGTCGCGGTCGGCTGGTCCGGCTACATGCGCTCACTGCTCGACACCGCCGGGTTCCACCTCCCCGACTTCCTCTCCGGAACCCACGACGGGAAGTTCGGCTTCGACCTGCTGGCCTGCATCCTGGTGCTGGTCATCACCGCGATCCTGGTCGCCGGAATGAAGCTCTCCTCCCGGGTGACCGGCATCATCGTCGGCATCAAGGTGACCGTCGTCCTGCTGGTCATCATCGTCGGCGCCTTCTTCATCACCGGCTCCAACTACAAGCCGTTCATCCCGCCGTCGGAGCCGACCGAGAGCGGCAGCGGCCTCACCGCCCCGCTCATCCAGGTGCTGTTCGGCTTCACCCCGACCGCCTTCGGCGTCATGGGCATCTTCACCGCCGCGGCGGTCGTCTTCTTCGCCTTCATCGGCTTCGACATCGTCGCCACCGCCGCCGAGGAGACCCACAACCCGCAGCGCGACGTCCCGCGCGGAATCCTCGGCTCCCTGATCATCTGCACACTGCTGTACGTCGCCGTCTCGATCGTCGTCACCGGCATGCAGAAATACAGCAGCCTCTCCACCGACGCCCCGCTCGCCGACGCGTTCAAATCGGTCGGCCACCCCTTCTGGGCAGGCGTGATCAGCTTCGGCGCGGCCGTCGGCCTGACCTCGGTCTGCATGATCCTGCTCCTCGGACAGTCCCGGGTCTTCTTCGCGATGAGCCGTGACGGCCTTCTCCCGAAGACGTTCTCGCACGTCCACCCCAAGTTCGGCACCCCGTACCGCTCGACGATCCTGCTCGGGGGGATCGTCGCCGTCGTGGCCGGCTTCACCTCCATCGACGAACTCGCCGAACTGGTCAACATCGGCACCCTCTTCGCCTTCGTGGTGGTCGCCATCGGCGTCGTCATCCTGCGCCGTCAGCGCCCCGACCTGCCCCGGTCCTTCAAGACCCCGCTCGTTCCGCTGGTCCCGGCGCTGTCGGTGCTGGCCTCGCTGTGGCTGATGCTCAACCTGCCGACCGAGACCTGGCTGCGGTTCGGGATCTGGATGGTGCTGGGCGTCGTCGTGTACTTCGTCTACGGCAAGAAGCACAGCAAGCTGGGTCTCGGGGCGGCCGGCCGGGGGAGTGGCGACACCACCCGCCGGGGAGCCGATTCCTGACCGCACTCCCGACCCCCTCCCCGACATAAGTACGACCATCTTTCCGGCCCTGTGGACGCGCCCCGACGGCGATCCGCGGGGCCGGATACTTTGGGGCACATGAACATCACGCAGCCTCCGACGACCCGGACCGGTGGCGTGCCCCGAGGGGCCGCCACCGGCACCGACCGGGCCGCCTACTGGCTGCGCACCCTCCCGCTCCTGGCGCTGCTCGCAGCCGTCACCCGCGTCCCGTCCTTCCTGCACCCCCTCTGGAACCCCGACGAGGGCTTCCTCGCCGTCCAGGCACGTCAACTCGCCGCAGGCGGGGTCCTGTACGACACGGTGGTCGACCGGAAACCGCCGCTCGTCCCATGGCTGTACGAAGCGGTGTTCGCGCTCTTCGGCGACGACTCGCTGCTCCCCCTCAAACTCCTCGCGGTCCTGGCGCTGTTCGCCACCGCGGCCCTGCTGGCCTCCCTGGCCCGCCGGCGCTGGGGCGACCGCTCGGGGACCGTGGCGGGTGTGCTCTTCCTGCTGATCTCGGTCGGGATGCCCCCGGAGGACACCCAGGCGGCATCCTTCGGCCTGTTCATGCTGCCGTGCACGGCTCTGGCGGTGTGGTGCGCGGACCGCGGGGCCTGGACCTGTGCGGGAGTGGCGGTCGCGGCGGCCTTCCTGGTGAAACAGACGGGCGGGGCGGTCCTGGTCCCGGTGCTGTGGCTGATCTGGAGGACGGCGGGCGCGAGCCCCGGGGGCGCGGTGCCCGGGGGAGCGGTGGAGACGGGTGGGGGGCAGGGGTCCGGGGGACTGTCCGGGGCCCGATCGGGAGCGCGGCCCGAGGCGTCGTCCGGGGAACGCCCGGGCTCGCGCCCGTCGGCCCTCCTTCGCACCGGCCTCGGATTCGCCGTTCCAGTGGCGGCGGTCGCCCTGGTGACCGGCCCGTCCGGTTTCCTCTTCTGGGTGGTCACGGGCTCCGGTTCGTACGCGGATCTCACCGGTGCGGGACTGCACGCACTCGGCCGGGGACTCGGCAACACGCTGATCCTCGCGGGTGCCTGCATCGGCCTGCTGATCCCCCTGCTCCGCCGTCCGAAGGCCCCCGGCGCGGATCTGTGGATCTGGCTGGCCGCCTCCGCCGTCGCCGTCATGACCGGCTTCCACTTCTTCGGCCACTACTACCTGCAGCTCATGCCGCCGCTTGCCCTGCTGGCCACCGCAGCCCTCAACGCCCTCCCACACCGTTGGACGACGCTCTCTCTCGCCCTCACCGCGGCCACCTGCGCAGGCTTCCTCGTCTGGGGATTCCTCGCCCCCCGGCCGGAACTCGCGCACGCCGGCCGTCTCGCCGACGCCATCCGCTCCCGCACCGCCCCCACCGAGCGCGTCCTGATCTGGGGCATGCACCCCGAGACGTACTGGCTGGCCGACCGCACGCCGGCGAGCCGCTACCTGACCGCCGGCCTGCTCACCAACTTCAGCGGCGGCCGGGGCGACGGAGCGGCGGTAGGCGAACCGTACGGAGTCGAAGGCAGCTGGGACCACTTCCGTGCCGAGCTCGCCGCGCACCCCCCGGCCCTGATCGTCGACGACTCCCGTGGCAAGCCGTACACCCCGGACCGGTTGCCGACCCTGCGCAAGGTGCTGGAGCGGGACTACGTACCCGCCGGGACGATCGACGGAGCGGTTCTCTACGTACGGTCGGGCACTTCCCGGTCGGGCACTTCCCGGTCGGACGCCGCCCGGTCGCGGCCGGGCCCTGCCGTCAGGCCCGTACGGTACGAGGCCCCACGCACTGCGCCCCGTACTCCTCCACCCGTCGTCGCAGTTCCCGGTCGGCGGTGACGACGATGCAGTCCTCGACCGTGCGCTCCGCGACCACCGCCACGATCCGGTCGTCACCACTGCCGGGCGCGGAGACCACCCGTACCCCCGGCACCGATTTCACGCCGCGGGCCGCGCCCTCCACGACGAGCACCACATCGACCGGCCCGGGCCGGCCGGCGACGCCCTCGGTGGCGTACACGGGCAACCGGTCGCGCAACCGTTCGGCGGCGCCGCGACGGTCCTTCCACCAGCCGTCGGGCACGGAACCGACTACGTTGGCCGCGTCCACGACCACCAGGGTGTGCGTCGGCTCGGTGGGCGCCGGCTCCGCAGGAGTCAGGGATGTCATGAGAACCAGCCTCCCACGTCCCGGATGTCCCACCGGCGGCCTATTCTTTACTCGGACAATCGAACCAGTGAACGAGCTGGTCGGGAATCGGAAGGTGGCTGCCACGTCATGGTGACGGGTACCGCAGGAGTAGCCGCGGCGAAACGGGCCATCGCCCCGTTGGCGGGCAGCAGCTGGCTGCTGCGTGGCAAGGACGGCAGGCTCAGCGCCTACGCCACCACGGAGGGCGGCCTGCTCCGCTGGACCGAGGCCCGCCCCGGCGGCCCCGGCTGGCAGGGCCCGGAATTCTTCGAGGCGAAGTCGGTCGAGGGACTGGCGGTCGCCCAGGGCCCCGACGGCTTCGTCCACGTCGTCGGCCGCGGCAAGGACAAGGCCGGTCTCCCGGACTACACGCACGCCACCCAGTACCAGTCCGGCCGCCCCTTCGGCTCCTGGCACTCCCTGGGCGGCTACCGCTACCCCGACCCCGCCCAGACGGCGAAGCTCGGCAATCCGGCGGTGGCGGTCGGCGCCGAGGGCGCGGTCCACGTCTTCATGCGCAACGCCTTCGGCGGCGTCCTCATGCGCTGCCAGGCGGCGAGCGGCAAGTGGGGCGGCTGGCAGGACCTGATCGGCTCCCGTGCCGAGGACGAACTGGTCGCCACGGCCACCGAGTCCGGCCTGATCGAGCTCCTCGGCGTCAAGAAGGACAAGACCGTCCTGCGCTGGGCCCAGGAGAAGCCGGGCGCGAAGTTCCCGCCCGTCGCCGTCATCCCCTTCACGGTCACCGCCGGCACGGTCACCGCCCTGGAGACCTCCCCGGACGCCTTCACCTACTACGGGCTCGTCCCGACCGCGGACACCTCCTCGGCCCCCTCCGCGGAACTCACCGCCTTCCGCCCCGAGCCCCCCGCCGCCATGGACTCCACGCCCCTGGGCGGCACCCCCGCCACCGAACCCCCCACCCGCCCGGCAGCCCTGCGCACCCCCGTCGACGGGCACGACTGCACCGTCCTCGCCCACCGCACCGCCACCGGCCGCCCCGCTCTCGCCGCCTGTCCCACCCGCACCGAGGACGAGGGCCTCTGGTGGACAGAGACCGGCCCGGAGTGCGTGGGCTCCCCGGCACTGGCGCTGGACGCGGCGGGGCGGGTGGTCATAGCGGCGATCGCCACGGACGGCACCCTGCGCCTCGCACGCCAGCGCATGGACGAAGCGGGCCTGTCCCTGGCCGCCTGGGAGACCCTCTGACCTCTCGCCCGGCACAGCCGGGTACGGCACAGCGCCCGGCGTAAGCCGTGTGGACAAGCGCCACGCGGGAGCCGGGTATCGCAAAGGGCCGCGTGAAAGGGACAACTCCCTTTCACGCGGCCCTGGTTGCTTCGGTCGAGCAGGTTGCGGCAGGTTACGCCGGGACGCTCGCCACACCGGCCGCCAGGAACTTCTTCCCGGTGACCCGCTCCGAGTACCCCTCCCGGTCCAGGTACGGCGTGATGCCGCCCAGGTGGAAGGGCCAGCCCGCGCCCGTGATCAGGCACAGGTCGATGTCCTGGGCCTCGGCGACGACACCCTCGTCGAGCATCAGGCCGATCTCCTGGGCGACCGCGCTCATGACGCGGTCACGGACCTGGTCCTCGGTGAGGACGGAGTCGCCCTGCTGGAGCAGAGCCGCGACCTCGGGGTCGAGGACCGGTGCGCCCGAGTCGTAGACGTAGAAGCCGCGCTTGCCGGCCTTGACCACGGCGGCCAGGTTCGGGGAGACCGTGAAGCGCTCGGGGAAGGCGCGGTTCAGGGTCTCCGAGACGTGCAGGCCGATGGCCGGGCCGACCAGCTCCAGCAGCACCAGGGGCGACATCGGCAGGCCGAGGGGCTCGACCGCCTTCTCGGCGACGGCGACCGGGGTGCCCTCGTCGATGACGTTCTGGATCTCACCCATGAAGCGGGTGAGGATGCGGTTGACGACGAAGGCGGGGGCGTCCTTGACCAGGACGGCCGTCTTCTTCAGCTTGCGGGCGACGCCGAAGGCGGTGGCCAGCGAGGCGTCGTCGGTCTTCTCGCCCCGGACGATCTCCAGCAGCGGAAGGATCGCGACCGGGTTGAAGAAGTGGAAGCCCACGACCCGCTCGGGGTTCTTCAGCTTCGAGGCCATCTCGGAGATGGAGAGCGAGGAGGTGTTCGTGGCGAGGATCGCGTGCGCCGGGGCGACGGCCTCGACCTCGGCGAAGACGGTCTGCTTGACCGACATCTCCTCGAAGACGGCTTCGATGATGAAGTCGGCGTCGGAGAAGCCCTCGGCCTTGTCCAGCACACCGGAGACCAGGGCCTTGAGGCGGTTGGCCTTGTCCTGGTTGATGCGGCCCTTGCCGCGCAGCTTCTCGATCTCCATGTGGACGTAGCCCACACCCTTGTCGACCCGCTCCTGGTCGATGTCCGTGAGGACGACCGGGACTTCGAGACGGCGCAGGAAGAGGAGGGCGAGCTGGGAGGCCATCAGGCCCGCGCCGACGACGCCGACCTTGGTGACCGGGCGCGCCAGGTTCTTGTCCGGGGCACCGGCCGGGCGCTTGGCGCGCTTCTGGACCAGGTTGAAGGCGTAGATGCCGGAGCGCAGCTCGCCGCCCATGATCAGGTCGGCGAGGGCCTGGTCCTCGGCGTCGAAACCGGCGGACAGGTCGCCGGACTTGGCGGCGGCGATGATGTCCAGCGCGCGGTAGGCGGCGGGGGCCGCACCGTGCACCTTGGAGTCGGCGATGAAGCGGCCGCGGGCGACCGCCGCGTCCCAGCCCTCGCCGCGGTCGAGCTCCGGGCGTACGACCTCCAGCTCACCGCGCAGGACCGCGGAGGTCCAGATCAGCGACTGCTCCAGGAAGTCGGCGCCCTCGAAGATCGCGTCGGCGATGCCGAGCTCGAAGACCTGCTTGCCCTTGAGCTGGCGGTTCTGGTTGAGCGAGTTCTCGATGATGACCGAGACGGCCTTGTCGGCGCCGATCAGGTTCGGGAGCAGCACACAGCCGCCCCAGCCGGGGACCAGCCCGAGGAAGACCTCGGGGAGGGAGAAGGCGGGGAGCGACGAGGAGACCGTGCGGTAGTTGCAGTGCAGGCCGACCTCGACGCCGCCGCCCATCGCCGCGCCGTTGTAGTAGGCGAAGGTGGGGACCGCGAGGCCCGACAGGCGGCGGAAGACGTCGTGGCCGCCCTTGCCGATGGCGAGCGCGTCCTCGTGGCGCTTGAGGAGCTCCACGCCCTTGAGGTCGGCGCCGACGGCGAAGATGAACGGCTTGCCGGTGATGCCGATGCCGACGATGGAGCCCTCGGAGGCCTCCTTCTCGACCTGGTCGACGGCGGCGTTCAGGTTCGCCAGGGACTGCGGGCCGAAGGTGGTCGGCTTGGTGTGGTCCAGGCCGTTGTCGAGGGTGATCAGCGCGAAGTTGCCCGCGCCGCCCGGGAGGGCGAGGTGGCGTACGTGCGCCTGGGTGACGACCTCGTCCGGGAACAGCTCGGCTGCGCCCTTCAGGAGCTCAGTGGTGGTGGTGCTCACTTGTCGTCGCCTCCGTTGAAGTGCGGGTTCTCCCAGATGACCGTTCCACCCATGCCGAAGCCGACGCACATGCTCGTCAGGCCGTAGCGGACGTGCGGCTGCTCCTCGAACTGGCGGGCCAGCTGGGTCATCAGACGTACGCCGGAGGACGCGAGGGGGTGACCGAAGGCGATGGCGCCGCCGTACTGGTTCACCCGCGGGTCGTTCTCGGGGATGCCGAAGTGGTCGAGCATGGCCAGCACCTGGACGGCGAAGGCCTCGTTGATCTCGAACAGGCCGATGTCGTCGATGGTCAGCCCCGCCTTGGCGAGGGCCTTCTCCGTCGCCGGGACCGGGCCGATGCCCATGACCTCGGGCTCGACGCCCGCCCAGCCGTAGGAAACCAGACGCATCTTGACCGGCAGGCCCAGCTCGCGCGCGACGTCCTCGGCGGCGATCAGGGAGGCGGTGGCGCCGTCGTTGAGACCTGCGGCGTTACCGGCCGTGACGCGGCCGTGCGGGCGGAACGGCGTCTTCAGGCCGGCCAGCGACTCCAGGGTCGTACCCGGGCGCATCGGCTCGTCGACGGTGGCCAGGCCCCAGCCCGTCTCACCGGCCTCGGCGTTGGTGCGGCGTACCGACACGGGTACCAGGTCGGCCTGGATCTTGCCGTCGGCGTACGCCTTGGCAGCCTTCTCCTGCGAGCGCACGGCGTACTCGTCCGTGCGCTGCTTGGAGATGCCCGGGTAGCGGTCGTGCAGGTTCTCGGCGGTCATGCCCATGAACAGGGCGGACTCGTCGACCAGCTTGTCGGAGACGAAGCGCGGGTTGGGGTCCACGCCCTCGCCCATGGGGTGGCGGCCCATGTGCTCGACGCCGCCCGCGAGAGCGATGTCGTACGCACCGAAGGCCACGCCGCCCGCCACGGACGTCACGGCGGTCATCGCGCCGGCGCACATGCGGTCGATCGAGAAGCCGGGGACGGTGGTCGGCAGACCGGCCAGGATGCCGGCGGTACGGCCGAGGGTCAGGCCCTGGTCGCCGATCTGGGTGGTCGCGGCGATCGCGACCTCGTCGATACGGGCCGGGTCGAGGTCCGGGTTGCGGCGCAGCAGCTCCCGGATCGCCTTCACGACGAGATCGTCGGCCCGGGTCTCGTGGTAAATGCCCTTCGGGCCCGCCTTGCCGAACGGGGTGCGGACGCCGTCGACGAAGACGACGTCCCTGACGGTACGAGGCACGATGGCTCTCCTCCAGGGTGCGGGGTGGCGCGGGTGCGCTGCTGCCGTTGCGCGGATACGCCGAGGTGGGCGCACCGCACGTCCCCATGCTACTTACGAGTAACCAGGCTGCCCACCCTTCTCGGCCGGAGCGGCGAAGGTCACATTCGGGAATCGGCCCGAAGGTGGCCGCCGCGACGCCGATCCATGGTCCACCGACTCGGCCGGCGGCGTGGTTCGGTCGCCGGATTCGGGCGTGGCGGTGAGTTCGCCAGGGGGGTACCTGGCGGCCACCGGGAGGAGGGGCGTTGTTTGCGGGTTGTGACGAATGCGGGCCGGGCGGCGCGGGCGCGCGGGCCGGTGCTTCGGGGGTGGGTGGCGGAAAGTGTGCGCCGTGGGAGAGGTGGCGGGCGGTTCGGTGGCCCGCGGGGGGAGGTGTGACCAGCGGATCCTTCGGGTCGAACTGCCGTTCCCGGTGAGGGATTCGGAGGCGTTCCGGTTCCCTTTTCCAGCTGGAAAATTGGTCTGGACCATACCGATCGGTAGGCCTTAGAGTCGGCTCAAGATCACGTGCCCTCGGGTCGTGAACCCCCTCACGTCCTCTTTCCTGCGTGCCTGCTGATGGGAAATGATCTTGATCGAATTAGTCGTGGTTCTGAGGGCCGAGGACGCCGCCCTCGACTTCCTGTCCGTCCTCTCCGGGGCGGGAGCCGGCCCGGAAGGTGACGCAGCGGGCGGCGAGGTGCGTGTGCTGTGCTGCGATACGGAGCGCTGGCTCACCCTGCCGCCCGGCGGCACCCTCGCCGAGCGGCTCGCCCCACTCGCTCCAGAGGTACGTCAAGCGGATGCCCCGGCCGTCTCGCCGGGCCCCGGGAAGCTGGCGGAACTGCTGACCGGAGCCGTGGCCGGCCGCAGCGCCCGGGTGTGGACCCACTCACCCGCCGACAACCGCCGCGAGCGCGGACGCCTCGGCCGGGACGTCGCCGCCGCGGACCACGGCCTGCCCGTCCGGCACGCCGTCGGGTACTCCCCGTACCTCCAGTTCGTCAGTGACGAGGAGCGCCCGCTGGACCGGGCCGGGGTCACCGCGAAGCTCGACTTCGTCAACCGGTACTGCGGCCCGCTGCTGAGCACCGAAGCGTCCGAGTCGGTGATCTACACCGCCCGGGTCCCGGCCACCGAACGCTTCTTCACCATTGAGGGGCCCCGCGAGCGGGAGGGGCTGTTCGCACTGCTCGCGAGCCTCGGCGAGGAGGCCGCCACGGTGGCCGACCCGTGGGAGTTCGAGAGCTCCGTCTACGAGCGGACGCGGCTGGACGCCACCACCGCCTGGATCGCCGGGCACCGGCTGCCCGGGGAGGGGCCGCTGGTCGAGGTGGGGGCCTGTGAGGGAGCGCTCACCGTGCGGCTCGCCGCCAAGGGATACCGGGTGGCGGCGACCGAGCCCAACCCGCTCTTCCGGGACCGGCTCGCCGCGCGGGTCGCCACCGGTGCCGATTCGGTGCGCGTACACCCGGACGACCTGGAGGGGCTCGCGGCCTCGCCCCGGCTGCCGGGAGCGGCGTACCTCCTGATCGAGATGCTCTACTACGGGCAGCGCCTCGACCTCCTCGACACCTTGCCCACCGATCTCGTGCTGCTCGCCCTGGAGCCCGCCGCGCTGGCGGAACGGGTCCGGCCCTGGCTGGCCGGCGCCTCCGGCTGGGAGCAGGTCGACGAGACCGTGCTGGTCGCCCCCACGCTGGAGACGGTGTGCGGCGGCCGGGCCTACCTCAGCAAGCGCGGCAGTACGGGAATCGCCCTGCGCCGCACGGGCGACAGGGACTGACGGCTCCGTCCGGCACCCGCCACACCACGTGCCCGCCGTGCTTCCCGGTGTCGTGAAGCGGGGCGGTGGTGTGCGCCCGCACATAGGACGCGGGCGGCGTACGGGTGACGCGTGGGCGCTCAGGTACGGGTGACGCGTGGGCGCCCACGTACGGGTGACGGGTACGCGGGAAGCCCCCCGGCGGGGCGCGGACTGCGGGTCCCGTGCTCCGGCGCGCCCCCTCCTCACCCTTTCTTCTCTCCTCCCTCCGCCACGCCCCCTCCATGCCGGGGCGCGGCCCGCCATGTCGCCGGGCCGCCCCGGGTGCCCCGGGCGCCCGGGTTCCGGCTGCTCGCCGACCGACCTCCCCCCCCTTCCGGAAGGTGTTCCCGACATGAGTTCTCTCGTATCTCTGGTGAACGGGTGCCTGATGCCCGCCTATGACGGGCGGACCCCGCCCGACTGGATCAAACGCGCCCTCGATCACGGACTCGCAGGAGTGGGCCTCTTCGGCACCAATCTGCTGCCGCCGGGCGGCCCTCTCCGGCACGACATCGTCGATCCGCTGCGTGCGGTGCGGCCCGATGCGCTGATCGCCCTCGACGAAGAGGGCGGCGACGTCACCCGGCTCGACTACCACCGGGGCAGCGTCCACCCGGGCAACCACGCCCTCGGCGCGGTGGACGACACCGCGCTGACCAGGGAGGTCGCCGAGGCCATCGCCGACGACCTGGTGGAAACCGGCATCAACCTCTGCCTGGCCCCCTGCGCGGACGTCAACTCCCGTCCGGCCAACCCGATCATCGGCGTACGTTCCTTCGGTGCCACCCCCGACCTGGTCGCCCGGCACACCCGGGCCTTCGTGTCCGGCCTTCAGGGGCGCGGGGTGGCCGCCACCCTCAAGCACTTCCCCGGGCACGGCGACACCGGCGCGGACTCGCACGACTGGCTGCCGGACATCCCGCGCTCGCTCGACGCGCTGCGCACCCTCGAACTTCCGCCGTTCACGGCGGGCGGCGCGGCGGGGGCCAGGGCCGTGATGACCGGCCACATCAGACTGCCGCAGGTCGACGACCTGCCCGCCACCCTCAGCCGCCGCATCGTGACCGGGCTGCTGCGCGAGGAACTCGGCTACGACGGCGTCGTCATCAGCGACGCACTGGAGATGGCGCCGATCCGCGACCGCTGGGGCTTCGGCGGAGCCGCCGTGCTCGCCTGGTCGGCGGGCGTCGACCTGGTACTGCTCGGCGCGACGGACGGCGAGAAGCTGCTTCCCGAAGTGTACGAGGCGGTGGAACGCGCCCTGCGTGAGGGGGAGTTGACGGTCGACCGGCTGGAGGAGGCCGCAGCTCGGGTCGCGGCCCTGCGCGCTTGGGCGGACCCCACGGCGCTCGCAGGGCAAGGGGCGGGCCGGGCGGCGAGGGCGTCCGGGGATGCAGATGCCGGTACCGGTATCGGTCTTGTCGCCGCGCGGCGGGCCCTGACCGGGGTGGCGCTGCCCGCGCTGCCCCTGGCCGGCCCGGTGCACGTCCTGCGGCTCGGCGCGGGCACCAACATGGCGGTGGGGGAGGCCCCTTGGGGTCTCGCCCCGTGCCTGGAGCGGCTCGGGCGGCTCGCCTCCGCGGTGGAGGTGGATCCGGGAACCGACCCCTTCGCCATCCCGCTGCCCGGCGACGGCGAGGGGCCCCTGGTGGCGGTCGTACGGGATGCCGTGCGCGATCCGTGGCAGCAGGAGGTGCTGGCGGCCCTGCGCGCCCGGCGGCCCGGCCTGCTCACGGTCGAGATGGGACTGACGCCCGTGCCGCCCCCACAGGCCCCGACCCTGCTGACCCGAGGTGCCGGACTCGCCAACGCCATGGCGGCGGCCGAGCACCTCACCGGCCGGCGCTGGACGGGCTCGCTCCGCGCCTGAGGGGGCCGGAACCACACCTCCGTACCCCCACAGCCCCGACGTCCGCCGAACACGGCCCCGACGTCCGCCGAACCCGCGGAGACCACGTGACCCCAGCACCACCCCCGTACGACACCTGCGTCGGCCTCGGCTACCACTGCGAGTCCACCCACCAGATCCGCCGCATCACCGGTGACGAGCGCGCCCACTTCTTCGACTGGCTCGACCTGGACTTCGAATCGGTGCTCACACTCCTGGAGAGCGACTTCAGGGACGTGCTGCTGCCCGGAAGCTCGGAACCCTTCAGCGACGGACTCTGCGCGCACGACCGGGGGACCGGCATCCGCTTCTTCCACGACTTCAGGCCTCAGCCCGGCCGACCCCTCTCCCAGGCCGACGTCGACGCCCAACTCCCTTCCGTAAAAGCCAAGTTCGCGCATCTCGCAGAGCGCTGGCGCGAGCTGACCGGCTCATCGCGACGGGTGCTCTACGTCCACCACGACGCCTTCGACGAACTCACCGACTCCGACCTGGGCCGACTGCACCGACTCCTCGCCCGCCGCCACCCGGGCCACCGTTTCGCCCTGCTCTGGCTCCGGCGCACCGCACCGCACAGCGTGGCCGCACTGCCACCAGGCACCGCCTGGGACACCGTCCCCGAAGTGCCCGGCCACTGGCAGGGCGACGACACCGCCTGGGACCGCGTCTTCGCCGCCCTGGACCCGCGCACGCTCTGGCCCGCCGGGCCCTGACACCGCCGCACCACCGGCCCGCCCCACCCCACTCCCACCCCACCCGAGGAGCCCCCGTGCCCATCACTCCGCCCCCCTGGGACACCGTCGTCCTCTCCCCGCACTTCGACGACGCCGTCTTCTCGCTCGGCGGCCTGCTCGCCACGCTGCCCGGATCCGTCGCGGTCGTCACCGTGCACGGCGGGGCCCCCGAGCCCGGCGCGCCCGTCTCCTGGTGGGACGGCGTCTGCGGGTTCTCCTCCGCCCACGAGGCCCACCGGGCCCGGGTCGCGGAGGACGCCGCCGCCTGCGGCAGGGTCGGCGCGGCCCAGGTGGTGCTCGACCACCCCGACGGCCCGTACGCCCAGGGTGCCGAACTCACCGGCCTGGACGCCTTCCTCAAGGAACTCCCCACCACCACGCAGGTGTTGGTCCCGCTCGGCAGCAACCAGCCCGACCACGAGAAGGTCCGGCTGCGCGCCATGAGCGTGCTCGCCGGACTCGGCGCCCCGCTGCCCCTGGTGTACGCCGACCTCCCTTACACCGGACATCTTCCCGAGTGGGCCACCGACGCCGCGAGCGCCCGCCTCGCCGAGAGCCCGATGTGCGGACTCGCCTACCAGGAACTGCTCCGCACCCACCGCACCACCGTTCACCACGACCTCCGGCTGACGGACGCCCAGTGGGCCGCCAAGCGCGAAGCCGTTCAGTGCTACGGCTCCCAGCTCGCCCCACTCGCCGCCGACCACGGCAACTTCCTGGCCCGCACCGGCCCGCTGCGCGCGGAACTCGTCTGGTCGCTGGACCGGTCGGAGCCCTCGGACCGGTCGGAGCAGACAGAGCAGCCGGAGCACCCAGAGCAGCCGGAGCAGCCGGAGCAGCCGGAGCACCCGGAGCAGCCGGAGCAGCAGTGCTGAGCGCCGCCGCTGCCTCCTCCGACGACCCCCGCCCCCCAGTCCTCGTCGCGAACGCCCTGGTCAAGGAGTACGCCCGCGGTCGCGCCGTCGACGGCGTCACCCTCACCGTCCGGGCGGGCGAGCGCCTGGGCCTCCTCGGCCCGAACGGTGCGGGCAAGACCACCACCCTGCTGATGTGCCTCGGCGCGGTCGAACCGGACGACGGCAGCGTGGAGATCCTCGGCCACCGGCTGCCCGGCAGCAGGGCCCGCGCCATGCAGGGCGTCGGCTTCGTCGCGGGCTATCTGCCGCTGCCCGACCGGGTGCGGGTCAGCGAGTACCTGCGTCTGTACGCCGATCTGTACGGCCTCCGGGACCCGCGCACCGCGGTGGCCGAGGCGCTGGAGAGGTTCGGTATCGGACATCTCGCCACCGCCATCGGCACCCAGCTCTCCAGCGGCCAGCGCACCCTGGTGGGCATCGCCAAGGCGGCCCTGCACCGCCCCCGGCTGCTGATCCTGGACGAGCCCACCGCCTCCCTGGACCCGGACATCGCGCTGCGCGTCCGTACCGCCCTGCTCGCACTGTCCGCCGAACGCGGCACCGCCCTCCTCGTGACCAGCCACGACATGACCGAGGTGGAACGGCTCTGCGAACGCGTGGTGTTCCTGCACGGCGGACGCATCGCGGCCGACGGCGCACCCGCCGAAGTGGCCCGCACCTTCGGCCGCGAAGACCTCGAAGGCGTCTTCCTCCACCTGGCAGCGGAACGCGACCGAGAAAGGGCCTCCACCCCATGACCAGCCCCACCAGCCCTTCCCGCCCCACCAGCCCTTCTCCCCCCACCGCCCCGGCCACCCCCGCTCCCCACGAAGGCCCCGCCCTCCGCACCCCCGCCGCCGCCTCCGCCCACCGGGTGCTCGCGGTGGCCCGCCGCCACTGGCTGGTGCTCAAGCGCAGCCCGCACCGCTTCTTCGACGTCCTGGTCTGGCCGCTGGTCGACACCCTGCTCTACGGATCGATCGGCCTCTTCGCCGCCGAAGCCGCCGGGGACGGGCCCTCGGCCACCACCACGGTGGCCGTCTACCTGCTCAGCGGAACGGTCCTGTGGCACCTCGTCCACCAGACCCAGATCTCGCTCGCCACCGGCTTCCTGGAGGAGACCTGGTCGCGCAATGTGCTGGGCCTGCTGGCCACCCCGATGCGCGACTGGGAGTACCTGGCGGGCGTCGGCGTCTTCGCCCTGGGACGCACTGCCGTGAGTACCGTCGCGGTGGCGGCCCTGGCCTTCGCCGCGTACGCCTTCGACGTCACCCGGCTCGGCCTCGGCCTGATCCCGGTGGCCGCCCTGCTGCTCGCCTCCGGCTGGGCGGTGGCGCTGCTGGTGGTCGGCCTGGTGCTCCGGTACGGCAGTGGGGCCGAGGCCCTGGTCTGGGGCGCGCTGTCGGTGGTGATGCCGCTCTCGGGCGTCTTCTACCCGATCACCACGCTGCCCGCCGTGCTCCAGCCGGTAGCCCAGATCCTGCCGACCACCCATGTGTTCGCGGTCGGCCGGACCCTGGCTTCCGGGGGCGAGGTGCCCTGGGGCGAACTCGCGCTCGCTACCGGTGGCACGGGCGTACTGATCCTGCTCAGTCTGCTCGCCCTGCGCCGCATGCTGCGCACCTTCCGCAAGCGCGGACTGGTGACCCGCTACTCCTGACCGGCGGGCTGCGGCTGCGCCGTCAGCGCCTCCACCAGGAGCGGGGTGACCAGGTCGATCTGCCACTGCCGTGCCCCGTACGAGGCCAGCGACTCAGCCACCTTCTCCGTGGAGGCCGGCTTCGGCGGCTCCCAGCAGACCCGGCGCACCGTGTCCGGGGTGATCAGGTTCTCCTGCGGCATGTTGATCTCCTCGGCCTTCGCCGAGACCGCGGCCCGCGCCGCGGACAGCCGGGCCGCGGCCACCGGGTCCTTGTCGGCCCAGGCGCGGGGCGGTGGCGGGCCCGCCACCGCCTGGCCCGGCTGCGGAAGCTCGATGTCGGGCAGCGCCTTGGCACGGTCGATCGCGGCCTGCCACTGCTCCAGCTGACGACGCCCCATCCGGTGCCCGAAACCGGGCAGCGCGGCCAGCACGCCGACGTTCAGCGGCACGGCCAGCGAGGCCTCGACGATCGCGGAGTCGCTCAACACCTTGCCGGGGGAGACGTCGCGCCGCTGGGCGATCGCGTCCCGGGCGTTCCACAGCTCCCGGACGACCGCGAGCCGGCGACGGCCGCGCACCTTGTGCATCCCGGACGTACGACGCCACGGGTCCTTGCGCGGCGGGGCCGGCGGTGCCTCGGCGATGGCCCTGAACTCCTGGAGCGCCCAGTCGAGCTTGCCCTGCCGGTCCAACTCCTTCTCCAGCGCGTCCCGCAGGTCGACCAGCAGCTCCACGTCCAGTGCGGCATACCGCAGCCAGGGCTCGGGGAGCGGGCGGGTGGACCAGTCGACGGCGGAGTGGCCCTTCTCCAGGGCGTATCCCAGCAGATTCTCGACGATGGCGCCGAGGCCGACGCGGGGGATGCCCGCGAGGCGTCCGGCCAGCTCGGTGTCGAAGATGCGAGTCGGGATCATGCCTATTTCCCGCAGACACGGGAGGTCCTGGGTGGCTGCATGCAGCACCCACTCCGCGTCCTTGATTGCCTCGCCGAGGCCGGAGAGGTCGGGACAGCCGACCGGGTCGATCATGGTGCTGCCCGCGCCTTCACGGCGCAGTTGTACGAGATAGGCCTTCTGTCCGTACCGGTAGCCGGACGCGCGCTCGGCGTCCACGGCCACGGGGCCGGTTCCGGCGGCGAATGCCGCGATCACTTCGTCGAGGGCCTCCTGCGTCGCCACGACGGGGGGAATGCCCTCGCGTGGCTCCAGCAACGGGATCGGCGCCGGTTCGACGTCGTCCGGGGGGCCGCCCCCGGTGGTTCGCAGGTCTGCTTCTGCTGCGGTCTCTTGGGCGTCGGTCACCCGCCAAGGGTATCTGTGTATGACAGGAGCCCGACGACGGAACGTTCCGTCGTCGGGCTCCTGGTACCTGGAGGGCATGCGGCGAGCGGTCGGCCGGGTGCCTGGAGGTTCACCCGGGGATGGCCTCTACCGCCTGCGTCCTGCCGTATCCAGGTGTTGTCAGAGGGTTCAGTGAATGATTCCGGTACGCAGTGCCACCGCGACCATGCCCGCACGGTCGCCGGTGCCGAGCTTGCGCGCGATGCGTGCCAGGTGGCTCTTGACGGTGAGGGCGGACAGGCCCATGGAGACGCCGATCGCCTTGTTGGACTGGCCCTCCGCGACGAGCCGCAGTACTTCGACCTCACGGCCGGAGAGTTCGCGGTAGCCGCCCGGGTGGCTCGGGGAGCCCGGGGGACGGCGGTGCATGCGGGCGGCCGCCGCGCCGATGGGAGCGGCACCGGGACGGCCGGGGTGGTGGCCGATGGCGTTGCGGGTGCCGGTGACGACATAGCCCTTCACGCCGCCCGCGAGGGCGTTGCGAACGGCGCCGATGTCGTCGGCGGCGGACAGGGCCAGACCGTTGGGCCAGCCCGCTGCCCGGGTTTCGGACAGCAGGGTCAGCCCGGAACCGTCGGGCAGGTGGACGTCGGCGACGCAGATGTCGCGGGGACTGCCGACTCGGGGACGGGCCTCGGCGATGGAGGACGCCTCGATGACGTCACGAACTCCGAGGGCCCACAGGTGGCGGGTGACGGTGGAGCGGACGCGCGGGTCGGCGACGACGACCATGGCGGTCGGCTTCGTCGGACGGTATGCGCCCAGGCTTGCGGGCTGCTCAAGGAGAACGGACACCAGGCCTCCGGGGGAGTAACGGGAAGGCTCCGGCGGGAGGGTCAAGCCGGGGCGAACCGTGCTGGAAGGGTCAATGACCTCTTCGGCAGCAACCCCGCCCGCCTTTAGAGAAAGATCACGAATTGATGAGTAACAATTCGGGCAATTCGGATGGACGATCGATGAAGTCGCTGATCGGAGCGGAGAAGTGCGGAAGGCGGAGGGTCCGTCAGGCCCCTCCCGCACCTCTCCGTTCCGAGAGTCGGAGGGACTACTGTCCCGCGACTCGGACGGCCCCCCGCCCAGCCGCTCAGCCGCTCAGCGGGACTGCGGGCCGCGTCGCTGCGGCAGGGACACCACCCCGGGCAGCACCTGGAGCCCGGATTCCTGGCCGGTCAACGAGGCCGGTGGCAGGCCCGCGACCTGGCACAACAGATCGCACCAGGCGGTCAGATAGGACGCCGTGTCCGGTACGCCGCCGAGTCCCTCACGGGGTGTCCAGGACGCCCGGATCTCGATCTGGGTGGCGGGGCGCCGGTCCGAGAGCCCGCCGAAGTAGTGCGAGCCGGCCCGGGTGACGGTGCCGCTCGCCTCCCCGTAGGACAGCCCGCGTGCCTCCATCGCGCCGGTCAGCCACGACCAGCAGACCTCCGGGAGGAGGGGATCGGCGGCCATCTCCGGCTCCAGTTCCGCCCGTACGAGGGTCACCAGGCGGAAGGTGCCCTGCCAGGCTTCGTGCCCGGCCGGGTCGTGGAGCAGGACGAGGCGGCCGTCGGCCAGGTCCTCGTCACCGTCAACGGCCGCCGCCTCCAGCGCGTACGCGTAAGGGGCGAGGCGCTTGGGGGGCTTGGTCGGATCGACCTCGACCTCGGGACGCAGCCGGGCGGCGCGCAGGGCGTCGACCGCCTGGCGAAAGGGGAGCGGAGCGGTGTTCTCCTCGGTTCCTTCCCTGTTGTTGCTGCCATGCGGGTGACCGTGCGCGTCATCTGAAAATCGTCCCTGAGCCGGAGCCATGCGGGGAAGGGTAGGCGGAACGGGGCCCCTACAGCGGGAGAGACACCCTGCCCGGGGCGACCGCTTACGCCCGCGTGCGAAGATTTGGGCGTGATGGACAAGCACGCCTCGACGGCCCCCGCGCAGAGCAAGACGTACGACTCCGCCTTCCTGAAGGCGTGCAGGCGCGAGGAGGTGCCGCACACGCCGGTGTGGTTCATGCGTCAGGCGGGGCGCTCGCTGCCGGAGTACCTCAAGGTGCGCGAGGGCATTCCGATGCTGGACTCGTGCATGATGCCGGAGCTGGTCAAGGAGATCACCCTCCAGCCGGTACGCCGTCACAAGGTTGACGCGGCCATCTACTTCAGCGACATCGTCGTCCCGCTCAAGGCCATCGGCATCGACCTGGACATCAAGCCGGGCGTCGGCCCGGTCGTTGCCGAGCCGATCCGTACGCGGGCCGACCTGGCGCGGCTGCGGGATCTGGAGCCCGAGGACGTCTGGTACGTCCGCGAGGCGATCGGGATGCTGGTGGAGGAGCTGGGGGAGACCCCGCTGATCGGTTTCGCGGGTGCGCCCTTCACTCTCGCGAGCTACCTCGTGGAGGGCGGTCCGTCCCGCAACCACGAGCACACCAAGGCCATGATGTACGGCGACCCGCAGCTGTGGGCCGACCTGGTGGACCGGCTGGCCGCCATCACCGGCGACTTCCTCAAGGTGCAGATCGAGGCGGGCGCGAGCGCCGTCCAGCTCTTCGACTCCTGGGTGGGCGCGCTGGCCCCCGCCGACTACGTGAAGTCCGTGATGCCGGCTTCGGCGAAGGTCTTCGCGGCCGTGGAGTCGTACGGCGTGCCGCGGATCCACTTCGGTGTGGGGACGGGCGAGCTGCTGGGGCTGATGGGGCAGGCCGGTGCCGATGTGGTGGGCGTCGACTGGCGGGTTCCGATGGATGAGGCCGCGCGCCGGGTCGGTCCCGGCAAGGCATTGCAGGGCAACCTCGACCCGGCCGTTCTCTTCGCGGGCCCGGAAGCGCTCATGGCGAAGACGGACGAGGTGCTGGAGGCGGCCAAGGAGCTTGAGGGGCACGTGTTCAACCTGGGGCACGGGGTGCTGCCGTCGATGGACCCGGACGCGCTGTCGCGGCTGGTGGAGTACGTCCACACGCAGACCGCGAAGTAGTCCCGGGGGTACGGAGTTCCCGGGGGGGGGGGGGGGGGGGGGGGGGGGGGGGGGGGGGGGGGGGGGGGGGGGCGCGCCGCGCCCCCCCCCCCCCGCCCCCCCCCCCCCCCCCCCCCCCGCCCCCGCGCCTAGTGACCCGCCTTGCGGACCGCTGCCACCGCCTTGCGGGCGGCCACCAGGACGGGGTCCCAGACCGGGGAGAACGGTGGGGCGTAGCCCAGGTCCAGGGCGGTCATCTGATCGACCGTCATACGGGCGGTGAGGGCGACGGCGGCGATGTCCACGCGCTTGGCCGCACCCTCGCGGCCGACGATCTGGACGCCGAGCAGGCGTCCCGTGCCGCGTTCCGCGGTCATCTTGACCGTCATCAGGGAGGCGCCGGGGTAGTAGCCGGCGCGGCTGGTGGACTCGATGCGGACGGTCACGAACTGGAGGCCCTCCGCGGTGGCGTCCTTCTCGCGCAGGCCGGTGCGCGCGATCTCCAGGTCGCAGACCTTGCTGACGGCGGTGCCGACCACGCCGGGGAAGGTGGCGTAACCGCCGCCGACGCCCGAGCCGATCACCTGGCCGTGCTTGTTGGCGTGGGTGCCGAGGGGGATGTGGCGGGGGCGGCCCGAGACCAGGTCGAGTACCTCCACGCAGTCGCCGCCGGCCCAGATGTCGTCGTGGCCGCGGACGCGCATGGCCAGGTCGGTGATCAGTCCGCCGGAGGGGCCGAGCGGGAGGCCCGCGGCCTTGGCGAGGGTGGTTTCGGGTTCGACGCCGATGCCCAGCACGACGACGTCGGCGGGGTAGGTGGTCTCCTCGGTGGCCACTGCGCTGACCCGGCCGTCCGCGCCGGTGAGGATCTTGGTGACCTCGGCGTGGGTGACGGTGGTGATGCCCAGACCGTTCATCGCCTCGTGGACCAGGGCGCCCATGTCGGGGTCGAGGGTGGCCATGGGCTGCTCGCCCCTGTTGAGGACGGTGACCTCGTAGCCGCGGTGCAGGAGGGCCTCGGCCATTTCGACGCCGATGTAACCGGCACCGACGACCACCGCGCGGCGGCCCTCGGTGCGCTCCAGGGTTTCGATCAGGGAGCGGCCGTCCTCCAGGTTCTGCACGCCGTGTACGCCCGGGGCGTCGATGCCGGGGAGCGGCGGGCGGATCGGGCGGGCGCCGGTGGCGATGACGAGTTTGTCGTACGAGGTCCAGGAGTCGTTGCCGGACTCCAGGTCGCGGGACTTCACCCGGCGGCCCTCGACGTCGATCTCGGTGACGGCGGTGCGCATTCTGAGGTCGATGTCGCGGTCGCGGTGCTGTTCGGGGGTGCGGGCCACGAGGTCGTCCGGGGAGGCGACGTCGCCGCCGACCCAGTAGGGGATGCCGCAGGCGGAGTAGGAGGTGTAGTGGCCGCGTTCGAAGGCGACGATTTTCAGTTCCGCGGCGGGCTTCAGGCGTCTGGCCTGGGAGGCGGCGGACATGCCGGTGGCGTCGCCGCCGATGACGAGGAGGGTTTCCTGCCTTGTGGTGGTCATGGGGACACGGTAGACACGGTGGGGTCTGCTTCGGGGGTGCGGCGGGGTGGGGCTTTGCGCCTGCGGCGGGGTTTGCCCCTCCCCGCCCCTTCCCTGAACCGCTGGCCGCGGGGCTGGGGTGGGGCGGGGAGGGGAGTGGCGCTCGGTGGGGGTGGCCGCCTCGGGTTACTTCATTTCCGGGTTGGGGGCAGGCGTCTCCGGGGCGGGGGTGCCCTGGGCCGGGACTCCCCGCGAGGGCGGCGCCTGCGCAGGCGCCCCCTGGGGCGGGTTCCCCTGCGATGCGCCCTGTGTCGGGCTCCCCTGCGAGGCGCTCCCCGCAGGGCTCCCCTGTGAGGCCCCCTGTGACGGGGTCCAGGTTTCTGGTCGGTGTCCGGGGCCCGACGGGTAGTTCGTGGGGTGGTGGGGGAAGGCGGGGGCGCGGTGGGTGCGGCGGGGGACGTGGGGGGCGATCAGGCGGCGCCACAGGAGGTAGAGGAGGACCAGGGTGACGGCGAAGGGGGCCACGGCACCCAGGACCATGGCGATCCAGCGGACGGTGGTCAGGAAGGCCTGCCAGCCGCCGTCCAGTGCGTCGAGGAAGCCGGGCTCGTCCTCGACGGGCGGTTTCGGGGCTGCCTTCTTCGGGGGTGCCTCGGAGACGACCAGGGTGATGGTCGCCATGGCGGTGCGCTCCTTCAGGGAGGCCTGCTGGGCCATCAGGCGGTCCAACTCGCCCTGCCGGTTGGCGAGTTCCGCCTCCAGGGAGACGATGTCGGTCAGCTTGTCCGCGCGGTTCATCAGGTCCTGGACGCGGGCCACGCTGATCCGCTGCGACTTGATGGCGCTCTCGGTGTCGACCACCTCGTTGGTGACGTCCTTCGCGTCCGACTTGCGCCCGAGGAACTTCGCACCCTTGTCCTTGAGAGTGGCGCGCTCCAGGGCGGTGAGCGTCTCCGAGTACTTGTCCTGGGGAACGCGCAGCGAGATGCGGGAGTAGATGTGGCCGCGGGAGTCGCGTTCGGTGGACTCGTTGCCGACGTAACCGCCCACCGATTCGGCGGTCGTGCGGGCGTCCATGAGGGAGGCCGTCGCGTCGGACACCTGGATCTGCAGTTCGGTGGTGCGGATGATGTGGAGCTGGGACGGGGCCCTGGGCGCGGTGGGCGCCTTGGGGGCGCCGGGGGCTGCCGGAGCGTTCGGCTTCTGCGGTACGGAGCCCTCGTTGCCCGGGTTGGCCCGGTCGGCCGCCCCCGGCTTCTGCGCCGGAGCGGCCGCGTCCCGCCTGGCGTCGCCGCCGTCCGAGCTCGCGCTGTTGCCGCTCGCCCCGCACCCTCCTGCCGCGAGCGTCGCGGCGACCACGGCCGCGCCCACGAAGGACAGGCGCCTCCGACGCCTTGCCGCACGAGCTGTCGTACGTACTGCTGCACGCATTTCGGTCCCCCCGGAAGTGGTGAACGATGTTGCAGGTTCGACGTACGGGACGGGCGTGCGGGTTGCCCTTCGCCGGTTCCGAAGAGGCTCCGAAGCGGTCACGGTCGGGACTCGAAGGGCGGATTCCGGGACTCCGGGGGGCGGCGGTGACGGGCCGCCACGAGTACGTACGGGCGTTTGAGACAGTGGGGGCATGAACGGTACGGACGCCACGGCCCCCACCACGCCCCATGTCGTCGTCATCGGCGGCGGCATCTCCGGCCTCGCGGCCGCCCACCGGCTCATCGGTTCGGGAGCCCGGGTGACCGTCCTGGAGGCAACCGACAGGCTGGGCGGCAAGCTCAGCGCCGGTGAGATCGCCGGAGCACCGGTGGACTTCGGGGCCGAGTCGATGCTGGCCAGACGGCCCGAGGCGGTGGCTCTGGCCAGGGAGGTCGGGCTCGGGGAGCGGCTCCGGCCGCCGTCCACGGCCAGTGCCTCGCTCTGGAACCGGGGCGCGCTGACCCCGATGCCCAAGGGCCATGTGATGGGCGTTCCCGGCGATCCCTCCGTACTGACCGCAGTGCTCTCGGCCGCCGCGCTCGCGCGCGCCGAGCAGGACCGGACGCTGCCGCGCACCGAGGTCGGCGACGACATGGCGATCGGCGAGTACGTCGCCGCCAGGCTCGGCCGGGAGGTCGTGGACCGGCTGGTGGAGCCGCTGCTCGGCGGGGTGTACGCCGGTGATGTCTACCGGACGTCGATGCGGGCCGCCGTACCTGCCCTCTACGACGCGGCGACCTCGTACGACTCCCTGCTCGAAGGCGTGCAGGAGCTTCAGCGGCGAACGGCGGCCAACCAGCAGACCGGTCCGGTCTTCATGGGCATCGACGGCGGCATCGGCACCCTCCCGGACGCGGTCGCCGCCGCGGTACGGGCCGGCGGCGGACGCGTCCTGACCGAGACGCCCGTGCTGGACCTGGCCAGGGAGGGCGGCCGCTGGCGCATCCGTACCGACGAAGCCGTCTTCGAGGCGGACGGGGTGGTGCTCGCCGCGCCCGCCTGGTCCGCCTCCGCGCTGCTCGCCGAGGAGTCCCCGGCCGCCTCGGCGGAGCTGTCCGCGGTCGAGTACGCGTCGATGGCGTTGGTGACCATGGCCTTCTCCCGCAAGGAAGTCGAGGCCGTGCTGCCGGCCGGGTCCGGGTTCCTGGTGCCGCCGGTGGACGGGCACACCATCAAGGCGTCCACCTTCTCCACCCACAAGTGGGGGTGGGTCGACCAGCACGCCCCCGACCTCTTCGTGCTGCGCACCTCGGTCGGCCGTTACGGCGAGGAGGAGCACCTGCACCGCGACGACGCCGACCTGGTCGAGGTGTCGCTGCACGATCTCGGGGCCGCCACCGGCCTCGCCGCCGCGCCCGTGGAGACCCGGGTGACCCGCTGGATCGGCGGGCTGCCGCAGTACCCGGTCGGCCATCTCGGAAGGGTTTCCCGCATCCGCGATGCCGTGGCGAAGCTGCCCGGACTGCGGGTCTGCGGAGCCGCGTACGACGGTGTCGGCATCCCCGCCTGCGTCGGCAGCGGACAGCGCGCGGCGACGGAGATCATCGACGAGATTTTGGCCACGCCCACCCTGGTGGAAGGCACGGCGAACGGCGCGGGACAATAGCCACATGACTGCTCAGGAGAACGCCGCGAACGAGGCCCCCGCCAAGGCGCCGAACGCCGGTAAGAAGGCCAAGGACCTCAACGAGGTCATCCGCTACACCCTGTGGTCCGTCTTCAAGCTGCGCGACGTGCTGCCGGAGGACCGCGACGGCTACGCCGACGAGGTCCAGGCGCTCTTCGACAAGCTCGCCGCCGAGGACGTCACCGTCCGTGGCACCTACGACGTCTCCGGCCTGCGCGCCGACGCGGACCTGATGATCTGGTGGCACGCGGAGACCGCGGACGAGCTGCAGACCGCGTACAACCTCTTCCGCCGCACCAAGCTCGGCCGCGCCCTGGAGCCGGTCTGGTCGAACATGGCGCTGCACCGCCCCGCCGAGTTCAACAAGTCGCACATCCCGGCGTTCCTGGCCGACGAGAACCCGCGCGACTACGTCTCGGTGTACCCGTTCGTGCGCTCCTACGACTGGTACCTGCTGCCCGACGAGGACCGTCGCCGGATGCTCAAGGACCACGGCATGATGGCCCGCGGCTACCCCGACGTGCGCGCCAACACCGTCGCCTCGTTCTCGCTGGGCGACTACGAGTGGCTGCTGGCCTTCGAGGCCGACGAGCTCTACCGCATCGTCGACCTGATGCGTCACCTGCGCGCCTCCGAGGCCCGGATGCACGTCCGCGAGGAGGTGCCCTTCTACACCGGGCGCCGCAAGAGCGTGGCGGACCTGGTGGCCCAGCTGGCGTAAGCGCCCGCGCACAAGTCACCCCGCGCGTACGGTTTTCCGTAGGACTCGTACGGTTACGCGTACTACGCAAGGCGAACCGCGCAGGGCGTACAGCAGAAGACTTGGTGGCGGGGACGGGGACCATGGGTGCGTGGTCCCCGCCTCCCGCCACCCCAGCCCGGAAGATCAGACGGCGGCCGGCATCCTCTTGGGGACGGCCCTGTCCAGCGACACCGGGTTCGGCTCCCGGTGCGGCGCGCAGGCAGCGCGCCGCACCGGTGTTCTACCGGTCAGCAGGTACGTCTCCAGGTGCGTGTTGACGCAGGCGTTCGCGCCGCCCGCGATGCCGTGCGTACCGGCGTCCTTCTCGGTGATCAGCACCGAGCCCGCCAGCCGCTTCTGGAGTTCCAGGGCGCCCTTGTACGGGGTCGCCGCGTCCCGCTCGGCGGCCAGGATCAGTGTCGGGGGCAGTGCGCCCTTCGCCGCCCGGACCTCGACCGGACGCTGCCGGGGCGCGCTCCAGTACGCGCACGGCAGGTTCATCCACGCGTTGTCCCAGGTCTCGAACGGGGCGCGCTTGGCGAGTTTGGTGTTGTCGCGGTCCCAGGTGGCGAAGTCGGTCGGCCACGGGGCGTCGTTGCACTCGACGGCGGTGTAGACGGCGGTGCCGTTCTCGTCGTCCTTGGCCGCCTCCGGGCGGGGCGAGGCCATGTCGATCAGTGGCTTGGGGTTGCCCTTGCGGTACTCGGCCAGCGCGGTGGCGCGCTGCGCCCACACGTCGTCGTAGTAACCGGCCGTGAGGTACGCCGCCTGGAGCTGGCCGGGGCCGACCACGCCGCCGGCCGGCCGGTGGGACAGCTCGGCGCGGATCCGGGCGTAACTGTGCGCGACCTGCTCGGGTGTGGAGCCCAGCCGGTACACCTTGTCGTGCTTGGCGACCCAGGTGCGGAAGTCCTCCCAGCGGTCCTCGAAGGCGGCGGACTGGGTGAGGTTGTTCTCGTACCAGATCTGGCCGGGGTCGGGGTTGACCGCCGAGTCGAAGACCATCCGGCGCACGTGCGAGGGGTAGAGCGTGGCGTACAGCGCGCCGAAGTAGGTGCCGTAGGAGGCGCCGATGAAGTTGAGGCTCGGCTCGCCGAGGGCGGCCCGCAGGACTTCCAGGTCACGGACGTTGTTGAGCGAGTGGTAGTGGCGCAGCGCCTCGCCCGCGTTGCGCGCGCAGCCCCGGGCATAGGTCTTGGCGCGGGCGATCCGTTCCTTCTTGTACGAGGCGGAGGGGTGCGACGGGGCCTGGGTGGGGGCCTGGGCGAAGTCGGCGGGGTCCATGCAGGAGAGCGGGGCGCTGCGGCCCACCCCGCGCGGGGAGTAGCCCACCAGGTCGTACGCCGCCGCGGCCTTCGTCCACTCGGGGAGCCGGGAGACCAGCGGGAAGTACATGCTGGAGGCGCCGGGGCCGCCGGGGTTGAAGACCAGGGCGCCCTGGCGGGGGGTGGCCGTGGCCTTTCCGGACGACTTGCCGTTTCCGGTGGTCCTGCCCGTGGCCTTCAGGCGGCTGACGGTCAGTTCGATCTGCTTGCCGTGCGGCTTGGCGTAGTCGAGCGGGACCTTGACCGTGCCGCACCGGATCGGGTCGGGCAGGTCCTCCGAGGCGGGGCACTTCTCGAACTTGATGCCCTGGGCGAGGGCCCGTCCGGCGGCGAGAGCGGTGCCGTGCGCCTCGGGGGAGGGGGCCCGGGAGGCGGGATCGGCGGGGGCGGTCAGGCTGCCCGCGGGGGCCGCGGCGAGGGCGGACAGGACCAGGGAGCCGAGGGTGGTGGCGGCTCCGTACAGCGCTAGTGCTCTCATCGCGATCCCTTGCTGGTGCGGCGGCCACAGCCGTGGCGGATAAAAGGGATAATTGGCAAGGTAGTTGACGATGTAAAGCACCTGTGTGCGGTGTCGGGGTCATTGACCCCGATGCGCCAGGGGCTGACGGCCGCGCGGCCCGGCGAGCGCGGAGCGCAGCTGCGGATCGGGTATCGCCCGTACGCCACGGACGGCGACCGCGGCGAGCAGTGCCTGCTCCGGACCCGCGTCGGGGTCCGGTCCACGCGACAGGGCGCGCAGCAGCTGCTGCCCGGAGAGGGACGCCCAGCGGGTGTACGGGTGGACCTCGACGCGGGCGATGGCGAGCGCGCCCAACGTCAGTACCAGTGGCAGCGAGAACCAGAGCGCCGCCGCGTCCCGCTCCTCGGGATCCTGCGGCAGTACGAGGACGGAGACGACCCCCAGCACCAGGGTGAGCAGCGTCGCGCCGCGCACCGCCCGGACCCCGGCGGACAGCGCCCGGCGGGAGTTCGCGGGAACGGCCAGCCCGCTCGCCACCAACCGTTCCGCGAGCACCCGCACGGCGTCCGCCTCCGCCACCGCCCTGCGCACCTCGGCGGTGCGCGACTGCCCGCCGGGTCCGGCCGCGCCGATCACGGCACGCTCCAGGGCGTCCTCGCCGTGCGGCGCGACCACGGTGGTCCAGCCGGTGTGGGCCAGCATCAGCCGGCGGCGGGTGTGCAGGGTGAGGAGCGTCAGATCGGCGACCCGGCCGGGGCCGCCGGAGAGGAAGGCGGCCTCGGGAAGCGTCAACGCGTCCTCGGTGAACGGGACATCGGCGAGGGTGTCGGCGCACGCCTGCGCGGCGAGGCACAGCCGGGCGCAGGCGGCGATGACCGCGACCCAGGAGACGAGGAGGAACAGGACCCAGAACATGCCGGATTCTGATGCGGGGTCCGGGCCCTGCGCTATGGCGTGTCCATGATGTGGGCGGGGTGTTGTCGATCTGTGACCGGGGGCGGGGGGAACTGTGGGGTGGTGGGGGTTTTGCGAGGCCAGGGGCTCGGGCAGGGTGAGCTGGAGGTGACGCCTACGGACCGGGCCGTGAGGTCAGGAGCTGCCACCGCCTCCACCGCAACTGCTTCCGCCGCCCCCTCCGCAACTGGAACCGGAGCTGCTGCCTCCGCAGCTGCTGCCGCTCGAACCCCCGCAGCCGCCGCCGGAGCCGCAGCCACCTCCACCGCCGCCCGAGCAGCCGCCGGAGCCGCACGAGGAGGAGGCGCCGCAGGCCGTGCCCGCGCCGCCGCCCGGGACCGAACCGGCGCACCACATGACGGGGACCAGGACGGGGGCGGCCTGCGACGACGACGAGGTGTGCACGAGGTCGGGGCGCTGACGCAGGGCGATGCGGAGCTGGTCGCGCAGGTCGGGGTCGGTCAGGCTGCGGATGCCGTTGACCGCGACCTGCTGCTCCGGTGAACCCGCCACGGAGGGGTCGGTGCGGTGGGCGAGCAGGGCGTTGCGGCCCGCGACGCTGACCCGGTGGTTGGCCTGGGCGGCCACCACGAAACCGGCCGCCGCACCGCCGAGCAGTGCGGGAATCGTCCCCAGCGCGAAGGGAATCCGCTCCAGGAAGTCGCTGGGGGAACCGGCGGCGGTCTGGAGGGCGAAGGTGACGAAGACCAGGACGGGGAGGACGGTCAGGCAGACCACTGCCTGGACCAGGCCCCAGCGGCGCCAGCCGCGGGCCCCGCCCGGTGGCAGCAGCAGCCCGCGCGCGGCGAGCCCGTCACCGACCTCCTGGACGGCGGGGTGGCGCATCACCGCGTAACGCAGCTGGTGCAGCGCCCCGTTGGGCGCCGCGTCGCACTCCTGGAGCACCGCGCGCTCCACCGGGTCCCGGGCCGTCCGGTACCGCACGACGACGATGCCCGGTCCGCCGACGGCCAGCCGCCCGTCCGTGTGCAGGGCGGTCAGCGCGGTGTCCACGACGCGGCCGGGGCCGCCGGCCAGGAAGGCGGCCTCCATGACGTCGTGCACGGCGGCGGGGCGGCCGCCGCTGAGGCGGCTGCGGGACCGGGAGAGGGTGACCAGCAGGATTATGCTGGAGAGACCTACGGCGCAGTAGAGCAGGACGAGGAGGACGGCGTTCATACGGGCTTCGCCTCCTGGGTGGTGTTCCGGTCCTGAGGCGTGGAGTGCCGGTTTTGGTGACCGATGTGCGGCTCCTGGCGGGACGGTGTGCCGCTCGGCCTGCCCCGGCGGGGCAGGCCGCGGACGGTTGCCGCGCGGGCGGCGCGCAGCAGGCGGGTGGCGCGGGTCGGCGGGCGGGCCGAGGCGCGGTCCTGCCACCAGTGGGTGAGGGCGCGGCGGGCCGTCGGGTCGAGAGTGCCGTGTACGAGGGTGTGTTCGGCGAAGTCGAGGGCGTCGCGGCGGTAGCCGGAACGGAGGGGGCGGGAGAGGGCGTACCCGAAGAAGGCCTTCCGGTAGTCCTCGCCGAGGATCCGGGGCAGTTCGGGGGCGACCTTGGCGACGATGCCGGCGCGCTTGGCGGTGAGCGCGCGGGACTGGACGCGCAGGCGCGGGCCGTCGAAGCCCTCGGGGACGGGGGCGCCGGAGACCAGGGCGGCCAGGAGGGCGGTCTGGGCCAGGGCGAGGCGTTGGCGGGTGGGGGCTTCCTGTGCGGGTGTCTGTGCCTGTGCGGGTGGGTTGGACGCGGGGTGGTGGGGGTGCCGGGGTGCGGTGGTCGCCCGCGCGGCCCCTCGTGCTTCCGGCGGGGTGGGGGTGGCGCTGGAGATCTCGACGGTGGACCGGATCAGGTCCAGTTCGGCCGCCAGTACCTCCGGTGCGGGGAAGTTCTCGTCGCGTTCCAGCAGGACGCCGGGTGGGGAGACGCGGGAGCGGAGCTCGGAGAGGACGTCCAGGACGGGGCGGGTGACCGGGTGGGCGTGGGTGTCGTGCCAGACGCCGTCGCGTTCGATGCCGCCTGCCACGTGGACGTAGGCGATGGCCTCGACGGGGAGCTCGTCGAGTGCCTTGGCGGGGTCCTCGCCGCGGTTGACGTGGTTGGTGTGCAGATTGGCGACGTCGATGAGCAGACGTACGCCGGTGCGCTCGACCAGTTCGGCCAGGAACTGGCCCTCCGTCAGCTCCTCGCCGGGCCAGTTGATCAGCGCCGCGATGTTCTCCAGGGCGAGCGGCACCGGCAGCTGGTCCTGGGCGATCCGGACGTTCTCGCACAGCACGTCCAGCGCGTCCCAGGTGCGGGGGACGGGCAGCAGGTGGCCCGCCTCCAGGACCGGGGAGGCCGTCTGCGTGCCACCCGCCCGTACGAACGCGATGTGCTCGGTGACCAGCGGCGCCCCCAGCGCCTGGGCCCGCGCCGCCAGGTCCGCCAGCCGTCCGGCGTCGGGGCGGTCCGCGCCGCCGATGCCCAGCGAGACGCCGTGCGGGATCACCAGGGTGCCGCGGGACCGCAGCCGCAGCAGTGACTCGGGGAGGTGGCCGGGGCAGATGTTCTCCGCGACCACCTCCACCCAGTCGACGCCGGGCAGCGCCTCGATCGTGTCCGCGATCTCCGGGCGCCAGCCGATGCCGACACCGAGCCGCGGGACCCGGTGGCCGCCGGCCGAGGCCCGCGGCAGGGCCGGTGCCTGGGCCTGTGGCGAGGCCGGTGCCGGGGCCTGCGGAAAAGGCTGCGTCGAGGTCTGCTGCGTGCGCTGGTCCATCTCGTCCCCCTGTTCGTGCTGTGCAGGGGTAATGGCCCCGGCGTGCGGTGGTGAACCCACCCGGTGGGACGTTCAGAGGTTGATTTGAGGTTCCCGGACCGTCGCTGGACCGAAGTCCACGGCTGGGCGCCGGACCGGAGCCTATGGCTGGGTGACCGGGTTGCCGATATCGCCCGCCGGCGGTGCGGACGGCAGTGAGGTGAAGTCCTGGGTGCCGGTCGGCGAGGCCGGGAGGGGGGCCGGGACCCGCGATCCGGGCACCGGCGGGGGTGGTCCGGTGGGGCTGGCGGTCGCCCCGCCCGCCGCCTCGTTGGCGATCGCGTCGAAGTCGACCAGGCCGGTTGCTTCGAGCATGGTGATGTGGTCCAGGACGGTCTGGTTGGAGGCGTCCGCGAGCTGGCGGATCAGCGCGTTGCGGGTGCTGTTGCGGACCTGGGCGATCACCGCGAAGACCTTGCCGTGCGCCCGCCGCAGCAGGTTCGCGAAGAGACGCTCGTACGTCGGCCCCGAGGACGCCGTCAACTGACGCAACCAGCCCTGCTGTTCCTCGGTCGGCTGGTTCGGCAGCTCGATGCCCAGCTGGGCGGCCACCGTACGGGCCCGCGCGTCCAGATCGGTGTGACCGACCACGAGGTGGTCCCCGGCCGCCTTCACCGACTGGCTCGGCGCCCGCTCGATGGCCTGCTGCCCGGCCGGGAGTTCCCAGAGCCCGGCCAGCCGTACCTTCACCAGCAGGTCCCGGTCGGCCGCCGACAGCGGCCCCCACTTGGTGGCGACGGTCGACGCCGCCAGGTTGGCCTGGCCGGTGCCGGAGCGGTCGGCGTACGACCAGACCGGGAAGGCGAGCGCGGCCAGGGTGGCGACCAGCGCGGTGATGATGAGTGCGGTGCCGTTGACGCGCCGTAACAGGGCGAAGGCGGCACCGGACATGGAGGTGGACATGGACAAGATCGCTCCCGGACCCTTTGCTTCGTGCCGGGGCGCCCGGTTCTCTGAGTCTCCGGGCGCCCCTCGTACCGTGCCGACTCCATCGCCAAGTGCCTTGATCGTTCAGGAGCTTGGACGCATTCATGGGTACGTGTGATGCACCTGACGTGTTCAACCGGTGGATACGGTCAACCTCGGCCAAGCAACTCCGGGCCGGTATCTCCTTGTGGTACCAAAACCCGGCAGGCCAGGATGACCCGTATGAAGAGCGATCTTTTTGCGGCAGAGAACATGGCCCAGCCGGCGCACACCCCCGGCATGACCCTCCAGAACGCCAAGTCGGTGAAGTACGCCGTCAACGGTGAGATGCACGCCCGGCAGGGCGCGATGATCGCCTACCGAGGCAACCTCCAGTTCGAGCGCAAGGGGCAGGGCATAGGCGGCATGCTCAAGCGGGCCGTCACCGGCGAGGGCCTGCCGCTGATGGCGGTGCGCGGCCAGGGTGAGGCGTGGTTCGCGCACGAGGCGCAGAACTGCTTCATCGTCGACATCGAGCAGGGCGACGCGCTCACCGTCAACGGCCGCAACGTCCTGTGCTTCGACCCCACCCTCAGCTACGAGATAAAGATGGTGAAGGGCGCCGGCATGACCGGCGGCGGCCTCTTCAACAGCCTCTTCACCGGTTACGGCAGGCTCGCGGTCGTCTGCGACGGCACCCCGCTGGTCATCCCGGTCACCGGGCAGCTGCCGGTGTACGTCGACACGGACGCGGTGGTCGGCTGGAGCGCCCAGCTCAACACCTCGCTGCACCGCTCGCAGTCGGTGGGCTCGATGATCCGCGGCGGCTCCGGCGAGGCGGTGCAGCTGATGCTCCAGGGCGAGGGGTTCGTGATCGTACGTCCCAGCGAGCTGACCCAGCCGAAGGCGACGGCGAACTGAAACTCATCGGCGTAGGACGACGCTACGGTCTGAGCGGGGACTGGGTGCTCCGCTCGGTCGGCCTGGAACTCCACCCGGGTTCCCTGGTGCGCTTCCAGGGCGCCAACGGCACAGGAAAGTCGACCCTGTTGAGGGTGCTCGCGGGAATCGACGCGCCGACCGAGGGGCAGGTGGACGGCCGCCCGTCCCGGGTCGGGTACGTCCCCGAACGCTTCCCCGGCGGCCTCCCCTTCACCGCCCTCCGCTACCTCACCCACCTCGGCCGCATCCACGGCCTCGGGCGCACGGAGGCCAGGGCGCGGGCGGGGGAGTGGCTTGAGCGATTCGGGGCGTCGGGTCATGCGCGGACCCCGGTCTCCGAGCTGTCGAAGGGCACGGCACAGAAGGTCGCAGTGGCCCAAGCGCTGCTGGCGGCACCGGAGTTGCTGGTACTGGACGAGGCGTGGACCGGACTAGACGAGGCGGCGCGGGGCGAGCTGGACAGGGCGGTGGCCGAGCGGGTCGCGGCCGGGGCGACGGTGACCTTCGTCGACCACGACCCGCAGCGGCTGGCCGGAGTGGTGGACGTGACGTACCGGGTGGAGGGGGCACATGTCGTGCCCGTCAACTCGGCTGCCGAGACGGCGAACCCGGGCCCGCTGGTACGGATCGTCGCCGCCGGGCCGGCGCTCCCCGCCGGGCTCCCCGGGGCGCCCTCGGCCGCGCCCGGCCCCGACGGCACCACGGTGCTGACCGTGGCGGCCGTCCACTCCGACGGCGTACTGCGCGGCCTGCTCGGCGCTCAACCCCCTTGGCATGTAAGGGAGGTGGCCGCCCTGGACGACGTAACCCGGTCCGAGGACCGCCGGCCCAAAACCTGCCTCCAGCCTGACGAGAAGGAACGGGAACAAGTGTGACCGCGCTCCTCCGCTACCAACTCTCCCTGCTCGCGAGGTCGCAGCGGTGGCTGGCGCCTGCCCTCCTCTATGCGGCGTTCCTCGCCATCGGCGTCCAGGGCGGGCAGCCGATCCTCGACTCGCTCGGCTACGGAGCCGCCGTCCTGCTGCCCGTCGCGGCCTGGCTGGTGCGGGTCTGCGTGACCAATGAACCCCCGGCCGCCCGGCACTGCGCAGCGGCCGCCACCTCCCCGGGCCGCGCCCATCTCGCCGCCCTGCTCACCGCTTTCGGATGCACGGCGGCGCTGGGTGTGTTCGGCACCGGACTCGTGGTGGCGATCAGCAAGTGGTCCGACACCGGGGACACCGTCCGGATCTCCCCACTGTCCGCCGCCGGAGCAGGCCTCCTCGCCGTCCTCATCTGCGCACTCCTCGGCGCGGCCGTCGGCGTGCTCTGCAACTGGCCACTGCTGCGCGGCACCGGCTGGGGCGTCACGCTCACCGCGCTGGGTGCCCTGCTCACCCTGGTCACCGCGGGCTCACCGGCCCGCAGTGCCGTCACGGGCCTGGTCACCGGTTCGCACAGCGGGACGGTGCCGCTGCCCCTGCTCCCCCTGCTGCTCGCGACGGTCATCGCCGGGGCGGCGGGCGCCGTGGCGTGCACGCTCTCCTCGCGCCGCGCCTGAACGCCGCTGCGCCCGGACATCGCACTCCGGCACCCCCCGCCCCCGTCCTACCGCCGCTGCGCGATCAGCTCCGACACCTTCACGAACCGGTACCCCTTCTTCCGGAGCTCCGGCACGATCCGCCTGATCGCCCGCTCGGTTGTCGGCGCCGCACTGCGCGTGCAGTGCATGACGACGAGCGACCCCGGCCGCACCCCGGCCAGGACCTGTTCCGCCACCGCGTCCGCGTCCGTCGCGAAGGCATCCCCGCTGATCACGTCCCACTGCACCGCCGTCACCTCGGCCGGTCCGAGGTTGCGCAGCGCCCGGTCGTCGTAGCACCCGCCGGGGAAGCGGAAGTACGGCACCACATTGCGCGCCCCCGCCTTGCGGAACGCCGCGAACGCCCGGTCCACGTCCGCGCGCATCTTCTCCGGGGCGACCCTCGGCAAGCCGTAGCAGTCCGCCTTGAAGGCGTGGTGACTGTAGGAGTGGTTGGCGATCTCGAACAGCGGATCCGACCCGATCGCCCGCGCCTGGTCCGGGTACTCCTCGGCCCAGCGCCCGGTCATGAACACGGTCGACGGCACCTTGAACCGCCGCAGCGAGGCGATCAGCTGCGGATTGTCGAACCGCTCGCCGCCCGCCGCCCGCGCCCCCTGATCGGAGGTCATGTCCGCGTCGAAGGTCAGCGCCACCACCTTCTCCCTGACCCCCTTCCTGGCCCGCTCGAAGACGGGGGTCAGCCCCCCGGGGCCGGCGGCGACGGTGGGAGGAGCGGTCGGCGAGGCCGATCCCCGGGGCTCGCCGGGCTTCTGCGGAACGGGCGACTTCTCCGGTACGGAGGCGGAGGGCGCCCGGCGCAGCTCGGCACCGCCGTCCCCGTCACGGCTCCCCGCCCCGCATCCGGTCAGGACCGCACCTAGTACCGTCACCGCGAGCATTCGACGTACAAAAATGGTCACTAACGGAAAGTATCTGATCAACCGCGAAGGGTCGGACATCGGCACGTCCCCCGTCCGGCGGTGAATACTCTCCGGATGACCTCACTCCCCCTCCCGGGCACGGACCTCGCCGTCCGCCGCGCCACCGCCCGCGACGCCAGACATCTCACCCGCCTCGTCCGCACCTCCCGCGCCTACGAGGCCCCGTACGAGTCGATGGTCGCCGGCTACCGGGTCGGCCCGGACTACATCGAGACCCACGAGGTCCATGTGGCCGTCTCCGCCGACGGCACGGTCCTGGGCTTCTACGCGCTGCTCCTCGACCCGCCCGAGCTGGACCTGATGTTCGTCGCCGACTCCGCCCAGGGCCTGGGCATCGGCCGCCACCTGATCACCCACCTCAAGGCCCGCGCCCGCGAGGCGGGCATCGAGGAGGTGCGGGTCGTCTCCCACCCGCCGTCGGAGGGCTTCTACCGCAGCGTGGGCGCGGTCCCGGTGGGAACGGTCCCGGCGAACCCGCCCGCGGTGCGGTGGGACCGGCCGGAGCTCAGCATTCCGATCCTGTGAGACACCGGCTCCGACGTCAGGGGGCCTCCAAAAGCCTCCGCCGGCACTCCTCGATGTCGAAGTCCGCCTTCGGGTACTGCGGATCGAGGGCCTCCAGATGCTCGCGGAGGAGGTTGCTGATGGCCCAGTTGCGGTACCACTTGCGGTCGGCGGGGACCAGGTACCAGGGGGCCGCGGGGGTCGAGCAGCGCTGCAGGGCCAGCTCGTAGGCCTCCTGGTAGGCAGGCCACAGGGCGCGTTCCTCGATGTCGCCCGGGTTGAACTTCCAGTACTTCTCGGGGTTGTCGAGGCGTTCCAGAAGGCGGCGCTTCTGCTGCTCGTGACTGACGTGCAGGAAGACCTTGACGATCGTGACGCCGCTTTCCGTCAGGGTCCTCTCGAAGTTGTTGATCTGGTCGTAGCGGCGCTCGATCTCCTCGGGCGGGGCGAGCGAGCGGACCCGGCCGATCAGCACGTCCTCGTAGTGCGAGCGGTCGAAGATGCCGATCTCGCCGGCCTCCGGGAGGGCCTTGGTGATGCGCCAGAGGAAGGAGTGGGAGCGTTCTTCCTCGGTGGGGGCCTTGAAGGCGCGGATGCGACAGCCGGAGGGGTTGAAGTGGCCGATGACATGCTTGACCGTGCCGCCCTTGCCGCTGGTGTCCATGCCCTGGAGGACCAGGAGGACGCGGCGGGTGTCACCGGCGGTGCTCGCCGCGTAGAGACGTTCCTGGAGGTCGGCGAGGCGGGGGCCGATGGCGGTGGTGGCGGCCACCCCCGCTGCCTTCTCCCGCGGGCCCACGGGGGTGGCGTCCGCGGCGTACGAGGAGAGGGTGACGGGGGCGGCGGGGGCAAGGCGCAGGGCGTCACGCACGCGGAGTGGGTCGGGGAGCGGCGGCCGCGTCGACGGCGTGCTGCTCGCCCGCGCGGGCTTCGGCTCCTTCGCCGTCCCGCGGCCCTTCTCCTCCCCGCTCTCCTCCCCCCTCTTCTCCTGCTTCCGCTCCCGCTGCTGTGCGCGCTTCGACTCGCTCTTCTGCCCGGACTTCTCGGCCACCGCGTACCCCATCAGAATCGGTCGGGTCGGATCCCTCGGATTCCCCGATCGTGCTCCGATTCCCGCCGGTGCGCGACTGCTGGCGCACACCCGTGTGGTGGAAGAGCAGATTGAGCAGGAACGCGGCGCACGCGGCGCCGGTGATGCCGCTGCCGAGGATGATCCGCACCCAGGACGGGAAGCCGTCGTAGACCCCCTCCACGAATTCCGGGAGCAGCCCGATACCCAGGGCGACGGCGGCGACGGTGAGATTGCGGTGGTCATCGAGATCGACCCGGCGCAGGGTGTTGACGCCGACCATGGTGACGGTGGCGAACAGCATCAGGCCCGCCGCGCCGATCACCGGTCCCGGCAGTGCCGCCACCAGTTCGCCGAGCCGGGGCACCAGGCCGAGCAGCACCAGCATGCCGCCGGCCACCGCGGTGACGTACCGGCTGGAGACACCCGTCATCCGGATCAGGCCGACGTTCTGGGTGAAGACGGTGTCCATGAAGGAGTTCATCGCGCCGCCCAGCACGCCCGAGAGGCCGTCGGCGGCCAGTCCCCGTGCCAGGTCCTTGTCGGAGACGGTACGTCCGGTGCTCTCGCCCACCGCCATCATCGTCGCCGTCGACTCGGTGAAGATCACCAGCATCACGACGCACATCGAGATCACCGCGGACGGCGGGAACTGCGGCGCCCCGAAGTGGAAGGGCGCGGTCAGCCCGAACCAGTCCGCGCCCGCCGCGCCCGCGAAGTCGGTGAGCCCGAGCGGTATCGCGACCAGCGTGCCCAGTACCAGGGCGAGCAGGATGCCCACCTGGCTCAGGAAGCCACGGGCGAAGCGGGAGAAGAGAACGATCACCACGATGACTCCGGCGGCCAGCGCGAGCCGGGCGGGCGAGGCGTAGTCGGCGGCCCTGTGGTCGTTGCCGGTGATCAGGACGCCCGCGACATCGAGCAGCGACAGTCCGATGACCACGATGACGACGCCGCTGACCAGCGGCGGGAAGAACCGCACCAGCCGGGCGAACGGCACCGCGATCAGCAGCCCGAAGAGCCCGGCCGCGAGCATCGACCCGTACACGGCCTGCATGCCGTACTCGCCGTGAATCATGATCATCGGGATGACCGAGGAGAAGGTGGCGCCGGTGACGATCGGCAGCCGGATACCGAGGACCTTCCCGACGCCCAGGCTCTGCACCAGCGTGATCAGACCGGCCACCAGCAGATCCGCGTTGATGAGGAGCCCGATGGTGGCCCGGTCCAGACCGGCCGCCGCGCCGAAGACCAGCGGCACGGTGACGCAGCCGGTGTACATGATCAGCACGTGCTGGAAGCCGAAGGCGGCCAGTTTCCCGAAGCGCGGGCGGCGGTCGACCGGGTGGAGCGCGGGCGGCGCGGCGGGCGGCGGTGCGACAGGCGTGCGGGACGACGGTTGTGCCATGGCGGGATGCCCTCCGGGGACGGTGCGGCGGATGGAGAGCATTGACGCAGCCGCTCTTTGAGGGCGTGCGGCGGCGGGGTTACGTCGGTGTTACTGGCACGAGTAAGCGAATGGGGGTGAGTGGGCGGAAGGGGCGGTACGCGAGGGGCCGCCCCCGGCGCACACGTTGTCCCGTGCACGTCGCCGGGGGCGACCGAAGCCCTGCGTCAGCGCGTGTCCCAGTCCAGTCCGGTCCAGCCGGACGAGCTCAGCCGACCCGGCTCAGTCGTCCCACGGGCCCGTCACCGCGAAAGTCGTCCCCGGTGTATAGCAGTTGAGGTACATCGTCGACTCGTCCGGGGAGAAGGTGACGCCCGCGAACTCGCCCCACTCCGGCTTCTCCGGCGTACCGATGTTCTGCCGGCCGCGAGCCATCGCGTACACCTTGCCGCGCCTGCTCAGCCCGTACACGTGCTGCGCGCCGTCGCCGTCCTCGCACACCATCAGACCGCCGCTGGGGGCGAGGCAGATGTTGTCCGGGGACTCGCCGGGGAGCTGGATGTCGGTCGACGGGCCGAAGACGACGACCAGGGTGAGACGGCGGTGGCGCGGCTCGTACTTCCACACCTGACCGAAGTGGTCGCGGGCCGAGCCCTCCTTGGACCGGGCGAAGCTGGAGACGAAGTAGACGCAGTCGTCGCCCCAGTAGCAGCCCTCCAGCTTCTGGGCGTGAGTGATGCCCTTCTTGCCGAAGTCCTGGAGCCGGATGGGTGTTTCCTTGGCGAGCGGGTCCGGGACCGGCACCCACTCCACCCCGCCGAAGCACTTCCCGGTCTCGTGCACGGCCGACAGGTCCGGCACGCCCGGAACCCGCATCGCCTCCAGCTCGCCCCCGGCCCGCAGCGAACCGACGCCGCCGTGCGGCTTCTTGGGGAGGAAGCGGTAGAAGAGGCCGAAGGGGCGGTCGAACGCGTCCTCCGTCTCGTACACGATCCCGCTCCTCGGGTCGATGGCGATCGCCTCGTGCTGGAAGCGGCCCATCGCGGTGAGCGGGACCGCCCCCGTGCGGTGCGGGTCGGACGGGTCGACCTCGAAGATGAAGCCGTGGTCCTTGGTGTAGCCGTTGCTGCCTGCCTTGTCCTCGTTCTCCTCGCAGGTGAGCCAGGTTCCCCAAGGGGTGGGCCCGCCCGCACAGTTGACCGCGGTGCCGGCGACGCCGACGCGCTCCTCCAGGACGTTGTTGCGGCCGTCCAGGGTGAGTGCGGTGCAGCCGCCCTTGGCGGCGGGGTCGTAGGTGAGACCCGGCACGGTGGGGACGCCGAGCTTGGCGGACATCCGGTTCTCGTGGTTACGGACCAGATGGACGCGGCCCCGCTTGCCTCTGAGGGCGGTCATGCCGTCGTGGTTGCTCGGCACCTTGCCCTCGCCGGAGCGCAGCGGGTCGCCCTCGCGGGAGAGCACCTTGTAGCGAAAGCCCTTGGGGAGGTCGAGCAGCCCCTTGGGGTCGGGCACCAGGGGCCCGTACCCGGCCCGGTGGTGGCCCCCACCGCCGCGGGGTGCGGCCAGTGCCGTACCCGCGAAGACTTCGGAGAGGGCGCCGGTGAAGGCGATTCCCGCGCCCAACGCGCCCGTACGGGCCAGGACCTGACGCCTGGAGGCGTCGGCGGGAGAGGTGACGGACGTGTCCTGCTCGCTTGCGGAACGCTCTTGTGCAGACATGGGTAACTCCCTGTTGGCGGACAGGAATGTGACCCGCACGTGTGTACCACGCAACTGATGACACGTGAACCGGTCGCGCAGGAAACGTGCGGGTCACCCTGCCACAGAGCCTCGGTCCGAGGCGCTCAACAGGCCCGGGTATCAGACGGATTCGACCGTCAGCGTGATGGTCGTGCCGGTCAGTGCCTGGCTCACCGGGCAGTTCTTCTTGGCGTCCTCGGCGGCGGCCCTGAAGCCGTCGGCGTCCAGGCCCGGGACCTCGCCGCGCACGGTGAGGTGGATGCCGGTGATGCCCTCGCCGGGCTGGAAGGTGACGTCCGCCTTGGTCTCCAGGCGGGTGGGCGGGGTGCCCGCTCCGGTCAGCCCGTGCGACAGCGCCATCGAGAAGCAGCTGGAGTGGGCGGCGGCGATCAGCTCCTCGGGGCTGGTCCTCCCGTTCGCCTTCTCAGCGCGCGAGGGCCAGGAAACGGCCTGGTCGGCGATGCCGGAGGAGTCGAACGAGACGGTGCCGGAGCCCTTGAGGAGCTCGCCTTCCCAGACGGTGTGTGCGGTACGGACGGTGGCCATGACGGCGGTCCCTTCAGCAGTGGTCGGGTGGTGCGACAGACCGGGGCGTTTCCTCCGGCCGCCGACCGCCCCAACCTACTGCGCCGCAAGCGTCCGTGCGGACCCGAACGGCCCAGCGCCACCACCGGGCCCTCGCGGCTCCGCTACTCCGCCACCAGCCCCTTGGCGTCCCGGGCGAGGGCCGTCAGCCGGGAGATCGCCCGGAAGTACTTCTTGCGGTAGCCGCCGTTCAGCATCTCCTCGCTGAAGAGCTGGTCGAACGGCACCCCGGACGCCAGCACCGGCACCTCGCGGTCGTACAGCCGGTCCGCGAGCACCACCAGTCGCAACGCCGTCGACTGGTCGGGCACCGGGGTCACCCCGGTCAGGCAGACCGCCCTCAGGTCGTCGGTGAGGGCTCCGTACCGGCTCGGATGGACCTTCGCCAGGTGGTCGAGGAGCGCCGGGAAGCCGTCCAGGCTGGCGCCCGCGGTCGCGTACGCCGCCTTCTCGACCTGCTCGTCGCTGTACGGAGGCGGCGCTTCGGGCAGCCCGCGGTGGCGGTAGTCCTCACCGTCGATGCGCAGCGGCCGGAAGTGGGCGGACAGGCCCTGGATCTCGCGGAGGAAGTCCGCGGAGGCGAACCGGCCCTCGCCGAGCTTGCCGGGCAGCGTGTTGGAGGTCGCGGCCAGTGCGACGCCCTGCTCCACCAGCCTGCTGAGCAGCGAGGACACCAGGACCGTGTCGCCCGGGTCGTCCAGCTCGAACTCGTCGATGCACAGCAGCCGGTGCCCGCTCAGCGTCCGCACCGTCTGCTGGAAGCCGAGCGCGCCGACCAGATTGGTCAGCTCCACGAACGTCCCGAAGGCCTTCAGCGACGGCTCGGCGGGCGTCGCGTGCCACAGCGAGGCGAGCAGGTGGGTCTTGCCGACGCCGTAACCGCCGTCGAGGTAGACCCCGCGCGGACCGGCCGCCTTCTTCTCGGGCTTCTTCCCGAACCAGCGGCGCTTGGCGCCCCCGTCCGCCGGGGCGCCGAGGCCCGCGGCGAAGCCGCTGAGCACCCGTACGGCCTCGGGCTGGCTGGGCTGACCGGGGTCCGGGATGTACGTGTCGAAGCGCACCGCGTCGAAGCGCGGCGGCGGCACCATCTCGGCGACCAGGCGGTCGGCGGGGACGTGCGGCTCACGGGCGCACAAGGACAACGGAGCCGCTTCGGATATGGGGCCGGGCCCCTGAGCGGCGGTGGAGGACGACACAACCGTCCACCTTAAGGGCCCCGGCGTGCCGTGCCAGACTGCCCGCATGCGACGCCTGTTCCCTGTGACCGAAGTGACATCCTCCAGTGCCGCCCCCGGGGCCGCCTCCAGTGCCGCCTCCGGGGCCGCCCCCGGGACCGCTCCCGCCGGTGATCACGCGTGGGACCTCGACGAGCTGGCCGATGCCTATGCGTACCCCGAGGACGCCGAGGTCTGGCTGCGCGCCAACATGGTCTCCTCGCTGGACGGGGCGGCCCAGCACGACGGCCGTTCCCAGCCGATTTCCGGCGATACCGACATGCGTATCTTCGGCACCCTGCGCGCTCTCGCCGATGTCGTCGTGGTCGGTGCGGAAACGGTACGCCTGGAGGGCTACCGCCCGGCCCGCGCCCGCGAAGCCTTCGCCGAGCGCCGCAAGGCCGCAGGCCAGGCCCCCGCCCCCGCCATCGCGGTGGTCAGCGCGAGCCTCGACCTGGACTTCACCCTGCCCCTCTTCACCTCCCCGCTCGTCCCCACCCTGGTCCTGACCGGGGCCACCGCCCCCCTCGACCGCATCCGGGCCGCCCGGGAGGCCGGTGCCGAGGTGCTGATCGCGGGGGACGGCGCCCGGGTGCAGATGGACAAGGCGGTACGGGCGCTGGCCGACCGGGGGCTGCGCAGGCAGCTCACCGAGGGCGGGCCGCGACTGCTCGCCCAGTTCATCGCGGACGGGGTGCTGGACGAGCTGTGCCTGACGGTGTCGCCGATGCTCACCGCGGGGCGGGCCCAGCGGATCTCGGACGGGCCCGGGCCGGCGGTTCCGGAGCGGTTCGCGCTGGCGTCGGTGCTGGAGGAGGCCGGGTTCCTGTTCACCCAGTACCGTCGGAATTGACCCAGTAGTGGATCATTCGACACTGTAAGTCCGGAGCTGGCATCGACCGGATTCTCCTTGCGGATCAGCAAGGCGGAATTCACCGTTCCGCTTAGCTTCCGTTGGGCACACTTACCTGGCGGTCCTCGTGTGCGTACGGGGAAGGATGGTTTCCGCAGGGTTTCGCAGCGGCCGGGCGCGCAGGCGCCCCGGCCCAGGGCCGCGACGTACAGGCGTAACGGTCGGAGAAGAGAAAGGGCGCCCGGACATGTTCACGAGCGTATTGATGATCGAGAAGCCCCTCACGGCGGCCGACGTGGAGTTCGTGACGACCCTGCACGGCGACGAGGAGATCTCGTTCGTGGTGCTGATGCAGCCGCGCGGCGACCAGGCTGACGTACTGCTCAGAGCCATCGACGACGTGGCCCTGGGCGAGCTGGACGAAGCCGTCCACGAGGGCGACGAGCCCGAGGGCGCGCAGGCCAGGCCCATGGCCGAGAAGGCGATGGCGGTCTCCCTGGCGGCGCTGCGCCAGGCGGGCAGCGAGGCGGTCGGCCGGATCGTCGAGGACCACCCGCTGGACCTGCTGAAGTCCGTGGTCGAGGAGACCGGCGCGGACGAGGTCATCGTGCTGACGGCGCCGCACTACGTGGAGGAGTTCTTCCACCGCGACTGGGCTTCGCAGGCACGCCACAAGGTCGGCGTACCGGTGCTCAAGCTCTTCTCGCACAGCGAATAGGCTGAGGCGCCCCCGGTGCGGACGGGTTCCCCGGAATCCCGCCCTCCGCCGGGGGCGGCAGCCACCCCGTACACCCGCCGCACCATCTGGAGACTGACGCATGGCACCCGGTATCCCCACCGCCCTTGACCGACCGCACTTCATCGGCATCGGGGGCGCCGGAATGTCGGGCATCGCCAAGATCCTCGCCCAGCGTGGCGCCAAGGTCGCGGGCAGCGACGCCAAGGAGTCCGGCACCGCCGCATCCCTGCGCGCGCTCGGCGCCACCGTCCACATCGGGCACGCGGCCGGCAACCTCGCCGACGACGCCACCAGCGTGGTCGTCTCCTCCGCGATCCGCGCCGACAACCCCGAACTGGTGCGCGCCGCCGAGCTGGACATCCCGGTCGTCCACCGCTCCGACGCTCTCGCCTCCCTGATGGACGGCACCCGCGCCATCGCCGTCGCCGGCACCCACGGCAAGACGACCACCACCTCGATGCTGGCCGTCGCCCTCACCGAGATGGGTCTGGACCCCTCGTACGCCATCGGCGGCGACCTCGCGGGCCCCGGCACCAACGCCCTGCACGGCGAGGGGGACATCTTCGTCGCCGAGGCCGACGAGAGCGACCGCAGCTTCCAGAAGTACGACCCCCAGGTCGCCATCGTCCTCAACGTCGAACTCGACCACCACGCGAACTACGCCTCGATGGACGAGATCTACGAGTCCTTCGAGACTTTCGCCGGCAAGATCGTCCCCGGCGGCACGCTGGTCATCAACGCCGACCAGGCCGGCGCGGTCGAGCTCGCCACCCGCCTGCGCGCCAACGAACTGCTCAACATCGTCACCTACGGCGACTCCGCCCAGGCCGACGTCCGCGTCCACAAGATCACCCCGCGCGGTCTGGCGAGCGAGGTGACGGTCCTGCTCAACGGCAAGTTCCTCACCTTCACCGTCTCCGTCCCCGGCGCCCACTACGCCCACAACGCGGTCGCCGCCCTCGCCGCCGGAGTCGCCCTCGGCCTGCCGGCCCACAACCTGGCCTCCGCCCTCGGCAAGTACACGGGCGTCAAGCGTCGCCTCCAGCTCAAGGGCGAGGAGTCCGGCGTCCAGGTGATCGACTCGTACGCCCACCACCCCACCGAGATGACCGCCGACCTGGAAGCCATGCGCGGAGCCGTCCCCTCCGACTCCCGCCTCCTGGTGGTCTTCCAGCCCCACCTCTTCTCCCGCACCCAGGAACTCGGCAAGGAGATGGGCGAGGCCCTCGCCCTCGCGGACGCCTCGGTCGTCCTCGACATCTACCCGGCCCGCGAGGACCCGATCCCCGGCATCACCAGCGCCCTGATCGTCGACGCCGCCAAGGCCGCCGACGCGGACGTGACCGCCGTCCCGGACGCCGCCACGATCCCCGACGTCATCGCGGGAATGTCCCGCCCCGGCGACCTGGTTCTCACCATGGGCGCGGGCGACGTGACCGACCTCGGCCCGGAGATCCTGGCCCGGCTCGCGCAGAAGTAGATCCTGGCCCGCCAGGCACAGAAGTAAGCCAGGCACAGAAGTAGGCCTCGCGCAGAAGTAAGGGGACACACACCATGCCGTACGACATCGAGAAGCCCGACGAGCAGTGGCGCGAGGAACTCACCCCCGCCGAGTACGCCGTCCTGCGCCAGGCCGGAACCGAGCCCGCGTTCCGTGGCGAATACACCGACACCAAGACCACCGGTGTCTACTCCTGCCGCGCCTGCGACGCCGAACTCTTCCGCTCGGACACGAAATTCGCCTCGCACTGCGGCTGGCCGTCCTTCTACGACCCCAAGGACACCGACGCCGTCGAGCTGATCTCCGACACCTCGCACGGCATGGCCCGCACCGAGGTGCGGTGCGCGCGGTGCGGCTCGCACCTGGGGCACGTCTTCGAGGGCGAGGGGTACCCGACGCCGACGGACCAGCGGTACTGCATCAACTCCATCTCGCTGCGGCTGACGCCGGACGAGGGCGCGAGCTGAGCCCTGCCGGTTCTGCCGGACCTGCCGATTCCTGACGTGCGAACGCCGTCCCGCTGTTCAGTGGGGCGGCGTTCGTGCGTTCGTACAGCAGTGGCCGGCCGGGGGCGGCGAGGTGTCCGGCTGAGCGGATACTGAGGTGCCGGAGGAGGACCCGAGGGGTCCGAGGGAGAGCTGAGGGGGGCCGTGGGGGTGCTGGGGGGAGCCGGGGGGACGCTGACGGCGTCCGCCGTGACGCGGGCCGGATCGCCGGTGCGGGTGCTGCGGGCTCTGGTGTTCGCGGCGGTGTGCGTGACGCTGGCGGCGGCGGGACACGCGCACATGTCCGGACGGGACATTCCGCTGGGTGGGCTGCTGGTGGCCTTCGGGGTGACCGGTGTGCTCGCTTGGTGCGGGGGTGGACGGCAGCGGGGGGCGCTGTCCATGGGGGGTGGGCTGCTCGCGGATCAGGGGGTGCTGCATGTGGTGTTCGGGGGAGCGCAGGCCCATTCAGCGGGTGGGCACGGGGGTGGGCACGGGGGTGGGCAGGGGCAGGGGTCCGGGTACGCGCATGCCGGGCACGAGGCCATGGGCATGGGGGCGGACGGTGCGCTGGAGGCGGCGGGGGCGGCCGGGCACGGCGCGCTGGGGATGATGGCCGCGCATGTGCTGGCGGCGGCTCTCTGTGCGCTCTGGCTGGCTCGGGCGGAGGCTTCGTTCTTCCGGATCGCCGGGGCTGTCGGGCACCGGGCCTTCGTGCCGGTGCGGCTGGTGCTGGCGGTGGTGCGGCTGCCTGAGCCGAAGGTTCCGGTACGGCGGCGGGTCCGTCCCCGCCCCTCCCGTATGCACGGCGTGGTACTCGCGTACTCACTCTCGCGGCGCGGTCCGCCCGGCTCTCCGGCATTTCCTGTCACGGCCCCCGGAGCAGCAGCCGTCTGACGCGTCGTCTGGCCTGGGGTCGATTTCCCCATGTCCGTACGAAGCCTCAGGATCACCATGAACACTGGTATTCCAGTACAAAGAGAACAAGAAGAGGAACAAGACGAGGGGCAGGGTGCGGCGGAGGCCGCCGGGGTGTCCCAGGCCCGGGCGGCACGGCCCGGGTGGAGTGCGCTGCGGCCGCTCGTCCTTCGGGTGCACTTCTACGCGGGGCTGCTGATAGCCCCGTTCCTGCTGGTCGCTGCGGCCAGTGGGCTGCTCTACGCGCTCTCCTTCCAGGCGGAGAAGATCGTGTACAGCCATGAGCTGAGCGTTCCGGTCGGCGATCGGAGCGTTCCGGTCGCCGAACAGGTCGAGGCCGCCCGCAAGGCGTATCCGCAAGGGACGGTGACTGCCGTCTGGCCCTCGCCGGAGGACGGTGCGACCACGCGCGTGCTGATGTCGGGCCCCGAGGTCGCGGAGGGCAAGTCCCTCGCGGTCTTCGTGGATCCGTACACCGCCGAGGTGCGCGGGAAGCTGGCCAGCTACGGCAGTTCGGGTGCGCTGCCGCTGCGTACCTGGCTCGACGAACTGCACCGGGACCTCCACCTCGGAGACCTCGGCCGCAACTACAGCGAGCTGGCCGCCAGCTGGCTGTGGGTGGTCGCGCTCGGCGGGCTGCTGCTGTGGTTCGGTCGCAGGCGTACGTCGAAGAGCGCCCTGTTCAAGCCCGAACGCGGCGCCAAGGGGCGGCGCCGGGTGCTCACCTGGCACGGCTCCGTCGGCCTGTGGGCGGCGCTCGGACTCGCTCTGCTCTCCGCGACCGGCCTGACCTGGTCCAAGTACGCGGGCGAGAACATCGCCTCGGTACGGGAGCAGCTGGGCGGATCGACGCCCGTGATCGAGGCCGGGCTGCCCAATACGGCGGACGCGCCAGGCGGTTCCGGGGGGCCCGGTGGATCTGGTGGGACCGGCGGGTCCGGGGATTCTGGAGGGACCGGCGGGTCCGGTGGGGTCGGCGATCACTCGGAGCACTCGGGCCAGGGCGTCGTCGGCAAGGTGGGTGAGGACGTCGGTATCGACAAGGTGCTCGCGTCCGCGCGCGCCGCCGGTGTCGCGGGGAGGCTCGCGGTGACCCTGCCTGGCGAGGGGAAGGGGTACGTCGTCAAGGAGACGGACACCCAGTTCCCGGTCCACCTCGACGCGGTCGCCGTCAACCCCTACGACGGCAAGGTGGTCGGTGAGCTGCGGTTCGCGGACTATCCGTTGCTCGCCAAGCTGACCCGCTTCGGCATCGACGCGCACACCGGGGTGTTCCTCGGAGTCGTCAACCAGCTGGCCCTCGCCGCCCTCGCCCTCGCCGTGGTCCTGCTCATCGTGTGGGGCTACCGCATGTGGTGGCTGCGCAGGCCGACGAAGGGCCGCAGGACCGGCGCCGGGCGGCCCGCGCCGCGCGGGGCGCGGCGGAAGGTGCCGCTTCCGTGGCTGCTGCCGCTCTGCGCGGTGACCGCGCTGGTGGGCTGGTTCGTGCCGATGCTGGGGGTCAGTCTGGTGGCGTTCCTGGTGATCGATGCGGTGCTGGGGAGGGTCGCCACAGCACGGGCGTAGTCCGTACGGCCATGGCTGAAGGGGCTGTGGCTGATACGGCCGAGGGGGAGTTCTGCGCTGCGCCAGGGCTCCCTCTCTCCGTGCTCCCCCTTTTCCGCGCTGCCTCTCCTCCGTGCTGTCTCTTCTCCGTGCCGCCCTTCCTCCGCTGCCGTGCCGCCCGCCCCGTCACCGCCTCCCGAAGCGCCTCGCCAGCCTGCCGAAGGCGCCGCCGCCGGGGCGGTGCCAGGACCGGAAGTCGGCCGCGTGGGTGCCGCCGGAGCGGTCCAGGTGCTCGCTCACCACGCTGATCTCACGGCTGGTCAGATGCTGGAGCGCGGCCCGCAGTACCTCCTCCAGGAGTTCCGTCCTGGTCTCGTCCCACAGCGGGCTCGCGCCCGGGTGGGAGTTCCAGGCGGTGAAGCAGTCGGCCAGATAGGACGGGGTGGTGCGGATCCGGTCCTGGACGGTGGCGGTGCGGGCGGTGGCGGCGTACGCGCCGAGCAGGTCGGGGTCGGCGGAGCGGGCGAGCGCGTTGAGTTCGCCGAGGGGGCGCTGTTCGGAGAGCAGGTCGCGGGAGAGCAGGGCGAGGACGCGCTGGAGGACGGGAACCTCCACCGGGTGGGCGGCCGAGCGCAGGGTGAGCACGGTGGCGACCGGGCCCGCGCCCGCGCGGCCCTCGGCGAGGGACTCGGCGAATTCGAGCAGGCGCAGAGCGCCGAGCTGGCGGGCGTCGATCTCGTGCGGGAAGGCGCGGATCAGGTCGGTGGCGAGGGGGGTGACGTCGGGGTCGTCGGCGGGGCCTTCGAGGGCGGAGCGGATCAGTTCGGGATAGGTGCCCGCCGTGCGGTGGGCGTCCGAACCGGTCTCGCCGAGAATCCAGCGGGCTTCCTGCGGGGTGGGGAGGAGGTCGCCCGGCCAGACCAGCCGGAAGCCGGTGCGCAGCACGAGCGGCTCGACCATGGGGGAGACCCCGGCGGCCCGCAGCACGGTGTGCAGGGTGGAGTCCCGGTCGCCGGCCGTCTGCGACTCCGCGCCCGGCTCGGGGAAGGCGGCGCACATCCGGAGGTGGGGGAGCCCCTCCGGCACGCCGGGGATCAGGTCCGCCGTGTGGAGGAGGCGTACCAGGGAGAAGGGGTTGTCGGGGGCCAACTCGTCCAGGTGCACCAGGAGTTGGGCGTGCAGCGAGGAGTGCTGGGCGAGGGCTTCGCGGACTGCCGCGCTGCGTGCCCGCTCCGGGTCGGCGAGGAGGTCGTTGGCGAGCTGGCGGGCGAGTTCGGGGACGGCGGCGGGGTTGTCGTCCTCGGTGGCCAGGAGGGCGGCCAGGGGGGCCAGTGTCTCGGCGGGGACCTTGCCGTCGATACGGACGGCGAGACGCTCCAGGGCGTCCAGTTCGCCGTCCGGGCGCGAGCCGGGGACCGGGGCGCAGAGCGCGCCGAGCAGGGCCGGCCAGTCGCCCGCGCTCAGCCCGTCGGCGTGCTCCTCGGCCCAGGAGGCCGCTGCCGTACGTCCCAGGGAGTCGAGCGGCACCCCGGCACCGAGCGCCGTCGCGGCCAGCGGACCGGCCTCGAACTCGCCGTCGTGCAGGGAGGGTTGGGCGGCGGCCCGCTTGAAGAGTTCGGGCCGACCGGCCAGCCAGACCTGCGCCGCCACCCTGGCCCAGGAGTCCACCGTGCTGTCCTGGGCGGCCTTCGCACCGTGCACCCGGAACCCCGACGCAGGGAACACCACATCCGGTGAGGTGCCGACGAGTTGCTGGAGCGCGTGCTCCGGCCGTTCCGCGTACGTGGTGAAGGTCAGCCCGTGCGCGTGCTCGCGCGGCAGTGCGGCGCCCAGTACCGCCACCCAGCGCGCGATGTCCGCCGGGTCCTCCTCGATCAGCACCACCTGCTCCGCCCGGGGGTCCTCGCAGAGGCTGCGTACGTCCGCCAGTACGCCCGCGAGGCGTGACCCGCACCCGGAAGCGAAACCCGCCAGCCCGTCCCGGTCGAAGAAACCGGCGGCCGGGGTCAGGATCTCCAGTACGGGCAGCGCGTCCCCCGGGCCCGGCGGCAGCTGTCCCCAGCGCGGCGAATCCCAGGCGGTGACCGGCAGTGCGCCGCCGGGCAGTCTGCTGCCGGCGGGCAGATGGACGGCGTGGGTGTACGCACCGCCGGTGTCCGGGTCGGTGCTGGTGCGGCTCAACAGGCTACTGCCGTCGGAGAGTTGGCTGAGGGAGAAGGCGGAGGCGGGGAAGGCCGCCAGTACCTCCTCCGCCTCGTCGAGCAGGTCGGCCGGGACCTCGGGGCTGACCGCCGTGAACCCGGCGGCCGAGGTGTAGTGAAGCTGGGCCAGGCTCATCGGTCGTTCGCTCCCTCGGTGCGTGGTGCGGTGGTTAGGGCGAGTGCGACACCGTGCCCGGCGTCCTGTACCGCTTGTGCCGTCGAGAAGTCTCGCACCCCGCCCCTCGCCGACCCAAGATCACTACTCCCTGCGACGGACCCATACCAGCAGATCCGGGCGCCCCCTGCTGCGCTTTGCGGGATTTTCATGCACGTAAGAGTGCCCGCGCGAGGGGGTGAATCCGTGCGGGTCCGCCTCTTGTGGCCGCTCCCCGTGTCCGCCTATCGTTTGGGCTCAAATGGAAATAGTGCGAAGCCGCCCGGTGCGTACGCGCCAAGTCGCAAGCGGAGCCAGGACCGACGTCGCGAACCGGGCCGTGCGCCATGTCGTGAACCACGGAGGTACCCCACAGTGGACATTTCATACGAAGGCTGGCTGCTGCGGGCCGAGGCGCTGCGGCATCCCACGGGGCATCACATCGACGGCCGCGAAGAGCCGGGCGGGGGCGCGGAGTTCGCGGTGGTGTCCCCCCGTAACGGCCGGCGGCTGACCGCTGTCGCCGATGCGGGGGCCGCCGAGGTGGGCCTCGCGGTCGCCGCCGCCCGCCGGGCCTTCGACCACGGGCCGTGGCCCCGGCTCGCGCCCGCCGAGCGCGGCCGGGTACTGCTGCGGCTCGCGGATCTCGTCGACGAACGGCGCGCGGACCTCGCGCTGACGCTCAGCCTGGAGATGGGCAAAACCATCTCGGACGCGTACGGCATCGAGCTGCGCGCCCTGGTCAGCACCTTCCGCTACTACGGCGGTCTGGCCGACAAGCTCACCGACGAGGCCCCGCACACCGCCCCCGACGCCCTCGCCCTGGTCACCCGCGAGCCCGCCGGGGTGGTCGGCGCGGTCGTCCCGTGGAACTTCCCGCTCACGCTGGCCGGCTGGAAGGTCGCCCCGGCGCTGGCCGCCGGATGCACCGTCGTACTGAAACCGTCCGAACTCTCCCCGCTGTCCGCCCTGTTGCTCGGCCGTCTCGGTACGCAGGCGGGGCTGCCGGACGGAGTGCTGAACGTCGTCGCGGGCGACGGACCCACGGCGGGCCGCGCCCTCGGCCTGCATCCCGGCGTCGACGTCCTCGCCTTCACCGGCTCCACCGCCGTCGGCCGTCACTTCCTGCACTACGCCGCCGACTCCAACCTCAAGCGGGTCTGGCTGGAGCTGGGCGGCAAGTCGCCCAACATCGTGCTGCCCGACGCCCCCGACCTGGACCGGGCCGCCGCCACCGCCGCCTGGGGCATCTTCTTCAACCAGGGCGAGATGTGCACGGCGCCCTCCCGGCTGCTGGTGCACTCCTTGGTCGCGGACCGGGTGGTGGACGCGGTCGTCGCGCGGGCGCGGGCACTGAAGGTCGGCGACCCGCTGGACCCGGCCACGGAGATGGGTGCGCTGGCGGGGGAGCGGCACCTGGCGAAGGTGGCCGGACACGTCGCCGCAGGCGAGGCGGAGGGTGCCCGACTGCGGACCGGAGGGGTGCGGGTCGACGGGGTTCGGATCGACGAGGGGAGTGGACGCGACACAGCGGGTGAAGGGAAGAGCGGCGGGGCCTACTTCGCGCCGACCGTCTTCGACCGGGTGGGCCGGGACTCGCGGCTGGCCCGCGAGGAGATCTTCGGTCCGGTGCTGTCCGTCTTCACCTTCGACACCGTCGACGAGGCCGTGGAACTGGCCAACGACACCGACTACGGCCTCGCCGCCGGACTCTGGACCGCCGACCTCACCACCGCGCACCAGGTCTCGCGCAAGCTGCGGGCCGGAACGGTCTGGGTCAACTGTTACGAGGAGGGCGACCTCACCGTCCCCTTCGGCGGGATGAAGCAGTCCGGCAACGGGCGCGACAAGTCGGCACACGCCCTGGAGAAGTACACCGAGCTCAAGACGACGTGGATGCAGCTGTGAGGGGCCGGGCGGGCGCGGCCGCCCCGGTGCGGCCGCGCCCGCTGATCGCCGTCCCGAACAGGTTCGCCGCGTCGACCTCCGCGCTGCGGTACGCCGCCGAGGTCACCGCCCGCGCGGTGATCGATGCCGTCTGGCGGGCGGGTGCGGAGCCCTTCATGCTGCACCCGCACGCACCCGGCGGCGTGGCCGACCGGACCGAGGTGGCGGCCCGACTGGCGCGCTGCGACGGTGTGCTGCTGCCCGGCGGCGGCGACCTGGCCCCGTACCGCTACGGCGCGGGCGACACCCACGAGAGCGTCTACGACGTCGACGACGAGCAGGACGCCTTCGATCTGGCCGTCGCCCGCGCCACCCTCGACGCGGGCCTGCCGATGCTCGCGATCTGCCGCGGCCTCCAAGTGGTCAACGTCGCCCTCGCCGGCACCCTGCGACAGGACATGGGCGGCCCCGAGCGCGAGCACCGCCACCTCGTCCACCGGGTCGCGATCGAGCCGGGCTCGACGGTGGCGCGCGCCGCCGGTGCCGAGAAGGTGGACGCCTCCTGCTACCACCACCAGAGCATCGAGGTGCTCGGCACCGGTCTGCGCGTCACCGCACGCGCCGCCGACTCCACCATCGAGGCTCTCGAACTCCCTTCGGGGCGCGGCTGGTTCGCAGCCGTTCAGTGGCACCCGGAGGACACCGCGGCCCAAGACCCCGCCCAGCAGGGCCTGTTCGACGCCTTGGTGCGCGCAGCCGGGCAGAACTGCTGACCTGCCCCCTCGCCGCGGGCTGATCCGCGGGTCAGTCGCAGAGAGCGGTGTCCAGCAGGCGCTGGATCTCGGGGCGGCCCTTCTGGGCGGCGTCCGGGTAGGTGGTGACGGCGATGGCGGCGGCGCGGCCGTCGTCGGTCGCGGCCGGAGCGGTGGCGTAGCCGAGGTAGGCACCCTCGTGGCCCCACATCAGGCCGCCGCAGCTCAACGGCCTGCTGGCCACCCCCAGCCCGAACCGGGTGCCCTTCGGGTACCCGGCCTCGGCCGGCACCTCCACGGTCCTGCGCATCTCGGCGAGCTGGGCGGGCTTCAGCACCCTGCCGTCGAGCAGGGCACGGAAGAAGCGGGTCAGGTCGCTCGGGGTGGTGATCAGGGCGCCGGCGGCCCAGCCCGACGACGGATCCATCTCGGTGACGTCCACCAGCGGCGCACCGGGCTCCGTCGAGGCGTAGCCGCGCGGATGGGGGTACGGGACGCGCTGGTCGCCCACGGCCGGGAAGGAGGTGTGCCGCAGCCCGACCCGGTCGATCACCCGCCGGGTGATCTCCTCGCCCACCGGCCGCCCGGTGACCTGCTCGACGAGCAGCCCGGCCACCACGTAGTCGGTGTTGGTGTACTGCCAGCCCTTGCCGGGCGGGAACGCCGCCTTCTGCCGCAGCGCGAGGTCGAGCAGGGAGCGGGGGTCGCGGTAGCGGTGGCGGGTGGTGACGAAGTCGCCGATGTACGGGGAGTATTCGGGCAGCCCGCTGGTGTGCTGGAGCAGTTGGCGCACGGTGATCCGGCGGCCGTCGATGCCGTCGCCGCGCAGCAGCCCCGGCAGGTACGTCTCGACCGGGCCGTCCAGGGCGACCTTGCCCTCGGCGACGAGTTGCAGGACCACGGCGGCGGTGAAGGACTTGGTGACGCTCGCGGCCCGGATGTGCCCGTCGACCGGCGCCTTGGCCCCGGTGCGGATGTCCCCGACGCCCGCGGCGGCGTTGCGGGTGCGCCCGTCGCGGCCGGCGGTCGCGGCCAGCGCGGCGGGATACCCGGTCTCGTTCACCAGCCGGTCGAGGCCGCTGCGCACCGGGTCGGCCGCGGTTCTGGGCTGCGCGGCGGAGGTGGTCAGGGTGCCCGCGAGGGCCAGGGCGGATGCGGTCACGACGACCGCGGCGGTGATCCGACGGGGATGGGAGCGCTTCGCCATAGCGAGACCTTTTTCGTATGCGGAAGTGGCAACGGGTCTCAGCTTGCGGGCCACGACGGGCGGCGCACCATCCAGCCAGCGTCAGAAGGTCAACTGGGGCCACCCTCAGTGTGGTTGGGGCGACAGCGGGGTTGCGCGGTCCGGCGATGCGCCGCCCCGCGCGACGCGAACTCCCGTGTCGGAAGGATGAGTTACGGCTTCGTCGCCCGTCGTCCGCTCCGGCGCGGCGCGGGATCCTCCCCGTTGAGCAGTTCACGGCGGCGCTCCTCGCCGTGCTCCTCCACCTGGACGACGATGCGGCGCAGCGCGTCCGCCGTCCGCTTGCATTCGTCGACGTCCAACTGCTGTGCCACGAAAGCCTCTTCGGCGTTCAGCTCGGGGAAGACCCGGCGCATCAGCGCCTCGCCCTTCTCGGTGAGGCTGAGCAGCACCCGGCGTCCGTCGGAGGGGTGGCTGGTGCGCCGCACCAGCCCGCGGCCCTCCAGGGTTCTCGCCACGCCGGTCAGCGTGCCCTTGGAGATGCCGGCCTCCTCGGCGACGTACCGGGTCTCCTGCTCGCCCCAGATCCACACCACCCACAGCACCACGAACGCCGTCCAGGTGAGGTCCGAGCCGCGCAGCACCGAGTTCTCGAAGTGGCTGCGGACGGCGGCGGCGGCGCGGTGGATGTTGGCGATGACCGCCATCTGCTCGTGCTGGATGGGGATGCCGCCGAGCTTGGACTCGACCAGCTTCTCGGTCTCGACGATGGAACGCTGGCCGGGCACAGGCTCTCCTTCGGGCTGGTTGGTCGTTCTTCGGGCTCATTTGTCGTTCGGTACCAAATTGTACGGGTGGCCGCACCCCCTGGTCAGGGGCTCGGCCACCCGTACGCGCAGCGGGTCCCCGCTGGTCAGCCCCGCTTCGGTGCGCGGACCCCGCGGAACTCCCAGTCGCCGCCGAAGGCCGTGGAGACGACCTCCTCCGACTCGGTGGGCTGGGCGCCGCAGTCGTCGCGGACGGGGATCGGGCCGGAGACGATGTGGTTGCTGAGCCTGCCGAGGCCCTCGACCTCGACCTCCACGACATCCCCCGGCTGCACGGGGCGGGAGTTGGCCGGCGTACCGGAGAGCAGTACATCGCCCGGGTGCAGGGTGATGGTGCGGGCGATGTCGGCGACCAGGTAGTGCATGTCCCACTCCATCTCGGAGGTGGAGCCGTCCTGGACGACGACGCCGTTGACGTACGTCCGCAGGTACTTGTCGCGGAAGTCCCAGTCGGTGACCAGACCCGGTCCGAGCGGGCACAGGGTGTCCGAGCCCTTCACCCGCAGCATCGAACCGGCGTCGGTGTCGCGGAAGTCGTGCAGGCCGTAGTCGTTGCCGATGGTGTAACCGGCGATGTGGTCACCGGCCTCCCCGGGGGAGATGTTGCGAGCGGTCCTGCCGATGACGATGGCCACCTCGCCCTCGTAGTTGAGGTACTTGCAGCCCTCCGGGCGGACGACGGCACCGTGGTGGGAGTTGAGGGCGGAGGTGGGCTTGTGGAAGTAGGTGGGGGTGGGGGCCAGGTCGAGCTGGAACTCCTCGACCCGGCTGCGGTGGTTGAGGTGTACGGCGATGACCTTGGACGGGACGACCGGGGGGAGGTGGTGGGCGTCGGCCGCCTTCACCCGGCGGCCGTCCGCGGAGACGAGTTCGTCGCCCTCGCGGACGGTGTGGACGACGGCGCCTTCGAGGAGGACGCGGCGGTACTCAGGCATGGGAGGACTCCGGTGAAGTCTGTTCGCGAGCAGGCGAGTTGGCGGTCCAGCCGCCTTGTGGGCGGTCGAACCAGATGTGGATCTGGCCGGTTCCGACAGCGTTCTCGTACGCGCTGTAGAGGCGGCCGGGAGCGGTGCAGCGCTCCTCGCCGAGGGCCCCGGCCATCATCAGGTAGTGGCCGAAGCGGGCCTCGGGCTTGAAGACGTGGAACTCCGGCATGGTGCGGAGGACCTCGTCGTGCCGACCCTCCTCGAACCAGGCGATCCGCTCGCGGTCGGCCTCGCGGGCACCGGCGCTGAAGATGTGGCGGGGGTCGCTGGACTCGTGGGAGCGCAGCTCGCGCAACGGCCAGAAGGTGTGCGAGAGCGCACCGGAGGCGATGACGAGGACCTTGCGGTCGGTGGCGGCGACCGCGTCAGCGAGTGCCCGGCCGAGCCGCAGATTGTCCTCGGTGCCGGCGGTCTGGCAGACCCCGATCGACACCCACTTCTTGTCCGGGAGCCCCTCGCCGAGGTACTTCCAGAGGTTGATCGTGGCGTAGTACACGGGCAGGTACGGGTCGTCGATCGGGGTGATCCAGGTCCCGTGCCGGTCCGCGAACCCGGCCAGTTTCCGGGCGAGTTCGGGGTCGCCGGGGTAGTCGTAGGGCATCCGGCACATCCCGCGCGGCAGCTCCTCGGAGGTGAAGAGCCCGGCGCGGCGGTCCTGGGCGGCGACGACGAACTCGACGGTGGTCGCCCAGTGCGAGTCCAGGACGACCACGGTGTCGTAGTCCAGCTTCTCGAAGACCTCCTCGCGGAGCCTGCGCAGTCCGGGGACCAGACTGATCTCCCTGCCCTCGTTGAGCTCCTTGCGGGTCTCCTCGGGCAGAACGATGGTGGGGACGTGCGAGAGCAGTCCCGCACCGACGATTTCACCCATGGCGGGTCCACCCTGCTTCCTGAGCGGTGACGGTGTTCTTGATGTCGCAGTAGAAGTCGAAGCTCCAGGTGCCGCCCTCCCGGCCGGCCCCGGACTGGCGGGAGCCGCCGAACGGGGCGCGCAGGTCGCGCACGTAGAAGCAGTTGACCCAGACGGTGCCCGCGACGAGGCGCCCGGTGACGAGGTCCGCGTGCTTCCTGTCGCCGGTGACGACGGTGGCGGCGAGGCCGAAGCGGGTGCCGTTGGCGAGAGCGACGGCCTCGTCGTCGGAGGCGAAGGTCTGGAGGGTGAGGACCGGGCCGAAGATCTCCTCCTGGACGGCCTCGGCGTCCTGCGGGAGGCCGGTGAGGAGGGTGGGGCGGTAGTAGAGGTCACCGAGGTCGTGGCGGGGGCTGCCGCCGATGACGGCCGTACCGCCGGCGGCGATCGCCCGCCGCACGAACCCGTCGACCCGTTCGAGCTGGCGCGGGTGGATGGTGGGCCCGATGTCGGTGGCGGGGTCGCGCGGGTCGCCCTGGACGAGCGCGTTCGCCCGCTCCACGAAACGGCGGGTGAACTCGGCTGCGACGGACTCGTGGACGAGGAGGCGGGTACCCGCGAGGCAGACCTGGCCCGCGTTGTCGTACTGCTCCACCGCCAGCTCGACGGCCAGGGCGAGGTCCGCGTCCGCGAGGACGAGGAGGGGCGACTTCCCGCCGAGTTCGAGGGAGGTGGGGGTGAGGTTCGCGGCTGCGGCCGCGGCGATGTGCCTGGCGGTCGGTACGGAGCCGGTGAAGCTGATCCGGCGTACGTCCGGGTGCTCGACCAGTGGCCGGCCGGCCTCGGCGCCGTACCCCTGCACGAGGTTGAGGACACCGGCGGGCAGCCCCGCCCGGTGTGCGATGTCGGCGAGCAGGGAGGCGGTGAGCGGGGACCACTCGGCGGGCTTCAGGACGACGGTGTTGCCGGCGGCGAGGGCCGGGGCGACCTTCCAGCTCTCCATCATCAGTGGGGCGTTCCACGGGGTGATCAGGACACACGGTCCAGCTGGGTCCCAACTGACGTGATTGCGACGGGTGTTGGTGTCGAAGTCAGGGTGGGAGAGTTCGTTGGTCAGCCAGTCGGCGAAGAAGCGGAAGTTGTGCGCGACGCGGGGCATGACGCCACGGCGGTGGGAGCGGAGGAGGGCGCCGTTGTCGAGGGTCTCGATCTGGGCCAGCTCTTCGAGCCGCTTCTCGACGCCGTCGGCGATGGCGTGGAGGATGCGGGCCCGCTCGGCGGGGCCGGTCGCGGCCCAGCCGGGAAAGGCGGCCTTGGCCGCGGCCACAGCTGCGTCGGCTTCCTCGGCGCCGCCCCGGGAGACCTCGGCGAGGGCGGCGCCGTCAATGGGGGAGTGGTCGGTGAAGGTCGCGCCTGAGGCGGAGGCGACGCGACGGCCGCCGATCCAGTGGCGGGTGTCGACGGGGATGCCGGCGACGGTGGCGGTGTGGGACATGGGGGCTCCTTGCTGTGTGGGCTACGGGAAAGTCCGTCCAGGAGTACGGGGAACCGCGCGACCAGCCCCCGGGGCACCCGCGGAGCAACCGGGGCCGGGGGCGCTCGCTCCCCCAGTGGCACCCCGCCGCTATCCCGCCCCCGACGTCCCCGACTCCAACAGCCGCCCCCCGTCCCAGCTCACGCCCACCTGCCGGTAGTACGCCCCGATCGGCTCCCGGATCTCCAGCCGTGCCAGTTCCTCGGTCGGCGAATCGAAGAGGGAGAGCTCCGCGTCCGCCGCCCAGGCCGGGCCCGCCTCGAAGGATGCCGCGCCCGTCTCGACCAGCTCGTCCAGCGCCAGGCCCTTGCCCTTCTCGATGGAGGGCAGCCAGCGGTGGTGGATCATCGGGTGGCCATTGACGAAGCCATGGGCCGCACTCTCCTCGCGCAGGGTGAAGGTGGCCTCCGCCAGCCGCCGGTCCGCCGCCGCGAGGGTCGCACCGAAGCGCGCGCCCGCCTCGATCCGGGGCGCGGGCCCGTACGGATGCGGCCGGGTCTGGTGGATCGACCCCAGCTTCTTCGGATAGCCCTGGTGCAGCCCCCGCGCGAGCGCGAAGTCCTTGTCGACCCAGATGTAGACGCAGCGCGAGTACGTCCGCCCCAGGTACGCGCACCGGACGACCGCGAAGGCCTCCCGGTACTGCGCCCGCACCGGGTCGAGCAACTCCTCGCGCGAGGACGAGCAGGACTGCCAGTCCGCCCAGATCAGCGCGACCGCCCCCGGGTCCTCTTCCGCCAACTCCAGTGGTGCGGGCAGCAGTTCACGTACCCGCTGCGGATCCGTCCGGTACTCGACGGTCAGCAGGTCGCCGGAGTACTGCCACGGCGGCGCGGGGATCAGGGACGCGGCGCCGGTCGCCGTCTTGGGGTGGAAGTAACCCCGGACTGTGCTGTTCACGAGAGTGCTCCTAGGGAGAGGGGAGAGGAATTCAGTGCGGAGCGGTACGCCGCCGCCCCGGCCACCGCTGCCGGGCCGCCCAGCGCGACCACACCCACCAGCCGGCCGTCCGCGTCGTGGTAACCCGTCACCAGATCGCCCGCGCCGTCGGCATCCGGGTCGCCGTGCAGCACCCGTACGTCCCCGACGCCCAGCGCGGGCGCGCCGAAGGACTGGATCCGGTACGTGTACTGGTCGCTCCAGAAGGAGGGAAGCGGGGCGAAGGGGTCGGCAGTCTCCTGCCCGAGCAGCACCCGCGCCGCGTGCTTCGCACTGTCGCCCGGCACCGACCAGTGCTCGACCCGCCGGGCCACCGTGTCGTACCGGGGGTTCGGGAACCGCGCCACATCGCCGACCGCGACGACACCGGACGCACCCACGGCCCGCAACTGCCCGTCGCAGAGCACCCCGTCGCTCAGGTCGAGCCCGTTGCCCGCCAGCCACCCGGTGTTGGGCAGCGCGCCGACCGCCTCCACGACGGCATCCGCCGGTACCCGGGTCCCGTCGTCCAGTTCGACACCGGTGACCCGGCCGGCGTGCCCGGTGAAGCGGGTCACCGTACGGCCGAGCGCGAAGCGCACGCCCTGTGCGCGGTGGCGCTCCAGGAGTGCCCGGGCCGGCAGCTCACCCAGCGGGCGCCGCAGCGGCAGCGGCTCCGGTTCCACCACCGTCACTTCCGCACCCAGGCCGCGCGCCGTCGCCGCGACCTCGCACCCGACGAACCCGGCCCCGACGACGACCAGTTGGACGCCCGGACGCAGTGCGTGCCGCAGGGCCAGCGCATCGTCGATCGTACGAATGACGTGGCGGCCCTGCGCCGGCCCCGGCCCCGGACCCGGTACGTCGAGACGGCGCGGCCGCAGCCCGGTGGCCACGACCAGGCCGGCGTACGGCAACTCCTCGCCGTCGGCGAGCCGGACCACGCGCGTGGCGAGGTCCGCCGAGACGATCGCCCCGCCGAGCCGCCACACCACATCGGCGACGGCCGCCTTCGGCCGGAAGGTCACCGAGTCGAAGGACGCCTTCCCGGCCAGCACCTCCTTCGACAGCGGGGGCCGGTTGTACGGCATGTGCGGTTCGTCGCCGACGACCACCAGCTCACCGGTGAAGCCGTTGCGGCGCAGTTGTTCGGCGGTGCGCAGACCGCCGAGGGACGCCCCGGCGACGACGATGCGGTCGGTCCTCACGCTGCGACTCAGTCCTCGATGGTGATGGCCTGGAGCGGGCAGACGTCCGCCGCGTCCTCGACGTCCTCGCGCAGCGAATCGGCCGGCTCGGCGACGTACAACAGCTGCCCTTCCGCGTCGAGTTGGAAGACGTCCGGGGCCGAGAAGGCGCACTGGCCGTGGTTCTGACAGACCTTCATGTCCACTGCGACCTTCATGAGCGGTCCTCCCGGGAGGGTGAGCGGCGACGGCGGAATCGTTTGAGTTCAAACAAGTTAATCCCCGTACGGGGCTCGGTCAACCGCCCTGCGGAGAGGGGGGATTCGGTGGGCGCCCTTGTGCCGCGCGGAGGCTCTGCATATCTTTTGGAGTCAAACGACCTGGAGGAGTCCCCGGTGAGCGCAACGCAGTCCGGACCGCAGTCCCCGGCGCAGCCCTCGCTGCCGCCCGGGATCAGTCAGCACCTCGAACGTCTCGCCGCGCAGGGCCACGACATCGACGTGGTACGGGTGACCTACCCCGACCTCCTCGGCACCGACCGCGCCAGGGACGTCCTCGTCGAGCACCTGCCCTCGGCTCTCGGGCACGGCCTCGCCTTCTGCCGTGCCGTCTACCACACGACGCCGCGCGGTGACACGGTCGACGTCCCGGGCGGGCTGGACGCCGGTCTCCCGGACATCGTCGTACGCCCCGATCTGTCCACCCTCGCGGCGCTCCCCTGGGAGCCGGGCGTGGCCTGGTGCCTGGGCGAGGTGAGCGATCCGGTGACCGGCGCCCCGGCGCCGGAGTCGCCGCGCGGCGTCCTGCGGAAGGTCCTCGACGCGTGGACCGGGCACGGTCTGACCCCGGTCGTCGGCCCGGAACTCGAATACTTCCTCTGCGAGAGCGACCCCGACCCCGCCTCCGCCACCGGCTGGCGCCGCTACGCGGAAGCCCCCGGAAACGTCTACACCGCCGGGCTGCGCGGCGACCCCGACCGCCATCTCCTGCGTACCCTCCGCCAGCTCCGCGACCTCGGGCTCGCCGTCATCGCGGGCAACCACGAGTACAGCAGCGGCCAGTTCGAGATCAACCTCAATCACTCCGAGGCCCTGGACGCCGCCGACCGCGCCTTCCGCTTCAAGGCGGCCGTCAAGGAACTGGCCCGCAAGGAAGGCAAGTTGGCCACCTTCATGGCCAAGCCGTTCAACGACGAGGGCGGCTCCGGCTTCCACCTCCACCTCTCCGCCGTCGAACCCGGCGACGGCCGCAACGTCTTCGACGACCCCGCCGCCCCGCACGGCCTCTCCGCCACCGCCCGCCACGCCCTGGCCGGCCTGCTCGCGCACGCCCCCGCGCTGGCCGCCCTCCAGAACCCCACCGTCAACTCCTACAAACGCTTCGGCCCGGACACCCTGGCCCCCTGGCTGATCGACTGGGGCCTCGACAACCGCAGCGCCATGATCCGCGTCCCCCCGGAGCGCGGCCCGGCCGCCCGCCTGGAACTCCGCCTCGGCGACGCGAGCGCCAATCCGTACCTGATCATCGCGAGCACCCTCGCCGCAGCCCTCCTCGGCATCGTCGCGAAGGAGGAGCCACCGGCCCCGCTGGAGGGGTACGGCTACGACACCGGCAAGGCCCCCCAGCTCCCCGCCACGCTCCCCGCCGCCCTGGACGCCCTGGTCGCCGACGGCCCGCTCACCGGACTCCTCGGCACGGAGTTCACCGCCGCCTTCCTCGCCTACAAGCGCAACGAGGTCCAGCGCTTCCAACAGCACGTCACCGACTGGGAGTTCGGCGAGTACGCCTACCACCTCTGAGAGCCCGTGTCCGAGCCGCGCCACTGCCCGCGTCCGAGCCCGTGGCACGCGTACCGCCTCCGACAGCCGCGTCCGAGCCCCCGCCACGTGTGCCCCTTCCGAGTCACCCTGGAGCCCCCATGTGCGACCCCCTCCCGCTCGTCCCGCTCTCCGCCGTGAACCTCGCCGACCCCGACAACTTCCTCGACGGCGAGACCCCCTGGCGGATGCTCGACACCCTGCGTCGCGAGGACCCCGTCCACTGGCAGCCCGAACCCGCCCCCAACAGCGGTTTCTGGGCGGTCACCCGGCACGCCGACATCGTCGCCGTCGACCGCGACCCCGAGACGTACACCTCCACCCGTTTCACCAACCTGGAAGAGGTGGACGACGACCAGATAGCCATCCGCCGCTCCCTCCTCGAAACCGACGGCCTGCGCCACCAGGCCATGCGCCGCCTCCTGCAGAAGCCCTTCACCCCCAAGGCGGTCGCCGCCTACAGCGACTTCCTCCGCGTCCTCACCCGCCGCACCCTGGACGCCGCCCTCGCCAAGGGCGCCTTCGACTTCGTCGAGGAGATCTCCGCGGACTTCCCCATCAACGTCCTCGCCCGGATGCTCGACATCCCCGCCGACGACACCCAGCAGCTCATCGACTGGGGCAACCGCATCATCGGCAACACGGACCCCGACTACGCGGACGTACTCCTGCACAGCGAGGACAGCGAGCAGTACCGCGACCTCCCGTTCCGCAGCCCCGCGTCCCTCGAAGTCTTCGCCTACGGACGGAAGCTGGCCGCCGAACGCAAGGGCGGGAACGGCACCGACCTGGTCAGCCTCCTGGTCAACCAGACCCCCAGGGACGGGATCCCCCTCACCTCCCACGACTTCGACAACTACTTCCTGCTCCTGGTCGTCGCGGGCAACGAAACCACCCGCCACGCCATCTCCCACTCCATGCTGGCCCTCATCCAGCACCCCCAGGAACTGGTGAAACTCCAGGCGGACCCGTCCCTCGTCCCCGGCGCAGTGGAGGAGTTCCTCCGCTGGGCATCCCCCGTCTACCACTTCCGCCGTACCGCCACCCGCGACACGGAACTCGGCGGCAAGCACATCAGGGCGGGCGACAAGGTCGTCCTCTGGTTCGCCTCCGGCAACCGCGACGAGGCCGTCTTCGCCTCCCCCTACTCCTTCGACGTCACCCGCACCCAGATCGACCACGTCACCTTCGGCAAGGGCAGCCCCCACTTCTGCCTCGGCAACTCCCTCGCCCGCCTCGAAATCCAGATCCTCTTCCAGGAGCTGCTGCCCCGGATCTCGTCGATCCGGCTGACGGGCGAAGTACCGCGCGTACGCAGCAACTTCGTGAACGGGATCAAGCGGCTGCCGGTGGAGGTCACCCTCGCCTGACGCCGGTACCGGCCCCGGTACCGGCCACACACGCACAAATTTCCTGGCGCGAGCCACCCGAGACCCCTACCTTGACCCGGTGATGACCCAGATGATCGTTCTCAACGGTGGCTCCAGCTCGGGGAAGTCCACCCTCTCCCGGTGCCTCCAGGAGGTGCTCCCCGGGCACTGGCTGAGCCTCAGCGTCGACACCTTCGTCGACGCGCTCCCCGCGAATCTCCAGGGAGCCGAGGCCGGGATCGCTGTCGGTCCGCACGGCGAGGTCTCCGTGGGCCCGGAGTTCCGCCGCCTCGACCGGGCCTGGGCCGAGGGCGTGGCCGCGATGGTACGGGCCGGGGCCCGGGTCGTCCTGGACGAGGTCTTCCTCGGCGGCCCGGCCTCCCAGCACCGCTGGCTCACGGCCCTCGACGGCATCGAGGTGCTCTGGGTCGGCGTCCGCTGCGAGGCGTCGGTGGCCGCCGCCCGCGAGGCGGCGCGGGGCGACCGGGAGCCCGGGATGGCCGCCGGACAGGCAGACCTCGTGCACGAGGGCGTGCGCTACGACATCGAGGTGGACTCGGCGCGGAACGGGGCGATGGAGTGCGCGCGGCTGATCGCGCAGCGGGCGAAGTGAGGGCGGTGGTGCGGGCCGCCTACCCTGACCCCCATGTCCCTTGAACTGCACCGCACTTCCGTGGTCGCCGACGCCCACAACGACCTCCTCATCGCCGTCACCGCCCGCCCCCCGAAGCGCTGGGCGAGCTTCTTCCGTGAGCGGTGGCTGCCGCAGTTGCAGGAGGGCGGGGTGAATCTCCAGGTGCTGCCGGTGTTCATCGGGGACGCGTACCGTCCCGAGGGCGCCCTCCGCGAGACCCTGCGCATGATCGAGTGCGCGCATGTGCTCGCGGAGGGCAACCAGGACTCCGTACGGCTGTGTCTCGACGGGGACGACATCGATGCGGCGCACGCGGCCGGGAAGATCGCGTTGGTGCTGGCGCTGGAGAGTGCGCCGGGGGTCGACGCGAGCGTGGAGCTGTTCCCGACGCTGTTCCGGCTGGGGGTACGGGTGGCCTCGCTCGCCCACTGGAGGCGGACGGCGCTGGCCGACGGCAGCGGCGAGGACGCCACCGGAAGCCGTCTCACCGAGGCGGGGGTCGAGGCGCTCGGAATCATGGAGAGCCTCGGGATGATCTACGACGTGTCGCATCTGAGCGCGTCGGGAGTGCGGCACGTACTGGAGCTGGCGACCCGCCCCGTCATGGCCACCCACTCCTCCGCCCGCGCCCTGCGCGACCACCACCGCAACCTCACCGACGACCAGTTGCGCGGCATCGCCGCGACCGGCGGCACGGTCTGCGTGAACTTCCTCCCGGAGTTCCTCGCGGAGGATCCCGCCGACGCCACCCTGCACCGCCTCACCGACCACTTCCTCCACGTCCTGGACGTCGTGGGCCCGGACCACATCGGCATCGGCGCCGACTTCATCGAGGAGGTCGACCACGACACCATGCCGCGCTGCTGCGAGGAGGAGCCGTACGCGTACCCGTGGTCGCTCCCCGGACTGTCCGGGCCGCGCGGGCTGCCGTTGGTGACGGACGCGCTGGTGGGGCGGGGTGTACCGGAGGAGACCGTCCGGAAGATCCTCGGGGGGAATGTGCTGGAACTGTTCCGCAAGGAGCTGGGGCGGGGCAGGGCGGTGCAGTGCGGAGGAGGGGAGTGGCGCCGCACCTCCGGGACGACGCCGGCTGACTAAGCCCGGGCCACCCGCAGCGTCAGGATCTGGAACGGGCGGAGGGCCAGTTCCACGCCGCCGTCCTGCGAACTCAGTTCGTACGTCGGTGAGTCGGCCAACGGACGCTCCAGGAGGTCGGTCCCGGTGACCGAGGCGGCGGGGAAGCCGGGGGTCAGTGTGCCGGTGGCCCGGCCGCCGCCCGACTCGTAGAGGCGGACCACCACATCCCCGCTGCCGTCCTCCGCGAGCTTGACCGCCTCGACGACGATGCGGTGGTCGTCGACGGTGAAGAGGGGGGCGACGGGGGAGGCGCAGGCGTTGGAGACCGTACGTTCCGGGAGGTTGATCCAGTGGCCTTCGCGGACCGCGTCGGTGACGGTGGCGCCGGGGGCGAGGGCGAAGCGCAGGTGGTGGGTGCCCCGGTCGGTTTCCGGGTCGGGGTAGCGGGGGGCGCGGAGGAGGGAGAGCCGGACGGTGGTGGTCTGGCCGCCGTCCGCGCGCATGTCACGGGTGACGTCGTGACCGTAGGTGGAGTCGTTCACGAGGGCGGCGCCCCAGCCGGGTTCCTCGACCTGGATCCAGCGGTGGGCGCAGATCTCGAACTTGGCAGCCTCCCACGAGGTGTTGGTGTGGGTGGCGCGCAAGACATGGCCGAACTGGGTCTCGGACGCCGAACGGTCCGCCTTCACGTCGAGGGGGAAGGCCGCCTTGAGGAACTTCTCCGTCTCGCGCCAGTCGACGTCCGTGTCGATGTCCAGGACCTTCGAGCCGGACCGGAGGGTCAGGCGCTGGGTGACGGTCGAGCCCGCGTCGCCGAAGGAGCGGGTCACGGTGACGGCGGCCAAGTCGTCCGTGGAGGTGGTGAGTTCGAGGGTGTCGAGACCGGTGAGGTCGGTGACGTTGTGGCGGTAGAACGCGTCGATGTCCCAGGCGTCCCACATGTTCGGGAAGTCGGGGTGGAGCTGGAGCAGGTTGGCGGCGAGACCGGGGGCGACGGATTCCCGGCGGGCCGTGAGGTCGTACGCGGAGGTGACCAGTCCCCGGCTGTCGACGACGATGCGCAGCAGGTCGTTGGCGAGCTCGAAGCCGCCGTCGCGCGGGGTCGCGGAGACGGGTGCGGTGGTTCGCCGCGGTGCCGCACCCGCACCGCCCGCCGGAATCGAACGGCGATTGTGCGGAGCTGAGTTGAAGACCATGTGCGCGGAGCCCCGGCCGGCCAGCGCTGTCTGCGCGCCCACTGTGATCGACTCCAGGGCGGAGCGGATACGGGCGTAGGTCTCGCGGGCCTCGCGATGCACCCAGGCGATGGAGGAGCCGGGCAGGATGTCGTGGAACTGGTGGAGCAGGACCGTCTTCCAGATGCCCTCCAACTCGGCCTGGGGGTAGGTGTATCCGGGCACCCGGACGGCCGCGGTGGCCGCCCACAGCTCGGCCTCGCGGAGGAGGGACTCGCTGTGGCGGTTGCCCTGCTTGGTCCTGGCCTGGGAGGTGTAGGTGCCCCGGTGGAGTTCGAGGTAGAGCTCGCCCGCCCAGACGGGGGCGTCCGGGTACTCCTTCTCGGCCTTGCGGAAGAACTCGGAAGGCTTCTCGACGGTGACTATGGGGGAACCCTCCAGGTCGCGGAGCCGCTGCGCGCGCGCCAGCATCTCGCGGGTGGGGCCGCCACCGCCGTCGCCCCAGCCGAAGGGCGCCAGGGAGCGTGAACCCCGGCCCTTTTCACGGTAGTTGCGGGCGGCGTGGGCCATCTGCTCGCCGCCGAGGTCGGAGTTGTAGGTGTCGACCGGGGGGAAGTGGGTGAAGACGCGGGTGCCGTCGATGCCCTCCCACCAGAAGGTGTGGTGCGGGAACTTGTTCACCTGCGACCAGGAGATCTTCTGGGTCAGGAACCACTGGGAGCCTGACAGTTTGACCAGCTGCGGCATCGCCGCGGTGTAGCCGAAGGAGTCCGGCAGCCAGACCTCCTTGGTCTCGATGCCGAACTCGTCCATGAAGAACTTCTTGCCGTAGAGGAACTGGCGTGCCATCGCCTCCCCGCCGACCATGTTGGTGTCCGACTCCACCCACATGCCGCCGACCGGAACGAACTGCCCGTCCGCGATCTTCTTCTTGACCTTCGCGAACACCTCGGGGCGGTGCTCCTTGATCCAGGCGAGCTGCTGCGCCTGCGACATCGCGAAGACGAACTCCGGGTGGTCGTCCATCAGGTTGACCATGTTGGAGGAGGTGCGGGCCACCTTGCGGACCGTCTCGCGCAGCGGCCACAGCCAGGCCGAGTCGATGTGCGCGTGGCCGACGGCGCTGATCCGGTGGGCGGAGCGAGGGGCGGGGGAGGAGAGGACCCCGGCCAGCTCGGCACGGCCGGGTGCGGCGGTGCCCGCGACGTCGCCGAGGTCGATCGCGTCCAGGGCGCGTTCGACGGCGCGGAGGATCTCGAAGCGGCGCGCGTCGTCCTTGGCCAGGTTGCGCATGAGGGAGTCCAGCACCTCCAGGTCCTGGACCAGCTCCCAGACGTCGGTCTCGAAGACGGTGAGGTCCATCCGCTCGATGCGGTAGAGGGGATGGGACTGTGCGGTGAGGCGGTCGCCCTCGTACGTCGGGGCGTGGTCGACCAGAATCGGGTTCGACGAGGCCTCGACGTACAGCAGGACCTCCTCGCCGCCCTCGGCGCGGTCGCCGCCGATCCGCACCCAGTCGTTGCGCGGGTTGAGGGCCTTCACGGCTTCCCCGTCCGGGCGGTAGACCAGGCCCTCGCACTGGAAGCCTGGCATCTGCCGGTCGAAGCCGAGGTCGATGACGGCCTCGACGGTACGTCCCGCCCACGCGGCCGGAACCCGCCCGGTCACCCGGAACCAGGTGGTGCCCCAGGCCGGGCCCCATGCGTCGCCCGCTGCCGCCGGTTCGAACACGGCGGCCAGACCCTCGGCCACCGGGACGGGCTCGCCCGGCGCTTCCCAGCGTTCGACGGTGAGGGGCGTGGGGTGGGAGTGGACGGCGGGGCGAATGCGTTCCCTGAGGACTCGCTGGAGGCGGTGTTCCACGAGGCTGCGGTCGTCGTGCATGGGGGGCTCCGAGTGTGAGTGGTGAGTTGCCGGGTGGGGGCGCTGATCTGCCGGGTGGGGGGAGGGGGCGCGGCGGTCGGACAGAGGACAGAGAGGGGCGAACGTGGCTTCTGCCGACCGGACTTCGGAGGTGCTGCGGCGTTCGCCCGCCGAGGAGCGGCGGATGTAGTAGGCGTTGCCTGCCGCACCGCCGAGGAAACCTCGTTCGCAACCGCCGCCACGCGCCCCGTACCGGGGATGAAGTGGACAGGTCTGCCCCGGTTCGTCTCCGAGGTGTCGAACAGGTGCTCTGTCGCTATAGGATCTCGCGCGCGCATTCGAAGCGAATGCGTCTGCCGAGAGGAACCGTGCGGTGAGCAACAGTCCAGTGGCCGAGGGCGACCCGTCCGAGAGGGAGCCCTTCCTCCCCGACGAGGTCTGGGAACAGTTCGAGCAGGACAGTCTGGCCCGGATCAGGCAGGACGCCCCCAAGGAGCCGTCCGCCCGCGCCCGGATGGTGGCGGAACGGCTGCGCCGCGAGGACGAGTTGGCGACCCAGGCACAGAAGCGGCGCCTGGGCCGGAGGAAGAAGAGGGTGCAGGCGCGGCCCGAGGGCTGGCGGTCCTGGCAGGGCGGCAGCTCACGGGGCAACCGGGACTGGGTGGCGACCACGGTGATCCTCACCGTGCTGGTCGGCGTGCTGGTGCTGGCGTTCTATCCGTGGGGTCCCTCGTACTAGGTGCGTGAGGGAGCCGGGTGCCCAGCTCCCTTACCCCGGACGGCCTTTGACGAGGCGTCAGCCGCCCAGCACCACGCACGACTCCGGCGGCAGCACCAGCACCCCGTCCGGCCCCGGTGCCTCCACCGGCTCCCAGGCCGCCAGCACCCGGCAGCGCCCGTTGCGGCCCAGGCCGATGGTGGCGGGGTCCTTGGAGAGGTTCACCGCGACCCTGATGTCGCCCCTGCGGTACGCGATCCAGCGCCCCGCGCCGTCCGCCGAGTGTGCGGCCCTGACCGAGGCCAGATCGGGGTCCGCCAGGTCGGGGAGAGTGCGGCGCAGCGCGATCAGCTCGCGGTACCAGGCGAACAGCCGGGAGTGCGGTTCGCCGGAGAGCTCCGACCAGTCCAGACAGGAACGTGCGCGGGTACGCGGATCCTGCGGATCCGGAATGTCCTCCTCGGCCCAGCCGTGCGCCGCGAACTCCCGCCGCCTGCCGCGCCGTACCGCCTCGGCCAGCTCCGGATCGGTGTGGTCGGTGAAGAACTGCCACGGGGTGCGCGCACCCCACTCCTCACCCATGAACAGCATCGGCGTGAAGGGCCCCGTCAGCACCAGCGCCGCCGCACAGGCCAGCAGCCCCGGGGACAGGGACGCGGACAGCCGGTCGCCCAGCGCCCGGTTGCCCACCTGGTCATGGGTCTGGGTGTACGCGAGAAAGCGGTGGGCGGGAGTGCTCGCGCGGTCGACGGGGCGGCCGTGCGCACGGCCCCGGAAGGACGAGTAGCTGCCGTCGTGGAAGAACGCCCTGGTGAGGGTCTTGGTCAGGGCCTTGAGCGGGTCCCGGGCGAAGTCCGCGTAGTAGCCCTGGGACTCGCCGGTCAGGGCGGTGTGCAGGGCGTGGTGGAAGTCGTCGTTCCACTGCGCGTGCAGCCCGAGACCGCCCTGCTCGCGCGGGGTGGTGGTGCGCGGGTCCCCGAGGTCCGACTCGGCGATCAGGAAGAGCGGCCGGTTCAGCTTGCCGGACAGCGCGTCCACGGCCGCCGACAGCTCCTCCAGGAAGTGCAGCGCCCTGGTGTCCGCCAGTGCGTGTACGGCGTCCAGCCGCAGCCCGTCGAGCCGGTAGTCCCGCAGCCAGGACAGTGCGCTGCCCCGCAGATAGGCGCGGACCTCGTCCGAGCCGGGGGCGTCCAGATTGACCGCCGAACCCCACGGGGTGTGATGGGTGTCGGTGAAGTACGGGCCGAAGAGGGGGAGGTAGTTGCCGGACGGACCCAGATGGTTGTGCACCACGTCCAGTACGACGCCCAGGCCCAGTTCGTGCGCGGCGTCGACGAACCGCTTCAGCCCCTGCGGGCCTCCGTACGGCTCGTGCACCGCCCACAGCGACACTCCCTCGTACCCCCACCCGTGCGTCCCCGGAAACGGGCAGACGGGCATCAGCTCGACATGGGTGATGCCCAGTTCCACCAGGTGGGAGAGCCGCTCGGCTGCCGCGTCGAAGGTGCCCTCGCGGGTGTACGTCCCGATGTGCAGCTCGTACAGCACCGCCCCGGACAGTGGGCGGCCCGCCCAGGCGTCCCCCCGGACGAAGGTGTCGTGCTCCACCACCGCGCTCAGCCCGTCAGGGCCGTCCGGCTGGCGGCGGGACCGCGGATCGGGGTGGACCGGGCCGCCGTCCAGCGCGTACCCGTAACGGCTGCCGTCGGCGGCCTCGGCCCGTACCGTCCACCAGCCGTCCCGCTGCGGATCCCGCTCCATGGCGTACTCGGCGACAGCGGGACCCGGCAGGTGCAGAGTCACCCGCCCCTCGGCCTCTGGTGCCCACACCTCGAACAGCACTGGCGGCCCCTTCCGTCGGCGACGCGGCCCCCGATGCGGGCCGGCCCGGTCCCTACCGATGATTCGTGGCGCCGCCGCCTGCGGCAAGACCGCCGGATGCCGGACCGGGAACGGGAAGCCCCCCTCGGGGCGAGGGGGGCAGAGGGGCAGGCGTCTCAGCGCACCGGAGTCAGTCGCTCCACGTCATGTTCAGCGCCCGCTCGAAGTTGACGTAGCCGCCGCGCGCGAAGGCCTTCGCCATCGGGACGTTGGCGAGGTCGGTGGCGGCGCGGATGCGCGGTACGTCCTCGGCGGCCAGCACGCGGGTGCCCTCGGCCAGGATCTCGTCGATGTAGCCCTGGCCGCGGTGGGCCGGCAGCACGCCGAGGTAGGCGATGATCGGGTGGTAGTTGTTGCGGGCCGGGATCACGAAGCCGACCGGCTCGCCGCTCTCCGGGAGTTCGGCGACGCGCCACCACTCCTGCGGGGTCTTGAAGTGCGCGAACTCCTCGTCGTAGTGCAGCTCGGCTGCCTCGCGCAGACTCAGGCCGGACGCCAGGTCGGTCTGGGAGCGCGCGTCGAGGGTGCCCTCCTGCACGGGGATCATCAGGGTGATGAGATCCTCGCGGTCCTTCACCGGACGGAAGACGAGCCTTCCGGTCGGCTCCGCCACCGGGGTCCCCGGGCGCCACTCCAGCCGCAGCCGTTCCACCAACAGCTTTGCCCCGGACTCCTCCAGCACCTTCGTACGGGCTTCCACGACCTCGCGGGCCGCCGCGTCCTCGCGCCAGTCGCCGGGGACGTAACGGCTGTACTCGGGCCACTCGGACGCCTTCTCCGGAAGGACCGCCTCCGCCGCCTGCCGGAGCAACTCACGCCCGACCGCCAGGCGTTCGGCCATCGGCAGGGTGTCGTCCAGGTCGAAGAAGTCGAGGGACTGCGGGGTGTCGCCGCCCTTGCTCGTCCACCAGGCGATCCGGCCGAGCAGCCGGTCACCGTCGAGGGCCACCCACATCCACGCCGGGCGGCGCTGCCCCTGGGTGAGGTCGTCGGCCAGTTCGTGATCGAGGGTGTAGGAGAGCCGGCAGAACAGGTCGAGTTCCTCGGGACCTGCGAGCGGGCGGAAAACTATGGACAAAAGTGCTCCCGTGAAGGGTGGGTGAGGTGGCACGGACGTACCGGCACATGCCTGTGTGCTGCGGTTTTGCGCGCGCGGCACCATACCTCGCGGAGTTCGGTAACGGGAGGTGAATATTCCGGGGGCGGCCGGTGACACGGTGCGGGCCCGGTAGGCGGCCCGGATCACTCACGTAACACCTCTGCTGCAGGTCAACGGCCCGCTGGACACCCACCTCTTCCCGCCCGACAATCTTCCCGTGACGCCCTCCTACGAGCCCCCCACCTATTCGGCCCGGGTTTCCGACGCCGAACGGGACCGTGCGCTCTCCGTGCTGCGCGAGGGAGCCGCCCAGGGCCGGCTGTCCCACGAGACCTTCATCCACCGGATGGAACTGGCCCTGGCCGCCCGCCAGTCCTCGGATCTGGCCGTCCTCACCGCGGGGCTGGAGACCGAGCCCAACTGGTCCCGCCGGATGTTCGCGGCGGTGGGGCGCGCCTCCGCGTTCACCGTGCGGCTGCGCAAGGCGTGGACCACCGAGCGGCTGCCCAAGCTGCTCTTCCCGGAGCCCGGGCCTATTCCGCTGCGGATCGGCCGCGAGATGGGCAGCGGGCTGCGGCTCAGCCACGAGACCGTCTCGCGCCGGCACGCCGAACTCACCCACCAGAACGGCATCTGGATCCTGCGTGACCTCGGCTCCACCAACGGGACGTGTGTGAACGGGCGCCGGGTGACGGGGGTGGTCGTGGTCAACGACGGGGACCAGGTCAGCTTCGGGCGGATGGCTTTCCGGCTGTCGGTGACCTGACGGGGCGGTGGGCCGTTCGGCCTACCGGACGTCAAGTGCGCTGCCGCTGTGTGCCGATGGAGGCTGCGACGCGGGCGGCCGTCCGCGCGTACCCCGTGCACAGAACGGTGGCGGTCAACATGGCAGCAGTACGGACAGCAGTACGCAAGGCACTCGTCGCAACGGTGGCAGCGGCGGCACTCCTCGCGGGGGCGGGCGGGGCGACCGCGCAGACGGTTCCGGCCGCTCCCTCCGCGTCCACCGCTCCCGCCTCCCTCGGCAACTGGATGTACGTCGTGGTGATCGAGGGCGAGGACGTGGCCGGGGACATGAAGGGCACCGTGCTGCGCTGCCCGGGGCCCAGGAAGCAGTCCGTGGTGAAGGACGGCCACCAGGCCACCATGACGGCCTGCACGCAGCTCGACGCGGTCGACGGTGACATCTCCAAGATCAAGCGCGCCGATGTCGCCTGCCCGATGATCTACAAGCCGGTGACGGCACTGTCGTACGGGATGTGGGACGGCCGCCGGATGGCGTTCGCGAAGACGTTCCCCAACGAGTGCGTGATGCAGGCGTCGACCGGATCCGTCTTCAAGCTTGCCTGAGCCCTCAACTCGGGCTGTGTGCCGTGCGGTTGACCGCAGGTGGGCACGGGGGAAAACCCCAGCAGGATCTTACGGCTTGTATCAGTGACGTAGCACCACCCCCGGAAGGAAGCTGATCACACAGCAGCAACCTTCCGGGGAGGAGCCCTCATGCAGGGCAGGACGAGCAGTACCAGACAGCCGGTCACGGTCCGTACGGCGCGATGGTGCGCCACCCATCCGTGGCGCGCCATCGGCGGATGGATCCTCCTGGTCGTGCTCTGTGTCGGGGTGGGAACCGCGATCGGCACCAACAAGGGCCAGTTCTCCGACTTCTGGATCGGTGAGGCGGGCCGCGCCGAAGCACTCGCCTCCGAAGGGCGGCTGACCCCCGCCCCGGTCGAAGAGGTACTGATCAGCGGTGCGAACGGCACCACGGACGAGGCCGCCGCCCGGTCCGCCGCCACGGACGTCGAACGCCGGATGCGGAAGTTGCCGTCCGTCACCGACGTCGACGGTCCGGTCCGTTCCGGCAAGGCCGGAACCCTGCTGGTCACCGTCACCCTCCGGGGTGACAAGGAGACCGCGAAGGAGGACGTCGACGCGCTGCTCGCCCAGACCGCCGCCGTGCAGAAGGCCCACCCGGGCCTGCGGGTGGAGGAGACCGGCAGCGCCTCGATATCCAACGGGGTCAACGACCAGCAGGGCAAGGACCTCCAGCGGACCGAGATGATCAGTCTCCCGGTCACCTTCCTGATCCTGCTGTTCGTCTTCGGCGCGGTCATCGCCGCCGGAATCCCGGTGCTGCTCGCACTGCTCGCCTTCGCCGGAGCGGTCGGGCTCTACGGCCCCACCTCCTGGCTCTTCCCCGACGCGGGCGGCGCCGCACTGAGCGTGATCTTCATGCTCGGCATGGCGGTCGGCGTCGACTACTCGCTCTTCTACCTCAAGCGGGTACGGGAGGAACGGGCCCGCTCCGGCGGCGCCCTCAACCACACCGCCGCCGTCGAGCTGGCCGCCGCCACCTCGGGCCGTGCGGTCGTCGAATCCGGACTCGCCGTCGCGCTCTCCCTCGGCGGTCTCTATCTGATGGACGACGTGATCTTCTCGTCCATCGCCACCGGCGCGATCCTGGTCACCCTGGTCGCCGTCGGCGGCTCGCTGACCATCCTGCCCGCACTGCTCGCCAAGCTCGGCCCGAAGGTCGACGGCCGACGGGGCCGCCGCCGGCAGCAGCACAGCCGCACGGCCGGCGACGGGAACAGCACGGCCTGGAGTGCCCTGCTGCGCCCGGTGATGCGCCGCCCGCTCGCCACCCTGCTGATCGGCCTCGCCGCGACCGCCGCACTCGCGCTGCCCGCGCTGAACATGAAGCTCGGCACCGAGGGCAAGGAGACCTTCCCCGACAGCGTCCCCGCCGTCGCCACCTACGACCGGCTGACGGCGGACTTCCCCGACCGGGGCGCCTCGCACCTGATCCTCGTCAGGGCGGGCACCGATCAGGCCGCCGCCGTCGCGGACTCCCTGCGCCAACTCGTCGGCCGCGTCGAGGGCGACCCCCTGTTCGCGGTCAACGGAGCCACCGGGCCCCGCGTCTCGGCGGACGGCCGGACCACCCTGCTGGCCCTGCCGGTTCCGTACGGCCAGAACGCCCCCGAGGCAGCCCGCTCGCTGGAGAAGGTGCGAGGCCAGCTGGTACCGGGTGTGGCCGGCGCGGTACCGGGTGCCGAGGTCGCGGTCAGCGGCGAGATCGCCTACGGGGCCGACTACGCCGCACACCAGTCGGACCGGCTGATCTGGGTGATCCTCTTCGTCTCGCTCGCCTGCCTGGCCGTGATGTACGCGGCGTTCCGTTCGGTGGTCCTCGCGGTGCTCGGGGTGCTGCTCAACCTGGCGACGGTGATGGTGTCCTGGGGCGTACTGACCCTGGTCTTCCAGGGGACCTGGGCAGAGGGGCTGCTCGGCTTCGAGTCGGTCGGGTTCGTCGGGTCCCGGACGCCGCTGATGGTGTTCGCCCTCCTGGTCGGACTCTCCACCGACTACCAGATCTTCTTGGTCAGCCGGATCCGCGAGGCCGTACTGCGCGGAGTGCCCACCAAGCAGGCGGTGGTGGACGGGATCGCGGGCACGGCGGGAGTGGTCACCAGCGCTGCCGTGATCATGGTCTCGGTCTTCATCAGCTTCCTGTTCATCGACCGGATCGAGATGAAGCAGATGGCCGTCGGCCTGACCGTCGCGGTCCTCTTCGACGCGGTGGTGCTGCGCGCCCTGATCCTCCCGTCGGCGCTGGCCCTGCTGGGGGACCGGACCTGGTGGCCGGTACGGATACGCAGCGAGCGGGCCAAGTCGCTCGATGCGGCCGCCTGCTCGGGCCCGGTGGAACAGGGCGTCGCGGGCGCGACCGGGTATGCGGGAGCCGGACGGCCCTGAGCCGGCGGCAGCACATCGGGACCGGGAGCGCGGGACCCGCTGAACGGGGGCGCGCGACCACGGACGGGGGGGGGGGGGGGGGGGGGGGGGGGGGGGGGGGGGGGGGCGCGCGGGGCCCCCCCCCCCCGGGGGGCCCGCCCCCCCCCCCGGCCCCCCCCGGGGGCCCCCCCGCCCCCCCCGCCGCCCCCCCCCCCCGCGGCCCC
>NZ_JBITDM010000010.1:0-279042 GCF_044454195.1 Streptomyces sp. NPDC051561 | reverse complement strand
CGCGGGCTTTCCTCCGGACGTTTCGTTCGGTGTTTCAGTTGTTCTGTTCTTGCGTTTCCGACTCTATCAGACCGTTTCCGTTCCGATTTCCTCGGTGCCTTTCAGGTTCTTCGCTTTCGCGTTTTCCCTTTCCGGCGGTTCCGACTCTATCAGATCCTTTCGGGCCTGATTCCCGGTCGAACTCGGGTTGTCTTTGCGGCTGTTGGGCCGTTCCGACGTTTCAAACTCTAGTGGATTTTCCCGTTGAACCGAAATCGGCTCCCAGCGTCAGAATTCGGCATGCCGAAATTGACCCTGGCGGGAGATCGTGCGGAGTTTGTTTTGCCGCTTTCGCGGCGGGAGTCGTTACCGCAGAACCGTTACGGCTGTGGCAACTCGGAGAACCTTACGGATCACAACGAGGGGTGTCAACCCCTCCCCGTGGCTCCCGAACGCCTGTGGCAGACGTACATAAGAGAGGACATCAGAGAGGACATCAATCCAGGTCAGTGAGGCGTCCACCGGCGTCCGGCTGGGTGTCCTCGACCCGGCGCAGGAGGCGGATCAATACGTCTCCCAGGACGCCCCGCTCATCGGCGTCGAGGTCCTGGAGGAGGTCCTCCTCGAAAGAGGCGGCCATGCGCATTGCTTCGAGCCACTTCGCGCGGCCCTCGTCGGTCAGCTCGACGATGACGCGGACCCGGTTGTTCTCGTCGCGGTCCCGGGTGACCAGGCCCTCGCCGGCCATCCGGTCGATGCGGTGGGTCATCGCGGCCGGGGTGAGGCCGAGACGCTTGGCGAGTTCACCGGGGCCCAGCCGGTAGGGGGTGCCGGAGACCACGAGGGTCTTGAGGACTTCCCACTCCGCGTTGCTGATGCCGAGGGCGGCGACCTGGCGGCCGTACGCGACGTTCATCCGGCGGTTCAGGCGGCCGAGGGCCGAGACGACCTTCTCCACTTGGGGGTCGAGGTCGCGGAATTCGCGTTGGTATGCGGCGATCTGCTCGTCGAGGCTCGGCTCATGGGGTCCATGGGGGCCGGGCGTCTCTGGCGTGTCTGGCATCCGCGAAGTATGGCATGGGGTGCGTTGGCGTTGAAGTCCTTCTCTGTGTATTGTTGAGGTTCTAATTTTAGTGTTGAAGTCTTCGGACTTCAGGTCTTCAGGGTTGAGGTGAGTATGACCAAGGCGATGGGCTCGGCGATGCGGCGGATCCAGGCCGGCAACGCGCTGAGTGCGTTCGGGCTGGGATTTACCGTCCCGTATCTCTACGTGTACGTGGCTCAGGTGCGGGATCTGGGGCCGACTTCGGCGGGCATCGTCCTTGGCGCCTTCGCCATGGCCGCCCTGGTCGCGCTCCCCTTCGTCGGCGCGCTGATCGACCGCAAGGGCCCGCTGCCCGTGCTGGTGGGGGCGGCGCTGCTGGCTTCGGTGGGCGCGCTGGCGCTCGGTGTCTCGTCGAGTCTGCTGACGGCGGTCGGCAGTGCGGCGCTGCTGGGTATCGGTACGGCGGTGGCACAGCCGGCGCTCGCCACGATGATCGTGTGGAGTTCGACGGCAGCGACCCGTACCCGGGCCTTCGCCATGCAGTTCTTCCTGGCCAACCTGGGTCTGGGCATCGGTGGTCTGATCGGTGGGCAGATCGTGGACAAGGACGACCCGTCGTCCTTCACCCTGCTGTTCTCCATCGAGGCCGTGATGTTCCTGGTGCTCGCCGGGGTCGCGCTCTCGGTGAAGCTGCCGCGGGCCGAGGCCATGGGCGAGGCGCAGGCCGGGGAGAAGCGCGGCCTGTTCGCCGGGCTCGGCGCGCTGATGAAGCACAAGGCGATGGTCCAGCTGTGTGTGCTCGGCTTCGTGATCTTCTTCGCCTGCTACGGGCAGTTCGAGTCGGGTCTCGCCGCGTACGGCACCGAGGCCGCCGGGATCGACCCCTCCACGCTCGGTATCGCGCTGGCCGCCAACACGGCGGTGATCGTGATCGCTCAGTTCGTGGTGCTGAGGTTCGTCGAGCGGCGTCGCCGGTCGCGGATGATCGCGCTGGTCGGGCTGATCTGGACGGTGGCGTGGATGTTCGCCGGATACGCGGGTCTGGGGCACGGCAGCCAGACCATGGCGACGGCCGCGTTCATCTCGACGTACGCCCTCTTCGGGCTCGGTGAGGCGATGCTGTCGCCGACCGTGGCGCCGCTGGTGGCGGACCTCGCACCGGAGTCGATGGTCGGGACGTACAACTCGGCCTTCGCGCTGGTCAAGCAGATGGCGCTGGCGGTCGGACCGGCCGTGGGCGGGCCCATGGGGGCCTCGCTCCACATGCCGTACATCGTGACCTTCATTCTCTTCTCGCTCGGCATCAGTGTGCTGGCGCTGCGGATGGGCAGGCGGCTCACGCCGACGCAGGATCTGCCGATCCCGGTGAAATCGATCGTGGTGGCGCAGCATGTGCCGGACGCGGCCGCCGAGGCACAGCAGGTGAAGGCAGCGGCGTAACACCCACGCGGTTGGCCCTCCCCCTCTAGTCGGGGAGGGCGAACTCGCACCAGACGGCTTTCCCGCCGCCCGGTGTGCGGCGCGAACCCCAGGACGAGGCGATCGTGGCGACGATCGAGATGCCTCGTCCTGCTTCGTCTCCGGGGTCGGCCCGGCGCCGGCGCGGGAGATGGTCGTCGCCGTCGGTGACCTCGATGATCAGGCGGCGGTCGGTGCGGCGCAGGCGCAACCGCATGGGAGGTGTGCCGTGCTGGAGGGAGTTGGCGACCAGCTCGCTGGCGGCGAGGACGCCGAGGTCGCGGAGTTCGGCGGGGAAGCGCCAGGAGGTGAGGACTCCGGTGGCGAAGGCGCGGGCGCGGGGGGCCGCTTCGATGCCGCCGAGGAGTTCCAGGGCGGCGTTGTGGAAGAGCTCGGCGTCGTGGCCCTTGCGGGCGGGGTGCTGGACGACGAGGACGGCGACGTCGTCGTCGTGGTCGGCGGTGATGCCCAGGGCGCGCATCAGACGGTCGCAGACGACCTCGGGGGTTCCGGTGGCGCCGGAGAGTGCGCGCTCCAGGGCGGCGACGCCTTCGTCGATGTCCTCGCGGCGGCGCTCGACGAGGCCGTCCGTATAGAGGACGGCGGTGGAGCCGGGCGGGAGGGCGATGGTGCCGGAGGTGTGCATCCAGCCGCCGGTGCCGAGCGGTGGTCCGGTGTGGTCCTCGGCGCGGGCGACGGTGCCGTCCTCGTGCCGGACGAGGATCGGGAGGTGGCCGGCCGAGGCGTAGACCAGCCGGCCCTCGTTGGGGTCGTGGACGGCGTAGGCGCAGGTGGCGATCTGGCTGGCGTCGATTTCGGCGGCGAGGCCGTCGAGCAGCTGGAGGACCTCGTGCGGGGGGAGGTCGAGGCGGGCGTAGGCGCGCACGGCGGTACGGAGCTGGCCCATGACGGCGGCGGCGCGCACCCCGCGGCCCATGACGTCGCCGATGACGAGGGCGGTGCGGCCCGCACCGAGGGTGATCACGTCGTACCAGTCGCCGCCGACGGCCGCGTCCTTGCCGCCGGGCTGGTAGGTGGCGGCCAGCCGAAGGTCGTCCGGCTGCTCCAACTCCTGTGGCAGCAGTGACCTTTGGAGGGTTACGGCGGTCTCGCGCTGGCGGCGCTCGGCGGCGCGCAGCCGCTCGTTGGCGTCGGCGTGGTCGGTGACGTCGGCGGCGGAGACCAGGACGCCTCCGCCGTCGGGTGTGTCCAGGGGTGAGCAAGTGACCGTGTACGAGCCGCCCTTGGGGGTGCGGCGGGACTTGACCGTGCGGGAGGTGCCGCTGCGCAGGACCTGGTCCATGAGGGGGAGCAGGCCCAGCTCTTCGAGCTCGGGGAGTTCGGTGGCGGCGGGGGCGCCGAGGGTGCGTTCGCCGAACGCGGCCGCGTAGGCGTCGTTGACGTACGCGACGCGGTGCTCGGTCCCGTACAACAGCGCTACCAGCGCAGGGAGTTGGCGGACGACCTCGCGCAGGGAGAGGTCTTCGAGGGCCGGCGGGCCCGGGGCCTCGGGGACTCTTTCGCCGGTCTCGGGGTCCGTGGCGGGGTCCGACGCGGGGTCGGTCTGCTGCCCGGACTCACCTCGGGCGGCGGGCACGGACCCGCGGTCGGACCGCGCTGCGGCGCGGCGCTGCGTTCCGGGGAGCCGGGCGCTCCAGCGGGTGAAGTTCACTGAACTACTTGCCTCGTGGTCGGGGTGGTGGAGCAGGTCGGCTGGGGTGGTGCGGTGCCCGGGGTGGGTTCCCGGGGTGCTGCTCGTGCGGCAGGTGGGGTCGCTGGGGATGCGTCACTCTGTGCAGGCGCGAGTCCACCTATCGTCACACGTCCAGTGTGACCGACCGCACTGACAGTCGGTAATTGGGAGGACGTCAGCGGGGCTTCGGGGGTTCGCCGCCCGCCGCAAGTTCGAATTCGGCGCGCGGGTGTTCCAGCGATCCCAGCGAGACGATTTCCCGCTTGAAGAGGCCGGAGAGGGTCCACTCGGCGAGCACCCGCGCCTTGCGGTTGAAGGTGGGGACGCGGCTGAGGTGGTAGGCGCGGTGCATGGTCCAGGCGGGAAAGCCCTTGAGCTTGCGGCCGTAGACGTGGGCGACACCCTTGTGCAGGCCGAGCGAGGCGACCGAACCGACGTACTTGTGCCGGTAGTCGGTGAGCGGCCGGCCGGCCAGGGAGGCGGCGATGTTCTCGGCGAGAACCTTGGCTTGGCGGACGGCGTGCTGGGCGTTGGGGGCGCACTCCTTGCCCTTTTCGCCGGCCGTGAGGTCGGGGACGGCTGCCGCGTCTCCCGCGGCCCACGCGTGCGGCGCGCCCGCGACGGCGAGCTGGGCGGTGCAGTCGAGCCGGCCGCGTTCGTTGAGCGGGAGGCTGCTGGCGGCGAGGACCGGGTGCGGCTTCACTCCGGCGGTCCACACGAGCGTACGGGTCGGGAAGCGGGCGCCGTCGTCGAGGACGGCGACGCGGTTCTCGATGGAGTTCAGCCGGGTGTTGAGGCGTACGTCGATGTTGCGGCCGCGCAGCTCCCTGACCGCGTACTGGCCCATCTCCTCGCCGACTTCCGGGAGGATCCGGCCGCTGGCCTCCACCAGGATCCACTTCAGGTCGTCGGCCTTGATGTTGTGGTAGTAGCGGGAGGCGTAGCGGGCCATGTCCTCCAGTTCGCCGAGGGCTTCCACGCCCGCGTAGCCGCCACCGACGAAGACGAAGGTCAGGGCGGCGTCGCGGACCGCGGGGTCGCGGGTGGAGGAGGCGATGTCCATCTGCTCGATGACGTGGTTGCGCAGCCCGATGGCCTCCTCGACGGTCTTGAAGCCGATGCCGTGCTCGGCGAGACCGGGGACGGGCAGGGTGCGCGAGACCGAGCCCGGGGCCAGCACCAGCTCGTCGTACGGCAGTTGGAGGGGCCCGGTGCCCTCCTCGGCGGTGGCGAGGGTCGTGACGGTCGCGGTGCGCTTCGCGTGGTCGATGGAGTTGGCCTCGCCGATGAGGATGCGGCAGCGCGGCAGCACCCGGCGCAGCGGCACCACGACATGGCGTGGGGAGATCGATCCGGCGGCGGCCTCGGGCAGGAACGGCTGGTACGTCATGTAGGGGTCGGGCGTGACGACGGTGATCTCCGCTCCGCCTTCCGCGAGCTGCCGTTTCAGCTTCCGCTGGAGGTGCAGCGCGGTGTACATGCCGACGTATCCGCCGCCTACCACGAGAATGCGCACTGGATTTGTCACCGTCCCATGAGGCAACGGGCGCACGGCTTTGTCCACAGGGCCGACAAATTGTATGACCGACCGCCAGCTCTCCTGAGGCTCCGAAAAGTTGGCGTTCCGCGCCGATGCGAGCGGTATTGGTGCAGGTCAGGGGGCGCGGAGGGAGAGCTGGGTACGGAGGGATCCGGAACCGGCGCCGCCGCTGGTCCGATCGGGGGGCACGCCGCGCGGAACTACCCCCTTCTGAATCTTCCCGCGCTCAACTATGTTCGTATCTCGTCCCGAGTGCGGGGTTTGTGGTCCATGGACTCACCGACTCCGGCAGTCGGGGCGGGGAGTGTCTCCGGGGGGAGACATCATTACCGGGGGAACGCTGATGCACATTCAGGATTCACAATGGCAGGCTGCCGTCGCATCGTCGGCGGCAACGACTTCGGCTTCCGGGCCCGTTTCGGCGGCGTCCCACGTGGCTGCGGAGAGCAACGGACGTCTGGGGGCGGGCGGTTCGACCACGTCTTCCGCCGAGCGTTCGGCGCCGCTCCGCGTGGATGCACAGCGCAATCTCGAACACGTACTGCGGGCGGCTCGCGAGGTCTTCGGCGAGCTGGGGTACGGGGCGCCGATGGAGGACGTGGCGCGCCGGGCCCGGGTAGGGGTCGGCACGGTCTACCGGCGCTTCCCGAGCAAGGACGTACTGGTGCGGCGGATAGCCGAGGAGGAGACCTCCCGGCTGACCGAGCAGGCACGCACCGCACTGGGGCAGGAGGACGAGCCGTGGTCGGCGCTGTCCCGTTTCCTGCGCACCTCGGTCGCCTCGGGTGCCGGCCGGCTGCTGCCGCCGCAGGTGCTGCGGGTGGGCGTCGACACGGACGCCGATCTCGGTGGGGCCTTCGAGCCGGGTGCGGTACGCGATGCCTCCCGGGTGCCACAGCAGCGGCAGGCCGGGGACTCCGGGTCCGCTCCTGAGCTGCGGCTGGTCGAGCAGGACGATGCCGCGGGCGTGGAGTTGGACGACGCGGGTGCCGCGACGCTGCTGGAGGTCGTGGGCCGGCTGGTGGACCGGGCGCGGGAGTCGGGTGAGTTGCGGGGCGATGTGACCGTGGCGGACGTACTCCTGGTGATAGCGACGGCGGCGCCTTCGCTGCCGGACGCCGCTCAGCAGGCGGCGGCCTCGGCCAGGTTGCTCGACATCCTGCTGGAGGGGCTGCGGTCGCGTCCCGCGTAACCGCTGTTCCCTTTTGTTCGCCGTAATGCCCTGTTCGCCGTAGTACCCGCGCAGTTCGTCTCTCCGCTCTCTGTCCGTTCTCTGCGTGTGGAGCAGTGCCGCAAGCCCGCCGACGCCCTCCCCTCACGGGTAGGGACTAGCACTCGATTTCGGGAAAACTCCCCGGACGAGTGGTTGGCGGGCTTGATCGGCTTTCGGCGCGTCGCCCTGTGGGAGTCTTGGCCGGTGTTCCGGTCAGAGGGTGCGTACGGGGGCTTCCGCCATGGGTGTTGACGAGCGGGGCGAGTCTCCCGGGGGTAGCGGGGAAGGGGAGGGGAATCCACCCCGGCAAGTCCCTCAGCAGGGCGGCCCGTTGGGTGCCACCCCGGCACCTGTCGCGGACGCCGGACCCGACCCGACGAGTGTGCCCGCCCAGCGCGGCGGTGGCACCTCCTCCGGGGAACAGGGCCTGTCCGACGCCGACTTGATCGAGCGGATGCGGGGCGGCGACGACCAGGCGTACGAGGAACTCTTCCGACGGCACTCCGAGCCGGTGCGGCGCTATGCGCGTACCTGCTGCCGGGACGCGCACACCGCCGACGACCTGACGGCGGAGGTGTTCGCCCGGACGCTCCAGGCGGTGCGGGGCGGTTCGGGCCCTGAGCACGCCGTACGGGCCTACCTGTTGACCACCGTGCGGCGGGTGGCGGCGGCCTGGGCGAAGACGACGCGCCGCGAGCAGCTCGTCGAGGACTTCGCGGTGTTCGCGGCGCAGGCGGGGCGGGCGTCGGAGGTGTCCGACGACGACACCCTCGACCTGGGCGCGGACGTCCGGGCGATGCACGAGGCCGAGCAGACCCTCGCCATGCAGGCCTTCCGGTCGCTGCCCGAGCGGTGGCAGGCCGTGCTGTGGCACACCACGGTCGAGGAGGAGTCGCCGAGCGCGGTGGCCCCGCTGTTCGGCCTGACGGCGAACGCGACGGCGGTACTGGCTTCGCGGGCGCGCGAGGGGCTGAAGCAGGCGTACCTCCAGGCCCACGTCAGTACGTCGCTCACGGCGGGCGGCGACTGCGCGCAGTACGCGGACCGGCTGGGCGCGTACTCGCGGGGCGGGCTGCGGATGCGGGCCGAGCGGGGGCTGCGCAAGCATTTGGAGGAGTGCGCCAAGTGCCGTCTCGCCGCTGGTGAGTTGCGCGACGTCAACGCGGGCATTCCGGCGCTGCTGCCGGTGGCGGTCATCGGGTGGGTGGCTGCCGGGTACTCGGTGAAGGCTGCGGGCATCGTGGCTGGTGGGGCGGTGGGTGCTGCTGGTGCGGGGGCGGCGGCTGCTGCGGGGGGAGCGGGTGCTGGGGCCGGTGCTGCGGGTGCCGGGGCTGCGGGTGCTGGTGCGGGTGGTTCGGGTGGTGCGGCCGGGGGTGGCCTCGCGGCCGAGGGGCTCGGCGCTCCGGCCAAGGTGGGGATCGGTGCGGCGGTCGCGGTGGCGGTGACGGCGGGGCTGGTGTTCGCGTTCGTGGGCGACGACGATCCGATGCCGCCGCGGGTGGATGCGAAGCCGCCGGCGGTGAAGCCGGTGGTTCCGAAGCCGGTGGTTCCGAAGCCCCCACCGCCGTCTCCCGCACCGCCGCGTGCCACTCCGGCGCCCAAGCCGCCGAAGCCTCCCGCGCCGCCGCGTGCCACTCCTGCCCCGAAGCCGCCGAAGCCTCCCGTGGTCAGGCCTCCGGCCCCCAAGCCCCCTCCCCCGCCGAAGCCGCGTCCCAAGCCTCCGGTGGTCAAGCCTCCGCCGCCGGCGCCTCCTGCGGCGTACCCCGTCGCGGAGTTGACGTACAGCCCGCTGGGCGATCACACCTCGCCCGAGGTGCGGTTGGCGGACAGCAGTCCGCTGTGGCAGCGGTCCGCGATGTCCATCGGCGGGGTGGGCTACGGCCACGGGGTGTCCGTGCCGCCGGACTCGTCGGTGACGATCGACCTGAACCGGAAGTGCACGACGTACGACGCGATGGCCGGCGTCGACGACATGACGATGGGGAGCGGGGCGGTCCGGTTCTCCGTCTACGGCGACGGCGTAAGGCTCTGGCGGTCACCGGTGATCCGGGGCGGTGACGCGGCGGTGCCGGTGCATGTGGGAATCGCGGGGCGCAAGACACTGAGACTGGTGACGGAGTCGGTGGAATCGGGAGAGCCGGGAGACGCGGCGGGATTCGCGGACTGGGCACGGTCCCGCATCGGGTGCGGGTGAGGGGACCCCTCCGGGGCGGGGGCCTGTGTCGATGTGCCGCTACGGCCGCGTGGGCGCAGCCTGCCGCGAGAGGCGGGCGCGCCCCCCTCGCGTCAGAGGCTGCGTCTCTGCGGTACTCCCCCGGCCACCGCGCGCTGTCTCGGGGCCGCTGAGCCGGTCCAGCAGGTTCCTCGGCGGGAGATCAGTCGGCGGAGCCACAGTTCTGTGGAGATGAGGTCGGCGAGGCCGTCGAGCGGGACGGGTTCGCCGGAAGCCGCGGCACGGACGGCCTTGCGGACGACGCGGGCTTCGATCAGGCCGGCGTCCGCGAGCAGCGGGGCGTCGAAGAGGGCGAGAAGGTCGTCCTGGGCCGCGTGGATGCCGGCCTGGGCGGTCGCCGACGAGGTGGTGTGCGGGGTGGCCGCGCCCCACCCGGGCGGGAGTTCGTGGACCCCCGCGCCCCGCAGGACCGCGCGGAGTACGGCCGCCCTGGCGCCGGGCTGCACACGGAGGGTTTCCGGCAGGTCCCGGCAGGCGCGGACGACCTGGTTGTCGAGGAAGGGGGCGTGGAGCCGTTGGCTGCGTACCTCTGCCGCCTGTTCGAAGACGCGGTGGTCGTACGCGTGACGGGCCAGCGCCGCACGCGCCCGCGCCTCGCCGGGCCGCTGCACGGACGCCGGACGCAGCGCCGACTCCTGGAGGCGAACCGATACTTCGGCGAGCGCCTCACCGGTCAGCCAGCGCGCGGCAGGCCCAGGACGGGACCAGGCGAGGGCCTCCAGTGAGGCGTCCAGGGCCCCCGTCGGGCCGCTCGCGTCGACGACGCCCCGGCTGGTGAGGCGGCCCGCCGCCTCCTCGATGCCCGAGCGGTAGGACGTACGGGCGAGGCGGCGAGCGGCGCGGTACACGGTGAGGGGGACGAGCAGGGAGTGCGCGGAGGCGCCCTCGGCCTTGGCAAGCGCCGTGGCGGGACGCAGGATGTGGCGGCGCCGGCGGTCGATGAGGAGGTCGGCGAGGCGGGCCGGGTGGGCGTCCAGCACTTGGCGGGCGCCGTTGCCGACGAGGTGGTCGGCGCTGCCGGACGACAGGCGCAGCCGGGCGCGTTCGGCGGTGACGAGGGAGGGCCCGGGTTCGTCGGTGAGCGGGCCGGACGCCAAGTCGGCGTAGGGAAGGGCTTCTTCGGCCCCCGCGACGACGACGTGGTGCAGCCGGGGGTTGGCCGCGATGGCTCCCGCGCGCTCCAACTCGGCGGCCAGCTCGCTCTCCTGGCTCCGGGCGGAGGAGGCGGCCAGATCGTTGAAGGTGACGGCGAGCAGGCGCTCACCGGCGCCGGTGCCGTGCCCCAGGACCGTACCGGGAAGGCCGGGCAGGCCCGCGGCGAGCAGGGCGAGGGTGGCCGACGCGCTGCCACCGGAGAGGTCGGAGCCGATGCCGGGGACGGGCGCCCCCCGGCGTCGGGCGCGTCGCTCGGCGGGACCCATGCCGGGCACCGGACCGGGGTCGGGCAGCGGAGTCTCCGGCGCGTGCCGGGGCGCGGTCAGCCGTACCCGTACCGCTTCGACCAGCGCGTCCCGGACGGCGTCCACCGCGCGCTCGGCATCGACCTGCGGCGCCGCGACGGCGAGTGACGCCACCGGCTCGTACCCCGTGATCTCGCGCGAGCCCTCCCGCAGGACCAGCGCGTGCCCGGGCGGAATCCGTCTGACCCCCGCGTACGGCGTGCCGTCGCGCAGCGCTTCCGGTACGTCGGGGCAGGCGAGCAGGGCGGCGAGGTGACCGATGTCGAGCTGGGCCTCGATGAGGTCGGCGAGGGGGAGCGCGGCGGTGGCGTACGCGGTGCCATTGGCCCAGGGCGTGTAGAAGACCGGGCGGGCGCCTGCCAGGTCACTGGCGATGGTGACCCGTCTGCCGGTCTGGACGACGGCGGTGTAGCTGCCGGGCCAGGCGGTCAGGTGCCTCAGTGCGCCGCCGCGCGCCGCGAACAGCCCGACCTTCAGTTCCTCGTCGGTGGCGCCGCAGCAGCCGAGGACGGCGAGCCGGGTGAACGGGTCGACGCTGACGGTGCGGACCTCGTCGGGGCGCCAGTCGCCGACCGCCCACAGGGGGTCGGGGTCGCCCCACAGGAGTTGCGCGCCGACGGGCTGGACGGTGTCGCCCTCGTGCTCGGTGCCGGGGGCGCCGACCGCTCCGACCGTGCCGAAGCTCGCGGCGATGCTGCTCCATCCCACCAACCAACGCATCGCCGCCTCCACAGGCTGTGGACAACTTTGCCCGTTGGTGCGCGGGAGAGGGGCGGGGATTCCCGGGCCCTGCATGGCCGGACGATCGCTCTGCCTGGCCGGGCGGCCGTGAGCCCCCTTCTGCCCCCGGTGCGCGCACCGTGTCGCGCATGCCGCGCGTGGGGACCATGCTGCCACGACAACGGGGCATGGGTGGGGGTACGGCAGGCGCAATGCGCGGGTGGAAAGGGGGAGTTGGGGGCAATTGGGGCGGAGCGGGTGAGTGCGCCCCGGTCGGGGGCGGGTCGGCCGCGACACCCAGGGGCCTCATTCGGCCATTTTCCGCCAGGCCGCACGCGTGTGGTCCGGGAGGCGCTGTTCGCCCCCCGGACCTTTCCGCCACCCGCGGGGATGAAGGTGGCGGAGTCCCCCAGCCCACTGGATCCAGTGCAGCGGGCCGACCCACGCACGTCCCATGGAAGCGCCGCTTCCGAGCGGGTGGGAGAGCGCATGGCCGGGCGCACGGCCACACGACAGGAGCACGAAAGGGACGGAACGTTCCTCCCGCACCGGAACTCCGGGCAACAATCTCGCCATACGGGACACATCCCCTTAACGCTTGGGATGCGGCGAACTACGCTGGGTTTACGAATGCCGCGTGCCTATGCCGGGCCCGCGGCGGCCGTCTGCGTGAGGGGTGGCGCGATGTCCAGGGAACAACGCGGGCCGAACGAAAAGCTCGGCACGGTTCTCGCCCTCGCGGGAATCAGCAACGCCGGGCTGGCGCGCCGGGTCAACGACCTCGGCGCGCAACGAGGCATGACGCTTCGGTACGACAAGACGTCGGTCGCCCGGTGGGTGTCGAAGGGCATGGTGCCGCAGGGCGCCGCCCCCCATCTGATCGCCGCCGCGATAGGCGCCAAGCTCGGCCGCCCGGTGCCGTTGCACGAGATCGGCCTGGCGGACGCCGACCCGGCCCCCGAGGTCGGGCTCGCCTTCCCCCGCGACGTATCGGTGGCGGTGCGGCACGCGACCGAGCTGTACCGGCTCGACCTGGCGGGACGCCGGGCAGGAGCCGGCGGAATCTGGCAGTCCCTGGCCGGCTCGTTCGCGGTGAGCGCCTACGCGACACCTGCCTCGCGCTGGCTGATAACCCCGGCGGACTCCTCCGTGGCGCGTGATTCCACCGTCGCCGAGGGCGCCGCCGACGCAACTCCCCTACGGGTGGGACACAGTGACGTCGCCAAGCTGCGCGAGGCCGCCGAGGACGCCCGGCGCTGGGACTCCAAGTACGGCGGCGGCGACTGGCGTTCCTCGATGGTCCCGGAGTGCCTGCGGGTGGACGCGGCCCCGCTGCTGCTCGGCTCGTACAGCGACGACGTCGGGCGCTCCCTGTTCGGCGCGACCGCCGAACTGACCCGGCTGGCGGGATGGATGGCCTTCGACACCGGTCAGCAGGAGGCCGCCCAGCGGTACTACATCCAGGCGCTGCGCCTCGCACGCGCGGCCGCCGATGTACCCCTGGGCGGGTACGTACTGGCGTCGATGTCCCTCCAGGCCACCTACCGCGGCTTCGCCGACGAGGGCGTCGACCTCGCGCAGGCGGCCGTGGAGCGCAACCGCGGTCTGGCCACCGCCCGCACCATGAGCTTCTTCCGCCTGGTCGAGGCCCGCGCGCACGCGAAGGCGGGCGATCCGGTGGCGGCCGGGGCCGCGCTGAAGGCCGCCGAAGGTTGGCTGGAACGCGCCAGGGAGGGCGATCCGGACCCGTCCTGGCTCGGTTTCTACTCGTACGACAGGCTGGCCGCGGACGCCGCCGAGTGCTACCGCGACCTCAAACTCCCGCGCCAGGTGCGTCGGTTCACCGAGCAGGCTCTGTCCCGGCCGACCGAGGAGTTCGTCCGCTCGCACGGGCTGCGGCTGGTGGTGAGCGCGGTCGCCGAACTGGAGTCGGGCAATCTGGACGCGGCGTGCGCGGCCGGGACGCGTGCGGTGGAGGTGGCGCACCGGATCTCGTCGGCGCGCACCACGGAGTACGTCCGGGACCTGCTGCACCGGCTGGAGCCGTACGGGGACGAGCCGCGGGTGGTGGAGCTGCGGGAGCGGGCACGGCCGCTGCTGGTGGCGCCGGCGTAGGAGGGCTGCCCGGGGCGGAGAACTCTCACTGTTCACGTGGCGTTGGCCATAGCTCTTGCTCAAGGGGTTTGAGGGCGTTGTCAGTGGGCCAGTGCACTATTCGGGGTGGGAGGTGACAGCGATGAGGCATGACTGCGATGTGCTGGTGATCGGCGGGGGAATCGTCGGGATGGCGTCCGCGCATGCGCTCACGCGCGCCGCGCCGGGGGTCCGGGTGATGGTTCTGGAGAAGGAGCCCGGTCCGGCGAGACATCAGACGGGACGCAACAGCGGGGTGATCCACAGCGGGATCTACTACCGCCCCGGCTCGCTCAAGGCACGGTACGCGGTGCGCGGTGCCGCCGAAATGATCAAGTTCTGTGCGGAACACGGGATACCGCACGAGGTGACCGGCAAGCTGATCGTCGCCACCGAGCGCGACGAGCTGCCCCGGCTGCACGCCCTGGTACAGCGCGGCAGGGAGAACGGCATCCCGGTGCGCGAGCTGGGCCGTGCCCAGATCCAGGAGTACGAGCCCGAGGTGCGCGGCCTCGCGGGGATCCACGTCGGCACCACCGGCATCTGCGACTACGGCCGGGTGACCGAGGAGCTGGCGCGTTCGTCGGGCGCCGAGGTGCGGTACGGGGCGGAGGTCCGGGCCATCGCCCGCCGGGAGGCCGGGGTCGCGGTGCGGACCTCGGACGGGACCGTGATCCGGGCGAAGGCGCTGGTCAACTGTGCGGGGCTGCACTGCGACCGGGTGGCGCGGCTGGCGGGCGACGACCCGGGGATGCGGATCGTGCCGTTCCGGGGCGAGTACTTCGACCTGTTGCGGCCGGATCTGGTGCGGGGGCTGGTGTATCCGGTGCCGGACCCGGCGTTCCCCTTCCTCGGGGTCCATCTGACCCGGGGCGTGGGCGGAGGTGTGCACGTGGGGCCGAACGCGGTCCCGGCGCTGGCCCGCGAGGGCTACGACTGGGGGGCGGTACGTCCGGCCGACCTGGCCGGGACGCTCGCCTGGCCGGGCTCCTGGCGGATAGCGCGCAGGCACTGGCGGTACGGGGCCGGGGAGCTGCACCGCTCCCTCTCCAAGCGCGCCTTCACCGACGCGGTACGCCGGCTGCTCCCCGCCGTCTCGGAGGCCGACCTCCGCCCCTCCCCCGCGGGCGTCCGCGCCCAGGCGGTCCTGCGCGACGGAACCCTCGCGGACGACTTCCTCATCCGGGAGGCGCCGCGCACGGTCCATGTGCTGAACGCGCCGTCCCCCGCGGCCACGGCTTCACTGCCGATCGGGCGCGAGGTGGCACGGCGGGTGCTGGCCGTGATGGCGGGGGACCGGGTGCGGGGCTGAGGGTGGGGGCGGGCTGCGGTGGGGCTCGCTGCCGTGGGGCGCCCGGCTTCGCCCTTCTCCGTAGAATCGGACCACTGTGTCCGAGAACAGCGAGAACCCCACGATGCCCCAGCCGCAGCCCCACGAGCCGCAGGCGCCCGCCGAGCCCGGCCCGTCCCAGCTCGCCGCGCGCGACGCCGCCGACCGCGAGGCCGCCCATGTCCGGGCCCGCGCCCTGCGCATGTTCCCCGAGGGGGTCGGCCCCTCCCCCGACCCCGCCGGCTCGCACTTCGAGCGCCGGATCCGCAGCTTCCAGCCGCGCCGCAGCCGGGTCACCACCGGACAGGGCGAGGCGCTCAAGCGCTGGTGGCCCACCCGGGGCACGGACATCGACGGACAGAGCGTCCTCGACCTGGACGCGATGTTCGACGGGCTGCCGGTCGTCCTGGAGATCGGCTTCGGGATGGGCGAGGCGACCGCGCGGATGGCCGCCGACGACCCGGCCACCGGCATCCTCGCCGTCGACGTCCACACCCCCGGCCAGGGCAACCTCCTGCGCCTCGCCGAACTGGGCGACCTCACCAATGTCCGGGTCGCCAACGGCGACGCGATCATCCTGCTCCGCGAGATGCTCCCGGCGGACTCCCTGAGCGGCCTGCGGGTGTACTTCCCCGACCCGTGGCCCAAGGCCCGCCACAACAAGCGCCGGCTGATCCAGCCGGAGTTCCTGACGCTGGCCGCGACCCGGCTCGCCCCCGGCGCCGTACTGCACTGTGCGACCGACTGGGAGGACTACGCCGAGCAGATGCTGGAAGTCCTCACCGCCCACCCGGACTTCGAGAACACCCAGGCCGACGGCGGCTACACGCCCCGGCCCGCCTTCCGGCCGCTGACCCGCTTCGAGGGCCAGGGCCTGGACAAGGGGCATGTGGTCCACGACCTGATGTTCCGCAGGGTCACGCACTCGGACTGAGAGCCGGTGTCGGGCGTCCCGTCCCGCCCACCGGCGCCGACGCCCCGCCCACCGGCCGACGCCCCGCGCAGCAGCAGACGCGCATCGCCACCGGCCGACGCCCTTTTCCAGCCACGAGCGGCCTCCCACAAGGAAGTTGTCCACAGGCTGTGTCCACAGGGCATCGCGGCTGTCAGTAGCACTCGTTAGGGTCGTTGGATGTACGAAACGTACGAACAGCCGCCCCCGCACCCGGCCGCGCCGGTCCAGGACCAGGTCGTCCCGGTCCCGGGCCACGCCGTGCCGGTCCCCGCGGTGCCGGGATCCGATGTCCCGGATGCCGCGCACTGGCAGGGCGACGGGGTGCGCCGTGCGTTCCCGAGCCGGTGGCTGCTGCGCCTGCGGGGCAGCCGTTTCTGGCGCAGCCGGGCGGTCCGCGCGACCGCGCTGATCCTGCTGCTGGCCCTCTCCGGCCTGGTCCTGCTCGCTCTCGTACGGGAGCAGACCGGCACCCGGGGCTTCCTGGTCGGGCTCGGCCTCGCGGTCTTCCCGGTGCCGCTGCTGGTGACCGCGTTCCGCTGGCTGGACCGGGTCGAGCCGGGGCCGTGGCGGAACCTGATCTTCGCGTTCACCTGGGGATCCTGCGCGGCGGCACTCGTCGCCATCACCGCCAACAGCTTCGCCGTGCGCTGGATAGCCGTGGCCACCGCGGACCCCGACGGGGCGGACACCCTCGGCGCGACCGTGGTCGCGCCGGTGGTCGAGGAGTGCGCGAAGGCGGTCGCGATCCTGCTGATCTTCCTGTTCCGCAGGCGGCACTTCACCGGGATCGTCGACGGGGTGGTGATCGCCGGCTTCACCGCGACCGGCTTCGCCTTCACCGAGAACATCCTCTATCTGGGCAATGCCTTCGGCGAGGACCAGTCGTTCGGCACCGGGCTGGGCGCGGTGACCGCGGGCACCTTCTTCGTCCGCGTGATCATGTCGCCGTTCGCGCACCCCCTGTTCACGGTGCTGACCGGCATCGGCTTCGGCCTGGTCGCGCTCACTCCCACCCGCCGCGGCCGCACCCGGGCCTGGGTGCGGATCCGCCGCGTCGCCCTCCCCCTGCTCGGCCTGCTGCTCGCCATGGGCATGCACGCCCTGTGGAACGGCTCGGCGTCCTTCGGCCCGTTGGGCTTCTACGCGGTGTACGGGCTGTTCATGGTCCCGGTCTTCGCGTTCCTGACCTGGCTGGCGATCTGGACCCGGCAGCGCGAGCTGCGGATGCTCGGCGCCGAGCTGCCCGCGTACGCCTCCGCCGGCTGGCTGGACCCGGCCGAACCGCTCGCGCTGTCCTCGATGCGCGCCCGCTCCCTGGCCCAGGGGTACGCCGCGAGGTCGTACGGCCCGGCCGCCGCCCGCGCCGTGGCGGAGTACGAAAGGTCCGCGACCGCTCTGGCCTTCCTGCGCTACCGGGCCCGCCGCTCGACGGCCACACCCGAGTCGGCCGCCGCCTTCACCGCGCGTGAGCGGGAGCTGCTGCAGGAACTGTGGCAGCGCAAGCGGACAGCGGGTCCCGCCCTGGTGTACGCCGCCCAGGTCACCGGGCGAATACGGCTGCTGCCCCCGCCGTACCACCCGGCCTACGCGGCGGCGTACAACCCGTACAAGCACTGAAGCGGAACCGTGGCGGCCACTTCGCTGCATGCCCGCAAACGCGAACCGGCAGCCCTGGCGTCGGGGGGTGAGCGCCAGGACTGCCGGAGTCCGGAAGTGCGGTGGTGCGGGCCGTCAGGTGCGAAGACCGTCAGGTGCGGAGGCTCAGACCGTCAGGCCCTTGTCTCGCAGCCAGGCCGCCGGGTCGACGCCGTCGCCGCCGGGAGTGTGCACCTCCAGGTGCAGGTGCGCTCCCGACACATTGCCGGTGGCGCCGACGTTGCCGATGACCTCGGCGGTGGTGACCTTGTCGCCGGGCGAGACGTTCATCTGCGAGAGGTGGCAGTACCAGATCTCGGTGCCGTCGGACATTTCGAGGACGATGCGGTAGCCGTAACTGCCGGACCAGCCCGCCGACTTGATGGTGCCGCCGTGCACGGCCTTCACCGGGGTGCCCGCCGAGGCGGCGAAGTCCAGTCCGGTGTGCTGGCCGGAGGACCACATCGAGCCGGCCTGCCCGTAGGTGGCGGTGAGGTAGTACGAGGAGGTGGGCAGCGAGAAGCTGGCGGCCAGTTTTGCCAGCCGTTCGGCCTCCGCACGCGCCTCGGCCTCGGCCTTGGCCCGCTCCTCGGCCTCCGCCTTCTCCCGGGCTGCCTTCTCGGCCTTCGCGTGGGCCGCGTCGCGCTGCTTCTTCGCCTCGGCGGCCGCGTCCTGGACGGCCTTCTCGCGCGCGGCCTCCTGGACGGCCTCGTCGGCCGCGGAGCGCTGCTGCTCGGCCTGCTGGAGGATGCGGGCGCGCAGGCTCTCACCGGCACCCGCCTGCTGCCCGGAGCCTGCCGCGTCGGCGACCGGCGCCGCGACGGGCATCGCCGCGACCACCACGTCCCTCTCGGAACCGGCCTCGATGACGCCCTCGTCCTGCTTGTCCTCGGAGTCGGACATCAGCGCGCCGACACCCGGGAGGGACTTGGCGTCCGGCAGGGAGCCGGCGAGGGAGTCGAGCGAGTCGGTGATCTGGTCCGGCAGGGATATCGACACCGCGGGCTTGTCCTGCGCGGTGGCGATGCCACCCGCGCCGACCGCCGCGATCACGCCGACACCCAGCACGGTGGAGCTACGGGCGAGCGAGCCGCGCTGCTTGGCCACCCGGTGCTTGCCGCGGACCGGGACGACGGACTCCTCGGTGGGGTTCCACTCCTCGGCCGATGCCTGCGGACCCTCGTGGTCCGAGTAGTCGACGAAACCCTCGAACCCGGTGCGGGGCTGGTGCATCGTCTGCGTCATGGTCTGCGTCGCCTGGACCGCCGGCATCGTCGCAGTGGTGGAGCCGGCACCGTGTCCGTTGCCGTAACCGGTGCCCTCCGGGCCTTCACTGTCGTTCGGGACACCGTAGGACCCGTACGAGAAAGCGGTGGTGGGGGCTGCGGGGGCAGGCCTGTTGGACGCCACGGAGGCGCGCTCCTTTCCTTCCTTCTCGCCTACCGGGTTAGCTGACGGGTTCGGAGCAGGAAGGTCTCCTACGGGCCAGGCTCAGCCCGATTCACCCCAATTGGTGGTTCCCCGGTTTCCTCACGGAATTCGGCGCACGCGCACGGCGCCGTCTCTGACGACGGCTGGGACGACCGCGCTGCGTTATCGAACGTTAATAGACACACAAGTGGAATTCCAAGCCGTTCCTGTTGATCGTTAACGCAACGCTTGCATCCCTGGCCATGACATAAGACCCAAAAGGCCATCAACCCGGGCGTCACAACGCCCCCTTGACGCCCCTTCGGCCACACCCATTCCCACGCGCGCAAACTCTCCACAACTGATAGATCGTCAATTGTTATGCACAGCGCTCCCCTTCGCGCACACTCAGTGACAACCCGTAGTCACAGTGCCCGTGCGGCCGCGCACGGCGGCCTCACCTCCCGCCCTCACGGCCGTTTCACGATCTCCACGGTCCGCCGCCGCTCCGGCTGCCGCTCCCCCGGCCGTCCGACCGCGAGCAGCGCCATGTCGTCCGTCTGCTTGCCACCCGTGTGCACCCGTACGTCACTGATCAGCGCGTCCAGTACGGCCTCGGGCCCCGGGAAGAGCGACAGCCGCAGCCGGGCCGCCGGATCGTAGAAGACCCCCTGCGCGTCCCGCGCCTCGGTGATCCCGTCCGTGTAGAACAGCAGCGTCGACCCGCCGGGGAACGTGAACTCCCGCGCCCGGTCCGGCCAGTCCCCCAGGTCGCCCATCCCCAGCGGCAGCGCGAACTCCTCCGGCTCCAGTACGTCCAGCTCCCCGTCCGCGTACAGCAGCAGCGGCTCCGGGTGCCCCCGGTTCACCAGTCGTACGACGCCCTCGCCGCGCGGGATCTCGGCGAGCACCGCCGTGGTGAACCCCTCCAGCGCGTCCAGCCCGTCCCGCCGCGCCCCTTCCCTGGCCAGTGCCCGCTCCAGCCGCTGCGCGACCCCCTCCAGCGTGCTCTCCGTCTCGGCCGCCTCCCGGAACGCCCCCACCACGATGGCGACCGCCTCCACGGCCTCAAGTCCCTTGCCCCGTACGTCCCCCACCACCAGCCGCACCCCGTAGGGCGTGTCCTGCACGGCGAACAGATCGCCCCCGATGAACGCGTCCGCGTCGGCGGCCTCGTACCGCGCCGCGATCTGCAGTCCGCCGATACGTTCCGGCGGCGTGGGTACGACGGCGCGCTGGGCCGCCTCCGCGATGACCCGCACCGTGGCGAGGCGGCGGTCCCCGCGACGTACCACCCGGTTGATGAACACGGCCAGCGCGCCCACCGTCAGTACCGTCAGCAACTCCGTCACCGACAGCACCCTCAGCATCGTGCCGTCACCGATCCGCAGTCCCACCACGGCCAGCACCGAGGCCACCGCGATCAGCACGGTCGGCAACAGCGGGAAGAAGGGCGCGGCCACCAGCGGAGCCGCCGTGAACAACGGGGCCGCGGTGAAATCGGGTGGCGTCGCCTCGTCGTAGACCACTCCGCCGACGATCATCAGCACGGGCAGCACCCGTACGAACCGCCTGCTCTTGCGTCCCCTCCGGTCCGCCGGTTCCGCCCCGCCCCCGGCCCCGTCGCTCCCACGCCCGTTCCCCGCCACCGTCTGCTCTCCTGCCCAGGTCCGCACCGGGTGCGGACGGTACCGCTCCCCACCCAGGCTGGCCGGAGCCGCGCCGCAGTGCGAATCGGCATCCGCCATGTGGGGGACGCCGGTCCGTCGCCCCCGAAAACGCCTGAGGCCCGGAACTCTTTCGAGTTCCGGGCCTCAGGCCTACTGCTACTACTTCTTCAGTAGCGGGGACAGGATTTGAACCTGCGACCTCTGGGTTATGAGCCCAGCGAGCTACCGAGCTGCTCCACCCCGCGTCGGTAAACACAACCCTACGCCATCCGGGCAGCCCCTTCGACCACGTTTACCCCGGAGCCGCTTTCCCGCCCGGGGTCACTCCGCTCCGAACGCGGCCGCGTTCTCCCGAGCCCACTGCCGGTAGCTGCGGGCCGGCTGCCCGAGCAGGCTCGCGGTGGTGTCGGCGATCTCGGCGGGACCGTCCTGCGCCGACGCCCACAGATCGAGCAGCGCGGTCACCATGCGGTCCGGCAGGTACTTCCCCATCTGCTGCTCGGCCTCCCCGCGGCTGATCCGCTCGACGGGGATCTCCCGGCCGGTCTCGTCCGAGAGGATGGCCAGCTGCTCGCGGAAGGAGAGCGATTCGGCGCCGGTGAGCGTGACCGTACGGCCGGCGAGGGTGCCACCGGTCAGCGCCTCGGCCGCGATGTCGGCGATGTCATCGGGGTGGATGGGCGCGATCCGCGCGTCCGGGTAGGCGAGCGCGACCGGCATCGACTGCCCGATCGGCCAGGCCCAGCCCAGTGAGTTGCTCGCGAAGGCGTCCGGGCGCAGCACCGTGACGGTCAGGGTGGAGTCCGCGAGCGCGCGCTCGACCCGGAGGTTGTGACTCCCGATCGGGTGGGTCTCGGCATCGGGCCCGAGCACCGCCGCCGATGACAGCAGCACCACGTGCTCGACCCCGGCGGCCTCGGCGGCCTTGATCAGCTCGTCGATGCCCGCGGGTTCGGGATAGAGGAACACCTGCCGTACGCCGTCCAGCGCGGCGCCGAAGGTCTCGGGCCGGTCGAGGACCATCTCGACCGTCTCGACCCCGTCAGGCACCGCCAGCTCGGCGGGGCGGGCACTGGCGGCACGGACAGGGAAACCGGAGGCGGCGAGCCTGCCCAGGACACCCTGGCCGACCTGGCCACGGGCGCCGGTGATGAGGACTGACACAGGAGAACTCCACTTCATTGATTGCATACACATGCATGCTCACACGCACACAATTTCACGTCAACACATATATGCTGCGCGTAATCCAGCTGCGTACGATGCGGTCATGAAGAAGCACGAAACGGCCGATGACCTGCTCAACGCGGTCGGCCCGGCGTTCGGGAAGCTGCGGCGGTCCTCGCTCCTGGAGGTCGAGAACCCGATCCCCCAGAAGGACCTGAGCCGCACCCTGATCCTCAACATCGTGCTGGAAGCAGAACAGCGGCCCGAGCGGCAGCCCGACGCCCCGGCAGCACCCGACGCGGCCCCGCGCGAGATCACCGTCGGCGGCGTCGCCGCGCACCTCGGCGTGGACCCGTCCGTGGCCAGCCGCATGGTGTCCGACTGCATCGCGGCGGGCTATCTGATCCGCGCCGCCTCCCAGCAGGACGGCCGCCGCACCGTCCTGCGCCTCAGCCCCGAGGGACGGAACCTGATGGCCCGCTTCCGCCGCCACCAGCGCGACGCCTTCGAATACATCACGGCATCCTGGTCCGAACACGACCGCCTGGAATTCGCCCGCCTGATGCTCCGCTACGTCACGGACCAGGACGCCGTACGCACCCGCCCCTCGGCCCCCCGAACGGACCGAGCGACGCCCCGGGCCGCCGGAAACGACGGAGCGCCCCGACCGGCGTAAACCGGTCGGGGCGCTCCCCCGCAGGTCGGAGGCGTAAGCCCCCACCTGCGTCCTGTAGGCCATGTCGGACTCGAACCGACAACCAACGGATTAAAAGTCTGCGGATCACCCGTAGCGATCACTCCCGCCCCATGTCGCGCAGTGTCGCGGCGTCCCGGTAGGTCCCAAAGTCGCAGCTCAGAGCCGCATACCGCGTTTCACTCGGTACCGGTCCGTCCGCCCACAACCGGCCGCTATCAAGGCATCCGGGCCAGCAACGGGCCAGCAAAAAGGCCCTGCCACCTGCGGTGACAGAGCCGTTTGCCGCTTCAGTCCAACGCTACTACGCCACGTCGGGGACTGCCTGAATCATCTTGGGGCGCCGCGCCCGGGGGACCACCGCCGCCGCCTTCTCTGCAATCTCCTTGTCCACCTCGGGCAACAGGCTCGTGTACGTGTCGGAAGTGAGCGTGATCGTGGAGTGCCGCAGCGTCTCCTTGATCGAGTGCAGGTCCCCGCCGCCTCGATGCTGAACGGTGGCCGACACGTGCCGTAGGTCTCGCAGGTTGATGGGCGGAAGGCCGGCAGCCTTGGAGATTCGGCGGAAGGCATCCGAGACGTGCTCAGGGTGCAGCCACTCCCCCAGCTCCGTCGTGAAGACCTTCCCGGTCTCCACCCACTTGCCCTTTGCTTTCTTCTTCTCCGCGAGCTGCCGCGCCCTGTGGTCTCTGAGCGCTTGCACACTGACGGAGTCAAGGGCGATGGTCGCCGCGCTGCCATCGGTCTTGGGCTCGGTCTCGTACGGGGTCCACCCGTCCACCACGATCTCTTTCGAGACCGTCAACTCTCCTGCATCGAGGTCGAGTTCGGCCCACGCCTGCCCGACACCTTCCCCACGGCGCAGTCCACGGAAGCCGATCAGGTGGAAGAAGGCATACAGCCGATCCGACTCGGCCTCATCCAAGAAGGCGCCGAACTGTTCCGGCGTCCAGACCATGACCGGGCTCGGCTTCTCACCTGTCTCCCGCCAACGCTGTACACGCTCCGTGGTCCACAGCAGCGGCTTGGGTCGCTTCCCCGAGTCAAGCTCGACGTGCTCGGCCGCATTGAAGGTGATGAGCTGCCGCGCAATCGCCGCATTGAGCGCGGCGCGCAGCGTCGAACGAACCCTCTGCCGAGTCGCCGGCCCCGTGACCTTACGGAAGGGCTTCATGCCGTCGAGCTTTGCCCGCTCAGCCACGAAGTGGGCGCGTTCGGATGCCTTCATCCTGCCGGACCGGCCACGGGAGCACCGCCCGACCTGATCGCGTCGGGCCTGGTTCTCGGCCTCGATCACTTCGTTCTCGTCGGATATCGCGGTGAACAGCTCGACCAGGTGCCCCACGTTCAACCGGTCGAGGCGCAGGTGCCCGATGCGGGGCTTCAGGTGCACCCTGACGTGCGAGGCGTAACCGTTGGTGGTGGTCTTGCGCGTCTTCTTGCTGGCAAGCCACACGTCAAGCCACTCGCCTACGGTCATCTTGCCGTCGAGTGGGACGCCCACGCCGAGCCGCCGGGAAATCTCGGCAGCCTCCGGGACGGGTACGCGACGCTTCGCCACGTCCGCGAGGAGGTCGCCGACCCGGCACTGAGCGTCCGTATCGTCCCCTGCAAGGTCGAGGATGGCGCGCAGGCGGTCGAGGTCGGACTGAGCGTCTTTGACTTTCTCGTATCCGGTCCGCCGGAACGTCCGGCGCGTGCCGCCCTCCGAAGGAGGGAGTTCCTGGCGCACCGCAGGCCGACCGTGATTCCGCTTGGCCAAATCGGGACAACCGTTTCCGAACAACTTGCCGTTAGCGTCGCGGCATTCGCAACGCTTGTACACGGCCCCACCTCGGCGACTAGATGACATTGCGCCCCCTCTTAGTTAAGCCTGATTGGTCCGCGAGTGCACTCACTCGACAATTGGTGCTCAACCTTCATCTCCATCTTTGGTACGCGCTGCGTCCGCCAAGAACTTCAGCTCGGGCGGCGGGTCGACCTTCTCCCGGAAATAGGGAGCCAGATAGAACGGGAGGGGCGGAGGGTTCAGACCGTCCTCGCGCATTTCGCTCCGTAGGCGTTCGATCTCCTGCGCAGCATCGTGCGTAGCCTCTGTCATCTCCTCTGCTACCTGGATCAGGGCGAGTCGAAGTTCGCCATCCAAGGGGCTGTCGGCAAGCTGGGCCGCCCTCTTCAGCTTCTCGTCAGCTCTGATCTGATGAGAAACGAGTCCCCGCACAAGCCTTTCGTGCTGGCGGAAGCGCCACACACCGAACGGGGAATCTTCGAAGAGGTCCGTGTCCTCATCCGTCATACGCCAATTCTCCGGGCCAGTATGACCAGGATGTTCACCTGCGAACCACAGAGCGGCGTCAAAGGTATCGCCCACCTGCGCCGGAAGAACTTCCACCGTGTCCATGAGGCCAACAGGGAACACCAAGGACGCCGGCGGCACTCGAAGTGCTTGCGCAATGACGAGCAATTCAGCAACCGAAAGCGTGGGGCGCCGCCCACTCTCGAAATTGGCGAGGACCGATCGAGCAATGGGCATACCCAGCTCAGCGCAACGGTCCGATAGCTGTTGCGCGCTCATACCCCGGACCTGCCGAAAGCGCCTTACCTCCCCTGCCATACGTCGCGCCAGATCGCCAGGCCAGTCACCTTGTGTCATGGAAGCACAATAATCAGATCGATTGACACTGTCCAGCAGAGACGGCCATCCTTGTGCTTCCAGATCCTTAAAACGTCGAAGGTAGACACGCCATGACACAGCTCGGCATGACCCGATCTGACCTGCTGGCCCTGCCCGCCGCAGTCGACCTTGTAACGGCAGGACGCGCCCTCTCTCTTGGGAGATCGAAGGCGTACGAACTCGCGCAGCGGGGAGAGTTCCCCGTTCGTTTGCTCCGCCTCGGCAACGCCTACCGCGTTCCCACTGCCGAGCTGCTTGACCTGCTCAGCGTCCGACGCGAGGACGACCACGGCCATCAGCCCGAGGTGCCTGCCCCGGCAGGGTCCCGGCTGACCGCATGAGTGCGGCGGCGCGCGAGATGCAATCGCCGGGCAACCCCGACCCAGCACAAGACCCGGTGGCGCTCTGGGCCTCAGCGCAGGTGACCACGCTCGGTGCCGTGGACTGCCCGGAGTACGGCAGTCCCGCATGGTCCGCACTGCGCGCCGCCGACCCGCGTCGCGCCGCCGCGATCATCACGGCCGCTGAGCAGTGGCGCCGTCACAACGCCCGCGAGGCATGGCTCGACCACCTACTCATTGAAGACCCCGAACGATGGTTCGCCCACGTCACGGCGGAAGCCAACGCCTACGCCGCTCGTATCGCTCCCGCCCTCGCGCGCCGACCGACCTTCGACGAGTTGGCCGCGCGCCGCTCGGCCCAAGTCGAGCCCCGCGAAGTTGTGGCCGCTGCCGGGTGGCCGCCAGTAGCCATCCCGGGCCGTCCGGGTTACTGGCGCCATCGTGGAGCGCACGGCGCGCAACTCGACTTGCCCTACAACACGCGACAGGAGATGGCCGCTTGACCCCCGCACGCAGCACGCCCACGCAACCGGCCGAGTCGCCGCCGCTCGACCCGGTGATGAACTTCTTGTCCGCCCTGCCGCCCATCGACGGGGGCACCCCGTACGCCCTGCCTCCGAACTCCCCGAACGGCTCTGCACGGCCCGAGCAGCATCGCGGGCACCTGCGCATGGCCGAGCGGTTCATCGAGGAGCACACCGACAATCTGCGCTACGTGCACAACGTCGGTTGGCACCGATGGGACGGGTCCCGTTGGGCCCCCGACGAGCAGCGCGCGGACAAGGCGGCTGCCGTGCAAACCGTCAAGACCGCGCTGCGCGACCTCGACCACCTCGCCGGCCAGGAACGTGATGCTCTCTACAAGGACATACGACAGTCGGAGTCTGACTCTGGCATTGAGGGGATGCTGAGAATCGCATCCGCCCTGCCGCCGATCTCCACCGCGTCGAAGGCGCTCGACGCAGACCCGTACCTCTTCAACACGCCCACCGGCACCGTGAACCTGCGCACAGGCATCGTGCAGGCCAACGACCGCGCAGACCTGATGACCAAGGCTTCCGGCGCTCACCGTGCCGACCAGACCAACGACGAGTGGCAGTCATTCCTTGCCCGCATCCTGCCCGACAGGGACGTGAGGGCATTCGTTCAACGCCTCTTCGGATACGCCATGTTGGGGAAGGTCACCGAGCACGTCATGCCGATCTTCACCGGCACCGGAGCGAACGGCAAAGGCACCCTGCGCGACGCCGTCATGGCCGCCTTCGGTGACTACGCCATCGAGGTCGACCCCGCCATGCTCATGGAGTCCAAGCACGAGCGGCACGGCGCATTCAAGATGCGGCTGCGCGGCGCCCGCCTCGCGTTCTGCTCCGAAACGGAGAAGGGGCGTCGGTTTGCCGAGGCCACGATGAAACGGCTTGTCGGTGGTGACCCCATCGAGGCCAACCTCATGCATCGGAACCCGATCACCTTCGACCCGTCGCACGCCCTGATCATGCTGACTAACTTCCTGCCCGCCGTCTCCGGAGATGACCCGGCAGTCTGGCGACGCATCCTTGTCGTCCCTTTTGACGTGACGATTCCCGAGGCGGAACGCGACCCGGGCCTCTCCGACCGGCTGCGCGCCGCCGCCCCCTCTGTGCTCGCGTGGGCCCATCAGGGTTGGCGCGACTACCAAGCACAGGGGCTCAACCCGCCCGAGGCCGTACGGGTACGGACAGCCGCCTACCAAGCCGCCAGTGACGAACTCGCCCGCTTCCTCGACGAGAACGCGATTACTGGCCCACACAACGTCGTCAAGGCACGGGACCTCTTCACCGCCTGGTCGAAGTGGTGCCACGACAACGGCGAGCAGCCCGGCAGCGAGGTCACGTTCGCCGACTCAATGCACAAGCGCGGCTACGAGAAGAAGAAGCGCAGCGCCGGTCAGTTCTATCTCGGTCTCATGCTCGCCGGGACCGACGACGAATGCCCCTGACCTGCACAAGTGCAGGGCTGTGACGGGTTTCCCGGTTCCTTCTGTACAGGTGCGCATGGGGAGTTGCGGAAAACCCAGCACAACCCTGCATCCCTCTCCCGCCTCCCACCTCCCTCACGTCCGCCCACGTCGTTCCGCGTCTCGCGCGCGTGCGCGAGGCCGTCGACAGTCGCGTCCCGCGACCGGTCGCACGCCCTCCCGCGCGCGAGACAGAATTGGAGACCCGTTCATGACCGTCAAGCACCGCCCCGCCGCAGTAGTCGCCCTCGCTCAGGGCCGTACGACCGGGCAGGCAGCCACCGCCGCCGGAGTATCCGGCCGCACCGTCCTGCGGTGGCTCGATGACCCCTCCTTCCGCCAGGAAGTCACGGACGCCCGAACCGAGTTGCTACACCTCGCCGTCGGGCGCCTCGCCGCCGGCGCATCCAAAGCCGTTGACGCCCTGGTCGACGCACTCGACACCGAGAAGGGACAGGCGCGCGTACAGGCCGCCCGAACCCTGCTCGACGCCTGCCTGTCGCTACGCGAATCTCTCGACCTCGAACAGCGCCTCGCCGCCCTCGAAGCATCCGAAGAAGGAGCCCACCGCCGATGACCCGGACAACCCCGCTCACCCGCCGCCTGCTCGCCGTCGAGAAGACCCGCGACGGCCGGCGCCTCATGCACGCCCATCGGCTCACCGATGGGCGCACCGTCCACCTGTCGACCCTCGATGTCCTCGCCGCCCTGCAAGACGGGTTGGCGCTGCAAGGGGAGCGCGTCACCGAGCCGCCGCCGGACATCGCCCGCACGCTCGCCCTGCTCGACCCCGACGACGACACGTCGATGCTGGGGAGCACCGTCCACGCCGTGGCTGCCGAGTGGTGCGCCGCCTACGACGAGCACCGCGCCGTCACCCTCTACGACGACGCCGACGAGAGCACGGGCAACGGAGGGGCTGCCGGGTGAGCCACGCCGACACTGACGCACTGACGCGCGCCGACGGGGCGGTGATCGTGCCACCGGCCGTCGCGGGTGAGGTACTGCGCTCCCTTGTCCGCGACCTCACGACCCGTGTGCGCGCCGACGGAGGCGAGGTCACCCCCAGCGTCCGCCAACTCCTCTACGCCCTGCACACGGCCGCTCAACGGGCCGACGTGTTCGATTCCGTCACCGCGCCGTTCGATTCTTCCGCTACCGGAACCGCGCCCCGTCCCTCGGGCACGGTGTCAGTGGCCGAGGCCGCCGCCCTACTGGGCTGCACGCCCCGCCACGTCCGCACCCTGATCACCGCCGGCCGGTTACCCGCCGCGCGGATCGGGGCGCGTGTGTGGGCGGTCGACGCCGACGCCTTGCACCACTACCGCCACGGAAAAGGAGACACCCGACCATGACCACCACAACCGCCGCCCAGCCCGGCAGCGAGACCGCAGTCGAGCAGGCCGAGCAGGAAGCCACCGAGGCCGAGCAGTTGCTCACCGCCCTCGAAGAGCGCGTACGCGAGGGCGACGACGAGATCACGCCCGACCAGCTCAGCAACGCACGCGAGTTGGGACGGTTCGCCAAGCTGCGTGCCGACGCCGCCCGCCGTAAGGCCGAGCGCACCACCGCCAAGGCTGCCGAGCAGGAACGCGCCGCGCACCTCGACCAGGCCACCGCCCTCGCCGCACCGGGCGGACCGCTCGACGCCGACGCCCTCGCGATCACGTACGCCACCGCCCGCGCCGCCGTGCGCGCATTCATCACCGCATCGGAGACGTACAACACGACCACCGGACAGGGCGCGCGTCTGCTCGCCGCCGCCGGCGTACCTGACAGCACATTCGGCCCCACGCCCGAGCCGGGCACCGCCGCCCGATGGGGCACCGACCGGTTCCGCCTCGCTGACGGCAGCACGTACTACCCCACCGGGACGGGGCTGCGCCTCGCCGTACTGCTCGACGACCTCAACACCGAGTTCCACGACATTCCGACCGGCGCCTTTCACCCGCCGTTCGTCCGTACGCCGATCAGCGACCAGGCGACCCGAGGCCGGGACGGTCACCCGCAGTTGCACGTCCTTGCCGCCGAGCAGGCAGGAGGCGCGAAGTGAGCGCGCGCGAGCACATGACCGACGACAACCTCCCCCAGATGGAGACCGCACCCCGCCCGCCCCGCGCCGGGCAAGGCGGGTACGTGTCGCCCACCCACCGCCGTTGGGCCGAGCAGATCGAGCGCGACGCACGCCCGCCGGCCGACACCTTCACCATGCCCACCACCGCGGCCGAGCTGGACGCCATGAGCTACCCCGAGCGCGCCCGCGTCCACACCGCCGACCCGGCCCTGTACGACCGCCTCACCGGTCGTGCCCCTGCCGCATGACGCCGCCGCCCCGCCTACCGCAGAGGAGAACGCACACGATGACCACGACCGACGTAGAACGCTCCCAGTGGGACGACAAGACGCCCGACGACCGTCGCATCCCGTGGCATCGGGTCGACGCGTCCGACGACCGTTCGGGCCCGGTGAGCACGCACGCCACGATCGGTACCCGGGGCATGGTGCACACCGCCCCATGGTGGGTCGAGGGCACCCTCTACACCGACAACGGCCGATGGCTCGGGCACCTGCGCGAGCAGGCCAAGCAGACCGGCGACGCGCTCACCATCGAGGCCGCCCCGGACGGGCCGCCGGCCGCGCACCGCGCCGAGGTCGACGCACTGCGCCGGTACGCCGAACGGCACACCATGCACCCTGCCCGCACCCTCCCCCGCGACGAGCAGGGGCAGCCCCTCCGCGTCCGCTACTACTGACCCACCATCCGAGAGGCCCCCGCCCATGACCACCGCCCCGCCGTTCGGCCGCAGCATCGTTGACGCGCAGCTCGGCCTCGCCGCCGTGCGCCGCGCCCGCACCACCGGCATCAACGAACTACGCCGCCAACTCGAAGACGCGCTCAGCAAGGCGCACGCTTTCCGTGACCCGGACCTCACCGCGGAAGCCACCCAACGCCGCCGCGCCGAACTCACCACCGCCGCACGTACCCGGGCCGCCGCCGAACTCGACCGCATCGAGCGCGAGACCCGCACCGCTGCCGAGCAGGTACGCGCCCACGCCGACCGGGCCACCACTCCCGCTTACCGTGACGCATCCGAGCAGCTGCTCGCCGAGACCCGGCAGGGGCGCGCATGGGAACGGGCGCGCGCACTGCTCGACGCCGGGCGCACGCCCCGGGACATCATCGAGGGCGCCGACCTCGACACCCTGCACGCACTCCGCGCCGAACTCCCGACGTACCTCTCAGCGCAGCACACCAAGCCGCAGGGCCTCGCAGGCGCCGAATTCACCGAGCCCGACCCCGCCCGCATCCTGCGCGACCTCGACCGCGCCCGCGTCGACCTCCTGCCCAAGGAACAGGGTGCCGCACTGCGCGCCCGCCTCGACCTCGACGCCATCGAGCCCGGACTACGCGAAACCCTCGCCGGCCTGCGCCGCGAAGTCGACGGCACCGCCGACAGCAGCAACGGTCTACGGTCCGCCATCGCCGCCCGCCTCGCCGACCAGGACGCGGGCGCGCTTCCTGCCGCATAGGGCACGCCAACGGCCCCGCCCGGAGCATCGTCCGGACGAGGCCGCAGGGGTCCGCTGGTTACTATCGCTGCCCCGGCGGGACCGGATCAGCCAAAAGCGGCCCCGGGGTGAGGTGGGGTGCGCAGTCTGGGCACGCATAGAGCGTCAGGCCGGGTCCGCTCGCACTCACGATGTGGCGCACCGCGACGGGAGCGCACGTCACCCGCCCGCACTGGCAGCACAGATCGGCGCTCACGCTCCCACCGCCACGGGGACCGTACGGCCGTGCGACCGGACTCGTACACCGTGGATGACTTCGGGCCCCACGTCGATACCGCGTAAGGCCATGTCCAGCGCCCACCGCCGTTCCGCCTGCGCGCGACGCTCCGGAGTATCCGGATGCCTGCGAGGCGGCGCCGTGACGTAGGGGCGTACCGGGTTGATCGTGTCCACGAACGGCCGCCGCTCGGCCGCCTCGCGGGCATACGGGCTCTTATGCTCGGGCAGCAAACGCCGGGGTCGCGCCGCCGGGGTGTGCGCGGGGGCAGGGGCGGGGGTAGCGCGGTGCGTCCCATTGGCGGGGAAGAGCAGCACAAGTAAGCGCACAAGGTGCGCGATAAAGTCGGTCACGTTCGTCAGCTCCAAGAGGCTGATGGGCCATGCCCCCGGACGTTCGCCGCGTCGCGGGGGTCTTTCATGGGCCGACACTAGACCTACCTGTAAAAGCCTGTAAAGGGCTGTATGAGCCTGTCAGGGAGTGTCTTCGTCGTATCGGCCGGATACCGTCTGCCCCATGGAGTACGGGCCTGATGACCAGGTGGAGCGCGATGCGCCCGACGCGCCGTTCGAGCAGCTCACGGGGATCTTGCGGGCGCGTCTGAAGCGGGGCGACTGGAAACCCAACAGGGCCATTCCCAGCGAGAACGCGCTCGCGGATGAGTACGGGCTTTCCCGTCCAACGGTGCGCCGCGCCATTGCCGCGCTCGCCGAGGATGGACTCGTCTACGCCGTATCGGGGCGCGGCACCTACGTTGCAGAGCAAGGGCCGGAAGCACCGTCACCAAGCGCGTGAAGTGGTTCCGCCCGTTCGCCGTGCAGGTGGCGAACGGACGGCACCAACGTGAGATCAGCCGTACGAGGCCGACCAGCTACCGCGCGAGAAGTGGCACACGCCATCGGGCGTGATGCGCACGCGACTGCCGTAGAGGGGTAGCCCTCCCTCCCCGTTGAGACGGTGGCGGATGCGTTCCAACTCGGTCCACAGCCGGCGGGGGCCGCCCTGGTGGACGGTGGGCGGCTCGATCCACGTTGCCGACGCACGGGCCCAAGAACCGTCCGCGTGGACCAGCCACGCCGTACGGGTCTGCCCCCGTTCTTCGTAGTGGGTCTCCACGCCCGGGGCGGCGAGTTCCAGCATGGCTCGCACGTCCCAGGCTTCCGCCACATTGAGCACCGGATACCGCCCCTCGGTCACCGCGTCGCCCTCCCGGTCCCGTACGGAGGCGAGTAGTTCGGCGAGGGCGGGGGGATAGTCGGGGCCGGACCGGGTGGCCATGAATCCGGCCCGGTCCCACTCGACCATTCCGCGCGTCTCGCCGTCCGCTTCCTTCTCTGCGGTCACGATCACGTGCACCCGCGCAAGGGTGGTCACGAGTCGCCCGCCGGGCCGCAGTGCCGCGAGGGCCCCCGCGAGGTTGGGCAGCGCGACCATGGACACGATGCGGTCGAAGTCCCCGCCGATCGGGCCGGCCGCATCGCAGGTACGGACGTGAGGGTTCAGCCCGAGGGAGCCGAGCCGCTTCACCGCTGCCTCAGTGAGGTACGGGTCTACATCCACGGCGGTGACGTGCCTCTCGCCGAGTCGGCGCGCGGCAAGGGCGGTGCTGTAGCCCGACCCTGTGCCCACGACGCAGAGGTCTGCGCCGTCGTACAGCAGGCCGTGACGCATCATCCGTACGACCAGCCCCGGCATCGTGCTGGACGACGTGGGCACGCCCGAGGGGTGGTCGTCGAGGTTCGCCCCGTCGGCGTGCAGTGGCCCCACGCGGGTGACCAACGACGTGTCCGAGTAGGCCGCACGCAGCCATGCCGCTTCATCGGCCGGCCCGTCCCGCAGCGCCCATGCCGCGCCGTCCTGCCGCTCCCACCAGCGAGGCACGAACATGTGCCGGGGCGTGGATGCGACCGGCCCCCGCCATCGGGACACGCTCGGGGTCACTTCGCCCGCCAACCGTTCGGCGTGTGCTTTCCAGTTCATCGGCGCCTCACTCGTTGTACTTGGGGTCACAAGCCGTCTGCTCGGCCGGCGCGCAGTCGCCCCCGTCGGACGCCGGGTTGCAATCGGGGTCGCACGGGTCGCTGTACGCGTGCGCCGGAATCGACCGGAGCGCCTGCGCCCACGCGTTGCCGCTCAGCACCGCCGCCAAGCCTTGTTCCCGTACGTTTCCCGTGGTCATCCACCGGGCCATCACGCACGGCGTCACCTGTCCCGTGGGCAGGACCGCCACCTGTCCTCGCCCGCATCCCCCGCACAGCTCGGACACGTCCGGCGCGGTTCCCGGGGGCAGCGCGCGCCCGACCGCCCGCGCGCGGTCCGTACGGATCTGCGTCACGCCCAGTTCTTCCAACTCCGCGCGTGCCTGCTCCACACGTTGCCCCGGGAGAACCGACACGATGCCGACCCGCAGCGGAATGCCGCGCCGCACCGCCTCGACGATGTGTTCACGGGTTCGCGCGTAGCTTCCCGCCCTGGTGGTGATCGCCTCATGTTCCGCCGCGCGGTCGCTGTAGTAGCTGGTGGCCAGCTTCACGCCGTCCCGCGCAAGCACGCGCCACCAACTCGGCCTCACGTGAAAGAGGTTGCTGTACACCTCGACCTGTAGCCCGAAGCTCAGCGCGTGATCCACCAGTTCCGCCCATGCCGGGTACATCGTCGGTTCGCCGCCGATGAGTTGGACCTCGCGCACTCCAAGCGTCGCCGCGTCGGAGATAACGCGCCGCCAGTCGTCGGCCGTCATCGCGCCGTGCGTGCCGCTCGGCCCCGACTGAGCGAAGCACTGCGTGCACTGAAGCTGACAGGCCCCGGTGATTTCCAGCTCGATCGACCTGAGTAACCCAGTGGGGGACTTGGCCGGACTTTCCACGGTCGTTGTCACAGCTACCTCGCTCTTCGGTGTGGTCGTCGTTGCTGTGCGGTCCGTGCGTCCTCGCTCGGCGGTCGCCGCGAGGTCCGCCCGGCTGCCTACCGTGCAGGGACGGCAGCCGGGCGGGGTTCAAACCCGCCCTCTGCCGGGATCACCTATCGCCGTGGGGAGACCACGCGGATTTCGTCCGGCAGGGGGCGGGGGTCTATGGGCGGGCGGTGTCTCGCTGTTGCCGCGCGACGTGCTCGCAGATCGCCTTGAGCTGACGCTGTTCCCGCTCAGTGGCCGGCCGCACAGAACCGGCGCGGGTGTGCCACGTCATGCCAGTGGAACGGGAGAGGTGCACCACCGTGCCCTCGAAATCGGCGACGACGCCGGTCAACCCCTGGTAGTTGTCGAAGACCACCATGCCGACCTTGAGCCCAGCAGGGCCTTTGCGCTTCCCTGCCATGTCACCCGCCCACCTGTAGCGCACCCTGGTCCTTGCGGACCAGGTCCGCGTGCACCATGTGCCGCAGCTCGGCTATGCACGTTTCGCAGCCGTACATGTGGCCTGTCGCGTCCGTGACGTGAACAGGTCCGATCCACAGAACCGGAATCCCCTCACGTCGGCAGTAGAGCCAACAGCGGCCAGCCACCCAGTCGTTACCGTCGCCCGCGCGCGGAGTGCTCACGCCCGCCTCACCTCATTCGGGGGCACCGTCCACTCAGCGCCGCCACCCTCGGGCCGCAGGAACGCCGTAGGGCGTTTACGGCGCCTGCCGGGAGGGTCGCCAGGGTCTACGTAATCCCGGATCACGTCGCGCAGGATGCCGACGCGCCCCGCCGCATCCTCGACGCGCTTACCAATGTCCGCCGCAGTGATCACGTCCACCCTCCCCCGACCTCGCGAGGGTCGAACATCCGGACGTTGGCGACCTTGACGCCGGCGCTCAGTCGTTCGCCCACGGTGACCGGACGCACGTGACCGGGTTCCGCCTGCCACGACTGCCCGCCGCCGATCGGTCCGAGAAGGACGTACACGGCCGTGATCTCCTCGATCCTGCCCACGTCGCCCGTGACCTCGTCTATGGCGTACCCGCCCACCTCCGGGACTGAGGACTCAAGCGCTTCTGCCATGGTCGCCGTACCCCTCGTTTCCTCGCCTGCTCGCAGTAACTCTCTGCTCATACCTTTGCCGACAAGGGCCGTTGGGTACACGCTTGGACTGTCACCAAACCCCTTGGGTGGACAGTGAGTTGATGCGAAGAAGGGTTCGAGTGCGTGGAGCTGAACAGCGACGATGGCAAGCTCACGCCACGGCTCAGGCTGGGCAAACGGCTGCGCCGACTACGGGAACGCAAAGGCCTGTCACTCCGGCAACTGTCCGAACTCGTCGGCGGCTACTCGCACAGCTACTTGGGACGCGTAGAGCTCGGGGAACAGCTTCCTTCGGAAGCCCTGGTCAGCACCCTGGACGAGTTCTTCGACTCCGACGGGATACTCGCCGAACTGCTGGAGTTGGCACACGACACCCTGATTCCGGACTACAGCCGGGAAGCGGTCAACAAAGAGCCGGTGGCGGTCCGCACCCAAGTGTTCAACAGCAGCCTCGTACCCGGTCTGCTGACAACCGCGGAATACACACGCGCAGCATTCCGCAGATCACTGCTCGGGGAATCCGAGGAGCAGATCAACGAGCGGGTGGCCGTTCGCATCAAGCGGCAGCGAATCCTTGAAAGGGAGAATCCGCCCTATTACTGGGGAATCATGGATGAAGCCGCATTGAAACGACCAATCGGCGGTGCCTCCGTCATGGCCGCGCAAATGCGGCATCTCGTGCACCTCGCGACCCTGCCCCATGTGACCGTGCAGGTCCTGACCTTCGCCCGAGGGGCACACCCCATGCTCGGCGGGAGCCTGACACTGCACACAATGCCCGACGGTTCCACCATGGCCGCCGTCGAAACCTTCGACTCAGGTGAGCCAGTAGAGTCCCCAAGAAGGGTGATGGAGCTGACCCAACGGTTTGACTTGGCCCGCTCCCTGGCCCTCACAGACGACGAATCCCTCGGCCTGATCCACGAATACTTGAAAGAGTACGAAGTTGAAGACGATTCCTGACGCCTCGACTCTCCCCACGTGGCGCAAGTCCAGTTACAGCGAAAACGCGTCAGGCGGCTGTGTCGAGGTGTCGGACGGGTACCCCAGTGGTGACGTGCCGGTCCGCGACTCCAAGGCCCCACACGGCCCCGCAGTCATCTTCGAAAGGGCTGCCTGGTCGGCGTTCGTCGCCACCGTCAAGGGCGAGGGATTCAACGCCTGAACCCCCGCCTCAACTCCCCCACCGCCGGCCCTCGCGATCCACGGGGGCCGTCGCCATGTCGAGGCCCTGCCCGCATCTACCGGCACCGAGACGCCCTCGCACTCATGATCGTTTGCTCTCCGGGCCAGCAGAGGGCCAGCAAATGATCTTGGAACGAGGTTCGGCCCCTAACCGGCGGAGGAAACCGCAGGTCAGGGGCCGAGTGTCCTGTAGGCCATGTCGGACTCGAACCGACAACCAACGGATTAAAAGTCCGCTGCTCTGCCAATTGAGCTAATGGCCCTCGGCAGGACTCCCAAGAGCATAGCTGCCCGACTCGCGACGACCGATCGGGTATTGCGCACAGGGTGTTCCGTGCCCTGTGCGCACCCGGTGCGCGAGGGCTACTTGGGCCCGTTCCGGTGCCAGATCTTCACCGGTGACGTGCCGGAGAGGCCGAGGGTGCCGGAGGTGACCTCGCGGGCTCCGGTGCCGTCGCCGGGGTCGACGGTCAGGGTCCAGGTGTGGCGGCCGCTGGGTGCGACGTTGCCCTTGTCGTCCTTGCCGTCCCAGACGGGGGTGATCTGGGTGCCTTCTCGGGCGGTGCCGGTGCGGGTGGCGACGGTGGTGCCGGTGCGGTCGTTGGTGAAGGTGAGGGTCCAGCGGGCGGCGGGGCGGGAGAGGAAGAAGCGGGCGTTCCAGGGGTCGGCGGCGTTGCGGGCGACGGCTGTCTCGTCAACCTCGGACTCAAGGACCGTGACGGCCTGGCGGGCGACGCCGGTGGGCTTGAGGTGGATGCGCTGCTCGGCATCGGCGAAGGCGACATGACCGCCGTACGCGTCGACGGTCCACTGGGTGGTCCCGGGGGCCGAGATCGTTTCGGCCTCCGGGGTCGCCTTGGTGAAGTCCGTGAGCAGCAGCCGGCCGTCGTCGTCCCTCCGTACGAGGAAACCGTCGCCGAGCTTCGCGTTCGCACCCCCTGCCCCCTGGACGCGCTTCTTGGCGACCGTGTCGTAGACCCCGGTGCGGAAGGGGTCGCACTCCCAGTAGATCCAGCGGCCGACCGCCTGGAGCCGCTCCGGGGTGCAGCCGCCGACCAGGTTGACGGCCGGGCCCGTCACCTTCGTCTTCAGGTTGTACGACTCGACCGTGCCTTCCTCGGCGGCGGGCTTCCACAGGGTGTCGCCCCACAGGGCGACCGCCGAGACCTCGCGGGTGAGGACCAGCTGGTTGCCGGTGGTCGCCTCCATGTCCACCACGTACTGCTGCCCGCCCTCGCCGTTCGCGACGGCGTACCGGCCCGACGCATCCCTCAGCCAGCCCATTGCCGGTACGGGGGTGACGCGCAGGGTGCCATCCGGGTTGGGCGACACGACGCCGTTGCCCATGGAGTACGCGACCCTGCCGTTGCCCAGGGCGAAGGTGTACGCAGGGGAGCTGTCGAATCGCTGGTTCAGCCTGGCGGCGCCCGCGGTGGGAGTGCCGGTCGGGGACAGCTCCCGGGTGTGCAGCCCCGGCAGCATGCTGCCCTCGACCGCGCCGGCGTAGCCCAGAGTGCTACCGCCGAGGACCAGCGACTCCACCCGCGCCGGGGCGGGTGGCAGGGTCCGTACGGTGGTGACGGCCGGGGAGCCGTCCGCTGTGACGGTGATGCGGCGCACCGCCCAGTCCGCAGCGCTCGTCCCTCCGATCGCCAGGACGCTGGTGGCGGGCTCGTTGAGGGGTGCGGCCCTCCTCGCGTGCGCGAGCAGTTGCTTCGGCGCACCGCCGCTGAGCGGGTAGGCCAGCAGGGGGCCTCCCGGGCTCTCCTTGTCGGGAGCGGCGAGCGCCGCGAGCAGCCAGTCGCCGACGGCCGCCACGCTGGACGCGTTGGGCAGCACCACCTCTGCGGGCGGGGCGCCGGGATCAGCCCGGGAGAAGAGGACGACCTTGCCCGTCGGGGCACTGCTGGGCGTACGGAACAGCAGGTGCTTCCGGCTGATCCCGATGGCGTTCTGCGCGCTGGCGGTGGGGATGCGTCGAAGGGTGGCCGCCGCGTAGTCGAGGACGTAGAACCCCGAGGAACTGTCCGTGGCCGTGAGGTGGACGACGGCGCCGTGGGCGTCCTGGAAGCGGGTGGCGATACCGCCGGCCTGGGCGGGCAGGCCCTGGATGTCCCGTTCCTGGGCCTTTCCGTCGACCATCCGGAGGGTGACCAGGCGGAGCGGAGCGGCAGCGTCGGCGCCGCGCCGCAGTACGGTCACCGTGTCCTTGGTGTACGCCCGGGTCCAGGAGTCCTTCGGGCCCAGGGGCACCGTGACCGTCGTGCCGCTGCCCAGGTCCGTGAGCAGGACGCGGGCGGGCTCCGCGCCCTTGGCGGGGTAACTCCTGGCGGTAAGGCCCTCGTACGGAAGGGTGCTGCTCAGCGCTTGCAGAGGGCGGCCGACTCCGGTGGCGAAGTCGGTCCACAGTGTGCCCGCGTGCCCCTCGGCGGATTGCAGGTATCCCGTAGTGCCGACCGTCAGCAGGGCGGCGTTGCGCGGTTCGACCCGCTCCCTCGCCGGGAGCACCACCTCCTCGGCCGGCTCCGCCTCCCCGGCTCCCGCCACTCCCCCCAGCACCGGCACCAGCCCCACCGCCGTGCCCAGCACCGCCGTCACCGCCACCGCGGATCTCACTCGCATACGTCGATTCATCGCAAGCACCCTTCCCAGGCAGCCCAGGAGGGGGCGATCGGCCCAGCCCCCCGGCCGCTTCCCACGCACGCGCGCATGGCACGTGTCACACAAGTCGCCGGATGTTAACCCAGTTCCGTTTGTGGCGGAAGTGAAAAGAGAAATGGGCCCACTCGTGAAGAGCGGGCCCATTTCAGGGAGTTGGGGCTACTTCAGCCCCGGCGTTCGGACTCAGCCGTTGCGCTTCCAGCGCGGCTTGTCGTCGCGGCGGCCGAAGGAGCCGGTGCCGGTGCCGGTGCCGGTCGAGCGGTGCTCGCCGCCACGGAAGCCACCGCCGGTGGACGGACGGTCGCCGCCACGGAAGCCGCCCGAGGGACGCTCGTCACGACGGTCGCGGTTGAACGGACGGTCGCTGCCGCCGGAGCGGAAGCCGCCACCGGTCGCCGGACGGTCGCTGCGGTCGTCGCGGCGGAAGCCGCCCGACGCGGGACGGTCGTTGTCGCGACGGAAGCCGCCGCCGGCCGGACGGTCGTTGCGGTCGTTGCCGCGGTAGCCGGTGGCCGCCGGGCGGTCGCTGCCGCTGCGCTCACCGCCACGGAAACCACCGGACGGACGGTCGTCGCGGCGGAAGCCACCACGGTCGCCGCCGCGGTCGTCACGACGGTCGCCGCCACGGAAGCCACCCGACGCCGGACGGTCGTTGTCGCGGCGGAAGCCGCCGCCGGCCGGACGGTCGTTGCGGTCGCCGCCACGGTAGCCGCCGGACGGACGGTCGTTGCGGTCGTTGCCGCGGAAGCCACCGCGGTCGCCGCCCCGGTCGTCACGACGGTCGTTGCCGCGGAACCCACCACGGTCGCCGCCGCGGTCGTTGTTCCCGCGGTAGCCGCCACGGTCGTTGTCACGACGCTCGAAGTTGCCGCGGTCGTCGCGGCGCTGACGCTGCTCCTCCGCCGCCTTGGCGGCAGCGGCGGCCTCGGCCTGAGCCTCTTCCTGGGCCTCGGCCTCAGCAGCGGCGGCGGCCTCGGCGACAGCGGTCTCCGGGTCCTCGCCACGCTCACGGGCGGCACGGGCGACCAGACGGTCGGCCTCCTCGCGCAGCTCGCTCGCACGGCGCTGGACGCGCTCCAGCTCCTTGGTGAGCTCCTTGGCCTCGCGCTCGGCCTGCTTGGCCGAGTTGGTCGCGGAGTCGGCCTGGACCTCGGTCAGCGAACGGGCACCGGTGATCTCGGCGACCTCCGGGTCGAACGCGCCCGAGCCGCCGACGATGTGACGCGAGGCGTCGACGCCCGCGTCCTCCATCAGGCGGAAGATCTGGCGGCGCTGGTGCGGCAGGGAGAGCGAGACGACGACACCGGACTTGCCGGCACGGGCGGTACGGCCCGAGCGGTGCAGGTAGTCCTTGTGGTCACCGGCCGGGTCCACGTTCAGCACCAGGTCGATGCCGTCGACGTGGATGCCGCGGGCGGCGACGTCGGTGGCGACCAGGGCGTTGACGTAGCCCTTCTTGAAGTCTTCGAGGACGCGGGTACGGGCGCCCTGCGTCATGCCGCCGTGCAGGGCGTCGGCCTTGACGCCCGAGTCCTGGAGCTGCTCGGCGATACGGTCGGCGCCCAGCTGGGTGCGGACGAAGATGATCGTGCGGCCCTTGCGGGCGGCGATCGCGGCCGTGACCGGCGCCTTGTCCTTCGGCTTCACGACGAGGACGTGGTGGGTCATGGTCGAGACGTTGCCCTGCGCGCTGTCGACCTCGTGCGTGACGGGGTTCGACAGGTAGCGCTTGACCAGGGTGGAGATCTCGTTCTCCATGGTGGCGGAGAAGAGCATCCGCTGGCCGCCGCCGGGGATCTGGTCGAGCAGCTCGGTGACCTCGGGCAGGAAGCCCAGGTCCGACATCTGGTCGGCCTCGTCGAGTACGGCGATCTGGACGTTCTCCAGGGAGGCCGCGCCACGGTTCAGCAGGTCGCGCAGACGGCCCGGGGTGGCGACGAGGACGTCGACACCACGCTCCAGCGCGTAGATCTGGTTGCCCATCGACGTACCGCCGCAGACGACCTTCATCTTGAGGCCGAGCACGTCGCCGTACGGCTGGAGGGCGTCGGCCACCTGCATGGCCAGCTCACGGGTCGGCGTGAGGATGATCGCGCGGGGCTTCTTCTTCTCGGTGGTGCCGCCGGCCAGCGTGGCCAGGGTCGGCAGACCGAAGGAGAGGGTCTTGCCGGAGCCGGTACGGCCACGGCCGAGGATGTCCTTGCCGGCCAGGGCGTCCGGGATGGTCGCGGCCTGGATCGGGAAGGGGGCGGTGACGCCGTTCTGCGCGAGCTTGCGGACGATGCCCTCGGGCAGGCCCAGGTCACCGAAGGTGGGACCGGTGTAGGCGGGCTCGGCGTCGACGGCCTCTTCGGCCTGTACGTCAGCTTCTGCCCGTACGTCAGCGGCCTGTACGTCGGTGGCCTGTACGTCGGTGGAGTCGGCGACCTCGGCCACGGGGGCCTCGTCGGCGACAACCGCCTCGGGCGCCTCGGCGGCGACCGGCTCGGCGGCGACGGCCTCGGCCGACGCGACGATCTCGGTGGCGGCCTCTACGACCTCGGCGGGGTTGACCGTCTCGACTGCCTCGACCGACGCGGTGTCGAGCTGCTGCTCGGCGTCAGTGGGCATGGCGGTGCGGTCAGAACTGGAAATAGACATGCGGATGCGAAACCTCTCGGAGTCTCGGCACGCGCCCAAACTCCGTGAATCGCAAGTGAAACCGCCTCGATGCGGTCAGTCACGGCAAGGGAGAGTACGCGCCACACGGCGCTCTTCTGTTTCGGCGCCGGGCAATGGGATCAAACGATCTATAACCTTACGCACCCTCCCCCACACCTGGCAAATCGACCGCGCTACACCGCTGCCACCTGCGGATTTGCGGCTTTCCCCAGCCGCTCCCCGTGAAATTGCGTGGTCCGGTACGAGCCGTGGAACTCGACCGGCTCCTGCGTCCCTGAGGCCCGGAGCTCCGCCGCCGGCGTCATCGACGGGGTCGGCTGCACGGTCGGCTCCGGCGGCTGGGTGGGCGTCGGAGTCGGCTCGGGTGCGCTGCTGGTCGGCGGCGGGGTGGGCGTCGGCGGTTCGGCCGGCCGGGTGGGCGTCGGGCCCCCCGGTGTGCGCGACGGCGTCGCGGCCCCCGGGGGCGGCGTGGCGGCCCCCGCGCCCTTCGCGGGGGTGGCCTCCGGGCCCGGCGAGGCGCTGGGCGCGCCCGAGGCCTCCGTACCGCCCCCCTCGCCGTCCGCACCGCCTCCACCTCGGGAAACGGGCCTTCCGTCGGTACGTCCCTGCCCCTCGCCACTCACCGTGGCGCCGCCGCCCCGGTCCGTCTGCTCCTGCTTGGCGGCGGGCTTGGCGGGAAGAGGTTTGCCCCCTTCGTCGCTGACGCTCATGCAGCCTGCGGAAGCCGCCACCGCGAGCACCGCGGCGGCGAGACGGACAGGGGCGGGCAGCTGGCGCACGGGCGCACCTCCGGGATGACGGCCCCGGGTGACGACGGCGACAGGCGGCACGGATGCACGGGTCTGCGGCGGTCGGGGGAGCCGTAAGGCTGGTTGGGGTCTGCCCTCTCAACTCCGTTTGCCCCGCCGGGGACACGCGCCCGCACGCGACCACCACCGCGCCGCCACCCCCGGCACACCCCGGGCACACCGCCCGCGCCCCTGCGGACAGGCCCCGCCGCTACCCGCCGAGTCCCCGCCCCAGCACCGTCCCGGCCGCCACCGCCCCCAGCCCCACCAGCACGGACACCGCCACATTCGCCACCGCGAGCCCCCGCCGCCCGCCCTCCGCCAGCCGCAAGGTCTCGTAGCTGAACGTCGAATACGTCGTGAGCGCCCCGCACAGCCCCGTACCGATCAGCAGTTGCACGGAACCGGAGGCCGCGCCCACCGCGACCGCCCCGGTCACCACCCCGAGCAGCACGCTTCCGACGGTGTTCGCCACCAGCGTCCCCCAGGGGAAGCCGGCGCCGAACCGCGCCCGCATCGCACGGTCCGTCAGATACCGCAGGGGCGCGCCGAAAGCACCGCCGACGGCCACCAGCAGCCAGTTCATCCGTTACGTCTCTTCCCCGGTGCGCCGCCGCAGTGCCCACCGCACCGCGCCGGCCCCTGCCCACACGGCCACCAGTGCTCCGGCCACGGTCCCCGCCGCGTACACCGCCGCCGTCACCGCCTCACCCCGCCCGAGCAGGTCGTCGACGTCCATGGCGTACGTCGAGAACGAGGTGAACCCCCCGAGCACCCCCACCCCCAGGAACGGCCGCGCCAGCGGATGCGCCCGGCGTCCGCCCTCCGCGACCCGCGCCATCAGCACCCCGATCAGCGCGCACCCCAGCACATTGATCCCGAACACCGTCCACGGGAATCCCCCGTCCGGCGCGGGCCACGCCAGCAGCGCCCCGTACCGCGCGAGCGCCCCGAGCGCACCCCCCACGGAGACGGCGGCGAGCACCGGCCACTCGGCCGCGACCGGGCCGGCGGGACCGGCCGCCGGACCCGACGGGCCGGCCTGATCAGACCGGCCGGCCGCCCCCGCCGCCGGACCCGGCGATCCCGTCACCCGTACCCCAGCGCATGCAGCCGCTCGTCGTCGATCCCGAAATGGTGAGCGATTTCATGGACGACAGTGATTTCGGTCTCCGCCACCACGTCCTCCCGGTCCTCGCACATCCGCAGCGTCGGACCCCGGTAGATCGTGATGCGGTCGGGCAGTACGCCCGCGTACCACTCCCCCCGGTCCGTCAGCGGCGTCCCCTCGTACAGCCCCAGTAGCTCGGGGTCGTCCTTCTCGGGCTCGTCCTCCACGAACACCGCGACGTTGTCCATCAACCGCGTCAACTCCGGCGGTATCCGGTCCAGGGCCTCGGCGACCAGTTCCTCGAACTCCTCACGCGTCATCTCCAGCACGCGCCCATTCTCGTCCACCACCCGGCATGGCCGCCCGTGCGACTGGGCATACGGGCCCAATGGCCCGAGCACCCCGAGCCCAGCCACCGGACCGGCCCCGCGACGCACCCCGCACCGCACCCCTCCCCCACCGCCTCCGCAGCACCGCCGCCCGCCTGGTCAACCACTACCGCTCGCACCACACGGCCCCCACCAGCACGCTGGATCACACCCCACACCCGTGGGGCCGCGCACTCGGCCTCGTCGCCGTGGTCCTGCTCGGAGCCTGGCTGGGACTGCTGGTCGTCGGCGCCGTCCGCGCCCCGGTGGGCCCCATGGACACCACCATGACGCTGCGTCCCTCCGTCACCGGCGGCACCAAGATCAACGTCTCTCCCCTGGGCGCCCTGGAGCTCGACTCCCACACCGCCCCCATCCGCCTCGATGTGGACATCGACCAGCTCGACCCGGAACGCGCCTCCGCCCTGGTCCGCCACCCCGAGCGGATATCCGGCCTCCAGGAGGAGATCACCGAGGACGTCGCCACCGGCACCCTCGATCTGGCGCTGCGCTCCTCCGCCGCCGTCCTGGCCGGCGCCACCGCCCTGGGGCTGGTCGTCTACCGCCGCCCCCGCCGCGCCCTGGCCGCCGGCGGACTGGCCCTCGCCCTGCTGACGGCCTCGGGCGTCGCGGCGTACGCCACCTGGAACCCCAAATCCGTACTGGAGCCCAAGTTCTCCGGCCTGCTCTCCTCGGCCCCCTCGGTGGTCGGCGACGCCCGCGACATCATGGCCGAATTCGACGTCTACCAGCAGGAGCTGGCCCGCCTGGTCACCAATGTCACCAAGCTGTACAACGCCACCTCCACCCTCCCCGCCTACCAGCCCTCGCCCAGCACGATGCGCGTCCTGCACGTCTCGGACATCCATCTCAACCCGGCGTCGTGGCACATCATCAGCTCGCTCGTCGAGCAGTACGACATCGACGCGATCATCGATTCCGGCGACACCATGGACCACGGCAGCCCCGCCGAGAACGCCTTCCTGGACCCGATCCCGGACCTGGGCGCCCCGTACATCTGGGTCCGTGGCAACCACGACTCGGCGGCCACCCAGACGTACCTCTCCCGTCTGAAGAACGTGCACGTCCTCGACAACGGCCGGGCCGTCACCGTCGCGGGCGGCCTGCGCGTCGCGGGCATCGGCGACCCCCAGTTCACCCCGGACCGCTCGGTGAAACCCCAGGGCGACGGCAACGAACGCGTCGCCGGCGTCCAGCTCGCCGCCGCACTCCGCGACCAGAGGGCCGCCCGCACCCCCGTCGACATCGCCGTCGCGCACAACCCGGTCGCCGCCGCCCAGACCGACGGCGAGGTCCCCCTCGCCCTGGCCGGCCACACCCACACCCGCAAGACCGAGGTCATGAAGCGCGGCACCCGCTTGATGGTCGAGGGCTCCACCGGCGGTGGCGGCCTGCGCGCGGTCGAGGACGACGATCCCCAGAAGATCCGCGCCTCCCTCCTCTACCTGGACCGGGACACCCGCCGCCTCCAGGCCTGGGACGAGATCACCCTGGGTGGCCTCGGTCTGACAACAGCCGAGGTCAGCCGCCATCTCCCGACGGGCAAGTGACATCAGTGGCTCGGCCACGGACCCCCGTCGCCAAGCCCCCGTCCGCCCCCGCTCCCGGCTCCCGCTAAACCGTTTTGGCGAACCCCGCCGGCATCACCTATGCTTCAAACGTCCCCGACGCGCTGCAAGGCGCGATGGCGGGCCAATTAGCCCTCATCGTCTAGTGGCCCAGGACGCCGCCCTTTCAAGGCGGTAGCACGGGTTCGAATCCCGTTGGGGGTACGCATTATCTGTGCGAGACTTCTTCGTCTGACGAAGGGCGTCTCGCACAAGCCAGGTCCTGTGGAGCAGTTTGGAGTGCTCGCCACCCTGTCAAGGTGGAGGCCGCGGGTTCAAATCCCGTCAGGACCGCTGCGGATCGCAAGATCCGAGTGGCTGGGTAGCTCAGTTGGTACGAGCGATCGCCTGAAAAGCGATAGGTCGCCGGTTCGATCCCGGCCCCAGCCACCATTCGAAAGGCCCCGTTCATCGAACGGGGCCTTTCGCGTACGCGACTTCAGCGCACCCAGGCCTTGAGCGGCTCGGTCTCCAGCGCGAAACCGACCGGGTCGGGCAGCTCGATGGTGCGGCCGAAGGGACGCCGGACGAGGTGGGCGTAGGTGCCGCTGTCCGGTTCGCTGTGAACGAGGACTTCGCAGCTGTCCCGGTCGACCAGCAGGTAGACGGGGATACCTGCCTGGGCGTACGCGAGCGGCTTGTCCCTCCGGTCGCGCAGGTCCGTGTCGCTGTCGTACGAGGTGACCTCGGCAACCATCAGGACCTTGCCGGGGTCGGCCCATTCGCCCTGGCCGGCGAAACTGCCCTCCGGGGCGAGGGCCCCGGCCGGCTTGGCATAGCCCTTGCGGTACTCCTCGATTCTCAAGCCACGTTCCGGATAGAGCCAGAGATCGGGCCGGGCCTGCATGCACCGCTTGCTCAGCCAGCGAAGGATCTCGTCGTGGTCGCCGTCCGGCACCGCCTTGACCCCCAGCCTGCCGTGGATGAACTCCAGCCGGACACCCTCGCGCCCGGCGGCGGCGGCAATGCGCTCGAACTCTTCGGCCAGCATCTGCGGCCGGTCCTCAGTGACGGTCACCACACACCTCCTGCGCCCAGACTAGGCAGTCCGGGCCCAGGAGGTACCGGCATCCCAGAAGCCGCTATTCGGACAAGGCGCCCGTTTCCCGGTCGGCCAGGGTGTCCAGACTTTCCCGGCCGCGTCTCCCTCGTACCGCCAGCACCACGGCCACCACCCCCACCAGGGCCACCAGCAGCGCCCAGTCCGGGACCGCCTTGCCGATGCCGCTCGCCCACTGCTCCAGGGCGAAGGAGTTGTCGACGTCCAGCAGGCCGGGGAGGGCCGTGGTGCCGTCGAAGAGAAGGAAGATCACGCCGAGTGCGATGAAGAAGAGGCCGGAGAGGAGCGAGGTGGTGTGGAGTTCGAAGCGGCCGACGGTGAGGGTGCGGCCGCGCAGCCAACGGCGTCTGCCGAGGTCGAAGCGTTCCCAGAGAAGGGCGAGGAGGAAGAGCGGGACGGCCATCCCGAGTGCGTAGACGGCGAGCAGCAGTCCGCCGTAGACCGGGCTGCCGCCCATCGCGGCGACGGTGAGGACGCTGCCGAGGATGGGTCCCGCGCAGAAACCGGCGAGGCCGTAGACCGCGCCGAGCGCGTAGACGGAGAGTGCGGTGGTGGGTCTGATACGTCCCGACAGCTCGGCCATCTTCTTGGACGCGAAGCCCATCCCAAGGATCTGCGCGACGCCCAGCACGATGATCACCGTGCCGGCGACGGTGACCAGCAGATCCCGGTTTCCGTAGAAGAAGCGTCCCGCGTACGAACCTGCCGCGCCCAGCGGTACCAGGGTCGTCGCCAGCCCGGCGTAGAAGATTCCGGTACGCGCGAGCAGCCGGGTCCTCGAATCGATCGAGTAGGCGAAGAACGCGGGCAGCAGGAGGGCACTGCACGGGCTGACCAGGGCGAGCAGGCCGCCGAGGAAGGCGGCGAAGTAGCCGATGTTCGCCGTCACTGCTGCTTCTCCCCGGACTTCTCGCCGGACTTCTCGCCGGACTTATCCCCGGGCTGCTCCCCGGACTTCTCGCCGGGCTGCTCGCCTGCGTTCTCCCCTGTCGTTCCCGACTTCCCGCCGGCGTCGGGCTTGGCGTCCTTGACCGGCTTCGCGGTCTTCACCGCGTGCTCGATGGCCTGCACGAAGACGTCGTCGGGCTGGGCGCCGGAGATCGGGCGGCCGTTGATCAGGAAGGCCGGGGTGGCGCTGGCGCCCAGCTTGTACGCCTCCTCCTGGTCCTTCTTCACGGCGGCCTTGGCCTGCGCACCGTTGAGGTCGGCGGTGAACCCGGCCAGGTCCTTCACCCCGGCCTCCTTCGCCAGCTCCTTCAGCCGGTCCTCCCCGAAGCCCTTCTCCTTGGCTCCCTTGGCGTAGGCGGCGCGGTGGAACTCCCAGAAGCGGCCCTGTTGTCCGGCGGCCCAGGACGCGCGGGCGGCGGCCTCGGACTCCTCGCCGAAGATCGGGAAGTTGCGCCACTCGATGCGCAGGGTGCCGTGGTCGACGTACTTGCTGATCAGCTCGGGCTCGGTGTCGCGGGCGAACTTTCCGCAGAAGCCGCACTTGAAGTCGGCGTACTCGACCATCACCACGGGCGCGTCGGCCCTGCCCAGCGCGAGCTTGTCGCCGTCGGTACGGCGGGCCAGCTTCTCCAGTTCCGGGTAGACCCCCTCCGCCGGGTCGGCGGAGACGGAAGCGGCCGACTCCTCGGTCGGGGTGAGGGTGTTGTCCGCGGGCTTGGTGGCGGAGTAGGAGACCGCACCGAGGGCGAGGGCGGCGACGGCCATCCCGGCCGCGATCAGGATGTTCTTGTTCTTGCTGTTCTTCTTGGCGCTGTTCGTGGCCATGGGGAGCTCCTGGAAGTTCAGAGGGCGGGGGCGGAGGCTGCGGTGGCGGGCGCGACCGGACAGGCCACCTCACCCGCGAGCCGGCGCACGGCGGCGACGGCCAGCAGCACCAGGGAGACGAGCGCGAGTACGGGCTGGAGGGGCGCCCAGATGCTCATCGCGCCGGAGGTGCCGAGGGCCAGCAGCACCACTTTGTTGCAGACGGGGCAGCCGACCGCCAGGAACGACAGCACTCCACCGGCCATCCCCAGCCGGCTGCGGCGCTCGCGCGGCTCGCGCGCGCCGCGCGGCCCCAGATACGTCGCCAGAATCAGCCCGCCGAGCAGGGCGGACGCGGCGAACACGGGGTAGTTCCACCACTCGGGCGGCAGGATGCGGCCGAAGACCGGGTTCGGCACGAGCGAGGTGGGCAGGCCGAGCAGCAGTGCACAGAGGACTGCCGAGGCGACCGCGATGCCCCATCGCGAGGGTGGCCAGGCGGCGCAGGCGCGCGCCGCGTTGCGCAAGGTGATCAACATCTATGGGGAGTTCTTTCGTGTCATGTCGTACATGTACGAGGGCAGGCCGGATCGGCGCCTCGCTACACGCGCAACAGGACGGAAAGCTCGACAGGTGAGGAGGGCACGGCGGGCGGCCCGCGCCGGGGCGCGGTGCCGGCCGCCGCATCGAGGTACCGGCTGGTGGCCGCCGCGTGCGCGCCCCCGCAGAGGGCGGGCGCCAGGTCGTGGGCGGAGCCGGTCCGGGGCGGCGTCGCGGGATGCGCGCCGTCCTGGTGCACGGGGGCGCGGTCGCACCCGGGTGCGTCCACCACCTTCACGACCACACTGCCGTGCGACACCGACTGGCCGCCCTGCGCGACGGCCGGCCCGCCGAGGACCCCGAGCACGACGGCAACCAGTGCGGCCAGGCCGCACCACTGCGTGAGTCGTCGTGTCGTACGGGGCACGGGGGCCTTTCGGGTCGCAGGAGGTCTGTCCGAAAGGGTACGGGGCGTTTGTCACGGGACGGGGCGGACGCTTCGCGGGCACTCCTGCTCCCGCCCCCGGGATGCTCCCGCCCCCGGGATGCTCCCGCCCCCGGGATGCTCCCGCCCGCCTCCGGGGCGCTCCCGCTCCCGCCTCCGGGGTGGAGGCGGACTCGCTCCGGCTGCCCCCGGTGAAATGGTTCGCCAGTCCCCCGCCCCAAGTGAGATCCTGAACCAGGTATGTCTACTTCCCTCGCCGACCTCCAGGCCACCCTCGCCCAGAGCTCGCTCCGTGACGCCCACCGCCTCGGCCGCCGTCTCGAAGGCGCCCGTCGTATCCGCAAGCCCGAGGCCCGGCAGGCCGTTCTGGACGAGATCGCCGTCGAGGCGGAGAAGTCGGTGCGCAAGGTGGCCGCCCGGGCCGCCAGGATGCCCACGATCACGTACCCCGAGAACCTTCCCGTCAGCCAGAAGAAGGACGAGATCGCCGACGCGATACGTGACCACCAGGTCGTGATCGTGGCGGGCGAGACCGGCTCCGGCAAGACGACGCAGATCCCGAAGATCTGCATGGAGCTCGGACGCGGCGTGCGAGGGATGATCGGGCACACCCAGCCCCGCCGGATCGCCGCCCGCACCGTCGCCGAGCGCATCGCCGACGAGCTGAACACCCCGCTCGGCGAGACCGTCGGCTGGAAGGTCCGCTTCACCGATCAGGTGAACCAGGAATCCACCTTCGTGAAGCTGATGACGGACGGCATCCTGCTGGCCGAGATCCAGACGGACCGCGAGCTGCTCGCGTACGACACGATCATCATCGACGAGGCCCACGAGCGGTCCCTCAACATCGACTTCCTGCTCGGCTACCTCGCCCAGCTGCTCCCCAAGCGCCCCGACCTCAAGATCGTCATCACCTCGGCGACCATCGACCCGGAGCGCTTCGCCCGGCACTTCGGCGGCTTCGCCTCCGTCGACATGAAGGACAGCGAGGGCGAGGCGCGGCCCAGCGCCCCGATCGTCGAGGTCAGCGGCCGTACGTACCCCGTCGAGGTCCGTTACCGCCCGCTCCTGGAGGACGAGGGCGACGACTCCGACCGCGACCAGATCACGGCCATCGCGGACGCCGTCGACGAGCTCCAGTCCGAGGGCCCCGGCGACGTACTGGTCTTCCTCTCCGGCGAGCGCGAGATCCGCGACACCGCGGACGCCCTCAACAAGCGGCAGCTGAAGCACACCGAAGTGCTGCCGCTCTACGCGCGTCTGAGTCACGCCGAGCAGAACCGTGTGTTCCAGCGCCACACCGGCCGCCGTATCGTCCTCGCCACGAACGTCGCCGAGACCTCGCTGACCGTCCCGGGCATCAAGTACGTCATCGACCCCGGCACCGCCCGCATCTCCCGCTACAGCCACCGCACCAAGGTCCAGCGGCTCCCCATCGAGCGGATCTCGCAGGCCAGCGCCAACCAGCGCAAGGGGCGTTGCGGTCGCACATCCGACGGCATCTGCATCCGGCTGTACTCCGAGGACGACTTCCTCACCCGCCCGGAGTTCACGGACGCCGAGATCCTCCGTACCAACCTGGCCTCCGTCATCCTCCAGATGACCGCCGCCGGCCTCGGCGAGATCGAGAAGTTTCCCTTCATCGACCCCCCGGACCACCGCAACATCCGGGACGGCGTGCAGCTCCTCCAGGAGCTCGGCGCGCTCGACCCGAACGAGAAGGACCCCAGGAGGCGGCTGACCGAGCAGGGCCGCAAGCTGTCCCAGCTGCCGGTCGACCCGCGCCTGGCCCGGATGGTCCTGGAGGCCGACAAGAACGGTTGCGTACGGGAAGTGATGGTGATCGCCTCCGCGCTCTCCATCCAGGACCCGCGCGAGCGCCCGGTCGAGAAGCAGCAGCAGGCGGACCAGAACCACGCCCGCTTCAAGGACGAGACCAGCGACTTCCTCTCCTTCCTCAACATGTGGCGCTACATCCGCGAGCAGCAGAAGGAGCGCGGCTCCTCCTCGTTCCGCCGGATGTGCAAACAGGAGTACCTGAACTTCCTGCGGATCCGTGAGTGGCAGGACATCTACGCCCAGCTCCGGTCCGTGGCCAAGCAGTTGGGAATTCATCCGAACGAGGAGGACGCGCCGGAGGTCTCGGTGCACACCTCTCTGCTCGCCGGTCTCCTCTCCCACATCGGCCTCAAGGACACCGAGAAGAACGAGTACCTGGGCGCCCGCAACGCCAAGTTCGCGATCTTCCCCGGCTCCGCCCTCTTCAAGAAGCAGCCCCGCTTCGTGATGTCCGCCGAGCTGGTCGAGACCTCCCGCCTCTGGGCCCGGGTCAACGCCAGGGTCGAGCCCGAGTGGATCGAGCCGCTCGCCCAGCACCTGCTGAAGCGGACGTACAGCGAACCGCACTGGGAGAAGGACCAGGCGGCGGTGATGGCGTACGAGCGGGTGACCCTGTACGGCGTGCCGATCGTCGCCCAGCGCAAGGTCAACTACGGCCGGATCGACGCCGAGATCTCCCGCGACCTCTTCATCCGCAACGCCCTGGTCGAGGGCGACTGGCGCACCCATCACAAGTTCTTCGCGGACAACCGCAAGCTGCTCACCGAGGTCGAGGAGCTGGAGCACCGGGCCCGCCGCCGCGACATCCTGGTCGACGACGAGACCCTCTTCGACTTCTACGACCACCGGATCCCCGAACACGTCGTCTCCGGCGCCCACTTCGACTCCTGGTGGAAGCACAAGAAGCGCGAGGAACCCGAGCACCTCGACTTCGAGCGCGAGATGCTGATCAACGAGAAGGCCGCGGGGGTGACGAAGGACGACTACCCCGACTCGTGGCGGCAGGGCGCGCTCAAGTTCCGCGTGACGTACCAGTTCGAGCCGGGCGCGGACGCCGACGGCGTCACCGTCCACATCCCCCTCCAGGTCCTCAACCAGGTCACCGACGAGGGCTTCGACTGGCAGATCCCGGGCCTGCGCGAGGAGGTGGTGACGGAACTGATCCGCTCCCTCCCCAAGCCGATCCGCCGGCATTACGTCCCGGCTCCCAACTACGCGGGGAAGTTCCTGGAGCGGGCGGTTCCGTTGCAGGAGCCGATCCACTTCACCCTCGCGCGCGAGCTCCAGAAGATGGTGGGCGTGCCCGTCGCCCCGGCCGACTTCGATCTCTCCCGTATCCCCGACCACCTGAAGATCACCTTCCGGATCGTCGACGAGCGGCGCAAGAACCTCGCCGAGGACAAGGACCTGGAGGCCCTGCGCCTCAAGCTCCGCCCCAAGGCCCGCCAGGCCCTCTCCAAGGCGGCGGCCGCCACGGCGGAGCGCTCCGGCGGCGAGACCATCGAGCGCACCGGCCTCACCGACTGGACGATCGGCACCCTCACCAAGGTCTTCGAGACGAAGCGTGCCGGGCAGCCGGTCAAGGCGTATCCGGCGCTGGTCGACAAGGGCACCTCCGTCTCCGTCCAGCTCTTCGACACCGAGGCCGAGCAGCGGCAGGCCATGTGGGCGGGCACCCGCCGCCTCATCCTCCTCAACATCCCGGTGAACCCCGCCAAGTTCGCCTCGGACAAGCTCACCAACCAGCAGAAGCTCGCCCTGTCCAGCAACCCCCACGGCTCCATCCAGGCCCTCTTCGACGACTGCGCGATGGCCGCCACGGACAAACTGATCGCCGACCACGGCGGCCCGGCCTGGGACGAGGAGTCGTTCCGGAAGCTGTACGACAAGGTGCGCGCGGATCTGGTCGACGCGACCGTACGGACGGTGGGCCAGGTCCAGCAGGTCCTGGCCGCCTGGCAGGCCTGCGAACGCCGCCTGAAGTCCACGAAGAGCCCGGTGCTGCTGGCCAACCTCACGGACGTGCGCAAGCAGCTGGACGTCCTGATGCCGGCCGGGTTCGTGACCAGGACCGGGCTCAAGCGGCTGCCCCACCTCATGCGCTATCTCGTCGCCGCCGACCGCCGCCTGACGCAGATGCCGACCGGCGCCCAGCGCGACACCGCGCGCATGGAGAAGGTCCACGAGATGCAGGACGAGTACGCCTGGCTCCTTGAGCAACTGCCGCAGGGCAGGCCCGTTCCGCAGGAGGTTCGGGAGATCCGCTGGATGATCGAGGAGCTGCGGGTCAGCTACTTCGCACACGCCCTGGGCACCGCGTATCCGGTCTCCGACAAGCGGATCGTGAAGGCGATCGACGCGGCTGCGCCGTAGCCCGGAGCCCCCTTCCGAGCGAGTTCGACTGCACCCTCTGACCTGCTGTACAGTCTGTCTCGCAGCAACACGCACCGCCCGGTGCGAGGAGCTGCGAAGCAAGGTCCTGTGGAGCAGTTTGGAGTGCTCGCCACCCTGTCAAGGTGGAGGCCGCGGGTTCAAATCCCGTCAGGACCGCAGTAGATTCGAGGCCCGCATCTTCACGGATGCGGGCCTCAGGTCATTCCCACGGGAGTACGCCCCGGAGGCCGCGCCCGCGGCGAAGCCGCCGACAGACACAGCACATCCCGTCAGGGCCGCAGGAGATGAAAGCCCCGATCCTTTTGGATCGGGGCTTTCGCACATCTTGACTCCGGCATCTGCCACCGGGTACCCCGGACAGCAGAGACCGGAGGTGACGCATGGCGGCTTCCACCGCGCGGCACGAGACGCGTGCGCTGCTGCGCGCCCATCTGGCCGCCGCCATGAACTACCGGCACCGCACCGAGCACTGCCCGATCTGCCAACGGCTGCTGCTGCTCGCCATGGAACCCGAATGCATCCGCCCGGCTCCCGCTCCCGCTCCCGCGACCGAACCCGGGTCGGCGCCCAGCCCCGATGCCGCCCCCGCGAGCGACCGGGCCGACCCCTCCGCCCCGCAGTCCGGGACTCAGGACAAAGGTCCCCCGAGGACATGACCATTGCCCCGCGACGCGGATCCCCTTTCGGTGGCAAGCTCGGATTTGGCAAGAGTCATGAGCTGTGACGGGTGTCACCGAAAGAGTTTGTGGGACCGGGGCACTTACACCCTTCCTACAACTTCCCAATTTAATATGTGCAATTGCACCTCCCCCATGGTTCTCCCGAAGACCGCCCCAAGCCCTCCCCGGGCCAGGACCACAAGGGGCCCGGCACCCCTCCGGAACGCCGGCTCGTCGCCCTCGGCGGCTGGAGCCCCCGGAGCGGCGGAGACCGGGTCGAGGCACCCCGGAACCCCCGGAAGCCCCGGGAGCGGCCCAGAACGGCACAGGGGCCCACGAGGCGCCCACCGCCTCCCGTACGGGGACCCACCCCTCTGGGGCGCACAAAAAAGATCGCGCTGGACCCGGCGGAGTCCAACGCGATCGGTGACGGGCTCCCGTTGGGGCGGGGGCCTGCCAGGTGGAGCTATGGGGGCACAGGGGTCGAGTTGGGGGACCCGAGTCCGAAATGCCCTGTTGTACTGGGGTGTTGCAAGGTCTCGCCGTTACTGCGGGTAATGCCGTGATGCCTCAAAGCGTGGTGCCGTAAAGCGTGAAGCGGGTAAAACGTGAAGCGGTAATGCGAGGTAATGCGATGCCTCAGGCCTCGCTGCGCTGCTGCGGAATACCCGCAAGCAGTGCGCGAACCTCGGCCTCGCGGTAGCGCCTGTGTCCACCCAGCGTGCGGATGGACGTAAGCTTCCCTGCCTTTGCCCAGCGGGTCACCGTCTTCGGGTCCACGCGGAACATCGTGGCGACCTCAGCCGGCGTCAGCAGCGGCTCGGCGTCAGGGGTGCGAGCGGTCATGAGCGGCCTCCTCGGGAGAACCGAACCTTCACGGTTCTTTCCTCTAAATTCTGCACCTTGACCCGCGTTGCCCGAAATGGCAGACGCGGGCCGAGTCGGTTATAGGACGAACGGCTTGTCCTCGGCACTACAACTACACCATCCGTCCAGCCGCGTGGGCCAAACCGACGGAATTGCCCTCTGAGGTGTTCATCCGCGACGGAAGCCCGTGGACCATGCCATAGCGGACAGTCACGCCACAGTGACGATCAGTCACAGAGCGATCAGGAGTCAACAGACCCCCCATAGAGTGCAATGCCGAGCATTCCGCCCTTAGTTGGACGGAAGGAGCCCTCCCCGGACTCCTTGTCCTATTTTGACACGAGGGCGGGGGATGAGCGCAAGGGGCGATTAAGTGCCGTCCGTCACGCTTGCCACAAAAGCCCGGATCGGGACGTAGGTCCCGAGGCCCTCTGTGTCATCCCGCCTCACCTGTCACACGCACCACATCACGGTCTGGTTCAGCTGTAGCTCAGTTTTTCCTCAAATCGCATTCGGTATGCGGTATTCAATGCCCGCGAAGCGGAAAGACCGGATGGCCCGCAGGCCGCCGGCACGGGTCGCAGCACCCCGGCTCAGTTGGCGAACTGCCGGTCCCTGACCGCCCGCCACCGTTCCGCGAGCCTGCCGTACGCCTCGGCCGCCGCGTCCGGGTCGCCGGCCCGCAGCGCCCCTATTCCTTCGGCCACATCCGCCGCCGACCGGTCCGCCGCCAGTTCCCGCTCGTCCAGTACGTGCGCGAGACCGCCGTAGTCCAGTTCGACGAGGGACCGCGGGTGGAACTCCTCCAGCCACCGCCCCACATCCATCAGCCCCGTCACCAGCGGCCCCTCGTCCATGTGCTCCCGCAGCGTGCGCAGCCCCCGGGCCACCCGGCGCCGCGCCTGCACCATCGGCGTGCGGTAGCGCAGCACCGCGGTGGCGTCCGCCGAGCCCTTCACGTACTCCCGCTCCTCGTCCCCGAAAAGGACGAACCACCGCACCGGCACGTGCCACACCGAGGTCCTGATCCAGGGCCGGGCGTCCGGGTTCCGCTCCCGCCAGCGCTCGTGATCGGCGCCCGCCTGCCGGCGCAGCAGCGGCGGCAGTACGGCGTCCAGGAGGGCGGCCGGGTACTCCCGCTCCAGCTCCTCCAGGGCCAGCCAGCCGCGCAGCCGGGTCCGCCACGGGCAGACCACCAGGACCTCGTCCACCTCGGCCACATAGGCGTCGCCGCTCTCGTGGACGGGCACCACGACGGGCGGGGTGGGCAGCAAGTCGGCCAGCGAGGCACGGAGTTCGTCCTGCGGGGTGGGGTGCTCGGGGCGACGCGCGTAGCGGGCCCAGTGGGTGCGTTCCGGTTCGGGGAAGGCGGCCAGCGGTTCGTACACCCGCAAGGACGACACGTACGGGACGATCACCGATGACGCCAAGGGCACGCCTGCTCCTCACTACGAACCGGACACGAGCCGGAGCGACCGGATGCAAATCGTCCCACGGGTACTTCCGACGGGGGTGATCTGCGGCACTCCGCCTTCATGCATGGCCCACGGGGCCTAATCTCATGCCCATCGGCCCTCTCCACCCATAAGAGGGCTTCCCCGCCTCGTACTTGGGAGTCACCACAGTGACCGCATCTTCCGACGGCGTCCTGCACACCCTGTTCCGCTCGGAGCAGGGGGGACACGAGCAAGTCGTGCTCTGCCAGGACCGCGCCTCCGGCCTCAAGGCCGTCATCGCCCTGCACAACACGGACCTCGGTCCGGGACTCGGCGGCACCCGCTTCTATCCGTACGCGAGCGAGGAGGCTGCCGTCGCGGACGCCCTCAACCTCTCGCGCGGCATGAGCTACAAGAACGCGCTGGCCGGGCTCGACCACGGCGGCGGCAAGGCCGTGATCATCGGCGACCCGGAGCAGATCAAGACCGAGGAGCTGCTGCTGGCCTACGGCCGCTTCGTGGCCTCGCTCGGTGGTCGTTACGTCACGGCCTGCGACGTCGGCACGTACGTCGCGGACATGGACGTCGTCGCCCGCGAATGCCGGTGGACCACCGGCCGCTCCCCCGAGAACGGCGGCGCCGGCGACTCCTCCGTCCTCACCGCCTTCGGTGTCTTCCAGGGCATGCGCGCCTGCGCCCAGCAGCTGTGGGGCGACCCCACGCTGCGCGGCCGCAAGGTCGGCGTGGCGGGCGTCGGCAAGGTGGGGCACTACCTGGTCGAGCACCTCCTTGAGGACGGCGCGGAGGTCGTCATCACCGACGTGCGGGAGGAGTCGGTACGCCGGGTCACCGACAAGCACCCGGGGGTGCGCGTGGTCGCCGACACCGAGGCGCTGATCCGGGTCGAGGGTCTGGACATCTACGCCCCCTGCGCGCTGGGCGGCGCCCTCGACGACCACACCGTCTCCGTGCTCACCGCGACCGTGGTCTGCGGCGCGGCCAACAACCAGCTCGCCCACCCGGGCGTCGAGAAGGACCTCGCGGACCGCGGGATCCTCTACGCGCCGGACTACGTGGTGAACGCGGGCGGGGTGATCCAGGTCGCCGACGAGCTCCACGGCTTCGACTTCGACCGGTGCAAGAAGAAGGCGGCGAAGATCTTCGACACCACCCTGGAAATCTTCGCTCGTGCAAAGAGTGACGGCGTTCCTCCGGCCGCCGCGGCCGACCGGATCGCCGAACAGCGGATGGCTGAGGCGCGCGCACGGCGCTGAAAGTGGCGGCCGGCCCGGCGCACGGGGGAGACATCGCTCACCCCCTGCGGCGGGTCGGGCGTCAGGATGAGGCTAAAATCGCGGTTGACCAGCGGGGACGGATTGTCCCGCGGGTTGTGCTTCGAGGTGTCTCATGCGGGCGGCGTACCGTATGGCCAAAGAAGCAGGTACCGTTGAAGTCCTGCGGACCGGTCTCTTTACGGAGAGCCCGTTCCCAACCATGAACGCGTGTCAAGACTCTGGGGCCGTCGAGCCCCGTCACCGAGGGGGTCGAGCCATGGGGCGCGGCCGGGCAAAGGCCAAGCAGACGAAGGTCGCCCGCCAGCTGAAGTACAGCAGCGGCGGGACTGACCTCTCGCGTCTGGCCAATGAGCTGGGCGCTTCGACTTCGCAACAGCCGCCGAATGGCGAGCCGTTCGAGGACGATGACGAGGAAGACGACCCGTACGCACAGTACGCGTCGCAGTACAACGACGAGGACGAGGACGATGAGTCCGGCCCTTCGTCGCAGCGCCGCGGCGCTTGACGCTTCAGCTCTGGCGCGTTCAGTTCTGCGTTTCTAGTTCTGGCGCTCGTACACCTCAGAAATTTTCATAAGGTTTGAGCAGTACCCACCGGACCCGGTCCGAGGCTTTCGCCCCGGACCGGGTTCTGTGCGTCCCGATCCGCTCTACTTCGCGTAGTCGCCGGTCAGCGCCGCGCCTTCGCGGTGGTCGCCGCGGGCCAGGATCTCGCCCGCGACCCAGGACTCGACGCCCCGGTCCGCCAGCGTGGCCAGGGCCACGTCGACCGACTCCTGCGGGACGACGGCGATCATGCCGACGCCCATGTTGAGGGTCTTCTCCAGCTCCAGGCGCTCCACCTTGCCGGCCTGGCCGACGACGTCGAAGACGGCGCCGGGGGTCCAGGTCGAGCGGTCGACGGTGGCGTGCAGGTTGTCCGGGATCACCCGGGCCAGGTTGTTCGCCAGGCCGCCGCCGGTGACGTGGCTGAAGGCGTGCACCGGGGCGGTGCGGGTAAGGGCCAGGCAGTCCAGCGAGTAGATCTTGGTGGGTTCCAGGAGTTCCTCGCCGAGGGTGCGGCCGAACTCCGCGACCTCCCGGTCCAGGGCCCAGCCCGCACGGTCGAAGACGACGTGCCGCACGAGCGAGTACCCGTTGGAGTGAAGACCGGAGGACGCCATCGCGATCACGGCGTCGCCCTCGCGGATCCGGTCGGGGCCGAGGAGCTGGTCGTACTCCACGACACCGGTGCCGGCGCCCGCGACGTCGAAGTCGTCCGGGCCGAGCAGGCCCGGGTGCTCGGCCGTCTCGCCGCCGACCAGCGCGCAGCCCGCGAGGACACAGCCTTCGGCGATGCCCTTCACGATGGCGGCGACACGCTCGGGGTGCACCTTGCCGACGCAGATGTAGTCGGTCATGAAGAGCGGTTCGGCGCCACAGACGACGAGGTCGTCCACGACCATGCCGACGAGGTCGTGGCCGATGGTGTCGTAGACGCCCATCTGCCGGGCGAGGTCGACCTTCGTGCCGACGCCGTCGGTCGCGGAGGCGAGCAGCGGGCGCTCGTACCGCTTGAGGGCGGAGGCGTCGAAGAGGCCGGCGAAGCCGCCGAGGCCCCCCAGGACCTCGGGGCGCTTCGTCTTCTTCACCCACTCCTTCATCAGTTCTACGGCGCGGTCGCCGGCTTCGATGTCTACGCCTGCGGCTGCGTAGCTGGCACCGGTGCCCGTCTGCGGAGCAGACTCGGAAGACTCAGTAGGCATGGGAGGTGAGAACTTTCGTGTCGTACAACAGGGTGTGACGGGCGCTACTACGGGCGGCGGAGCGCGTCGGCGGCAGCCGTGTCGGCCACTCCCGCCGCGAGCTCGGACTCCAGGAGCTGCTTGCCGAGGATCTCCGGGTCGGGGAGTTCCATCGGGTACTCGCCGTCGAAGCAGGCGCGGCAGAGGTTCGGCTTGTCGATCGTCGTGGACTCGATCATGCCGTCGATGGAGATGTACGAGAGGGAGTCGGCGCCCAGCGAGATGCCGATCTCTTCGATGGTCATGCCGTTGGCGATCAGCTCGGCGCGGGTCGCGAAGTCGATGCCGAAGAAGCAGGGCCACTTGACCGGCGGGGACGAGATCCGGATGTGGATCTCCGCCGCGCCCGCCTCGCGGAGCATCTTGACCAGTGCGCGCTGGGTGTTGCCGCGGACGATCGAGTCGTCGACGACCACCAGGCGCTTGCCCTTGATGACTTCCTTGAGCGGGTTGAGCTTCAGACGGATGCCGAGCTGGCGGATCGTCTGGGACGGCTGGATGAAGGTCCGGCCGACGTAGGCGTTCTTGACGAGTCCCGAACCGTACGGAATCCCGCTGGCTTCGGCGTAACCGATCGCGGCGGGGGTGCCGGATTCGGGCGTAGCTATGACGAGATCGGCCTCGGCAGGGGCTTCCTTGGCCAGTTTCCGGCCCATCTCAACCCGGCTGAGATAGACGTTACGGCCCGCGATGTCGGTGTCGGGGCGCGCCAGGTACACGTACTCGAAGACACAGCCCTTGGGCTTCGCTTCTGCGAATCGGGAGGTACGGAGACCGTTCTCGTCGATCGCGAGCATCTCGCCCGGCTCGACCTCGCGGACGTATGCCGCACCGCAGATGTCGAGGGCGGCGGACTCGGAGGCCACCACCCAGCCGCGCTCCAGACGGCCCAGCACCAGCGGGCGGATGCCCTGCGGGTCACGGGCCGCGTACAGCGTGCCCTCGTCCATGAAGACGAGGGAGAAGGCGCCCATCACCTGAGGGAGCACCTTTGCGGCGGCGTCCTCGATGGTCAGGGGCTTGCCGTCGTCGTCGGTCTGGCCCGCGAGCAGGGCCGTGACCAGGTCGGTGTCATTGGTGGCTGCCACCTGGGTGGCGCGACCGTTCTCCTTGGGGAGATCGGCGACCAGTTCGGCGAGCTGCGCCGTGTTGACCAGGTTTCCGTTGTGGCCCAGCGCGATCGAACCGTGCGCGGTGGCACGGAATGTCGGCTGCGCGTTCTCCCACACCGAGGCACCGGTGGTGGAGTACCGCGCGTGACCGACCGCGATATGGCCCTGGAGGGAGCCGAGAGAGGTTTCGTCGAAGACTTGCGAGACCAGTCCCATGTCCTTGAAGACGAGGATCTGGGACCCGTTGCTAACTGCGATTCCCGCGGACTCTTGTCCACGGTGCTGCAGTGCATACAGTCCGAAATAGGTGAGCTTGGCGACCTCTTCGCCGGGAGCCCAGACACCGAAGACGCCGCAAGCGTCCTGGGGGCCTTTCTCACCGGGGAGCAGGTCGTGGTTGAGTCGTCCATCACCACGAGGCACGGCACCGAGTGTAGGCGAGATCGACCACTGGTCCGAATTGGGGATACGAACAGGCCCTGACCGGGGGCGAAACGGTCCTGCCGAGGGTGGTGCCCAGCACCAGGTCAGGGCCATGATCAGGAGCGCGGCGGGGGCCGGTGAGGGCACCGGTGGCCAGGTCCGCCAGGAGGGCGCCGGGCCGGTCGAGGACGAGGCCCGGGCGAGGGGTGCGGTGGGGCGGGCCCACCTTCCTTAAGAGGGTGTTAAGGGGGGCATAACGCCTGGTGGGGGTGGGTGGCGTGGGGGGTTCGGCGGTCTAGCGTGTGGCGCGCTCGCTCGCATCCGCTCCGTTTCCGCTGTCGAAGGGTTCCCCCATGCGCTCTCCCTCCCCCTTGCGCTCCCGCTCCCGCCTGTCCCTCGGCTCCCGTACGTCAGGTGCGGCGATGGCCTGTGGTGTGGTGCTGGCGGCGGTGGCCGGGGCGCCGGCCGCGTACGCCGCGGAGGGGGACGCCCCCGCCGGCAAGCGGTCCGTGCAGGTGGTGATGGTGAACTTCCAGGACAGCACGCTCACCGGCACGGCCAAGCTCAAGTCGACGCTGGAGGGGACGTACTACGGCGCGAGCGGCTCCCTGACCTCGTACTACAACGAGATCACCCGGAACAAGGCCACCTTCGGGCCGCGCGACGCCGGGCAGAAGGTGCTGGGGCCGCTGACCCTGCCCATGTCGGGGGCGGGCTGCGACACCTCGAAGATGGCGGACGAGACGTACAAGGCACTGGCCGCCCGGGGCATCGCCAAGGACTCCTTCGACCATGTCTCGATCGTCTTCCCCAACAGCACGGCCAAGTGCGAGTTCGCCGGGCTCGGGACGGTCGGCGGCGGGAAGACCTGGATGCCGGCCGAGGAGTTCTCGGCGAACGCGCTGATCCACGAGTTCGGGCACAACCTGGGGTACCACCACCACATGAGGCTGCGCTGCCCCGAGGGTGATCTGGGTGCAGGGTGCAAGGAGGACGGGACCAGCCACAAGTCGGTGATGGGCGGCGGGGGCTCGGCAGCCGGGCTGAGTGCTCCCGAGCTGATCCACAACAAGTGGCTGGGCGGCGCGGAACTGGCGCAGGTGACCAAGTCCGGTACGTACACACTGCGGCCGCTGGCCGGGTCGGGCAGTGGGGTGCGGGCTCTGAGCATCCCGCTCGGCGGGGGCGGTGAGGGCGGTGGCGACCGGCTGATCGTCGATTTCCGGGCCGAGGCGGGAGCGCTGGACGGAAAGATCCAGGGCGTCCACGCCTACCGGGTCACCGAGGGCGACTACGCCGAGTCCGCCTTCATCGACCCGACCCCCGGAGACGGCGAGTCCCCCGACGCCGACGCGCTGAAGCCGGGATCCGAGCTGACGGACACCGCACGGAAGGTCCGGGTGAAGGTGATCTCGGCAGGGACCGGCTCGGCCAAGGTCTCCGTCAGCCTGAACGGGGTCCCGGCCCCCGCCGGGGGTTCGAACCCGGCCCCGCAGACACAGCAGACATCACCCGCCGGTGGAACGGAGAACAGCGGTACGGAGCAGGGCGGCACCGACGACAAGGGCGGTACGCCGTCGGGCGGCACCGCCACACCCGAGTCCCCCGCAGGCTCCCCGGCCGCCGCGCCCGCCACATCCCCGAACAGCGACCTCGCCGCCACCGGGGGAAGTTCCACCACCCTCCCCCTGGCCCTCGGCGGAGCCACCTTCCTCGCCCTCGGCGCGGCGGCGCTGCTCAAGATCCGGCGCCGCCGCGGCTGAACCGGACCAGTGGCGGACGTAGTTGGCTGCCGGGGCTGTTGAACGGGCGGGAAGGCGGCCGAAGTTGCCCGCCTCCCCGCCCCACCCCACTCTGCCCCGCCCCGCTGGTTGCTACTTGGCCGCCTTCGCTGCCAGCCCCTGGCCGTCCGCACCCGTGATGGACAGTGAGGTCCCGTCCACCTGGTAGGTGGTCTTGCCGGACAGGACCTCAAGCAGCTGCTTCTCGACGGCCGAGCCGTCACCCTGGCACATCATCCGGGTGGTCGCGATGCGCCCGAATTCCAGGGTTCCGTCGCCCTGCTTGGCCTTGCCGTTCAGCGAGTTGCAGCCGGTTCGGCCCTGAATCGAGCCGTCCTTGCCGAAGGTGAGATACGCCTTGCCCGCCGTGCTCGCGGGCAGTGACTTGGCCGTCTTGCCTTCCAGGAAGGAGTTGACGGTCCACTTGGTCCCGGCAAGCGGCGTGGCGGGTTCGACCGGCTTCGAGGTGAGCGCGACCGTGTCGCCCCTGGCGGTGGTCAGGGTCAGCCGGCCGTCGTCGAGCTTGGCCTTCATCGGGTCCTTGAACGCCTTGCGCAGCGCGATCTCGAAGTCCTGCTGATCGCAGGCCATCTGGGTCGACAGCAACTTGTCGAGGGAGACGGTGTCGCCCTTGACCGACCCCTTGCCGGTGAAGGAGTTGCAGCCGTAGTTGCCCTTGACCGCACCCTTGCCGTCGATCTCCACGAAGACGTTCTCGGGCGCCGGGGCCTTCTTCCCGCCGACCGTCGAGCTCTCCACGGTCCACCGCACCCCGGTCAGCGGCAGATCGGTCCGGACCGAGCCCTCGCCGCCCTTTCTGTCGCCGCCCGCGCCGGAGCCCGCCCCGGCCTTCTCGGTACCGCACGCACCCAGTGCGAGCAGCGCCAGGGCGGTGACGGAAACGCTGAGCGCCTGCTTCGTGTGCCGCATCTTCCGCGTCTTGAGCTTCGGCTTCGTCTGCATGCCGGTCTGACGGAACAGGTGGGACTACTGGTTCCACTTGACCCGGCACAGGCCCGCGCATCACCCCATGATCGGCAGCACCCCCACCAGATCGGCACGCTCACCACTGGCCATGACCTGGGCTTTCTCCAGGGCGTCCGCCCATTGTGTACGTCCTGTGGCAAGCCGGATCCAGGTCAGCGGATCGGTCTCCACCACATTGGGCGGAGTCCCCCTGGTGTGCCGGGGGCCCTCGATGCACTGCACCACGGCGTACGGCGGAATCCGTACCTCGGTGGAGGCTCCCGGCGCCTTCACGGCGAGCGCGTCCGCCAGTACCCGGGTGCACGCGGCCAGTGCCTGCCTGTCGAACTTCACCTCGGCGCCGGTGGCCCGCGCCAGGTCGTCGCCGTGCACCACGAGCTCCACGCAGCGGGTGACCAGGAAGTCCGCGAACCGCATCGGTCCCACCCGGGTCATGGTGATCCGCTCGTCGTCCGCGCCGGGCAGCACCTCGGCGAGGTCCGCAGCGACCTTCGCGAACAGCTCCTGGACCGGTGCCCCCGCCGCGAGCACCCGGGTGTCCTCGGCGACCTGCCCGGCATGCGGTGCGGTGGTGAACGGCCATTGCTGGAGGCTCACTTCGGCCCGGGCCGGCGCGGGCTCACCCAGGAACCGCACGACCGAACCCAGAGCCATCGACAGATGCGCCGCCAGCTCCCGCACCGTCCACTCCCCCAGCCCGCTGCGCCCCGCCAACTGCTCCTCCGACAGGCCCTCGACGGCCTGGCGGACATGCCCGAACTGGGCGAGCACGGCGGCACGGGTCCTGGCCGCGTCGTAACTGCGCGGGCGCTTCTTCTTGGCGCGGGCGGGCGGGTTCGCGGACGTACCGGACATGGAGGCCATGGAACCGAGGTTAGATGCCGCCACTGACAATGCCGTTGATCGCGCCTGGGGCGCTGCCGTCGGCCACTCCCGGAGCGTCCTCGGGTGCCACGTCGAAGGACTCGCCCGCCCTGGGCACTCCGATGCCGTGCCAGGTGAAGGGCAGTCCGCGGGCGGTGTCCAGGTCGGGGGTGTCCATGAGCTGGAAGTGGAGGTGCGGCTCGGAGGAGTTGCCGCTGTTTCCGCAGCGGGCGAGCTGTTGGCCGGTGGTGACCCTGTCCCCCTCACGGACCGCGAGGGAGCCACGGCGAAGGTGGGCGTAGACGGCGTACGCACCGTCACCCAGATCGAGCACCAGATGGTTGCCGACCACCCTGCGCGGCCCTCCGAGCACCCGCGCGGCCCCCTCCAGGACCATCAGGTAGAGCACTCCCGGCAGGGAGTTGCGGCTGAGGTGGTCGCGCTGGCGGTCCTCCGCGTGCACCACGGTCGCGTCGGCGACGGCGTACAGCGGCGCCCCGAAGGCGGGGAATGCCTCGCTCCGGCGGGCGAGCGGCCAGAACCGGACGGCGGCGGGCCGGGTCTTCGCCGCCCCCTCGCCGTGCTCGGCCAGGATGTCGATCGCGTACGTCTGCGCGTACTTGTGCGTGCCGTGGCTCGGCACCCTGTCCCCCGGGCTGTTCAGTGCGATCCACCGCCCGGTCACCGGTGGGGCGACCTCGATCGGGTCCGGTACCTCCTGGGCCAGACGCCGCCGTCGGGCCTCGTCCCACCGCCACAGCCCGAGCGCGGCGGCCAGCCACAGCGGCACCCCGCCGGCCCAGCCCGGATACGGCAGCTGGACGAAGAACCTCGCGATCTCCTGCGCGACGAAGTACACCGCCAGGACGTACATGAGGTGCCGTGCACCCCGTCGTGCGGTCATGCCCGCGCTCCCTCGGTGGTCGGTCACGGCGTCGCCGACGGTACGTAGCTACGCCGTACCGGGCAAGGCAAGCCGGGATTCCGCCACCCGAGCCACCCGACCTACCCGAGCCACCCGAGCTACCCGAGCCACCCGAGCCACCCGAGCTACCCGAGCTACCCGAGCATCCCCACCACCACCGCGACGACCACCGCCAGCACCACGATCACCGGCCCGAGCGGCATCCCCTGCTCGGCCGGGGTGCTGTCCTCGACGGGGCGGAGTTCCGGGTCGGCGAGCATCGCGCGGATTCCTTCGGCGGCCCGCCCCGCCACATGTCCCTTGGCGGTACGCCGGTCCAGCCGCGCCCAGCCGGTGGGGCGGACGCCGCTGCGGACACCCTCCGGCCCCCGGAACCGGATGCTCTCGTCGTCGTACTCCACCTTCTCGATCTCCGCCCAGAGCAACCGCTTCACCCGCCACCCGCCGGCAATCCAGACCCCCGAACGGTCGGCGGTGATACGCCAGTTGAGTGCCGCCGCGATATAGCTGAGCGAAAAAGGCAGCAGCACCAGCGCGAACCACACCCGCCATCCGCGATCACCGTCCAGGAATGCCCCCACCACACCGATCTCGACCAGCAGAAGAAATACACCCATGGCCCGGCTTACGGGTCCGGCGGACCAACTGATCGCGGTGTCACGGTCGTTGGAGGTGAGATCGCTCAAGGGAATTCCGTTCTCGTTCTTCTTCGTCCGGTTCTCGGCCCGGTTCTTCGTACGTCGACTACTTCGCCCGGCCGGAGCCGTCAGAGCCATCGGAGCCGTCCCCCGCTCCACGGCCACCCGCCCGTCCACACCGTCCGACCCGTCCGCCCCGTCCACCGCGGCGACGTAAGCCAACTCGGCCCCGGCATCGGGGGTTCCGTACAGCACTGCCTCACGCAGCGCCCCCGGCTCAGCGCCCCGCCCCGCCTCTCCGCCCTCGTACGCCCCCCACGCCCGGAACCCGAGCAGCGGCTCGCTCCCGGCACGGTCGTCGGCGGCGTACAACCAGGTCTTCCCGTCCGCACCCTCCCGCACCAGCACCCGCAGGACGGGCTGCGGGTGGCGCAGCCGGGCGGAACGCAGGAGCGCGGCCACACCCTCCACGACCAGCGCGAGCGCGGGTACGCCGGTGACCAGCATGGCCGTGTTGTCGCCCGCCGCGGCCGCCGGTCCGCCCGCGAAGGCGGCCGCCACGAGCAAGGCCGCACCGGCCGCGAGCAGCACGTACGGGCGGCGCCCCCGGCCCGGCACGGTGGGCGGCACCTGCCGTTCCGGCCCGGCCGCCTCCGCCACCTGCTCCCACCGCCGTACGCGAACGGCCCGACGGTGCAGGAGGGCTACGCCGACCAGCGCGGCCCCCGCTCCGACCGCGATCCGCGCCGCCGGAACGGCATCGCCGAGCCCGTCCTCGAAGAGGAGACCGGCGGCGGTCAGCGGGACGAGCAGGGCCAGGGCGAGCGCGGGCCGCCGCCAGATCCAGTACAACTCCAGAAGCAGCAGCCCCAGGAACACCGTGGGCCAGCCCCACCAGGAGGCGGGGCCGGCCATCACGGCGTAGGAGGTGACATAGAGACGGGCGGTGTCGGACGCGATCGGCGGACCGCCGCTCGGCCCGACGGCTCCGAAGGTGTCCGTCAGTCCGGGGAGCCCGCCCGCCCTCATCGGCTCGTACGACCCGTGGTACTCCACCGCAGCGCTGCCGAACAGCGAGAAGTCCGGCCTCGGCGGCTCCGGCATCGCCAGCACCGCCCACACCACCACTCCCACCAGCACCAGCAGCGCCCACCCGGGGTGCGCCCAGCGGGAGGGCACGGTGGCCAGCCAGCGGCGCACCTCGGGCAGCCGCCAGGCGGCCGCGCCGTCGGGCACTCGGGACGGGGGAAGCGGAACGGGCTCCGCACCGGGCGGTGTTGGCTCTTCACTCACCCGCGCATTATGTCCATGACAATCCGCCGCCGGAGCAACAGCCCCGCCCCCGGTCTCCCCGGGGCGGGGCCGCGCTCATCGACGTGCCGTGCGAAGGACGACTCAGGCCAGCAGGCCCGGAATCGTCGCCTCGTGCGCCGCCTTCAGCTCGCTCAGCGGGAGGCTGAACTGGCCCTGGATCTCGATCTCCGCGCCGTCGACGACACCGATGCGGGTGACCGGCAGACCCCGCGCCCCACACATGTCGTTGAAGCGGAGCTCTTCGCTCCGGGGGATCGACACGACCGCGCGGCCCGCCGACTCCGAGAAGAGGAAGACGAACGGGTCGAGACCGTCCGGCACCACCAGACGCGCGCCCTTGCCGCCCTTGAGGCAGGACTCGGTGACCGCCTGGATCAGACCGCCGTCGCTCAGGTCGTGAGCGGCGTCGATCATGCCGTCGCGGGAGGCCGAGATCAGGATCTCGCCGAGCAGCTTCTCGCGCGCCAGGTCGACCTTCGGCGGCATGCCGCCGAGGTGGCCGTGCACGACCTCGGACCAGGCGGAGCCGCCCAGTTCCTCGTGCGTGTCACCGAGGAGGTAGAGGAGCTGTCCCTCTTCGGCGAAGGCCATCGGCGTACGGCGGGCGACGTCGTCGATGACCCCCAGGACCGCGACGACGGGCGTCGGGTGGATCGCCGTCTCCCCGGTCTGGTTGTAGAGAGAAACGTTGCCACCGGTCACCGGAGTTCCCAGTTCCAGGCATCCGTCCGCGAGACCACGGGTGGCCTCGGCGAACTGCCACATCACGTCCGGGTCCTCGGGGGAGCCGAAGTTGAGGCAGTCGGAGATGGCGAGCGGCTTGGCACCGGTCGTCGCCACGTTCCGGTAGGACTCGGCGAGGGCCAGCTGGGCGCCCGTGTACGGGTCCAGCTTGGCGTAGCGGCCGTTGCCGTCGGTCGCCATGGTCACACCGAGGCCGGTCTCGGCGTCGATGCGGACCATGCCCGCGTCCTCGGGCATCGCCAGCACGGTGTTGCCCTGGACGAAGCGGTCGTACTGGTCCGTGATCCACGCCTTGGAGGCCTGGTTCGGGGAGGCGACCAGCTTGAGGACCTGCTCGCGCAGCTCGTCCCCGTTGGCCGGCCGCGCCAGCTTGTTGGCGTCGTCCGCCTGGAGTGCGTCCTGCCAGGAGGGGCGGGCGTACGGCCGGTGGTACGTCGGGCCCTCGTGGGCCACGGACCTCGGCGGTACGTCCACGATCTGCTCGCCGTGCCAGAAGATCTCCAGCTGGGAGCCCTCGGTCACCTCACCGATAACGGTGGCGATGACGTCCCACTTCTCGCAGATCTCCATGAAGCGGTCCACGTGCTGCGGCTCGACGATCGCGCACATGCGCTCCTGCGACTCGCTCATGAGGATTTCCTCGGGCGAAAGCGAGGAGTCGCGCAGCGGAACGGTGTCCAGCTCGACCCGCATGCCACCGGAACCGGCGCTCGCCAGCTCCGAAGTGGCGCAGGACAGTCCGGCGCCACCCAGGTCCTGGATGCCCGCGACCAGCTTCTCCTTGAAGATCTCCAGGGTGCACTCGATGAGGAGCTTCTCCTGGAAGGGGTCGCCGACCTGCACGGCGGGACGCTTCGTCGGCTTGGCGTCGTCGAAGGTCTCCGACGCGAGGACCGAGACACCGCCGATGCCGTCGCCGCCGGTACGGGCGCCGTACAGGATGACCTTGTTGCCGGGGCCGGAGGCCTGCGCGAGGTGGATGTCCTCGTGCTTCATCACACCGATGCAACCGGCGTTGACCAGCGGGTTGCCCTGGTAGCAGGCGTCGAAGACGACCTCGCCGCCGATGTTCGGCAGACCGAGGCAGTTTCCGTACCCGCCGATTCCGGCGACCACGCCGGGCAGCACGCGCCGCGTGTCGGGGTGGTCGGCCGCACCGAAGCGGAGCGGGTCGACGACCGCGACCGGGCGCGCGCCCATGGCGAGGATGTCGCGGACGATGCCGCCGACGCCGGTGGCCGCGCCCTGGTAGGGCTCGATGTACGAGGGGTGGTTGTGCGACTCGACCTTGAAGGTGACCGCGTAACCCTGGCCAACGTCGACGACGCCCGCGTTCTCGCCGATCCCGACGAGCATCGCGTCGTTCTCCGGGACCTTCTCGCCGAACTGCTTGAGGTGGACCTTGCTGCTCTTGTACGAGCAGTGTTCCGACCACATCACCGAGTACATGGCGAGCTCGGCGCCGGTGGGACGGCGGCCGAGGATCTCGCGGATCCGGGCGTACTCGTCCTCCTTGAGGCCGAGTTCCTTCCAGGGCTGCTCGACCTCGGGGGTTCCGGCAGCGTGCTTGACCGTATCGAGCGTCATGCGTTGACCAACTTCTTCAGGATCGAGGTGAAGAATCCGAGCCCGTCGGTACGACCGGTACCGATCAGCGGCTCGACGGCGTGCTCGGGGTGCGGCATCAGACCGACGACGTTGCCCGCCGCGTTGGTGATGCCGGCGATGTCCCGCAGCGAACCGTTGGGGTTGCCGTCCAGGTAGCGGAAGGCGACGCGGCCCTCGGCCTCCAGCTCGTCGAGCGTGTGCTCGTCGGCGACGTACCGCCCGTCCATGTTCTTGAGCGGTACGGAGATCTCCTGGCCCTGCTCGTAATCGAGCGACCAGGCGGTCTCCGCGTTCTCCACCCGCAGCTTCTGATCGCGGCAGATGAAGTGGAGGTGGTTGTTCCGGAGCATCGCACCGGGCAGCAGATGTGCCTCGGTGAGGATCTGGAAGCCGTTGCAGATCCCGAGGACCGGCATTCCGGCCTTCGCCTGCTCGATGATCGTGTCCATCACCGGCGAGAAGCGCGAGATGGCGCCCGCCCGCAGGTAGTCGCCGTAGGAGAACCCTCCGGCGAGGACCACCGCGTCGACCTGGTGGAGGTCCTTGTCCCGGTGCCAGAGCGACACCGGCTCGGCGCCCGCGATCCGGACCGCGCGCAGCGCGTCCTGGTCGTCGAGCGTGCCGGGGAAGGTGACGACTCCGATACGAGCTGTCACTTGTCCTCCACCTTCACGGTGAAGTCCTCGATAACGGTGTTGGCGAGGAACGTTTCGGCCATCTCGTGGATGCGGGCGAGGGCGGCCTCGTCGACCGGCCCCTCCACCTCCAGCTCGAAACGCTTCCCCTGACGGACGTCCGCGATTGACTCGAAGCCGAGACGGGGCAGTGCACGCTGCACCGCCTGTCCCTGCGGGTCGAGAATCTCGGGCTTGAGCATGACGTCGACTACGACGCGTGCCACTGGCACTCCCGGTGTGGTGTGGTGCTTAAGGCGGTTTCACCAGCGTACCCGGCCAAAAATTCTACGCGGGTAGATATCCGGACAGGTGATCACGTTCCGGTATCGGCGGCGACAACGCCGGGAAAAATCAGGGAAAAAATAGGTGCCTGTCATTGCACCCGGACACGCGGACGGAATTGACTGGGCTTCACAATGCAATGACTCCCCCTGTACAAAGGAATACAAGGGAAAGCAGTATTGCTCCAGAGTTACTCAGAAAAGGCCGGAAGGTCGACATCTCCGCACGTCAGCGCGGGGGAGCCGATACCTCGAACCGGCATCCGTCCGCCAGGAAGGACTCATATCCGTGGCTCAGCGCGTAGTGGTCACGCTCTCCGACGACATCGACGGAGGAGAAGCAGCGGAAACGGTGACCTTCGGCCTCGACGGGAAGTCGTACGAGATCGACCTCAATCCCACCAATGCCAAGAAACTGCGCAAGGTGCTGAAGCCGTACGTCGAGGCGGGCCGAAAGCACGCGAAGTCGGGCAATGTGTACCGGCACACGGCGGTGGCCCCGGATCCTGCGGCCGTCCGGGCATGGGCGAGGTCGCACCGGATGGACGTGCCGGCCAGGGGACGTATCCCCAAGAGCGTGTACGAGGCGTTCGCCGAGGCTTCCTGACGGTGCGACAGCTGCGGCCGGCCCGGCCCGGGGGACGTCACCCAGGTCGGCCGGAACCGATTTGCATCACACCCCGGTACCTGGGCTAAAGTCTGGAGCACGCCGAAGGGCAAGGCCGCAAGGCCCCGCCTCACGCAGCGTGCGGGTGTAGTTCAGTAGTAGAACATCCTCCTTCCAGGGGGAAGGCGCAGTGTGCAATTCCTGTCACCCGCTCTGCATCGCTCAACCGGTTACCGGGCATCCCGGCGGATCGGGTAGGCTGATGCCGCACCACCCCAGCAGTACCTTGCGGACGTAGCTCAGTTGGTAGAGCGCAACCTTGCCAAGGTTGAGGTCGCCAGTTCGAACCTGGTCGTCCGCTCCATGAAGTAACCAGAAGGCCCCGGTCATTGCGACCGGGGCCTTTTGCGTATGCGCTGCCGCTCATGACATTTGTCATCGGGAGTCATGACAGCACGCACTGCCCCCGGCCCCCGTCCGACGGGAGTCTTGGGACATGACCACCAACGCAGAGCCTGTCATCGACGTCGAAGGGCTCCGGCGGACCTACGCCGGAGGGTTCGAGGCCGTCCGTTCCGTCTCCTTCTCCGTGGCGCGCGGCGAACTCTTCGCTCTCCTGGGGACCAACGGCGCGGGCAAGACCTCCACCCTGGAGCTGCTCGAAGGTCTCGCGGCGCCGAGCGGCGGCCGGATCCGGGTGCTGGGGCACGACCCGTTCACCGAGCGGGCGCAGGTCCGCCCCCATGTGGGCGTGATGCTCCAGGAGGGCGGCTTCCCTTCGCAGTTGACGGTGCTGGAGACCGCCAGGATGTGGGCGGCCTGCACCAGCGGCGCCCGGCCCGTCGAAGAGGCCCTGGAGCTGGTGGGACTGGCCAAGCGCCATTCCGTACGGGTCATCCAGCTGTCCGGCGGTGAGCGGCGGCGTCTCGACCTGGCGATGGCGGTACTGGGGCGGCCCGAGGTCCTCTTCCTGGACGAGCCGACGACCGGCCTGGACGCCGAAGGGCGGCGCGAGACCTGGGAGTTGGTCCGGGAGCTGCGCGAGCAGGGCACGACCGTACTGCTGACGACGCACTACCTCGAAGAGGCCGAGGAGCTGGCCGACCGGCTGGCGATCATGCACGAGGGCCGGATCGCCGCCGAGGGGCGGGTGGACGAGGTGGTCGCCGCGCACCCGTCGCGGATCAGCTTCGAGCTGCCGGAGGGTTACCACATGGGGGATTTGCCGCCGCTCGGCCGGCTCGGCATCACGGAGCACCAACTGACCGGCAGGCACGTCCAGTTCACGACTCCGACACTGCAACGGGCGGCCACCGGGCTGCTCGTCTGGGCGGAGTCGGTGGGAGTGGAGCTGCGCGGGCTCGATGTGCGGTCGGCCTCGCTGGAGGAGGCGTTCCTGCACATCGCCCGGGACGCGAAGGCAACGACGAACACGACGCACAAGGACAAGGAAGAGGTGGCTGCGCGATGAGCGTGACGCTGACGCAGGGCGCACGCCGGGCGGCCGAAGCCGGAGCGCGCACCACTGCCCCGGTCCGGATGAAGGCGATGGCGCGGGCCGAACTCATCCTGCTGGGACGCAACAGGGCCAGTCTGGTCATGATCCTGGTGATGCCGGTCGTCCTGACCTTCTCCTCCCTGTCGGTGGCCAAGGGCATGGACCTGGAGAAGTACGGTCTTTCGCTCGGCACGATGCTGATCCCGACGGCACTGACGTACGTGATGATCGGCAGCATCTACACCACGCTGGTCGGCACCTACGTCACCCGCCGCGAGGAGCTGGTGCTCAAGCGGCTGCGGACCGGCGAGCAGGGCGACATCGAGATCCTGGCGGGCACCTCCATCGCCGCGCTGGTGGCGGGGCTGGTGCAGAGCGTGCTCCTGCTGGTGGCAGGGGTCCTGCTGCTGGACGCGGAGATGCCGTCCAACGCGCTGTTCGTGGTGGCGGGCATCGCGTTCGGTTTCGTGCTGGCGGTCCTCCTCGCGGTGGCGACCACGGCGTTCACGAAGAGTGCGGAGGGGGCGCAGCTCACCATCGCGCCGGTGATGTTCCTGTCGATGTTCGGCTCCGGGCTGTTCTTCCCGCTGGAGTCGCTTCCGGACACCGCCGCGAGGATCTGCGAACTGCTGCCGTTCTCTCCGGTGGTGGAACTGATGCGGGGCGGCTGGTCCGGCGGGCTGACCTGGTCCGGAGCGCTCGGCGACGTGGCCATCGTGGCGGTCTGGACCGTACTGTCGGTGTACATGGCCAAGAAGCGGTTCCACTGGGAGCCGCGGCGGTAGCAGCCGGACTCCGGCCCCCGCCCCGGTCCGGGGCGGGGGCCGTTTTTTCGAGGCCGGTTCGACGCCGGTTCGAGGCCGGTTCGAGGCCGGCTTTCCGAGGGAGTGGTGACGGGGATGAAGGGCTTCTGGCGGCGGCGCAGCCGGGCCGCGAAGCTGGACCTGTACATGCGGAGCACGCTGTACGCGGTCCCGTGGGCCATCCCGCTGGGGCTGCTGTCCCCGGTGCCCGCGAAGCTGCTGCGGGACCCGGACTCCGCCCCGCTGCTCCAGGGTCTGATCGCCGTGGTGCTGGTGCAGTGCGCGCTCTCGATGTACGCCATGAAGCGCGGGTTCGACCACCGTCTGCTCGGAGCGCCGCCACCGTGGCGGACGGCCTCGGTGTCCCTGCTGCTCGGCGCGGTGACGGTGGTGCTGGCCGTGGCCCTCCAGACCGCGGGCGGGCTCGGCGCCATCGACCCCGTCGGCGCGGACATGGTCCTGTTCATCTACTACGGGCTGCTTCCCGCCGGGTTGTGCGTCTTCGGCCTCTCGACGGTGCGCCGGCTGCTGCTGGGCACGGTGGTGGCCGGGGTCCTGACCGGCGTCGGCGTGTACCTCGCGACGGGAGCGGCGCACCTCGCCCTGCCGGTCGTGCTGACGTTCCCGATCGCGGCCTGACCGTGCTGGCGGTCTACCGCCCCTCGCTCTGGTTCATGGCGATGATCTGGGAGCTCGACCGGGCCCGGGACACCGAATCGCGTCTCGCCGTCGCCGAGGAGCGGCTGAGGTTCGGGCGGGACCTGCACGACGTGATGGGCCGCAACCTCGCCGTGATCGCGCTCAAGAGCGAGCTCGCCGTGCAGCTCGCCCAGCGCGGCAGGCCCGAGGCCGCCGCGCAGATGGCCGAGGTGCAGCGGATCGCACGGGACTCGCAGCGCGAGGTGCGGGCGGTCGTGCGCGGGTACCGGGAGGCCGATCTGCGCAATGAGATCGAGGGGGCGCGTGGGGTGCTCGCCGCCGCCGGCATCAGCTGCGTCGTCGAGGACGGCCTCGCCGCCGACCTGCCGGACGGGGTGCAGTCGGCGCTCGGCTGGGTCGTCCGCGAGGCGACCACCAACGTCCTGCGACACGGCAATCCCAAGAGCTGCACCCTGCGCCTCAGCTCGGACGGGGCCCGCGCGGTCCTGGTCGTGGAGAACGACGGGGCCGGCTCCTCGCCCCCGGTCGGGCCGTCAGGATCGGGCCTGGCGGGGCTGCGGGAGCGGCTGGCCCTGGTGGGCGGTTCGCTCGTCGCGGGGGCCGTGGAGAACGGTCTGTTCCGGGTCAGGGCGGAGATCCCGCTGGCCGCTCCCGACGACCCCTCAGCACGTACGGAAGAGAAAGAAGTCGAGGGCATGGAAATCCCCAACGGCGCGTCGAAGCGCCTTCCCGGCGGGCGGCTGTTCCGACGCGCCGCTTCGAGGGCGGGTGCCGTATGAGTGCGGTCGTACGTGTGCTGCTCGCCGACGACGAGCACCTCATCCGGGGGGCGCTGGCCGCACTGCTCGCGCTGGAGGACGACCTGGAGGTGGTCGCGGAGGCCGCCACCGGGTCCGAGGCCCTCGCCATGGCGCTCCAGCACCGGCCGGACGTGGCGGTGCTGGACCTCCAGATGCCGGGAATGGACGGTGTGGCGGTCGCCACATCCCTGCGCACCCGGCTCCCCGACTGCCGGACCATGATCGTGACCAGCCACGGGCTGCCGGGACACCTGAAGAGGGCCCTGTCGGCAGGGGTGCGCGGCTTCGTTCCGAAGACCGTGAGCGCCCAGCGGCTGGCCGAGATCATCCGTACGGTACGAGCCGGAAACCGTTATGTGGACCCGGAGTTGGCGGCCGACGCGATCGCGGCCGGGGACTCCCCACTGACCGCCCGCGAGGCCGAGGTACTGGAGCTGGCGGCGCACGGGGCACCCATCGCGGAGATCGCCGAGCGGGCGGCGCTGAGCCAGGGCACCGTACGCAACTACCTGTCGTCGGCGGCCTCCAAACTGGGGGCGGAGAACCGTCATACGGCGGTGCGTCTCGCACGGGAGCGAGGTTGGGTATAGTTGTCCTCGCGCCACGGCGCAACGCGGACGTAGCTCAGTTGGTAGAGCGCAACCTTGCCAAGGTTGAGGTCGCCAGTTCGAACCTGGTCGTCCGCTCCATGGGAAAGGCCCCGGTCATCGACCGGGGCCTTTCGCGTTGCTTACGGCCGGTGGGGCTCCGGATTTCCCCGGGGCCCCACCGTCGCTGCTAGGACCAGCTCTGGCCGGTCAGCCGCTCGTACGCCTCGACGTACTTCGCACGCGAGGCGTCCACGATCTCCTGCGGGAGAGCCGGCGGCGGGCTCGAAGACCTGGGGTCCCAGCCGGAGGCGTCCGAGGTCAGCCAGTTGCGGATGAACTGCTTGTCGAAGGACTGCTGGGTGCGGCCCGGCTCCCAGTCGGCGGCGGGCCAGAAGCGGGAGGAGTCCGGGGTGAGGACCTCGTCCGCGATGACCAGCTGCTCGCCGTCGCCGGACGCGGTCGGCTCGTAGCCGAACTCGAACTTGGTGTCCGCGAGGATGATGCCCCGGTCGCGGGCGATGTCGCGGGCCCGCCCGTACACGGCGAGCGTGGCCTGGCGCAGCTGGGCGGCGGTCTCCGCGCCGGTTTGGCGGGCCACTTCCTCGTAGCTGACGTTCTCGTCGTGGTCACCGACGGCCGCCTTGGTGGCCGGGGTGAAGATCGGCGCGGGCAGCTCCGAGCCGTTGACCAGGCCCTCGGGGAGCGCGAGTCCGCAGACCGTGCGGGACTCCTGGTACTCGGCCAGGCCGGAGCCGGTCAGGTAGCCCCGGGCGACGCACTCGACCGGGACCATCCGCAGCGATTTGCAGATGAGGGTACGTCCCTGCCAGTCGGCCGGGGCGCCCTCCGGCAGCTCCGTCGACAGGACGTGGTTGGGGACGAGGTCCGCGAGCTGGTCGAACCACCACAGCGAGAGCTGGGTGAGGACGCGGCCCTTGTCGGGGATGTCGGTGGGCAGCACCCAGTCGAAGGCGCTGGTGCGGTCGCTGGCGACCATCACGAGGTCGCCCGCCTCGTTCTGGTACAGGTCGCGCACCTTGCCGGTGTGCAGATGTACCAGGCCCGGCACCTGCTGAGGCTCGGGCTTTACTACGAATCCGGACACGGTTCCTCCCCGTGGTTATGGCCAATCGATATCGATTCTTCCGTATGCGCGGGGGAAGTCCCCGGTCAGGGTGGCCGGGGCGCGCGGACGGAGTGCGGTGCGGGGGCTCGGGGGCGGGCCCAGCGGCGGGCTCAGCTGCCCTTGGCGATGCGGTCCAGGAGGTTGGCGGTCGCCCTCTGGATGCGGGGGTCCACGTGCCCGGGGCGGTCCAGTGCCGGGGACCAGGCGAAGGTGCCCGACGCGAAGACCAGGGCGCCGCTGGGGGCGCGGTAGAGGGAGGTCTCCTGGTGGCGCAGGGCGCCGTCGTTGTCCCGGTAGGGGGAGTGGGCGAGCAGGATGCGGCCGCGGTGCTCGGGCAGCGCCGTCCGCGGGAAGTACCGGTCGGCCTCCCCCGCGACCAGCCCCTCGATCTCGTCGCCCTCGCTCGCGCCGGTGTTCTCCCAGAGCCAGTGCTCCGCGTTGCGTACGACCAGAGGACTGGGCTCCGGGACTCTTCCCGCGTACTGGATTCCCAGTAACTGCTGTTCGGGCTTGTCCACTTCACGCCACAGTGCGGCCTTGCCGGTGCCCTGCCGCTTGCGGCAGGACAGGAACCGGTCCGGGACGCCGGAGGGCGCGGGGCCCAACTCCACCTGCCAGTACATGGTGTTGGCCGACAGGAAGACCAGGGACGTCCCGGCGTCCCGGGCCCGCTCCGCGGCCCTGCGCATCGGCACCGACCAGTACTCGTCGTGTCCGGGGAAGACCAGCCCCCGGTAGCGCGAGGTGTCGATCCGCCCGGCATGCAGATCCCGCGCGTCCGCGTACGCCAGGTCGTACCCGTAGCGCTCCGCCCAGCGGATGAAGTCGTAGGCGTGCCCGACGTGCAGCGGCAGCCCCTGCCCCGCGTACGGCCGGTCGAAGGAGACCGTGGTCGCGGCGTCCTCCTCGCCGAGCAGCCGGCCGCCCTCGTCCCAGGCGTGGTAGAGGCTGGCGCCGGTGCGGCCGTCCTCCGGGAAGAGGTTGTACGCCTGCCAGGTGACGTCGGGGAGCAGCAGGAGGAAGTCGGCGGGGCGGTCGTCGCGGACCGTGAAGGGGATGTGGCTGCGGTGGCCGTCCGCGCTGGTCAGCACGGCGACGTACGCCCCGAGGCTCCAGTACGAGGGAATCTGGAGGCGCCAGGACTGCCACCAGTGGTGGCAGGAGACGGTGCGGTCGGCGGTCAGCGGGGCGGGCTGGACGATGCCGGAGAGGCGCGGGCTGGTGTCGACCTTGAGGGCGCCGGCGCCGCTGTAGTGGCCGATCCGGTAGACGTATGCGGAGAACTCCTGCGGCGGGTTGACCGTGACGTGGAAGTCGACCGAACCGCCGGGGGCCACCGATCCGGACGAGGCGAAGCCCTTGATCTGGCAGTTCACGTCGTCGGCGGTGCGGGGGCCCTCGTGGCGGCGGGGCTGGGGGACCTTGGCGCCGGTGGCCGGATCCAGCTCGGCGTACCAGGGGACGACCGTGCCGTCCGCGTCGAGATACTGCTCGCCGTCGCGCAGCCAGGGCAGCGGTCCCTGGCCGAAGGGATCCGAGACGGCGTGCGCGAGTGCACCCGATTCCCAGCGAATCTGCTCCGCCCCCACGCCACATCCCTCCCTCGGTCCTCCGGGAAAACACCGGTGCCCCGGAAGAACAGTGATGCATCAGCTGTCAGCTCCAGGACCCCAGCACATCACATAACGCACGCACTCCGTCACCGTTCGTCGCGAATTGGCGAGAAACGGAACCTGATAGTCCGTTCGTGGGACCCGTCGGCGGTTCTGCGCGCCGGGCGGTTACTTCCGGAGTACGGGAGTCAGGCGCGGCCTCCCGGCAGGTCCGCGCCTCGTCCCTCGCCCTCCCGCTCAGCCTCCCTCGTCCGCCCTCCCTCGTCCGCGCTCCGGTCCGGGCGCCGGTCCGGGCGCCGCCAGGTCTCACACCAGCCGTACCGGCTTTTCCGGCCGTACGCCGACGGAGGCGAGCCAGCCGCGCAGCGGGACCGGGTCGCCGTCCTCGACCAGGCTGAGCACCGGGCCGGTGAGGTCGGAGCGGCGCTTGCCCTCGACGAGCAGCGCCGGGCCGTCCAGCCAGTCCAGGCCGGGGGCGGCGCCCGCGGTGTCGACGGCGGCGCAGCAGACCATCGCGGTGACGTGGTCGGCGAGCAGGTCGCGGCCGGTGCGCGGCGGCTGGATGGGGAAGACCGGCAACGGGCCCTCGTCCCAGGTGCCGCCCTCCCACAGCTCGTGGCCGTCGCCGAGCGCGACCGGTTCCGGTGGCGTGGCCAGGGCTTCCTCGCGAGCGGCCTCGGCGGTGATGCCGGCGGCCAGCGCGTCGGTGCGCTCCTCGTCGAGGCGGCCGTCGTCGGGGCCGGGGGCGCCGGTGAGGGCGAGGGGTTCGGCGGCGAGGTGGTCCATGACCCGGGCCAGGGTGGGGCTCGTACCCGTGGTGCCCGCGCGGCCGGGGCCTTCGCTGCCCGAGTGGGCGCCCAGGGCGTCCAGGACGCGGTGCAGACGGGCCGCCTCGGTGCGCCACTTACGGTCGACGACCTCTTCCGGGTACTCCTGCCAGTCGACCGGGGACCAGTCGGGCCCCGGGGTGGCCGGGCCGCCGTGGAAGAGCCTGGCGGCCAGCAGGGAGGCGGCCTCGTCGACGACGCCGGGCTCTTCGAGCAGGTCGCAGGCGGGGCGCTCGCCGAGCCTGGAGGTGAATCCGTCGGCGAGGCGGTCGCGGCGGGAGAGTTCGGTGAGGGCGGAGACCACGCCGACGTCGAGGCGGGACGGCCAGCGGCCCATCCGCCAGGCGGGCAGCGCGACCCTGGTCAGCAGCCGGTCCCAGCCCGCGTAGGCGAGGCCGACCTGCTCCTGGGCGACGATCCGCAGCCCGTAGTCCACAGCCTGTGCACGCTCGGAGGAGGCGGCGGCCACCCCGCGCTCCAGCTGGGTGATGTGCTCGCGGCAGGCGCCGAGCAGCACCCGGGAGATCCGGCCGAGCGGGGCCAGCGCCAGACGGCCGGCCATGCCCCGACCGGGCGCGGCGGCGGTCGCGACGGCCGCGTCCAGCCCCCGTACGAAACGGCGGGCGGCGGCTATGTCGGGGTGGGCGGCGGGTCCGGTGCCGGCGACCACCGGTGCGAGGACGGCCCGCAGCTCGGCGACGCGCATCCACCACAGGAAGGGCGAGCCGATGACCAGGACGGGGGCGGTGGGCCCGCCGCGTATGGACTCGGCGGCGGGGGGCTTCGGGAGCCCGGCGCGGGGTGTGGGGCGGGACGCGGGGTGAGCGCGCTCCTCCAGCCAGCTGTCGCAGTCCGGGGTCAGGGCTATCGCGGACGGCACGGGCACATCGAGCCGCTCCGCCAGGTCCCCGACCAGTCGGTACAGATCGGGCGCGGAGGCCTTGGTGAGCTCCACCGTGGGCGTCACGGCGGGCTTCGCCCCTGCGACCACCGCGGCCACCGCCAGACCGGCCAGGAGCACCACCAGGGCGACGCCGGACACCGCCCAGCGCGCCACGTCCCAGCCGGGACCCGTGAGCCGCCCGGTCGCCCCGCCGATCAGCAGCACGACGGCTGCCGCGGCGGGCAGCAGGGCACCGGTCATCGCCCGGCTGCGCACCCGCAGGATCGCCAGGGCGCGCTCGCGCGCGGCCTGGGCCCCCTGCTCGGGCCCCAGAGCCTGGGAGGGACGCGGCGCGCCCGCACCCTCACCCGGGCCCGAAGCACCGGTCCCACCGGCACGACCAGCGGCTCCGGAGCCGCCGGCACTACCGCCGCCGGACCCGTTCGCACCGGAACCGGACCGAGAACCGGGACCCGTGGAACTTGCACCGGAATCAGAAACACCGGACACGACCGCATTCACCCCCTCTGCCCTGCTCGCCCTTCGATGGGTTGCTCACTCCCCCACTGTGGCACCCGCCACTGACATCGCAATGTCGGTGGGCCAAGTGCCGGAACTGCTTGCGCGGCACCCTAGTTGGGGCTTCGGCACCAGTCATCCGGATGGGCGAGCCGTCACCCGATGGAATGGCTTTGGGTAAAGGTGCTGGCTTCCCGGGCGATCCCGGGATCCACATCGGGGCGGGACTCCCGGGTGGGGGTGCGGAGCGGCGGATCCGGGGGTACTGCGGTTGCGGATCCGCCGCTTCCGGACTGGTGGGCGGTGGGGTGCGGGCTTGTAGGTGGTGGAGTGCGGGCTTGTGGGCGGTGGGGTGCGGGCTTGTGGGCGGTGGGGTGCGGGCGGAGCGCGGGCGGAATGTGGCTGGATGGCGACGGGTGCTGACGGGTGCACGAAGGGGGCGACGGGTGTACGAAGGGGGCGGGCCGGGATGTAAGCCCCCGGCCCGCCCCTTCCTGCACTTCGTGCACCCGACTCAGACCCGCGCGGCCTCTGCGTCCCGTGCCGCCTTCGCCGCGATGTCCGTGCGGTGCTGCGAGCCGTCCAGCCGGATCCGCTCCACCGCGCGGTACGCGCGCTCGCGCGCCTGCGTCAGGTCGGTGCCGGTCGCGGTCACCGACAGCACCCGGCCACCGGCGCTGAGCACCGCGTCGCCGTCCTGCCTGGTGCCCGCGTGCAGCACGTACGCCGCGGGGGCGTCCTGCGCGGCGACGTCGGCCAGGCCCTCGATGGGGTCACCGGTACGGGGCGTTCCGGGGTAGTTGTGCGAGGCGATGACGACGGTGACCGCCGACTCGTCGCGCCAGTTCAGCGGCGGCAGGACGTCCAGCGTGCCGTTGGCCGCACCGAGCAGTACGCCGGCGAGCGGGGTACGGAGCCGGGCGAGGACCACCTGGGTCTCCGGGTCGCCGAAGCGCGCGTTGAACTCGATCACCCGAACACCGCGGCTGGTGATCGCCAGACCCGCGTACAGCAGTCCGGAGAACGGAGTTCCGCGGCGCCGCAGTTCGTCGACGGTCGGCTGGAGCACCGACTCCATGACCTCGTCGACCAGCTTGGGGTCGGCCCACGGCAGCGGCGAATACGCGCCCATGCCACCGGTGTTGGGGCCTTCGTCGCCGTCCAGCGCACGCTTGAAGTCCTGTGCGGGCTGGAGCGGGAGCACGGTCACACCGTCGGTGATCGCGAACAGCGACACCTCGGGCCCGTCCAGGAACTCCTCGATGACGACCCGCTCGCAGGCCAGCGCGTGGGTCCGCGCCTCCTCGACGTCATCGGTCACGACGACGCCCTTGCCGGCGGCGAGACCGTCGTCCTTCACCACGTACGGAGCGCCGAACGCGGCCAGCGCGGAGTCGATCTCCTCCGGCGTCGTACACACATAGCTGCGTGCGGTGGGCACCTCGGCGGCGGCCATCACGTCCTTGGCGAACGCCTTGGACCCTTCCAGCTCGGCCGCCTCCTTGGACGGCCCGAAGACCGGGATCCCGGCCTCCCGTACGGCGTCGGCTACGCCCGCGACCAGCGGGGCCTCCGGTCCGACGACGACAAGACCGGCGCCGAGTTCGGTGGCGAGGCGCGCCACGGCGGCCCCGTCCAGGGCGTCGACCGGACGCAGCTCCGCCACTTCCGCGATACCGGCGTTGCCGGGGGCGCAGTAGAGAGCGGTGACGTCGGGGTCGAGGGACAGAGAGCGGCACAGGGCGTGTTCGCGGGCGCCGCCGCCAATGACGAGGACCTTCACGGGGTGCAGCCTAGTCGGGTGAGGGAGGTGGGTTTCCCGGGGCGGGGTCCGGACGCCGTCCCACGGCCCCCGCGACGTACCCCCGCCCCCTCCTCCTGCTGCCCCCTGCGGCCCTCCTACTGCTCGTTCACGAATTCCTCGACCACCGTCGCCCCCAGCTCCCGCACGATCAGGTCATGGCCGGACAGCGCCGAGTCGACCAGATCCGGATCGTCGTCCTCCGGTACGTCGTCCTCGACGGAGACCGGACGCCGCTCTTCCGCGCGCGTGGGCGCGGAAGGCGCCGGTGCCGGGTTCTGGGCCTGGTGCTGCGCCTGGGCGGGGTGCACGGGCGCGGGCGCGGGAGCCGACTGCGGTACGCCACCGGCCTGCGGGGCCGGAGCCTGCGCCGGACGCGGGGCGGCCGGGGCAGGGGCCGCCGGCGCCCCGCCACCTCCGTAACCACCGCCGCCTCCGCCGCCGAAGCCGCCACCACCGCCACCACCGGTGCCGCCTCCACCGAAGCCGCCGCCTCCGCCGCCGTACCCCCCGGAAGACCCGGCAGGCGGCTGCCCGCCGCCGCTGGAGTCGACGACGGACTCGATCCGCCACTGCACATTGAAGGACTCGGCGAGGACCTGCTTCAGGACGTCCTCGCTGCCGCTGCTGGCGAAGTTGTCACGCGCTCCGGCGTTGATGAAGCCGACCTGGAGCACGGTGCCGTCGAAGCCCACGACCTGGGCGTTCTGGCTGAGCAGGATCCAGGTGAACCGGCGCTTGTTCTTCACCGCCTCCAGGATCCCGGGCCACATGTTCCGCACCTGGGCGGCGCCCTGCGAGGCGGCCGCGCTGGGCGCCGCCTGCGTGGGAGCGGCGGCGGCCGGAGCACCCGCCGGGGCCGGAGCCTGGGCGGCGACCTGCGGTGCGACCTGCTCGGGCCGCCCCTGCCCCGGAGCCGAAGCCGTCGGCCACCCGCCGGGCCGGCGCGCCGGAGCCGCGGCGGGCGGAGCGGCGGCCGGAGCCTCGTACGGCGCGGCAGCAGGCGGTGCCGCGGCAGCCGGGACGTACGGCGCCGCCACGGGCTCCGTCACCGGAGCGTGCGCCGCCGGAACCGGAGCCCCCGGCTCCTGAGCACTCGGCCCCGGGGCACCCGGCCCCTGAGAAGCCGACCCCTGAGCACCCGGCCCCTGAGCCATCTGCCCACCGCCCGGTCCCGCCCCGGGCGCCCCTCCATGCCCCTCCGCCCCCGGCACGTACCCCACCGGCGGCATCCCGGGCATCCCCTGCATGCCCCCACCAGCGGCAAAGGCCCCCGCCCCCGCAGGCGGCCCACTCCGCTCCAGCCGGTCCAGCCGGGCCTGCACCGACCGCTCGTCGTCGAAGGCGGCCGGCAGCAGCACCCGCGCGCAGATCAGCTCCAGCTGGAGGCGGGGAGAGGTGGCTCCCCTCATCTCCGTAAGCCCGGAGTTCACCAGATCCGCGGCACGGCTCAGTTCGGCCGCGCCGAACACCTCGGCCTGCGCCTGCATCCGCTCGACCACATCGGCCGGGGCGTCGATCAGCCCCTTCTCCCCGGCGTCGGGCACGGCGGCCAGAATCACCAGGTCCCGCAACCGCTCCAGCAGATCCGCCACGAAGCGGCGCGGGTCGTTGCCCCCCTCGATGACCCGGTCCACGACCTCGAAGGCCGCCGCCCCGTCCCCGGCCGCGAACGCCTCCACCACCGAATCCAGCAGCGACCCGTCCGTGTACCCGAGCAGTGCCGTCGCCATGGCGTACGTCACACCGTCCTCGGCCGCCCCTGCCAGCAACTGGTCCATCACCGACATCGAGTCACGCACCGACCCGGCCCCGGCCCGCACCACCAGAGGAAGCACCCCGTCCTCGACGGTGCTCTCCTCCTTGGCGCACACCTCACCCAGGTAGTCGCGCAGCGTCCCCGGCGGCACCAGACGGAACGGATAGTGGTGCGTCCGCGAACGGATCGTCCCGATGACCTTCTCGGGCTCGGTCGTCGCAAAAATGAACTTCAGGTGCTCCGGCGGCTCCTCGACCACCTTCAGCAGGGCGTTGAAGCCCGCCGAGGTGACCATGTGCGCCTCATCGATGATGTAGATCTTGTACCGGCTGCCGGCGGGCCCGAAGAAGGCCTTCTCGCGCAGGTCACGCGCATCGTCCACACCACCGTGGGACGCCGCGTCGATCTCGATCACATCGATCGAACCCCGCCCGTTGCGCGCCAGGTCCTGACAGGACTGGCACTCCCCGCACGGCGTCGGCGTCGGCCCCTGCTCACAGTTCAGACAGCGCGCCAGGATCCGCGCGCTGGTCGTCTTTCCACAACCCCGTGGCCCGCTGAACAGGTACGCGTGGTTGACCCGGTTGTTCCGCAGGGCCTGCATCAGCGGGGCAGTGACATGCTCCTGCCCGATGACCTCGGCGAACGATTCGGGGCGATAGCGGCGGTACAGCGCAAGGGACGACACACATACGAGGTTATCGGGACCCACTGACAACCGGCCCCGCCCCGAGCCGCGCCCCCGCCACCGGGGCCCGCGTACGGGAAACGCAAGGACCCCCCACCCCCCCGTCCGGGAACGCAAAGACCCCCCACGCACCCGCCAGAGCCAACCTACCCTTGCTGCCTTCCGGCCCTGGGGGAGTTCAGTCAGATAGCGCCACGTGAGGGGCTGACACCCACCCTAGCCGATCCCCCACCCCCAAATCGACCCACTCCCACCTCGGAACTCTTCCCGGCCCGGCCCGAACCCGCCCCCGGGCAACGCGGTCGCAAGCACCCCTCAACGTCTTGTATTGTTTGCGGCGGAGGATTCGCCTAGTGGCCTAGGGCGCACGCTTGGAAAGCGTGTTGGGGGCAACCCCTCACGAGTTCGAATCTCGTATCCTCCGCACTCGCCCAGCAGGGCAGATGAAGGCCCTGACCGGTTCGCCGGTCGGGGCCTTCGTCGTTGTCCGGTCTCACCCGAAACTTCCGCCGAATACCAGGGCGCTGTAATAATTCCTGTACTACATTGGCGGCATGTCGACCCAGCGTGCGGGACACACCGAGAACGTCTCCGTCTCCCTGCCAGCCGACCTGCTCTCGGCTCTCCGAGAGCGGACGGGCAAGCGCGGCCTGTCGTCCTACGTCACCGACGCGGTACGGCACCAGCTGGAGATGGACGGTCTGACGGAGATCGTCTCCGCCCAGGAGGCGGAACACGGCCCACTGACCGAGGCCGAGATCGAAGCCGCAGCCCGAGAACTCTTCGGCCACGCCGACGGCGCGGGACAGCACGCCGCATGAGGGAAGTGACCGCCCGCTCGGTCGTGTTGGACTCCCAGGCGCTCTCCCTCCTGCTCCGTCACGACCGCGCCCTGACGGCACGCATCGAAGCGACCCGCCGAGCAGGCATCCCGGTCCGCGTCTCGGCGTTGACAATCGTCGAGGCGGTGCACGGCAAGACCGACATGCCACGCCTCCAGTGGTACCTCTCCCGTCTACGGCTGGAGCCCGTGACACCGGAGGACGCACTCGCTGCCGTGAACCTGCTGCGCGACGCCGGCGGACTGCACGGCCACAAGTACGCGATCGATGCCCTGGTCGCCGCCATGGCCCTCCGCTCGCCTGCCCCTGCCCTGGTTCTCACCTCGGACCGCGACGACTGGGCCCGGCTCTGCGGCGACCGCGTCATCATCCGCGACGTCTGACGCCGTCGCGTGGCGCTGCGCGGAAGCCGCCGTCGGTCGCACCGGCCGCCCAGTTCCGTGGTTGCAGTTCTGGTTGCGTTCACCGGCGTACAGCACCGTTCGGAAACCCCACCGGCACCGGTTGCACCGCAGGTCAGGACGTCCCCGTACACCCCCGTACCCCCAGGCGAACATTTGGAAAGCGTGTTGGGGGCAACCCCTCACGAGTTCGAATCTCGTATCCTCCGCAGCTAGAAGGCTCGGACCGCTCAGGCGGTCCGGGCCTTCTGCTTTGTCCCGTCAACAGCCTCAGCAGGATCCCTCGGAGTCCTCCGGGCGCTCCGGTCCGTTCCCCTCGGCATGCTGGGCCGCCGACGTCTGACGCCACTCCGCCAGAAGCACGCGGACTTCCTGCCATACGCAGAGCACGTCCCTGAGTCCGGCGAGCAGTGTTCGGACCTGAGCGAGCAAGCACCTGACGGCATCGCGTTCACGGAGGGCGCTGGATATATCCAGCGAGATATACTTGCGGTACGAGCTGATATCACCGGAGGTGCTCGATGAGTCGCACAGTGATTGACCTCGACGACGAACTGCTGGCCGCCGTGGCTCAGGCGCTGGGGACCGGCACCAAGAAGGAGACGGTCAACACCGCTCTGCGCGAGGTACTCGAGAACCGCCGGCGGGCTCTCGCTCTCACTCGGCTGCGGGCCGCAGCGGCCGAGGGTGGACTCGATCTGGATGTCTTCGAGGACAAGAGGGACTACCGGCGGTGAGCGCGGCACAGTTCCTGATCGACACCAGCGCGCTCGCCCGATTCTTCCGCCATGACGCCGAACAGTACGGCTGGGATCAGGCCGCCACGGCGGGGCTCATCGCAACCTGCCCTGTTACCGAGCTGGAGTTCTTCTACAGCGCCCGCTCCGCTGCGGACCGTGCGCGCGGCGTTGAGGACATGCGGCTGCTGTTCGGCTGGGTGCCCGTCGATGACCGCGCTTACGACCGCGCCTGGCAGGTTCAGGAGCTGCTGACCCAGCGCGGTCAGCACCGTAGTGCGGGAGCCGTTGACCTCGTCGTCGCCGCCACCGCGGAACTCCAGGGCCTGACCCTCCTGCACCGCGACCACGACTTCGAATGCATCGCCGCCAGCACGGGCCAAGCCATGCAGTGGTACGGCCCGCAGGCCGGTAAGTGAACGCGCGCCCGGTCTCATGCGCAGCCGTGCACCACCGTTCCCATGGCTCATCCCCCCGCCCCAGTTGTGACCTCCCTCACCCCGCACCGGCCGTGACCGCAGCCCATCCCGCGCGTTGAACCTGTCGTGCCGAAGACTGCGTCCAGCTCCAGCGCCCGTTCCAGTGCCCCCGCCCACTCCACCTTCAGCGACGCCGCCGCACCGGCCGTGCCGCCCCCACCGGCGCCGTTTCTCCTGACGGGTCGCCAGGGCGAGGCGGCGCGTGCGCTGCTGCGCTATGTGACCTCGCTGGCGCTGCCCGGGCCCGACGCGCAGCTGCTGGCCGCGGTGGTGGCCATCCGGGCGGCGCGGGGCGGGATCGGCAACCTCACCGGGAAGGATCTGTCCTCGCTGCGGCTGGGCGATGCGCGGGGTGCGGTGGACGCGTTGCGGGGGCTGGGCTGGCGGGTGGACGACGCGCTGCTCGACGGTGATCCGTCCGTGCCCGTTCCGTTCACCGTGCCGGATCTGGAGCAGGGGGACGGCCACCCGCTGCCCCTGGGGAAGAACGTGCGGTCGCGGGTTTCCGGCTGGGCCACCCGGACCCTGGCCGCGAAGCCCGTCCGGAAGCTTCCCGCCGTGGCACGGCTGGCGGGGCTGTTCCTCGCCGCGCACAGCACGTCGCAGCTCCAGGGGCGGTTCCCGGCCGGCCTCTCCCTCCCCGATGCCTGCCGGGACGCACTGCCCGGGTTGCTGGAGAAAGGCTTCCTCGCCGAGTGGTCCGGGGAGGGGAACGGGGGCGGGAGCGGGGACGGGGAGCGCTGGCTGCTGGGTCCCGCCGTACGTCATCTGTCGGGCAGGCGTCCGCCGACCGCCGAGGAACTCCCTGACGAGGTGGTGCCGCAGCAGTCCGTCGAGGCGGCGTCCCCCAAGGCTCCGAAGTTCCGGTTCGACGCGGAGGAGTGGGCCGGGTGGAAGGGCACTCTCACACCGGCGCTGCGCAAGCACGTCGAGGCCGTCGAGTTCTGCGCCGTGTGCGCGCTCCCGGCCGAGCGGGTGGCGGAGGCCTTCCTGACGTCCTGTCCCCGTCAACCCGTCGCTGAGAAGGTCGAGGCCCAGTACGGGAAGTGGCAGGAGGAGCACCCGGACCGGGGCCCGCTGGCGGCCCGGTTCAGCGTGGAGTTCCGGGCCGAACACGGGCACGGCCCTTCGTACTCCCAGCTGTGCACGGGTCTTGGATGGAAGAAGCTGCGGCGTTCGCTGCGGGGTCTCGTCGTGGAACGGATGCTGACGGACGGATGGCTGACCGACACCTCGCCGGTCCCGTGGACACTGCGCCCGGGAAAGGCCGCTCAGACGCGCGGCATCACGTTGCCTGCGGCGCGGAGCGCGGCGGCGGCTGAGACCGAGGCTGCTCGGGCGGTGCCTGGGGTGTAGAGCGCTGGTCCGGGTACTTGTTACCCCGCGCGCGGTGTCCCCGTGATAGTCCGTATCCGGCACTTACGGATGGTCAACTCGCAGGGGAAAGCATGGATTTCGCGTCGCACACCGCAAGGCTGGACAGTATCTCGGCCACCGACTCCCGCGAGCTGGACCGCGTCTGTGAAGAGGTCGCCACCGCACTGTACGAGGGGGGTGGAGAGCCGCCGTTCACCGTGGAGTCCGCCGATTTCGCCGCCGACGCACATCTGATCTGCGCCGACCGGTACTGGCGGCTGCGATTCCTGGAGCGGCCGGACATACGTACCGCAGCGGACTGTTCCCGCTGGCTGAACGTCCATGTGACGCGTGAGCACCGTACCGAGGTGCTGGAGAAGTGGAGTCTGGGGTACGCCTTCATCACCAAGGACACCGTGGAGTCAACCGCCGAACTCTCGCGGGCGGTCGAGGAGATCGTCGGGCAGGAGAACTCGTCGGGCGATGTGGCGTACTTCGCGACGCTCTACCACGCGGGGAAGCTGCGCTCGAACTTCTGGTTCGACGAGCTGCACCAGTTCCTGGACTCGTCGCTGCTGACACTGGCGGCGGGGGTGCACCGGAGGTCCGCCCTGTTCACGGCGCTGCGTTCCTTCGCCGCGTTCGGCAGCCGGGCGATCACCGCCGAGCATGCGACAGGACTGCTGGACCAGGCCTGGAACTCGCCGGAGCGGACCCGTCACGTGGTCGACATCTGTCTCAACGGGATCAATGTCGCCGCCCCCTTCGAGGGGCACGGGGAACTGCTCCGCGACCGGGCCGCCGAGGCCGTACGGGATCACCCCTTCGACCACATCTTCCACTTCCGTCTCGCCGCCGGGCAGCACCTGGTGCGGGACGAGGACGCGGCGCTGGTGAGCATCACCACCGCCCTGCGCCACCTTCCCGCGCTAGGCAGCCGGGGCAGCCACAAACTCCTCCAGGAGCAGTACCTGGCCAAGCGCGACGCCATCCTCGAAGGCGGGCGGCGGGCCCTTCTGGACGCCGAGCACGAGCAGCGTCTGCGCGCCCAGGAGGCCCGCCACCAGCAGCGTTACGAGCAGCTCGAAGCGGAGCTGCACCGACGAGGCGACGAGCAGGCCAAGGCGCACCGCGAGGGCCAGGAGGCCGCGCGCGCCAACCACGTCCGTTCGGTCGAGCTGGTCGCCGTCTTCACCTCCGCGATCGCCTTCGCCGTCGGCTCCCTCCAGGTCTCCCTGACCGGATCCTTCACCCTCCGCGACCGGCTGTTCCTGATCGGGGCCTGGGGCGTCGCGCACGTGGTCTTCGCGCTGCTGGTGGTGGGCGGGACCTGGCTGATCACCCGCCCGCGCCCGAGCCGCGACGGCAGCTGAACCCCGGGACCGGCAACTGAGCCAGAGGGCCGGCAGCCGACCGAACGCCCGTCATCTGAGCCACAGGCCTACAGCCCCACATCCCGCATCCGTACGTCGTCCAAGGTTTCCCGGCGTACCAGCAGTCGTGCGTGGCCGTCCGTCACCGCGACGACCGGGGGGCGTCCGACCAGGTTGTAGCCGGAGGCCATGGAGAGGTGGTAGGCGCCTGCGACCGGGACGGCCAGTAGGTCTCCGGGGTGTACGTCGGTGGGGAGTTCGACGTCCGCGGCGAGGATGTCGCCTGCTTCGCAGTGGCGGCCGACGACCGTGACGGGGGCGGGAGTCGCTGTGGTGGGGCGGCCGATCAGACGGGGGGCGTAGCGGACGCCGTACAGGGCGGGGCGGGGGTTGTCGCTCATGCCTCCGTCTACGGCGACGAAGGTGTGGGTGGGGGTGCGTTTCACCGTGAGGACGCGGTAGAGGGCGATGCCCGCGGGGCCTGCGATGGCGCGGCCGGGCTCGATGAGGAGGCGGGGGACGGGGAGGCGGGCGGCGGTGCAGGCGGCGGTGAGTTCGGTGCGGATGCGGCGGGCGAGGGTGGTGAGGTCAAGGGCGGGTTCGCCGGGGCGGTAGGCGATGCCGTGGCCGCCGCCGAGGTCGAGTTCGGGGAGGAGGAGGCCGTGCTGCTCGTACAGGCGGCTCATCAGTCCGACGAGGCGGCGGATCGCCGTCAGATAGGGCTTGGCGGTGGTGATCTGGGAGCCCAGGTGGCAGTGCAGGCCGGTGAGTTCCAGCTGGGGCTGGTCGAGAATGCGGGCGATGGCGTGCTGTGCGGAGCCGTCGGTGAGCGAGAGGCCGAACTTCTGGTCGTCGGTGCCGGTGCGGATCTTGTCGTGGCCGCCGGCGGCGATGCCGGGGACCACCCGGACCATGACCTTCTGGTGGCCGTCGGGGCCGACGGCCGACGCGAGCCGGGCGATCTCGGAGGGGCTGTCGATGACGATGCGGCCGACGCCCAGGCGCAGTGCGGCGGCCAGGTCCTGGGGGGATTTGGCGTTGCCGTGCAGGACGATGCGTGAGGGCGGGAAGCCGGTGGTGACGGCGAGTTCGAGTTCACCGGCCGAGCAGACGTCCAGGCCGAGACCCTCCTCCTCGACCCAGTGCGCCATCGCGCGGCAGAGGAACGCCTTTGCCGCGTACAGGACTTCGGTGTCGGGGAAGGCCTGGAGATAGCCGCGGCAGCGGGCGCGGACCTCGCCCTCGTCGAGGACGTACACCGGAGTGCCGAAGCGGTCGGCGATCTCCGCCAGGGGTACGCCGCCGACGCCCAGGTCGCCCCGGCGCGGCTCGGTGGTGGAGGCGGGCCAGACGGAGAGGCCGTCGGTGGTAGGCGGGTTGAGCGGGGGCTCGTGGACGGTGGTCATCGGGTGCCTCCTCGTACGCCGACGGGCTGCGGGCTCCTGGGCTGCTGACGTAGGGCGGCGGTGGGCCTGTCCGGCGCGGGGGCGGTGAACTGCGGGTCCACCGTGAGGATCGTGATCCCGAGCGGCGCGGTGAGCGCCCGCAGTGCCGGTTCGGCCAGCCTGATCCAGGACTGCGCAGGACCGAGGGTCGCGGCCAGCTGTCGTACGGAGGTGAAGGCGACGCTCGTACGGTCGCCGAGGGGGGTACGGAAGCAACGCGCCACGCACCCTGACGGGCCCGGCCGGACGGGAACGAAAAGCGGTCCGGCCGGGCCCCGTTCGCAGGGCTCGGGGTCTTCGGCGCTCAGCGGTGCTGACATAGGGGGTCCTCCTGGAGGATCGGTGAGGCGGTGGGCGGTGAGGTCGTGGGCGGTGAGGCGGTGGGCGGTGAGGCGGTGGGCGGTGAGGCGCTGTGAGGCGGTGAGGCGCTGTGAGGCGGTGAGGGCCTCGACGAGGACGCTATGCCCGCGCCTCAGGGGTCACGGTGTCCCCGTGACGGGATGCTGACGGAGATCGGCCCGGCGCTGACGGGACTCTGACGCGAGGGGCGGGGGAGCGAGGGGGCGAGCGGGCGAGCAGGCGCCAGGAGGCGGGGGCTGCGGATTCGGACCGTCCGGGGCAGGAATCGGACGGAATGCGGAGATCATGGGACGGTTCCCCCGCAGTGCCGGGACCATGTTCCGCGTCGTACCGACGTCGTGGGAGGACGTGGAGGACGCATGGGCAAGCAGGTCAAGTGCAAGTCGACCAGGACCAGTACCGGGAAGCCGTGCCAGAAGCCCGCGATGGTCGGGTACTCGCGCTGTCAGCTCCACCGCGGGGAATGGACAGCGCCGCAGAAGCAGCAGCGGAAGAAACGCTGAGCGGCCGCGGCACGCGCCCGCTCCGGTCGGCACGGAGAGTGGGTCAGAGCCAGCCCTTCTCCTTGGCGAGGAGGCCCGCCTGGAAGCGGTTGGCGGCGCCGAGGCGGAGCATCAGGTCGGCGATGTAGCGGCGGAAGGTGCGCAGCGAGACGCCCATTTCACGGGCGGCGGACTCGTCCTTGTCGGTGCGGGTGAGGACGTCCAGGACGCGGCGTTCGGTGTCGGAGAGGGGCTGCGGGGCCGGGGATTCGTCGGCGGCGGGGAGCGGGTGGGAGGTTTCCCAGGCCTGGTCGAACCAGGCGACGGTGTTGGCGACCACGCCCGGCTGGCGGACGATCAGGACGGACTGGAGGTGGTCGTCCGGGTCGACCGGGACCATCGCGACGCCCCGGTCCCAGATCACCATCCGGCGGATGGACTGCTGGGTGCAGCGGACCTCGCCGCCCAGCGAGGCGAGTTCGGTGAGGTAGGCGCGGGTGAGGGGTTCGGCCGCCGCCTCGGCACTGGCGACCGTGCGCCAGCGGATGCCGCGGCGGAGCATGCGGAGGTCGGACTCGCGGGCCTCCTCGATGGTGGCGCGGGTCCAGGGGACGGGGAGCAGCGACATCAGCTCGCGGAAGGTGAAGAAGGCGAGGTCGTTGAGGCGTTCACGGATCTCGTCCCCGCCGTCCACGCGCTCGATGTCGCCGGGCGTGCGGTCGGCGCCCTGGCGGTGGTCCTCGGTGAGGGAGGGGATGATGCCGCGGGCGGCGGACACCTGGTCGGTGCTGGACTTGAGTTCGCCGAGGCGCTTGTCCACCAGCCACTCCACCGCGACCGCCGGGTCGGAGACCAGGACGGTGTGCCGGTCCGAGAGGCGCAGCAGATTGTGCTGCTGGAGCCCTTCGAGTGCCTCGTCGACACTGTCGCGGTCCCAGCCGAGTGCGTGCTGGGCGGACTGGGCGCCCTGGCCGGGGTGGCGCAGGAAGTAGCGGTAGAGGCGGAGGTGGTCGTCGGGGACACCCACGGAGGTGAGGGTGGGGGTGGGGGTGGTCGCCCCCGGAGTGGCCGGTACCGGGGTCGCCGCCGCTCCGAGCGGCCGCTCCGCTGCCGGTTCCTGCGTGGTGGTCCCGTTCATCCGTGCTGCTCCCCCTGGCCGTCCCGTACGCCACCCGCCCCTGCCGCGCGCTGGCCGGCCAACAGCTCGTACCGTACGCCCAGTTGGCAGCAAGGTGACACCGGCTGCCCATTCTGACCCTGGAGCAGCACCCCGCGTCACCGCACGCTGAAGCCATGACTCAGCCCTCTGCCCCGGCGGATCGCACGGCGACCGCACCCGCTCCGACCGCACCCGCCCCCTCCGCACCCGCCCCCACCGGTGCGGCCGTACGACTCGATGGCGTCACCAAGGTCTACGGGCGCGGCACCGGTGCCGTCCACGCACTGCGCGGCGTGGACGCGGTCGTTCCACGAGGCAGCTTCACCGCCGTGATGGGCCCCTCCGGGTCCGGGAAGTCGACCTTCCTGCACTGCGCGGCGGGACTCGACCTCCCCACCGGCGGCAGGGTGTCGCTCGGCGAGCAGGACCTGAGCGGACTGAACGAGGACGCGCTGACCCGGGTCCGGCGGGAGCGCATCGGGTTCGTCTTCCAGGCGTTCAACCTGATGCCCTCACTGACCGTCGAGCAGAACATCACGCTCCCCCTGCGCCTGGCCGGCCGGAAGGCCGACGCCCGTTGGCTGGCGGAGATCGTGGAACGGGTCGGGCTCACCGGACGTACCGGCCGGCGCCCCTCCGAACTGTCCGGCGGACAACAGCAACGCGTCGCCCTCGCGCGGGCGTTGGTCACCCGCCCCGAGGTCGTGTTCGGTGACGAGCCGACCGGCGCACTGGACACGGTGACCGCGAAGGAGGTCCTGGGGCTGCTGCGCCGGACCGTGGATCTGCTCGGCCAGACCGTGGTGATGGTGACCCATGACCCGGTGGCGGCGAGTTACGCGGACGCCGTGCTGTTCCTGGCCGACGGACAGATCGTCGACCGGATGGCCGCCCCGACGGTGGAGCGCGTCTCCGACCGCATGACCCGGCTGGGAGCGTGGGCCTGATGCTGTATCTCGCCCTGAGTACGTTGCGGGCCCGCAAGGGGGCCTTCGTGGGCGCGTTCGTGGCGCTGCTGTGTGCGGCGGCGCTGGTCACCGCGTGCGGTGCGCTGCTCGACACCGGGCTGCGCGGGAAGATCCCCACCGAGCGGTACGCGGCGGCGGGGGTGCTGGTCACCGCCGATCAGGAGGTCCACTGGGCGACGGAGAAGAAGGGCAAGACCAAAGAGAAGTCGAAGCCGCTGACGGAGCGGGCCTGGCTGGACGCGGGGCTCGGCAAGCGGCTGGAGGGTGTGCCGGGGGTACGTCGAGTGGTCCCGGAACTGACCTTCCCCGCGCAGGTGTTGAGCACCTCGGCGGGCAGCACCGCCCCCTCCTGGGGCCACGCCTGGAGCTCGGCCGCCCTGACTCCCTTCACCCTGCGGGACGGTCGCGCGCCCGCAGCCGCCGACGAGGTCGTCGCGGACGCCGGCTCCGGGCTCCGTACCGGCACCCAGGTCACCGTCCAGTCCACCGGCGCCCCCGCCGCCTACGAAGTCGTCGGCATCGCCGAGGCCCAGCGGCCGCTCAGGCGCCAGAGCGCCCTCTTCTTCGCCGAGGCCGAGGCCCGACGGCTGGCCGGGCACGCGCACAAGGTGTCCGTCCTCGGACTGCTCACCGAACCGGGCGCCGACACAACCGCCGTACAGGCCGGGGCACTTGAAGTCCTGCGGGGCACCACCGCCAAGGTCCGCACCGGTGACGAACGTGGCCCCGTCGAGTTCCTCGACGCCGACAAGGCGCGGGTGCGGCTGATCAGCATGGGCGGCGCGATGGCCGGCACCTCGCTGATGGTTGCGCTGCTCGTGGTGACCGGGACGTTCACGCTGTCGATCCAGCAGCGGTCCCGTGAGCTGGCGCTGCTGCGGGCGGTCGGGGCGACGCCCGGCCAGTTGCGGAGGATGGTCGGGCGGGAGGCGGTCGCGGTGGGGCTGCTCGCCGGGATCCCGGGCGCGGCGGCCGGGTTGCTGCTCGCGCAGTGGCTGTACGGGCGGTTCGTGACGATGGGTGCGCTGCCGGACACCCTGGAGCTGACGCTGAGCGCCTTCCCGCCGCTGGCGGCGGTACTGGCGACGCTGGCCGCCGCGTGGGGGGCGGCGCGGGTGTCCGCCCGGCGGCCCGCCCGGATCAAGCCCACCGAGGGGCTCGCGGAGGCTGCCGTACGGCCGGCCCGGCTCGGCCTGCCTCGCATCGTCGGCGGGGTGATCGCCGCCGTCGGATACGCCGTCCTGGTCTTCGTGCTCTCCGGGCTGAGGACGGACGCGGCGGCGACCCCCGTCACCTTCTTCTCGGTGATCCTGGCGACGCTCGCCCTCGCCCTGCTCGGCCCGCTGATCGCCGGGGCCGCGACGGCGGCGCTGGGCGCGGTGGCCCGGCTGGTGTCCCCGGCCGCCGGTTTCCTGGCCGCGCAGAACACCCGGGCCCACGCCCACCGGCTGGCCGCCGTCGTCACCCCGCTCGCCCTCGCCGTCGCCATGGCGTCCACGGTGCTCTTCACCCAGACCACGCTGAGCCGCGCGGCCGGTGCCCAGGTGGTGGCGGGGACCAGCGCCCCGTACGTGCTCTCCGGCGCCGGGCCCGGTGTCCCCGCCGTGGCGGCGGAAGCGGCGCGGAAGGTGCCCGGCGTCACGGCGGTCACCGAGGTGCTCCGTACGACGGTGCGCTCCGGACAGGACAAGTTCCCTGCCCAGGGTGCCAGTTGGAGGAATCTGGACCGGGCCCTCGACCCCGGGGTCGTCGCCGGATCGCTCGGCGCGATGACGGCGGGCACGGTCGCCGTGAGCGAGCTGGCCGCCACGACCAAGGGCGTCGGGCTCGGCGACACCCTCCCGGTCACCCTGGGCGACGGCACCGGCATCGACCTCCGTATCGCCGCCGTTTACCAACGGGGCCTGGGGTTCGGTGACTTGATCCTTCCGTACGAGCTGGTTGCGGCCCATGTCGACAACCCGCTCGCCACCTCTGTGCTGGTCGCAGGCACACCCGCCCCCGGCGCCCTGCGGGCCGCCCTGCGCGGCTACCCCGCCGTCCACGTCCTGGACCGCACCCGGGCCGAGGCCGCACGCGGCGAGCAGGAGGCCGTACAGGCACAGCTCAACTACCTGACCATGGGCCTGATCATCGCCTTCACCTCGATCGCGGTGATCAACACCCTGGTGATGGCAACCAGTGCCCGCCGTCGCGAGTTCGCCCTGCTCAGGATGGTCGGCACCACCCGGCGGCAGCTGCGGGCGATGCTCCGCTGGGAGACCCTCGCGGTCGCGCTGCTCTCGGTGGTGCTGGGCGCGGGCGTGGCGTACGCGACCCTCGCGGCGTACAGCACGGGGATGGCCCGGACCTCCGTACCGTACGCACCGCTGCTGGGGTGTGCGGGTGTGGTCGCGGGCGCCGGGCTGCTGGCCTTCCTGTCGACGGCGCTGCCGGCGCGTGCGGCGCTGCGTGGGGGTCTGGCGGGGGCGGCGGGGGCTCGGGAGTAGGTGGGGAGCAGAGCAGGCCCGGCGGGGAACGGAGCAGGCCCGGTGGGGAACGGAGCAGGCCCGGTGGGGGGATAGCACCACCCCCGATCGGCAGGGTCGCCCCATCCTCATCGGGGGCCGGTTCCGGGATCGTTTCCCTTGTCAGAACGGAACGTTGCGAGACGTCCCCACCGCGATGATTCGAGGCCCGCCATGACTGCCACCGCTCCCGCTCCGACCTTCAACTCTCCTTCTCGCGAAGCCGGTTACCACGGCGTCTGTGACCACGACGACCACTACGCTCCGGCCCCGGTCAGCTTCCTGCGCGGCCCCTTCGCCGCCGGCACCTGGCGCGAGATCGGCTACACGATCACCTCGCTGCCGGTGGCGATCGTCGGGTTCGTCTACGCGGTGACCCTGTTCTCGCTCGGCACCGGGCTCGCGGTGACCGTCCTCGGGCTGCCGGTGCTGGCCGCGATGCTGGCGGGGGCGCGTGGGCTCGGGGCGGCGGAACGCGGCCGGGCGCGGCTCGCGCTCGGGCTGCGGGTCGAGGGGCCGGGCGCGGTGACCGGGGACGACGGGCGGACCGGGTTCTGGGCGGCGATGGGGCGGCGGCTGAAGGACGCGGCCGGGTGGAAGGCGCTGCTGTTCCAGGTGCTGATGTTCCCGTGGCGGGTGTTCAGCTTCGTGCTGTCGGTGACGTTCCTGGCCGTGGGCTGGGTGGTCGCGCTGCTGCCCGCGTACAACTGGGTCTTCCCGCGGTACGTCGACGGCTGGGCCGGATACCGGGTGTTCGACTACACCTCGGGCGGCGTGCAGCACGTCTACGAGATCACCTCCCCCGCGCAGCTCGCCATGGTCTCCCTGATCGGCCTGGCCCTCGTCTTCCTCACTCCGAAGCTGGTCCGGGCGCTGACCAACGTGGACCGGGCGGCGGTGCGGGGGCTGCTGGGGCGGTGAGTCCACGGGGGAGCCGCCGGAGGAGTCGCCGGGTGAGCTGCCGGGCCGGGGGAGCCGCAGGGTGAGCCGCCGGGTGAGCTGTCGAGGAGTCTCCGTACTGGCTCGACCGGAAACGACGCAGGGCCCGGACCGGGTGCATCCCGGTCCGGGCCCTGCGTGTTGCCGTTGCTCAGGCGGGTGGTGGCCTCGGGCCTCGCGGCCCGTGCTCACCCCCCGCTGCTCAGCCCTGTCGGCCCGTGTTGCGGCGGCGTACCGCGAAGACCGCGCCGGCGCCGAGCACGAGCGCCGCACCGGCCGCGAGGCCGATCTGCGGGGTGCCCGAGGAGCCGGTCGCGGCGAGGTTGCCGGTCGGGGTGGTGTTCACGCCGCCCTGCGGGACGGGGATGTTGGAGGCGTCCTTCACCTTGGTGGGCGTGGCGTCGTCGACCTTGCCGGGCTTGCTGCCCGCGGCGAGGATCGAGAAGCCGTACTCCTTGAGGTCGTTGCCGCCGCAGGAACCGTTGGCGTTCCAGTAGTCACCGGCGATGAAGGCGATGCCCTCGGCCGCCGGGGCCTTCTTGTCGACGATCAGCCGCAGCTTCAGGTCGGCGGAGGCGCCGGCCTTCAGGTGGGTGAGGGTGCCCGCGTACGCGTTCTCCTTGACGTCCTTGAAGTCGTTGGAGCCGGCCGGGGCGGACTGCAGGCGGAGCAGGTTGCTGATGTCGTTGTAGCTGGTCTCGGCGTTGCCGTAGACGGTGGCGAACGGCTTGACCTCGTCGATCTCCTTGCCGGTGCCGTTGGTCACCTTGAGGGTGAAGTTGACCGTGGTGCCGGCGACGACCTTGGACGGCAGGCCGTGCAGGGTGGTGGAGAGGGCCTCGTCGATCTTGCAGTCCTCGCCGACCGGGGGCTGCGTCGGGTCGACGGGAGGCTTGGTCGGGTCGACGGGAGGCTTCGTCGGGTCGACCGGCGGCTTCGTCGGGTCCGGCTTGGCGGCCTCGGCCTTGGCCTCGGCGAGTGCCTTGTCGGCGGCGTCCTTGGTCACCTTGGCGTTGGCGAGGGCGGCGTTCGCGGAGTCCAGGGTGCGGGCGGCGTCGACCCGGGCGTCGTCGAGCTTGTCGACGGCCACCCGGCGTGCCTCAATGGCATCGACGTGGGCGGCGGCCTTGGCCGTGGCGTCCTTCTCCGCCTCCTCGACCTTCTTCTGTGCGGCGGTCTTGTCCGCGTCGGCGGGCAGTGCGGCCAGAGCGGCCTTGGCGTCGGTGAGCGCCTGGTCGGCATCCTGCTTGGCGACGCCCGCATCGTAGGCGGCCTTCCGCGCCTTGTACGCCTCCACCGCGAGCGGGCCGTCCTCCTTGAGTACGGCTTCGAGCGCGACGTTGGCGGCGGTCACGGCGGCAGTGGCCTCGTCGAACGTCTTCTTCGCGGCGAGGGCCAGCTTCGCCAGCTCCTCCAGCTCGGCCGGCGTCGGCTTCGCCTTCTGGCCCTGCACCTGCGCGGGCGACGGGTCGGCGGCGAAAGCCGAACCGGTCGAGAGGAACACGGCGGGCGTGGTGACGGCGGCGACCACGGCCGTAGCGAGCATGCGGCGAATCTTCACGCGGGCCCTTTTCTTGGGTGTGCGCCCAGCCCGAAAGCGAACGCGGGAGAACAAAAAGTGGGGGAGCCGCCACGGAGTCCTGCTCACGCGGGCGACTGCCCCGAAATCGTAAGGCCGCAATTCCCGTCGGGACAGTGAGAATTGGCGTCACCGGGCCGGGCGGGCCAACAACGCGCCCTTTATATCCGGGCATTCGCGACAGTTGCCCGCGGTTCCGTCGTTTTCTCTGTGACGTGATTCATAACGAGGGCCCCGGCTGCATGGGTCGCGCCCAGGAAACCCACCGCGCCTTCACAGTGCGGCGGCGCGCTCCCGCCCCCGGGCGACCTCCGCCGCCGTATGCGCGAAGACCCTCAGTGCCTGCGTCTCGTCACCCGCGCGCCACACCAGACCGTGCCCGACCGGCTCCGCGTCCACGAAGGGGACATAGGCGACGCCTGGCCGGGGGTAGTACGTCGCCGCGTGCGCGGGAGCGAGCAGCGCCCCCTTTCCGGCCGCCACCAGCACCAGCGCCTCCTGCATATTGGTGACCGCCGGACCGCGTGCGATCTCCCGCCCGGCGGGCGTCCGGGTCGGCGCCAGGTATTCCTGCCAGTAGTCGGGAAGTACGCCGATGGCGGGCATCAGCGGAATCTGGGCCAAATCCTCCAGCGAAAGGGAGATACGGGCCGCAAAGGGATGTCCGGCAGGGACCGCGAGAACACGCTCCTCAATGAGGAGTGGCGCCTTACTGGTCCCCAAATCAGTCTCCCGGGACGGAAATTCGGTCAACTGGACGTCGAATTGTCCGCTGCGCAGCGAACCGTACGGATCGGAAAGCGGAACCTCGCAGACTTCCACCGCCATTTCCGGATGACTTTCCCGCAGTACATCCGCCGCTTTCAGGACGATTTCCCCGCCGAGCGGACTGGAGAACCCGACGAAAAGGGTCGACTCGACACCGCGTGCGCTCTCCACCGCCCGGGCGAGCGCCGCGTCGATGCCCCGATGGTGCGGCTCCAGGTCGCTGCGGAGCCGGCGGCCGAGGGCGGTGAGGCCGACCCGGCGGCTGGTGCGGACGAACAACGGGGCACCGACCCGGCGTTCGAGTCGCTGCACCAGCTGGCTCACCCGGGCGCGGGAGAGGCGCATACGGTCGGCGGTGCGGCCGAAGTGGAGCTCTTCGGCGAGCAGCAGGAAGCATTCCAGTTCGTCGCGTTCCATCGGGCACCTCGGGTCGGTATGGCGGGTGGAGGACGGTGGGCCGGGCGAGGGCCGGCAGGCCCACCGGCGATCGGTAAGCCTGGTTGAACGAACGTTGCGTTCTTCGCCGTTGTTCCGTCCCGCGCGCCGCCGGACGCTTGCCGCATGACCAACTCCCCCTCCGTACCGGCACCTTCCCGCATGTCCGCCCGCCAGTGGGGCGTCCTCCTCGTCCTCTGCGGCGCGATCTTCCTCGAAGGCATCGACATCGGCATGCTCAATGTCGCGCTGCCCACCATCCGGGCCGATCTCGGCCTGGAAACGGGCGAGTTGCAGTGGGTGGTGAGCGCATACGTACTGGGCTACGGCGGCTTCATGCTGCTCGGCGGGCGGGCCGCCGACCTGCTCGGACGGCGCCGGATGTTCGTGCTCTGGCTCGGCGTCTTCATCGCCTTCTCCGGGCTCGGCGGGTTCGCCACCGAGAGCTGGATGCTGCTGGTCTCCCGGTTCGTGACGGGCGTCGCCGCCGCCTTCATGACCCCGGCCGGGCTGTCGATCATCACCACCGGCTTCGCGGAGGGCCCGCAGCGCACCAAGGCGCTGCTCGTCTACTCGGGCACCGGCGCCGCCGGGTTCACCATCGGGCTGGTCGCGGGCGGGCTGCTGACCTCGTTCGGCTGGCGCTGGGTGTTCTTCGCGCCGGTGGTGCTGGCCGCCCTGATCCTCTTCGCCGCGCTCAGCGTCGTACCGAAGACCCCGCGCCCGGACCCCACCGGGCAGCGGATGGACCTCGCGGGCAGCGGCGTCCTCACCCTCGCGATCGTGCTGCTGGTGCTCGGCGTCGAACGGGCTCCGCACGCGGGTACCGGGGCGACCGTGGCCACCATCGGCGGCGCGCTCGCGCTGCTGGCGCTGTTCACCGTGCTGGAGCGGCGGACGGAGCGGCGCGGCGAGGTGCCGCTCGTACGGCTGGGAATCCTCCGCAACGCCCCACTGATCAGGGCGAACGTCATCATGATGCTGTTCGCGGGCGGCTTCTTCGCCTTCCAGTTCCTGGTCGTCCTCTACCTTCAGGAACTGCGCGGCTGGTCCACCCTCACCACCAGCTTCGCGATGGTCGCCACCGGCCTCGACGTCATCCTGGCGCCGACGCTGGCCCCCGTTCTGGTCAACCGGTTCGGCCACGCCCGGGTCATCTTCGGCGGGTTGCTCTCCGCCGTCCTCGCCTACGCGCTCTTCCTGCCGGTCGGCGCGGACTGGGCGTATCTGTCCATGCTCCCGAGCCTGATCCTGGTCGGCTTCGCCTTCGCGCTGGCGTACGGGCCGCTGACGGTCGCCGGGACCGAGGGCATCGACGCGAGGGAACAGGGACTGGCCGGCGGACTGCTGTACACCTCCGCCCAGTTCGGCGCCGCTCTGGGACTGTCGGCGGCGAGCGCGGTCAACATGGCCGCCACCCACGGCAGTTCACCCGCCGCGGTACTGGAGGGCTACCGGGCGGCGTTGTGGGTGCCGCTGGTCGCGGTGGCCATCGCCACGGTGGTGGGTGCTTTCGGCGTACGTCGTCGGAAGAGCCCCTCGGCCGAAGCGGGCCTCACCGAACCTGCTCCCGCTACCGCTCGCACTCCCACTCCCACTCCCACTCCCACTCCCGCCGGACCGGGCGCGACCGGAGCGGCCACCACCGGAGCGACCGCCTCCGCAGCACCCGTCACCCCGCAGGGCCCCGCCGCCCTCCTGCCCCAGCGCTCGCCCGTCCCCAACTCCACGCACACAACCACCGGGTGACACAAGAGCGCCATTCGGCCGTCGCCACATGCCTCTTCGCACCTGTGTACCCACACTCGGTCATGAGATTTATGGCACAGGCATTCCCAGACGCCCCCTGAGTCGCTAACTTCCCCTCACCTTTGTTCGCACCGAGAGGATCCCTGTGAACGCTTCATCCCGCAGTCGCAGAGCCATGGCCGCCGTCGCGTCCCTGGCCATCGCCACCCCGCTGCTGCTCGCCGCGGCCTCCCCGGCCACCGCTCAGCGCGGTGGGACGGACCCGGCCAAGGACGCCGCCAAACTGTCCAAGCAGCTGGTCAAGGACTCCTCGGGGCAGGGCGCTTACCAGCACCTGAAGCAGTTCCAGGCGATAGCGGACTCGGCCGGCGGCAACCGGGCGGCCGGCTCGCTGGGCCACGACGCCTCCGGGGCGTACGTCTTCAGCCTGCTGAAGAAGGCGGGCTACGACGTCCACTACGAGACGTTCAGCTTCATCGACCTGAAGACGCAGGCGGAGAAGCTCTCGGTGGTCTCGCCCACTCCGCGGGACGTGAACATCATCGCGATGTCCTACACCAAATCCACCCCTGTCGGTGGCCTGAATGCAGCGCTCGCGGCCGTTCCGCTCGACGCCACCACGGGTTGCGAGGCGGGCGACTACGCGGCCGGGTTCACCGGCAAGATCGCGCTGATCCAGCGCGGCGGGTGCTCCTTCGCGCAGAAGCAGGCGACGGCCGCGACGGCGGGCGCGGTCGGCGCGATCATCTACAACAACGTGGCGGGCGCCCTCAACGGCACCCTCGGCACCCCCGAGGACGGCAAGATCCCCACCGGCGGCATCACCCAGGCGGACGGCGAGGCCCTGGCCGCCGACGTCGCCAAGGGCCCGGTCACCATCAACCTGGACATCCGCCAGCTCCAGACGAAGCGGACCACCCGCAACGTCATCGCCGAAACCAAGGGCGGCAACGCCGCCAACACGGTGATGCTCGGCGCCCACCTGGACTCGGTCCCCGAGGGTCCCGGCATCAACGACAACGGCTCCGGCTCGGCCGGCCTGATCGAGGTCGCCCTCAAGCTGGCGAAGGCCACCAAGGAGGGCAAGAAGCCCGCCAACAAGGTCCGCTTCGCCTGGTGGTCGGCCGAGGAGCTGGGTCTGCTCGGCGCCGAGGACTACGTCGCCAAGCTCACCCCGGAGCAGCTCAAGAAGATCAAGCTCTACCTGAACTTCGACATGATCGCCTCGCCGAACTTCGCCCAGTTCGTGTACGACGGCGACAACTCGGACGGCGTCGGCGAGCCCGCCGGACCGGAGGGTTCCGCCCAGCTGGAGAAGGGCATCAACGACTTCCTCGACAGCAAGAAGTTCCCGCACGAGGGCACCGACTTCGACGGCCGCTCGGACTACGGCCCGTTCATCGCGGTCGGCGTCCCCTCCGGCGGCACCTTCACCGGCGCCGAGGGCGTCATGACCGCGGCCCAGGCCGCCAAGTACGGCGGCACCGCTGGCGTCGCGTACGACAAGTGCTACCACTCGAAGTGCGACGACCTCTCCAACGTCAACATGAAGGCGCTCGACATCAACGTCGACGTCATCGCCAACGCGGTGGGCACCTACGCCCACGACCTCTCGTCCCTCACCAAGCCGGTCGTCTCCACACCGACCACCGGCAGCGGCAGCGGCTCGGGCGGCATGCACGGCCACGACGGCGGACTGAAGTCCTAGTGCGCGTGCGGTAGTTCACGCCCGCTGGTTGGGCGGGTGAGAGTCCTCGTCCGTCGGCCGGCCAGGTGGCACGGCTCCGCGTCCCCGGAGCCGTGCCGCCTCACAGCGCCGCCGGTCCGCCCCGCGCCGCCACCGCCTCCCGTACCGCCTCGATATACGCCTCGGCACGCGCGTTCGTGCCGCCGGTCCGCCACACCAGCGCGACCTCGCTCACGGGCAGATCACGCAGGGGTACGAAGGCCAGGTCCGGCCGGGAGTGATACGTCGCGGCGGACGCGACCACCGGTGAGATCCCCTGGCAGGACGCGATCAGCGACAGCATCTCCGGGAACGTGGACACCGCCTGCCCCCGCTCCAGTACCTCCCCGCCACTCGTCCGGGGCGGCACCTGGGCGTCCCACCAGTACGCGGGCGCCCCACCCGCCACACCGAAGAAGCGTTCTCCCGACACCTCGTCCAGCGACAGCGACTCCTGGTGGGCGAGCGGATGGTGGCAGGGCATGGCCAGTACCCGGTGCTCGGAGACCACCGTGGGGCCGACCGTCAGGTCCGGTTCCTCGACCGGCAGCCGGGTGAACAGCAGCTCCACCTCGCCCGCCCTGAGCGGCCCGAACGGATCGGCGAACTGCGTCTCGCGCATCCGGACCTCGCAGCAGGGTGCCCGCTCGCGAAAGATCCGCTGGATGTCCCGGGTGAGCTGACCTGCGCCGGAGCCCAGGAATCCAACGGTGAGGACCCCGTCGATACCGCGTGCGGCCGCCTTCGCCCGATTGACGGCCTTTTCCATCTCGGCGTACAACGGGCCGAGATCGAGGCGGAGCTGCTGTCCGATCGGCGTCAGTTCGACCCGGCGGCTGGTGCGGTGGAAGAGGTCGGCGCCGATACCGCGCTCCACCCGCTTCAGGACCTGGCTGACCCTTGCCTGCGAGAGCCGCAGCTTCTCGGCGGTACGTCCGAAGTGCAGCTCCTCGGCCAGCGTCAGGAAGATCTCCATCTCGTGCCGCTCCACGGCCTCACCGCCCCCCCCAGTTGACCTGCATTCATCGTTCAGGGTTATCGATCGTTTCATGGATCGTCGTTGTTCGGGCGAAGACGGGAACAGAGAGTGGAGGCATCCGGAACGAGGAGCCCACCTCCTCGCACCGACCTCAACTCGCCCTGAACGCACAGGAGTCGTCATGCTCACCGGCACCCGCAAGACCGTCCTCGCCTCCGCCGTCGCACTCGCCCTGAGCGCCGGTACGACGGCCGTCACCGTGAACCACTCCACGCCACGAACCCCCGCCGCCACCACATCCACCGCCTCGTCCGCCACCGCCTGGACGGCGGGCTGGGCCGCCTCCCCGCAACGCGCCTCGGTCAGCTTCAAGCCCAACTGGTCGGAGGCCGGCTTCGACAACCACACCGTCCGCCAGGTCGTCCGCGTCAGCGCAGACGGCACCCAGGCCCGCATCCGCCTCTCCAACGCCTACGGCACCTCTCCGCTCCTGATCGAGCGCGCCACGGTCGCCCGTACGGCCAAGGGTGCGTCGGTGAGACCCGGCAGCGTCCGCGAGCTGACCTTCTCCGGCAGTCGGTCCGCATCCGTCCCGGCCGGCGGCCAACTCTCCAGTGACCGGGCCGCGCTGGGCCTGCGCGCGAACGACCAGGTCACCGTCACCCTCCACCTCAAGGCCACGACCGGCCCCGCCACCTTCCACGCCCAGTCCTTCACCGACAGCTACCGCGCCAAGGGCGACCACACCACGGACACCGCCGCGTCCGCCTTCACCGAGAAGACCGAGTCCTGGTACTACCTCTCCGGCGTCGACGTCACCGGATCCAAGCCCCCCGCCCCGCACTCGTCGGAATCCGGCGCCGGCCATTCCCACGACCACCCCCGCGACCGCTCCGGAATCGTCCTCTTCGGCGACTCCATCACCGACGGCTTCGCCTCCACCCCCAATGCGGACCGCCGCTACTCGGACGCCCTCGCCGCCCGCCTGAAGTCCCTCGGCAAACAACGCCCCGTCCTGAACTCCGGCATCGGCGGCAACCTGATCCTCAACGACTCCGCCTGGTACGGCGAACGGGCCACCACCCGCTTCTCCCGCGACGCCCTCGACCTCCCCGGCGTCGGCACGGTCGTCGTCCTCGGCGGTCTCAACGACATCGGCTACCGGGAGACCACCACCCAGCCCACCTACCACCCGGCCGCCGACATCACCGGCCGCCAACTCATCAACGGCCACCAGGAGTTGATCCGCCAGGCCCACGCCAAGGGCCTGCGCGTCGTCGGCGCCACCCTGCTCCCGCTCGGCGGCTCCGACCACTACGGCAAGCACTCCGCCGCCGCGAGCGACGAGTTCAACAACTGGGTCCGCACCTCGGGCGCCTTCGACGCCTACGTCGACTTCGACAAGGCCCTCGCCGACCCGGCCGACCCCGAGCACATCCGCCCGTCCTTCGACAGCGGCGACCACCTCCACCCGAACGACGCGGGCTACCGGGCGATGGCAGCCGCCCTGAACCCGAACGCACTCTGAGGCACCGGCCACCGGACGCCACCCCGCTTGCCACTCCATCCGCCGCCCCAAGGCCCCCGCGCCGCCTACGCCACCGCCGCCGATGAAGTGGACCGCGCCGGGCACAGATCGAAGTGGCTGATCCGACAGGTGTCCGCCGGTATCGCCGACCCCAGGTTGACGGCCGTCCCGTCCCCCGCGATCCGCCACCGCTTCCCGGCAGGCACCGACCCGACGGCCCGCTCCCCGGGCTCGATCAGGATCCACTTCCCGCGCACCGTCCGGTGCCACTCCGCCGACGCCCCGCACCGCTTGCACGACGTACCACCGGAGCCGCGCGGATCCGGCACGGCCCGCAACTGCCGTGCGGCCGACCCCAGTTCGATGGCCGTACTCGCCAGCACCTCCGCGAGCAGCACCGGCTCCCGCCCGCCACCGCCCTGCTCGCACCCGGCGCACACGGACCGCCCCAACGCAGACCGCCACTTACCGTGCGGTCCCCCGCACGCGTCACATCCGTACGAAATCATGACCCCCACCCGCAGACCACGTCGTTTGCAGCTGACGTGAAGAATGCTTCCACAAGGGTCTGACAATCAGTCCTGCCGAACGAATACCCACAGGTCAGGCAGAGTCCAAACGCCGTTCACCAACGCCCCGGCCGACCCGCGCCCCGCCCGTCCCCCCGCGTGCAGCACCTCGTCGTCGGGGTGCGCGAAGAAACTCACCAAAGTTGCCGTGCGACCCGAGTGAACCAGTAGGCCCCCGATTCACGTCATCAAAGGTGGAAGCTTTACGCGGACCCTACGCAGGCGGCGCGCACCACGCAGACCACGTGGACCGCATCGACCAAAGTCACCGCAAGGCCGACCTTCGGCCGATACCTCCCGGAGCACCCGAAACCTAGGCTCCTGAAGGACACCGCACCACCAACGACCAACACACGGGGGAACGCAGAGATGAGCCGGCTACCGAATACGACCGTCCTGGGTTACCCCCGCGCCCGGCTGCTGCGCATCCTGCTCGGCTTCCCCGCCCTCGGCCTCGCCCTCGGCTTCGCGCTGCCGCCGCTGGCCCGTTGGCTGGACGGGGCCTCGATGCTGCCGCTGCGCGATGTGCTGGCGTTCGTCGGCGACATGGAGTCGGCCTGGCAGACGGTGGCGTTCGCGCTGGCGGCGACGCTGATCGGGCTGCTCGCGGCGTTCGTGGCGGTCGCCGACTCGGTGAAGGTGACGCTGACCGAGGACACCCTGAACGTCGAGTTCGGCGACCGGCAGAAGCCGTTGTCGCTGCGCCGCGAGCGGGTCGCCGCCGTCTTCGTCGAGGGCAAGGACCTGGTCGTACTGGACTCGGCGGGCCGCCCGCTCGCCCTGGCCCCGCACCGCGCCTCCCGCACCGCTCTGGCCCGCGCCTTCCGCGCCCACGGCTACCCGTGGCACGACTCGCGCGCGGAGTCCGGCGGCTTCGACACGGCCGGCACCCCGCTCGCGACGTCCGCGATGGCGTCGGCGACGTCACCCCTGGCCTCGTCCTCGTCGGCCGCGCTCCCGCTGAAGACCGCCGTCTCGGCCTGATCCGTCCGAAGCGCCGACCGGCCACCGGGGCCCCACTCCATCGCACGGAGTCGGGGCCCCGCCCCGTCACCACGCCGCGTCAGCCCTCCCCGCCCCGTAGCCGCACCCCGTCAGCCCTGCCCGCCGTACCCCCGCGCCCACTCCCGCACCAGTGACTCGAACTCCCTGGCCGCCGCGCTCAGATAGGCCGACTCGCGGCGCAGCAGTGCGGCTGTGCGCACCGGAGGCGCAGGCTCCACGGGCATCTGCCGCAGCCGGTCCTGGCCCGCCGCGATGGGTTCCGGGAGGACGGTCGCCAGGCCGCCCCGGCCCACCACCTCCATCAGCACACTGAGCGAGTTCGCCGCTACCGCGATGCCGGGACGCACCCCGTGCTGTTCGAAGTAGGCGTCCAGCTGTCGTCTGGTGGCGAAGTCGTCGCTCAGCAGAGCGAGTTGGCGCTTGCCGAGCTCCGCGACCGGAACCGCAGTCTCCCGTCCGGCCCACTCATGCCCCGCCCCCACCACCAGCACCAGCGCCTCCTCGAAGAGCGGCACCGCCTCCACCCCGGCCGCCCCCCGCTCCCCCGCGAACGCGATGCCCACATCCAGCCGGTCCGCGAGGAGTTCGGCCTCGATCCGGTCCTGGGTCATTTCGCGTACGTCGAGCTGGATGCCGGGGTGGCGGGCATGGAACTCCGCCACCAGCGGCCCCACCAGATACGTGGTGAACGTCGGCGTCATCGCCACCCGCAGCGTCCCGCGCGACAGGTCACCCACGTCCAGCACCGCCCGCTCGCCGGCCGCCAGGTCCTGGAGCGCCCTGCGTGCGTACGCCGCGTACGCCTCACCGGCGTCGGTGAGCCGCACCGACCTGCCCGTGCGGTCCAGCAGCTGCACCTTCAGCGCCTTCTCCAGCTGCTTGACCTGCTGGGAGAGGGTCGGCTGCGAGATGTGCAGGGCCTCGGCGGCGCGGGTGAAGTTGGCGTGCTCGGCGACGGCGAGCAGATAGCGGAGGTGCCGGAGTTCCAGAGCCATGACCTGACTATAGATGACATCGATAGCACCTATCCGAAGCAGCTCTTGGACGCTATACATCCAGCTCATGCATGGTGGAACACGTCGGACAACAGCCCGGCGGAACGGTTCACCGGCCGCAGCCCCCTGCGGTCAGTCGCAGGCAGGAGTGGTCCCATGCAGGAGATCGCAGCAGGAGTCGAGCGCTTCCGGCGCGAGGCCTTCCCACCCAGGGAGGAGCTGTTCCAGCGGCTGGCCACCACCCACACACCCGACGCCCTGTTCATCGGCTGCTCGGACGCCCGGGTGGTACCGGAACTGATCACCCAGCGGGAACCCGGTGAGCTGTTCGTCATCCGTACGGCGGGGAACCTCGTCCCGCCGCACGGCCAGGGCGCGGACGGCATCGCCGCCAGCATCGAGTACGCCGTGAACGCCCTCGGCGTCCGCGACGTCATCGTCTGCGGCCACTCCGCCTGCGGGGCCATGACCGCACTCGCCTCCGGCACCGACATGTCCCACCTCCCCGTCACCGCCTCCTGGCTGCGGCACGCCGACGCCTCCCGCGCCCGGCTGGACGCCACCGGACCCGAGGACGGCGACCGCCTCTCCACCCTCATCCACCACAACGTCACCACCCAGCTGACCAACCTGCGCACCCACCCCTCGGTGGCCCGCGCCCTGGCCCGCCGGGAACTGACCCTGCACGGCTGGGTCTACGACATCGGTTCCGGCCGCATCACCACCGTCGACACCGAAACCGGCGCCACCGCCCGGCTCGCGTAATCCCCGCACCCAAAACCCCCACCACACACGAAACCCCACCACACAAAGGGCCTCTCCCCATGAACAACCTCCACGCCCAGGCCGACCAGTCCACCCGCCAGCAGCTCACCCTCACCGCCATCGAGGCCAAGACCCGCCGTGACCTGTCCTGGAAGGAGATCGCCGAGCCCACCGGCCTCTCGGTCGCCTTCGTCACCGCCGCCCTGCTCGGCCAGCACCCGCTGCCGGCCGACGCCGCCCGCACCGTCGCGGACCTCCTGGGCCTCGACGACGACGCCGTACTGCTGCTCCAGACCGTCCCGATGCGCGGAAGCATCGTCGGCAACGGCGGCATCCCCACCGACCCGACCATCTACCGCTTCTACGAGATGCTCCAGGTGTACGGCACCACGCTGAAGGCACTGGTCCACGAGGAGTTCGGCGACGGCATCATCTCCGCCATCAACTTCCGTCTGGACGTCAAGAAGGTGGCCGACCCCGAGGGCGGCGAGCGCGCCGTCATCACCCTGGACGGCAAGTACCTCCCCACCAAGCCGTTCTAGTCGCACCCTCACCCCCACGAGCGGCGTTTCACGTGAAACACGACGTTTCACGTGAAACATCGCCGCTCATCCCCGCACCCCAACTCCGGGAGCCGACCGTGGACTTCGCACAACGCACCATCGACCTCGCCCGCGCCAATGTCGCCGAGGGCGGGCGCCCCTTCGCCACCGTGATCGTCCGCGACGGCGAGATCATCGCCGAGAGCGGCAACCAGGTCGCGCAGACCAATGACCCCACCGCCCACGCCGAGATCCTGGCCATCCGCGAGGCCTGTACCAAGCTGGGCACCGAGCACCTCACGGACTGCACGATCTACATCCTGGCCCTGCCGTGCCCGATGTGCCTGGGAGCGCTCTACTACACCTCGCCCGCCGAGGTGGTCTTCCTGACCACCCGCGACGCCTACGAGCCGTTCTACGTGGACGACCGCAAGTACTTCGAACTCGACACCTTCTACGGCGAGTTCGCCAAGCCGTGGCAGGAGCGCCGGCTGCCGATGCGGCACGAGGAGCGCGCGGAAGCGGTCGACGTCTACCGCGACTGGAACTCCCGTAACGGCGGCGAGCGCCGCGTCCCGGGCATGCCGACCGCCTGAGCACCCGTGCCCGAACCCCGGACGGTCACGAGCACCCACCGGTCACGAGCAACTCACCGGGCGCCCGCCCACCCCACGTCCGAGGCCGGAACCCGTCACTGCGGGTCCCGGCCTCCGCCGTGCACGACCGGCACACCCGACCGCCGGGCATGGCCGCCGCGCCCGCTACTGCCCCGCGTGCGCCCTGCGCACCGCCGCCAGGTCGATCTTCTGCATCGTGTACATCGCCTGAGTGGCCCGCGTCGCCGCCGCCTGGTCCTCGTCACCGATCAGGTCGATCAGCTCGACGGGCGTCACCTGCCAGGACACCCCGAACTTGTCCTTGAGCCAGCCGCACTGGCTCTCCTGGCCACCGTTCTCGGTGAGCCGGGACCAGTAGTGGTCGACCTCCGCCTGGTCCGCGCAATCGATCTGGAACGACACCGCCTCGCTGAACGTGAACATCGGCCCGCCGTTCAGCGCGACGAACTTCTGTCCGTTGATCTCGAACTCGACCGTCACCACCGACCCAACGGGCCCGGGGCCGGCCTCGTTGTACCGCAGGACGCGGCCGCGCCCGGAGTCCTTGAAGACGGACAGATAGAAGTCCACCGCCTCCTCGGCCCGGCCGTCGAACCACAGACAGGTGGTGAATCCGCGTGTGCTCATGAAGTGCTCCTCACCGGAAGGGACTGCTTCGCCTGCTGCACATGGAGACCCCCGCCGCCCCCGAAACTCATCGCCGCCGCCGCGACGTACCGAAAATCGACCGGCTGATCTCCCGCCCCAGCTGCGTCCCGATCGACCGCGCGAGCGACTTGAACATCCCGCTTCCCACCACCTGCTCCACCAACGACGGATCGTCCTTCTCCGGTGCCGCCGCCACCTCGGGCGCCGCCTCCACCACCGGTGTCTGCAACTTCTCGTACGCCGACTCCCGGTCCACCGCGTCCGCGTAGCGCCCGTACAGCAGCGATGACTTGACCGCCCGGTCCAGCGCCTCGTCCCCCACCGGACCCATCAGCGACTCCGGCGCCCGCAACCTGGTCGCCGCCACCGGCGTCGGTGCCCCCTTCTCGCTCAGCACGGTGATCACCGCCTCGCCCGTGCCCAGCCCGGTCAGCACCTCCTCCAGGTCGTACGGCGAGTGCGGAAAGGTCTTCACGGTCGCCCGCAGCGCCTTCGCATCGTCCGGCGTGAACGCCCTCAGCGCGTGCTGCACCCGGTTTCCGAGCTGCGCCAGCACATCCACCGGCACGTCCTTCGGCACCTGCGTCACGAAGAACACCCCGACCCCCTTGGACCGGATCAGCCGCACCGTCTGCGTGATCGACTCCAGGAATGCCTTCGAGGCCCCGTTGAACAACAGATGCGCCTCGTCGAAGAAGAACACCAGCTTCGGCCGGTCCAGATCCCCGACCTCCGGCAGATCGTTGAACAGATCCGCCAGCAGCCACATCAGAAACGTCGAGAACAGCTGCGGTTTCTGCTGCACGGCGGCCAGCTCCAGCACCGACACCAGCCCCCGCCCGTCCGGCGCCTGCCGCAGGAACTCGCTCGTGTCGAACTCCGGCTCCCCGAAGAACTCCCCCGCCCCCTGCTGCTCGAAGGCGGTCAGCGCCCGCAGGATCACCCCGGCCGTCACCGACGAGAGCCCGCCGATCCCCTTCAGCTCCGGCTTCCCCACGTCCGAGGTCAGAAAGGCCACCACCGCCCGCAGATCCTTCAGATCCACCAGCTCCAGACCCTTGGAGTCCGCGTAGTGGAAGATCAGCCCGAGCGACTGCTCCTGCGTCTGGTTGAGCTGGAGAACCTTCGACAGCAGTACGGGACCGAAGCTGGTGACCGACGCCCTGAGCGGGATTCCGGGCCCGATCCCGCCGAGTGCGTAGAACTCGCACGGGAAGCCCTTGCCCTGCCACTCCTGCCCGACGGCCGCCGCCCGCTCCCGTACCTTCTCGTTCTCCTCGCCCGGCGCCGAGATCCCCGACACATCACCCTTGATGTCGGCCAGAAACACCGGCACACCCTGCGCTGACAGCTGTTCGGCGATCAGCTGGAGGGTCTTGGTCTTTCCGGTGCCGGTCGCGCCCGCGACCAGGCCGTGCCGGTTGAGCATGGAGAGCGGAATGCGGATCTGCGACTCGGGCAGACAGACCCCGTCCCACAGCAGCGCACCAAGATCCAGGGCGGGGCCTTCGAAGGCATACCCGCCCGCAATCGTCGTCGCGGCGTCACTCATGTCACCGGAGGGGGTACTTCCGCTCATCGTTTGCTCCCGTTCTGGCGCTGAATACGACCTTTGCATCCCTGCTTCATGGCTGCGCCCGGAGCCCCTTCCCCGGTAGGCTTTCCGTGTGATCTTCAAGCGCATCGGAAACGGCCGGCCGTACCCCGACCACGGCCGGGAAAGCACCCGGCAGTGGGCGGATGTCGCGCCGCGCCCGGTCCGCCTCGATCAGCTCGTCACCACCAAGGGCCAGCTGGACCTAGAGACCCTCCTCGCCGAGGACTCCACGTTCTACGGCGATCTCTTCGCGCACGTCGTGAAGTGGCAGGGCGACCTCTATCTGGAGGACGGACTGCACCGCGCGGTCCGCGCCGCCCTCCAGCAACGCCAGGTGCTGCACGCACGCGTCCTCGAACTGGGCTGACCTGCCCGTCCGTCCCGGACGGGTTGCTGACCTGCCGGTCCTTCTCGGACGGGTTAACACCTCAATGCCCCATTGACCCTTTCGGGTTGGGCATGGCCGGTCATTGACCCATTCGTTGATCATTTAGTACGCAATGCCGCCGGTCGGCACTACGCTGCGCCCATGAGCATGCTGACTCCCCCCGGCATGGGCGGAAAGTACCGCATCACGGGTAACGCCTATCCCCGGATGCGCCGCCCCCGTAGCCGCCGCCGGATCATCCTTCTGGTGGTGGCCTCCGTGGCTGCCCTGGGCCTGATCGGCTGGGGAACGATGCAGCTCATCGACGTCTTCACCGGCGGCGAGAAGAAGGCCGTGGCCGGCGGAAAGCACCCCGACTGCAAGCCTGCGGGGACCCCCGCGGCGGTACCCGGGAAGAAGCTCCCCAAGCCGTCCGCGATCAAGGTCAACGTCTACAACGCGACCGCCCGCAGCGGCCTCGCCAAGCAGGTCGCCGACGAGCTGAAGAAGCGCGGCTTCACGGTGGTGCAGTCGACCAACGCGCCCAAGGAGTACGACAAGAAGGTAAAGGCCGCCGCCCTGCTGGTCGGCGCCCCCAAGTCGCTCGACACCCAGCTCCCCGTGCTCGGCACCCAGCTGAAGGGCGCCGAGAAGAAGGCAGACGCCCGCGCGGGCCAGGACGTCGACCTGATCATCGGCGACGCCTTCAAGTCCCTGGACGCCAAGAAGGACGCGGACACGGCCCTGGCCACCCTGGCCAAGCCCGCACCCGCGCCCTCCGGCGACAAGTGCTGAGTACCGCTCCCGCCTGACTACTCCGCGGTGCCGTACATCCGGTCGCCCGCGTCACCCAGACCCGGCACGATGTAGCCCTTGTCGTTGAGCCGCTCGTCGACCGAGGCGGTCACCACGGTGACCGGCGTGCCGGCCAGCTCGCGCTCCATGACCTCGACGCCCTCCGGCGCGGCGAGAAGCACGACCGCGGTGACGTCGTCCGCACCACGCTTGATGAGCTCCTTGATGGCCGCGACCAGGGTGCCGCCGGTGGCGAGCATCGGGTCCAGGACGTACACCTGGCGGCCGGAGAGGTCCTCGGGCATCCGGGTCGCGTAGGTCTCAGCCTGGAGGGTCTCCTCGTTGCGGATCATGCCGAGGAAGCCCACTTCGGCGGTCGGCAGCAGCCGGACCATGCCGTCGAGCATGCCCAGACCGGCCCGCAGGATCGGCACCACCAGGGGGCGCGGGTAGGACAGCTTGACGCCCGTGGTCGGGGTGACCGGCGTCTCGATGTCGACCTGCTCGGTGCGCACGTCCCGGGTGGCCTCGTACGCGAGCAGGGTGACCAGCTCGTCGGCGAGGCGACGGAAAGTCGGGGAATCGGTGCGCTTGTCGCGCAGCGTGGTGAGTTTGTGCGCCACCAGCGGGTGGTCAACAACGTGTATCCGCATGTTTCAACAGTAACCGGGCGGGGCGTCCGGCCGCCTGCCGCGGGCCCTCCGGGGTACCGGGGGCCACACCCGGGTCGCCTGCGGTCGCATCATCCCGGTTCCCGGAGGGAAGGTGAAGACGTACCAATCCCGCCTCATCAGGACGGTGCGGCCGATGACGCAGCAGCCAGAACAGGACACCTCCGGGCAGCGGTCCGAGGAGAGTGACGCGGCCCGCAGGCGCCGACGCGCCCAGTTCCTGCGCGAACTGAACGAGGCCAAGGAGCTGCGCGACCGCGTCCAGCCGAGGCGGGCCAGGGCGGCCCGAATGCGCCAGCAGATGCGGATGCGGACCTTCCGCTGGTAGCCGTCACCACCCTTCCCGGACACCGCCGGACAGTCCATGCTTCGGACCGATGCACGACGCAAGAGCGGAAGACCTCTCGCTCGGCCCAGGTTTCTGCCACGATTCCGAGTGGGCGGGGCCGAGCGGAGCACCGCTGAATCGTCACACCTCTGATCAGTGGGAGAGTCACGGTGTACATCGCCGCACTGCTCGCGCGCACCGAAGACGGTTGGCAAGCGAGCGACACAGAGCTCGACGACGTGGAGACCCTGTCGGATCTCGTCGAACTGGCCCGGGAGGGCTCGGTGGACGAAGACACGGTCCTCGTCTTCATCGAGCAGGAGGACGCCTGGTTCGGCGTCGTCCGCACGGAGGACCTGGAGGACCCGCGGATCTACGTCTCCGACGCAGCCGCTGCGGCCCGCTCCAGCTACGGAGAGATCCTCACCAACGAACTGCTCGGCGGGAACGACGACGACCCCTCCGCCGACCTGGACTCGCTGGACCTCGACGGCACCGAGGACGGCGAGAGCGAGACGTCCGACCCCGACGAGGACGGCGACAGCCTGAGCGGCGGCCTCGCGGGCGACACCGGCACGACGGCCTCCGCCGCGGCGGGCCCGGTCGGCGACCGGCAGATCCTGGACGACCTGGGCATGACCGAGAAGCAACTCCTGGGGCTCGGCAGTGATGCACTGTCCGAGATCGCGGACGCACTGGGCGCCGCGGAAATCCTGGAGGCAGTGCGCTAGTGCACGACCCGCAAGATCCGAATCACCCGCAGGACCCGCAGGACCCGCAGGACCCGCAGGAAATGGTGCGCACCTACGACCTCGTACGGGAGCCATGGCAGCCCGCCATGGCCCTCGCCCTGGCCGAGGCGGCCGCCGCGGCACTGGCCGGCGACGTGCCGGTCGGCGCCGTGCTGCTGTCCCCGGCCGGGGAGGTGCTCGCCCTCGCCCACAACGAACGAGAACTGCACGGCGACCCGACCGCGCACGCCGAGGTACTGGCGATCCGCCGGGCCGCCGAAAAGCTCGGGGAATGGCGGCTGACCGGCTGCACCCTGGTCGTCACCCTCGAACCGTGCGTGATGTGCGCGGGCGCTCTCGTCCAGTCCCGTGTCGGTCGTCTGGTCTACGGCGCCCGCGACGAGAAGGCGGGCGCGGCGGGCTCCCTCTGGGATCTCGTACGGGACCGGCGGCTCAACCACCGCCCCGAGGTGATCGCGGGCGTACGCGAGGAGGAGTGCGCGGCGCAGCTGACCGCGTTCTTCCGGGACCGGTAGCCACGTCGGGCCCGGTCCGGCCCCGACCGGCACTTATCGGTTTCGGAGCACTGCCTCCGGTGGGCTAGACTCTGTCTCGGTAGCGTGTCCGAGTGGCCTAAGGAGCACGCCTCGAAAGCGTGTGATGGTGCAAGCTATCCGTGGGTTCAAATCCCACCGCTACCGCTCTTGAGCAGTACGAACGTGAAGCCCCGCCCCGCAAGGGACGGGGCTTCCGTCGTTCCCGGACCAGGCGTCCGCCACCCTCGGCCACGCAGCCCTCGGCCACGCAGCCCGGTGAACCGCAGCCATGTGAACCGCGGAAAGCCAGAAGCCCCGGCCTTGGGGGAGGCCGGGGCTTCTGGTGGTCAGGGATGCGGAGAAAAGCTGAGGACGGGGGAAGCGGCATCGGGGGGACAAGCCGCTTCCCCCGATGAGAACGGGCCTCAAAGTCCGTGCCGCAGTCAGGGGAATTGCGCGGCGCGGACCCCGCAGTGAGGCCCTGTTCCTCGCCCGGTGGATTCCTGCCAGATCCCTCCGGGCTCATGGACAATCCTGCTCCTGCCCGAGCCCCGCCGACCACGCCAAAGGGCCCGCATGGAGGGGTCCTTGGTCCTTAAAGACGAAGTGAAGTTCTCCGTAAGAACTCGCTGGGTGATCGCGTACGCCCACTTGAGTTGCCCGGTCGTACGGTTAGACTCTCGCGACTGCTCGGCGGACCACAGGGGAGGGTCTGGGCGTGGACATCAAAAAGGCCATTCTCTACATTTTGATCGTTTTCGTGCTCTACACGATCATCGTCTCCCCCGAGAAGGCGGCAAATATGGTCGGGCTAGGCTTCCAGGGCCTGTCCGACGCGGCCCGGGGCATCGGCACGTTCATGACCAATCTCGTGAATTGACCGAGCTTTTGCACTGAGCAACAGGGCCGCCTCCCTTCCCCAAGGAGTGCCCCGTGATCCGCCATCTGGTCCTCTTCAAGCTCAATGAGGGCGTCGACCGCGACGAACCGCGCGTCCAGGCCGCCGCGAAGGCCTTCTTCGAGCTCGGTGACCTCGTCCCGGAGCTGGAGTTCTGGGAGTGCGCCTGGAACATCACGGACCGCCCGATCGCCTACGACTTCGCCATCAACTCGGCCGTCGCGGACGCCGATTCGCTGAAGTCCTACATCGAGCACCCGGCCCACCAGGCGGCCGCCGGACAGTGGCGCGAGTTCGCCACCTGGATCATCGCGGACTACCCCTTCTAGCCCCTCCTCAGGCTTCTTCCGTACGGGAGAAACGCCCGGCCCCGCATCTCATGGATGCGGGGTTTTTGTATTCCTATGCCCCAACTTGCCCTCAACACGGCGCTATACGGTGCTTGCACACAGTGCACATGTCTTGTGATGCTATGACCGCTTTTGACGGATCAATGAAGCGAAGTGTCCACGTAACGACCGAAAAAGGGGTGGCGTGACTGTGCCGGCCAGTACTGCTCCGCAAGCGCCGCCCTCCCAGGGGAAGTCCCCGGAGGGGCACTCCACAGGGATTCCGACCGCCACAGGGGCCCCCGGAACCACACCCGGGACCCCTCCCGGCGGGACCCCCGCCGGGACCGCGGAGCCCTCGCAGACCGAGACCACCCTCACCGAGACCCCCGAGCGCATCCCGGGAGCCCCCGCCGCCCGCACCCGCGGCGCCGACACCCGGGCGCTCACCCAGGTCCTCTTCGGCGAGCTCAAGCACCTCACGCCCGGCTGCCGCGAGCACGGCCGGGTGCGCGCCGCCCTCATCGAGGCCAACCTCCCCCTGGTCCGGTACGCCGCCGCCCGCTTCCGCTCCCGCAACGAGCCGATGGAGGACGTCGTCCAGGTCGGCACCATCGGCCTCATCAACGCGATCGACCGTTTCGACCCGGACCGCGGCGTCCAGTTCCCCACCTTCGCGATGCCCACCGTGGTCGGCGAGATCAAGCGGTACTTCCGCGACAACGTCCGCACCGTGCACGTCCCGCGCCGCCTCCACGAGCTGTGGGTGCAGGTCAACGGGGCCACCGAGGACCTCACCACCGCACACGGCCGCTCACCCACCACCGCCGAGATCGCCGAACGGCTGCGGATCACCGAGGACGAGGTGCTCGCCTGCATCGAGGCCGGGCGCTCGTACCACGCGACCTCGCTCGAAGCCGCCCAGGAGGGCGACGGCCTCCCCGGGCTGCTCGACCGCCTCGGCTACGAGGACCCCGCGCTGGCCGGGGTCGAGCACCGGGACCTGGTCCGCCACCTCCTCGTACAGCTTCCGGAGCGCGAGCAGCGGATTCTGATGCTGCGTTACTACAGCAATCTGACGCAGTCTCAGATCAGTGCGGAGCTGGGAGTTTCCCAGATGCATGTGTCACGGCTACTTGCCAGAAGCTTCGCGCGACTGCGATCCGCAAATCGGATCGAGGCGTAACCCTCGCGGGTGGAACCTGCGGGGGGCAGAAAAGCCGCACACCCCCTCTTTCCTGCATGTATTTGTCGACTTGGCGCTACAGCGTGTTGCCGACATGTGACATTCTGCTGGAACCGCGTTTGCAGCAGCCCCGCCGCCGGTATTCAGGGGGAGGCTGCTTCCTCCGACGGGAAGCGTCTGCCGCTACCGTCCGCGACCCTAAGAGGGGGTGGCATGTCCGTAGAACAGGGCAGTTCGAAGGTGCTCATCAAGGATGCGCCCGACATGCTCGACCGTGCTCCGGCGATCCAGATTCCGGTGCAGCCGGTTCCGGATCAGGAGGCGCCCGTACAAGCGCCGCCGATCGTCTCCCAGCCGGAGGCACTCGACACCCGCACGCTGTCCCGCTCCCTGTTCCTGCGGCTCGCCGTCCTCGAAAAGGACAGCCGGGAACGCACGTACGTCCGCGACACCCTCATCGAGCTCAATCTGCCGCTGGTGCGGTACGCCGCCGCGCGCTTCCGGTCGCGCAACGAGCCGATGGAGGACATCGTCCAGGTCGGCACCATCGGCCTGATCAAGGCGATCGACCGCTTCGACTGCCATCGCGGGGTGGAGTTCCCCACCTTCGCGATGCCAACGGTGGTCGGCGAGATCAAGCGCTTCTTCCGCGACACCTCGTGGTCGGTGCGCGTCCCGCGCCGGCTCCAGGAGCTGCGGCTCGCGCTGACCAAGGCCAGTGACGAACTGGCGCAGAAGCTGGACCGCTCGCCCACCGTGCCCGAACTCGCCGCCGTACTGGGCGTTTCCGAGGACGACGTGGTCGACGGTCTCGCGGTCGGCAACGCCTACACCGCCTCCTCGCTGGACTCGCCCTCCCCCGAGGACGACGGCGGCGAGGGCTCCCTCGCGGACCGCCTCGGCTACGAGGACACCGCGCTGGAAGGCGTCGAGTACCGCGAGTCGCTCAAGCCGCTGCTGGCCAAGCTGCCGCCGCGCGAGCGCCAGATCATCATGTTGCGCTTCTTCGCCAACATGACCCAGTCGCAGATCGGCGAGGAGGTCGGCATCTCCCAGATGCACGTCTCCCGGCTGCTCACCCGGACCCTCTCGCAGCTGCGGGAAGGCCTGATCGCCGACTGAGCAGAAGCATGGGACTTGGCGTTCTCCAGAGGCGCCAAGTCCTGCTACCCACTGGTTATTTGACGGGCCGTCAGCCAGACTGGCGCGATGCGACGTCAGCGTGTGGCAGTGGGGGCCGGTGCCGCTGTGCTGTGCCTGGGCGGCCTTCTCGCCACTCTGGGCGACGGCGGCGGCGAGGACGGCTTCGTAGCGGTGGGTGCGGCCGGAGCGGGGCCCGAGGGGGCGCCGACGCGGGCCGTACCGCCGGAGGGCGGCGTGGAGTTCGTACCACTGGACTCACCGAGGACGCCCACGTCCAACTCGCCTGCGGTCCCGGGAAGTTCAGCCCCGGGAGCATCCGCGGGCTCTTCTGCCGGCTCACCGGCCGGATCCCCGGACGGTCCTTCCGCCGGTTCAGCCGCTGGCTCATCCGCAGGTTCTTCCGTGGGTTCTTCCGCAGGCGGTACGACGCCGGGCGCGCCGCCCGGTGCCGGCGGACCCGCCACCCGTACCCCTGAGGGCGGCGCTGCGGGCGGCACCGGCGGGGCACCCGGAAGTGGCGGCAGTGCGCCCTCCACCGGTCGGCCCGCGCCCCCGCCCGAGACCGGGCCCGCTCCGAAGCCCGGGCCCGCCAGCCTCTCCGTGGGCGCGCCCGTGCGCGCGAAGGCGGACCGGCGGTGGTGCGAGAAGGTCACCGTGACGCTGCGCAATTCCGGCGGAAGCGCGGTGCGCTCGGGCACTCTGACGTTCGCGACGCACATCATCGGTGCGCTCGGCGTCGACTGGGGGACGCGTACGTCGTCCCAGCCGCTGCCCGGACCGATCGGCCCGGGCGCGGCCAGGAACGTGACGTACACAGTCTGTGTGGACGCGTGGCGGGTGCCCCTGGGGATGCACGTGGAGACCCGGAAGGTCACCGCCGCCTGGAAGTAGGGACTAACGGAGCCAGGGACATAACGGAGCCGGCGGACGTGCCGGAGCCGGCGGACGTGCCGGAGCCGGCGGACGTGCCGGAGCCGGCGGACGTGCCGGAGCCGGCGGACGTGCCGGAGCCGGCGGACGTACTAGCCGAGGGCGAGCCAGGCCACCGCGGCCAGGACGACCACGACGGCGACGATTCCGACGATCAGGCCGGTCTTCGGGCCTGACGACTGGGCCGCCGGCTGCGAGCGGCGCTGCTGCTGGGGCTGCTCCTCGTCCACGAACGCGCGGAACATCTGAGTGCTGCCCGCCGGGTCGTAGTTGCCCTCGGGACCTTGGCCTTGGGGGGCGTGGGGGTTGTGTGCCATGCGCGAGACCCTAGCGAAGGTGACCCCTCCAGCGACACCCCAGGGGCCTGCTCTCTCCTGAGCTGCGGCTTTACCCGGGGTACCCGACCGCTTGACCGGTCGATCACGGAGCCTTTTGGAATCCTTTGCCCCAGAGGCCCCAAATTAATTTGTCTGAAGCAACCATCTACTCATATGGTTGCCCTAAGCAACAAGATGCCCCGAGTGTGCAGCGGGCATGAGGTTCAAGGGCTTGAAGGTTTCAGAGGAGGTGCCGTCGTGGCCGCCAAGAGTCAGTACGAGGAACTGGCCCGTCAGCTCAGCGCCTTCGGTGCCGTGAAGAGGGGGCTGGCCCGCATTCTTCCCCTGGAGTGCCCGCCCGCTTCCGCCGCCGTACTCACCCTCCTCGACCGGAAGGGCGAGATGCGGCTCAGCGGTCTCGCCGAGCTGATGGCCATCGACATGTCGGTGACCAGCCGCCATGTCGCCCACGTCGCCGAACGCGGCTGGATCGACCGCTCGCCCGACCCGGGTGACAAGCGGTCGAGGATCCTCCGCCTCACCCCGGCCGGGAAAGCCGTCCTGGACGACCTCTCCCGGCACACCACCGATTTCCTCGCCGAGACCCTCGGCGACTGGTCCGACGACGAGGTCGGACAGTTCAACGCGATGCTCGCCCGCCTGCGCGACAGCTTCGGCGACTGCCGTTCCTGGACGCCCGTGCCGCTCGACTGCACCGCGCCGACCGCAACACCCACCGCGCCCGACGCTTCCGCGCCCGCGCCCACCACCTCGGCGCTCACGACTTCCGCTATACCCGCAACACCTGCGTAAAGGACAAGGATTCAATTGGCTACGACCACACCTACCGGTGTGCGGGGCGGCCACGCCAAGCACGGGGCGTCCGCCCCCGGCTCCGACAGTGCCGCACCAATGACACACCGCCAGATCATGGAAGCCCTCGCGGGCCTCCTGCTCGGCATGTTCGTCGCGATGCTGTCGTCGACGATCGTGTCGAACGCCCTTCCCGAGATCATCCGTGACCTCGACGGCACCCAGAGCGCCTACACCTGGGTCGTCACCGCCGCCATGCTGTCGATGGCGGTCACCACCCCCATCTGGGGCAAGATGGCGGACCTCTTCAGCAAGAAGCTGCTGGTCCAGATATCTCTGGTGATCTTCGTGCTCGGCTCGGCGCTCGCCGGCCTCTCGCACAACACCGGCGTCCTGATCACCTTCCGGGTGCTTCAGGGCATCGGTACCGGTGGTCTGGTGGCGCTCACCCAGATCATCATCGCCGCGATGATCCCGCCGCGTGAGCGCGGCCGGTACTCCGGTTACATCGGCGCCACCTTCGCGGTGGCCACCGTCGGTGGCCCGCTGCTCGGCGGCGTCATCACCGACACCGACTGGCTCGGCTGGCGCTGGTGCTTCTACGTGGGTGTGCCGTTCGCGGCCATCGCGCTGGTCATCCTGCAGAAGACGCTCCACCTGCCGGCGGTCAGCAAGCGCAAGGTCAAGATCGACTGGTTCGGCGCGTTCTTCCTGGCCGCCTCGGCCTCGCTGCTGATGATCTGGGTGACCCTCGCGGGCGACAACTACGCGTGGAACTCCTGGCAGACCTATGTGATGACGGGTGGCTCGGTCCTCCTCGGCGTCATCTTCGTGATCATCGAGTCCAAGGTCGCGGAGCCGCTGATCCCGCTGCGCTTCTTCCGCAACCGCACCATCGCGCTGACCGCGGCGGCGAGCCTGTTCGTCGGTGTCGCGATGTTCGGCTCCACGGTCTTCCTGAGCCAGTACTTCCAGCTCGCCCGGGACAAGTCGCCGACGATGTCCGGCGTCATGACCATCCCGATGATCGCCGGTCTGTTCCTCTCCTCGACGGTCTCCGGCGCGATCATCACCAAGACCGGGCGCTGGAAGGGCTTCCTGGTCGGCGGTGGCGTGGGTCTGACCGCGGGTCTGGGTCTGCTCTCCACGATCGCGTACGACACCGAGTACTGGCAGGTCGCCATCTACATGGCCGTCCTGGGCCTGGGCCTCGGCATGATGATGCAGAACCTGGTGCTGGCGACCCAGAACCAGGTCGCCCCGCAGGAGCTCGGCGCCGCCAGCTCGCTGGTCGCCTTCACCCGTACCCTCGGTGGCGCCATCGGCGTCTCCGCGCTCGGTGCGGTGCTCTCCAGCCGGATCACGCACTACGTCGAGGACGGTCTGACCGCCCTCCACATCAAGCTCCCCGGCGGCGGTGCCAGCAACGGCATCCCGGACATGGACGCGCTGCCCGCTCCGATCCGCAAGGTGATGGAGAGCGCGTACGGCGACGGTGTCGCGGACGTCTTCCTGTATGCCGCCCCCATCGCCCTGCTCGGTCTGCTGCTGGTGCTGTTCATCAAGGAGGTCGCGCTGAAGACCTCCAACGACAGCGAGATCCCCTCCGGTGCCACCGCTGAGGTTCCGGTCGGCGCTCCCGCGGTCGAGACGACCGTCGAGGGCATGGCGGGGGTCACCCCCGGCGCCGTCGAGGAAGCCCCGGCTGCGCTGCTCACCCCGCCCACCGGGCGGACCCTGCACGGATCCGTCCGTACCGCCGAGGGTGTCTCGGTGCGCGGCGCGGCGGTCACGCTGATCTCCCTCGCGGGCCGTCAGCTGGGCCGCTCGGTGGCCAGGCCCGACGGGAGCTACCAGGTGGACGCCCCGGCAGCCGGGTCGTACGTCCTGATCGCCTCGGCGGACGGCTTCCAGCCGCAGGCGTCGACCGTGACCGTCGGCGACGAGCCGATGGCGTACGACATCCTGCTCTCCGGCACCAGCGGCCTCAGCGGCGCGGTGCGCAGCGCGGCCGACGGGACCGGCGTCGTGGACGCGATGGTCATCGTGACCGATGTGCGCGGCGATGTGCTGGCGACCGGCAAGTCCGGTGAGAGCGGCGAGTTCGCCTTCGGTGAGCTGGTCCCGGGTCCGGTGACGGTGGCGGTCAACGCAGCCGGCTTCCGGCCTATGGCACTGCCGGTGGAAATCGGCGGCCAGGGTGTGACCCGCGTCGAGGCAGTCCTCGCCGCCGGTGCGCTGGTCCAGGGCACGGTCAAGGCGGGCACCGCCCGTCGGCCGCTGCCGGACGCCCGCGTCACGATCATGGACGCGGCGGGCAATGTGGTCGCCACGTCCACCACCGGTGAGGACGGCGCGTACGCCTTCACCGACCTGGACGCGGGCGAGTACACGGTCATCGCGACCGGTTACCCGCCGGTCGCGGGCAATCTGACGGTGGCGGGGCGCGGCGTGGACGCGCACGACATCGAACTCGCCCACCCGGGCGAGTAGCTGAACCTCCGGCACGGGGCGCGTTCTTGAGCGGAGGCGCGCCCGGTGCCGGGGAAACGGGGCCAGGTCCGGCGGACCGGCTCCAGGGGGGCGGCAGGCAGGGGACGGCCTGCCGCCCCCCTCTTCTCTTTTCTCATCAGTACGTACGAGAGCAGGCAGGTAGCGGTATGGGACTTCGCGCACAGGTACGGACCCGGGACGGCTGGGCCGTGCAGCACGCGGTGGTGACCGTCACCGACATGACCGGCACCCAGGTGCTGCGGGCGGCGGCCGACGGCGACGGAGTCGTCAACGACACGACCGCGCTGGCGACCGGCCCGTACACGGTCATCGTCACCGCGGTGGGCTATGCGCCGATCGCCTCGACCGCGCTGGTCACGGCCTCGGGCCGGATCGACGCGGGCAATGTGACGCTGCTGCGCCAGGGCGGTGTGGAGCTGCCGCCGCCGGGCGTGTGGACCATCGACCCGGTGCACTCGGCGGTCGGCGCGGTGGCGCAGCACCTGGGGATCTCCAGTGTGCGCGGGCGGTTCACCGAGTTCGGTGGACGGATCGAGATCTCCGAGGACGTGGCGAAGTCGCGCGTGGAGGCGGTGATCTCGGCAGCGACGATCGACACCGGCAACGGGATGCGTGACGGCCACCTGAAGTCGCCGGACTTCCTGGACGTGGAGACGTACCCCGAGATCACCTACCGGAGCACCGCACTGGTGCCGGCCGGGCCCGACCGGTGGACGGTGAAGGGCGAGCTGTCGCTGCACGGAGTGGTGCGGGAGGTCGACCTGGACCTCAGTTACCTGGGCACGGGGCCCGACCCGTGGGGCGGGGTACGGGCCGCCTTCCACGCGACCGCCGACCTGCGGCGGGACGACTTCGCGATGAACTACAACCAGGTGGTGCAGGCGGGCATCTCGGCGATCGGGGCGACGCTGCGGGTGGAGCTGGACATTCAGGCGGTGCAGGGGGAGGGGCTGCCGCAGGGGTAGCGGGGGCTGGGCTCGGGCTGGGCCTGGGATCGGGATTGGGATCGGGATTGGCCGATGTTTCACGTGAAACAGCGCTGCTGGCTTGTGGCTGGAGCCGTGTTTCACGTGAAACGGCGCAACTGCGCTGCGCCCGCTTTCAGTTGCGGTGGGCGAAAGTGCCCGGGGTCGGCGGTTGGCCGCCCGTCTGCAGGACGAGTTCGTAACAGAGATCGCGAAGCTTGAGGTTCCGGCCCTGGGAGGCCCGGCGCAGGGTGTCCAGGGCCACTCCGGCCGGGCACTTGCGACGGGCCATCACAATGCCGATCGCCTGGTCGATGACGTACCGGGACTCCATCGCGGCCCGCAGATCGTCGGCCGTCGCCGATTCCCGCTCGATGCGCTCGGCGACCGCCACGGCGCCGGCCGCCTGTTCTGAGAGGCGGCGGGCGGTCTCCCGTTCGTCCTGGAACGCCTTGGGCGTCTGGGAGTAGAGGTTGAGGGCGCCGACCGTATTGCGGCGGACCTCCGCGGTACGCGGGGCGTGGGGCGCGCGGACCGTGACCGACAGGGGGGCGGCGAAAACGGAACGGATGCCCTGGGCGGCGGCGAGCCCCGGGTAGGGGCCCCAGCGCTGCTCGCCGATGGTGTCGGCGACGTACTCCTCGACCCCGTTCTCCAGACTGCAGACGCACGGCCCCGCCTCGACCTCGTACTGCATCGCATCGAGCAGCAGTGCCTCGCTGTCGCTGCTCGCGGTGGTGACGAGGCGGCCGTTCCTGCGCATGGTCACGCTGCACGAGCTGGCACCGTCGACCGCGGACACCGCGTGCATGGTGAGTTCCTGGAGGAAGGAGTCCAGGCCCCTCCAGTCGGTAAGTGCGTCGTGCACCGTCCCGAAGTCGAATCCGATGTGTCCGTGGTCGTGGCCGTTGCCGAGGCCGTCGCCCCGGCTGATTGTGTGGCTCGGCTCCGGGCCGTTGTCGCGGCTGGTCTCGTGGCCGTTCTCGCGACCGGGGCCTGCGTCTGTCGTCTCGGTCATACCTCCGCTGGTGCCCCGGAATCGGCCGGAAACGCGACATCGTGGGGCGTGGGCGCGAGCCGCACCCCCTGGTGCTCCGCTCACGCGGGTGCGTGCGCCGAGGCGCGTACGGGTGTAATTCACTCCCTCGACCGGGCGCTTTCCCCATGCTCCAATGGAGACCCCAGGTCAGGAAGCGGCCCCACCGACTCGACGCGCAGCTGTTGCCGTCGGCATCGGACAGGTGAGCACTGTGCCCTTCCGCATGACCCCTTGCGATCTCCCTCACGCGCCGCGCCGGTGCCTGGTTCTCGTCATGCCGCGTGAAATCGACATAGCCAACATCGAAGAGCTGGACGGGGAGATGCGCAGGTCCTTGGACCTGCGGCGCGGCCGGATCGACGTACTCGTGCTGGACTTCACGGGTACGTCCTTCACGGACAGCCGTGGCGCCCGGTTTATCTCCGCGACGCTGGAGTACGCGGGGCGGTCGGGCGTCGCGGTGCGGCTGGCGGCCGGCGAGGGCAGGGGCGAGGGCGGGGCGGTGCGCCGGGTGATCACCCTGACCGGCCTCCGCCGGGACGTGCCGGTGTACGGGTCGGTGGCGGAGGCGGTCGCCGGGGTGGATGAACTGGGCTTACGGGTCGGGGGGTTCGGCGGGATCGAGGGGTGACGGGCACCGAGGAGGACGCCGGGGGCAGGCGCCGCCGCTCCCGGGCCCGCTGCTCGGCTGCTCGGCTGCTCGGCTGCTCGGCTGCTCGGCTGCTCAGCTATTCGGCTGCCCGGCTATTCGGCTATTCGGCTATTCGGCGGAGGAAGCCGCGCTCGTGGCCTCGATGCCCGCGATCAGGACGTCCAGTGCGATGCGGAAGTCGCGGTCGTACATCTCCGCGACGGTGGAGCCGCCGCGCGCCTCCATCACGGCCGTCGAGTCGCGGAACAGCTCCGTCCCCTCGACCGCCCCGGAGATCGCCCCCATCGCTTCGGCGTACAGCTCGTCCGGGGTGATTCCCGAGGCGGCCGCACGCTGGTGGAACTCGCCCTCGATGGTGGCGAATCCGTACACGAACTGGAAGACGGACGCGACCGTGCCGCCCTGTCGGTCCAAGGGCATCCCGGTCTTGCGCATCAGGCCGAGGGTGGCGCTGGAGAACTCCATCATGCGCGGCCCGATGCCGAGGAAGCGGCCCACCAGGATGCTCGCCCAGGGGTGCCTGACCAGCACCTCCCGGTAGGTCTGCGCGAGTTGGCGCAGTTGGTCGCGCCAGTCGGTTGCGGCGGCGGGGTCGGGCAGGTCGAGTTCGCCCATCACCCGGTCCACGGCGAGTTCGAGGAGGTCGTCCTTGGTCGCCACGTACCAGTAGAGCGACATCGCGGTGACCTTCAGCTCGGTCGCCAGCCGACGCATGGAGAACTTGGCCAGTCCCTCGGCGTCGAGCAGGGCGACCGTCGCGGCGGTGATCTTCTCGCGGTCGAGCCCGGCGACGGCGGGATCCGCCTTCCGGCCGGTACCCGTGCCTGTGCCGCCGCCGGCGCTGCGCGGCTTCTTCGCGTCCAGCCAAACGCTGCTCATTCCGGGCTTCTTGACGCGGTCGGCCGCCGACACCATGGGGCACACTCCTCGGTTCTGTTCGGCCCCGCCCGACACAGCCCGGATCAGTCAGTCCGGTTCCGTCAGGCGGGACGGACCGTGTTGTTCCGGTTCGTCCCGCCGATGGTATTCCGTTGGCTTCTCCGGCGGTATGGGGACGGACCCATTGACCTATCGTTCAACGATCCTCTCAGCCCGGTGCAGCAGCAGTGCCGCGAGGAGGCCGCCGACCAGGACCGCGACGGCTCCTACCAGCTGACTGGTCTCCAGGCCGGAGGCGAAGGCGTCGCGGATCTGCTCCCGCTCCGCCGGACCGCCCGCTGCCGCCATGGCCGCGGGCAGGGACACCGCGCCGACGGCGGCCGGGACAAGGCCGGCGAAGCGGGAGTTGAGCACGGCTCCCAGAACGGCGACGCCCAGGCCGTTGCCGAATTCGGCGAGGGTGCCGTTGACGCCCGCGCCGACACCGGCCTTCTCCGGCGGGATGGCGCTCATGATCGCGTTGGCCATGGCGGGCCCGGAGAACGCGATGCCCGCACCCATCACCACTAGCCCCAGCAGCATCCCCCCGTAACTCTGGCCCCCAAGCGTCGCGATGCTCGCCAGTCCGGCAGCGATCAGCGTCATACCGCTGGCGATCGTCACCGGCGTACCGAACTTGGCCAGCAGCCGTGCGCCCACGCCCAGCAGGTTGAGTACGACCACGGAGACGGCGAGCGGGGCCGTACGCAGACCTGCCTCCAACGGCTCGTATCCGAGCACGAACTGAAGGTGCTGGGTCAGCAGATAGAGCGAACCGCCCATGCCGAAGGCCACCAGGATCGAACCCGCGACGGCGCCGATGAACCGCTCGTTGCGGAAGAAGTGCATATCGAGCATCGGATACTCGATCCGCAGCTCCCACCAGACGAACGCGGCCAGCATCACGGCACCGAAACCCGCCGCGAGCAGCACCTGGCCGGACTCCCAGCCGTGCTCGGGACCGGAGATGATCGCGAAGACGACCGCCCCCATGCCGAGGGTGGAGAGCAGCGCCCCGAGCAGGTCGGGCCGGTCACCCGCCGGGTTCTTCGACTCCGGCACCAGGGCGAGCACGGCGACCAGCGCGAGCACCGCCACCGGAATGTTGATCAGGAAGATCGCGCCCCACCAGAAGTGATCGAGCATGAACCCCCCGAGCAGCGGCCCCGCGGCGAAGCCCAGCGAACTGACGGTCGACCACAGAGCGATCGCCTTCACGCGCTCGCTCTCGTCGAAGATCTGCATGATCACGGCGAGTGTGGTGGTCATCAGCAGCGCGCCGCCGACGCCCATTCCCGCGCGGGCGGCGATGAGCTGGGCGGACGACTCGGCGAGCCCGGCGACCAGTGAGCCGACGCCGAACAGTACGAGTCCGGCCGCCAGCATCTTCTTGCGCCCGTACCGGTCGGCGGAGCTGCCCGCGGTGAGCAGCAGGCCCGACTGGACGAGCGAATACGCGTTGATCATCCACTGGATGTCGGCGCTGGAGGCGTTGAGTTCGGTGGTGAGGGAGGGGATGGCGACATTCAGAACGGTGTTGTCGAGCAGCACCGTGAGCTGCGCCAGGCAGATCACGCCGAGGATCAGCCAGCGCTGCGGGTGCCCACGGGGCCGGAGGGCCTGCTGGTCGTGGGCGCCGGGACGGGGGTGCGGGTTCGTGCCAACGGCGGGCGAGGTCACGCGAAGACTCCTTTACGGTGTACAGGGTGTTCCTGTACACCGTAGAGGAGATTCTTATACACCGTAAAGGTGATTACTTGGAGAGAGGCTTCGTCAGGTCGTAGAGGGTGGTCCCACCTGCGGAAACCTTGGTGTAATTCGCCTTCACCCAGGAGGAGATGGCGCTGCTGGTGCCGCCTCCGGGGCCGGCCGTGACCAACCGGAGGCCTTCACCTCCGGTCCGGGCGGATTCGGGGCCACCGCGGTTGCCGCCGGGTCCTTCGCCGCCCTCGATGAAGTAGTGGATCTTTCCGTCACGTACGTACTGCTGGAAGGCAGCCAGGGTCGGGGAGGGGTCGCTGCCGTTGAAACCACCGATGGCCATGACGGGCTTTTGGGTGGCGAGCTGGTAGCTGGCGGCGTTCTGGGAGCCGGTGGAGGCGGCGGCCCAGGTGTAGTCGTCGGCGTTGGCCGAGATGAGGGCCTTGGCTTCGGCGTCCACTTGCTGGCCGTCGAGGAGGCCGTTCATGGGGGATTTGGGGGTGGTGGTGTTGCCGTTGGGGGACTGACCGTTGGGGGCTCCGGGGCCGTTCTGGTTGCCGCCGTTGCCGTTGTTGCCCTGGTTGCCGGGGCCGCCTTGGGGGGCGGATCCGTTGGGGGGCTGGGTGCCGCCCGGCTGCCCGCCGTTCTGGCCTCCGGGCTGGGTGCCGCCGGGGCCGCCGGCCTGTCCGGCCCCGGGGCCGCCGATCCACATTCCAGGTCCCGCTCCGCGTTCCATGCGCATGCCGCCGCCCGGGCCGCCGAAGCCGCCCCGGGTGGAGGGGCCCGCGGTGACGATGGAGCCGGTGTGGGCGGAGTTGACGGTTTGGGCCGCGTACGCGGCCGGGCCTGCCAGGGCGGTGATGAGGCCTAGGGCGGCGGCGCCCACGGCGACGTACCGTACGGGCCTTCCCTGCGCGAAGCGGCCTCGCAGCAGGCCGACGGCGAGCAGACCGACGACGGCCAGCACGCCGGTGACCAGCAGCGTGGTGCGCAGCCAGGGCAGGTGGTCGGGGGTACGGCCGAGCAGGACGTACGCCCAGTAGGCGGTGACGCCGACGGACGCGGCCAGGGTGACGGCGGCGGCCGGGGTGCGGCGTTCCTCCCAGAGGATGCTCGCGCCCATGCCGACGAGGGCGGCGACGTACGGGGCGAGGGCGACCGTGTAGTACTCGTGGAAGATGCCCGCCATGAAACTGAAGACGACGGCGGTGGCCAGCAGCGCCCCGCCCCAGACCAGGAACGCGGCCCGTGCGGTGTCGGTGCGGCGGGCCCGCCAGGTGATCACGAGGCCGGCGATCAGCAGGATCAGAGCGGCCGGGAGCAGCCAGGAGATCTGACCGCCGACGCTGGATCCGAACATACGGAGGAGCCCGGACTCGCCCCACATGCCGCCACCACCGCCACCGCCTCCGCCGCCGGGGCCTCCGCCGCCGACGCTGCCCGCTTCGTTGCCGTTGATGCGGCCGAGGCCGTTGTAGCCGAAGGTCAGCTCCAGGAAGGAGTTGGTCTGCGACCCACCGATGTACGGGCGGGAGGCGGCCGGCCACAGTTCGACGAGGGCCACCCACCAACCGGCGGAGACGATCATCGCCAGCGCGGACAGGGCGAGTTGACCGAGGCGGCGGGCGAGACCGGTCGGTGCGCAGACCGCGTACACCACGGCCAGCGGCGGCAGGATCAGGAACGCCTGGAGGGTCTTGGTCAGGAACGCGAAACCGACCGCGACCCCCGCCCACACCAGCCACTTGGTCCGGCCGTCCTCCAGTGCGCGCAGCACGAAGTAGACGGTGACGGTCATCAGGAGGGCGAGCAGCGCGTCCGGGTTGTTGAAGCGGAACATCAGCGCAGCCACCGGCGTCAGCGCCAGCACCGAACCGGCGATGAGCCCGGCGGCGTGCGAGAACCGCCGGCGTACGGCGGCGTACAGCACGGCGACCGTGCCCACGCCCATCAGCACCTCAGGAACGAGGATCTGCCAGGAGCCGAGGCCGAAGAGCCGGACGGAGAGGGCCATCGGCCACAGGGCGGCCGGGGGCTTGTCGACGGTGATGGAGTTCGCGGCGTCGGAGGAGCCGAAGAAGAACGCCTTCCAGCTCTCACTGCCGGCCTGCACGGCGGCGGAGTAGAAGGAGTTGGCGTAGCCGGAGGAGGAGAGGTTCCAGAGGTAGAGGGCGGCGGTGGCCAGGAGGAGGAGTACGAGTCCCAGGTTCAACTTGGGGATGCGGGGGCGATTCCCTGGGAGGACGGGCGGGCGATCCTCCGAGGAGGCTTGTCCACGATCCTCCGAGAGGCCGCGTCCACGATCCTCCGAGAGGCCGCGTCCACGATCCTCCGAGAGGCCGCGTCCACGATCCTCCGAGGGGGCGTGGGGATTGCCCTCCGCGGGAGCATGAGGATTGCCCTCCGCGGGGACGCGTGAACGATTCAATCGTCGGATATTCACAGCGGGTTCAGTTCCTCTCGGGCCCGGTCGGCCCTTCGGGGCTTGTCGGGGAAGACCCAGGCGCGGAGCAGCAGGAAGCGCAGGACGGTGGCGGCGAGGTTGGCGATGACGAGGACGGCGAGTTCGCTGCGGTGCGAGGCAGAGCCGGTGGCGGTGCCGAGCGCGGCCAGGGAACCGCTGGTCAGCGCCAGCCCGATGCCGAATACGACGAGCCCCTGGGCCTGCTGGCGGACGGCTCGGCCACGGCCTCGTACGCGGAAGGTGAGGCGGCGGTTGGCCGCGGTGTTGGCGATGGCGGACAGCAACAGTGCTGCCGCATTGGCGAGTTGCGGACCCGAGGCCGTCCGAGCGAGCGAGTACAGGGCGAGATAGAGCAGCGTGCTGAGTACGCCGACGCAGCAGAAGCCGATCAGCTGGCGCACCAGCCCCCTCGGTACGGCGTCGAGTTCGCGGTCACGCGGATCGTCCCCGAACGGCCTGGCCAGCCGGTCAAGCGGTAGCGCCCCGACCGTGAGCGCCCGCCCCACCCGCCACACCCCCTTGAGGTCCTCGACGGCGGTGCGGACGATCCGCACGCTGGAGTGCGGATCGTCGACCCAGTCCACCGGGACCTCGTGGATGCGCAGTCCGGCGCGTTCGGCGAGCACCAGCATCTCGGTGTCGAAGAACCACCCGGTGTCCTCGACCATCGGCAGCAACCGCCGCGCCACATCCGCCCGTATCGCCTTGAACCCGCACTGGGCGTCGCTGAAACGGGCGGAGAGGGAGGAACGGAGGACCAGGTTGTACGCCCGTGACACGAACTCGCGGCGCGGGCCGCGCACCACCCTCGACCCATTGGTCAGCCGGGTGCCGATCGCCAGGTCGGAGTGTCCGGACACCAACGGAGCGACCAGGGGGAGCAGCGCCTTGAGGTCGGTGGACAGGTCCACGTCCATGTACGCGAGTACGGGCGAGTCCGAGGCCTCCCACACGGCTCGCAGCGCCCTCCCACGCCCCTTCTGCCCCATCCGCACCGAGCGCACCTCGGGCATCTCGGCTGCCAGACCGGTGGCGATGTGCGGGGTGCGGTCGGTGCTGGCGTTGTCGGCAACGGTGATGCGGAAGGCGTAGGGGAAGTTCTGGGTGAGGTGCTCGTGGACGCGTCGTACACAGGGTTCGAGGTCGTCCTCCTCGTTGTAGACGGGGATGACGAGGTCGAGCAGGGGGGAGCCGTCGGGGCGGGGGGTCATCGGCCGACGGGCGGGGAGGGTGATGCTGTCCCGATCCCGGTCCCGGCCTTGGTCCCGGCGGTCCCAGCCCTGGACCTGGTCCTGGTCCCGATCACGGTCCCGGTCCCGGGGGTCCCGGAGGGAGCTTTCGAAGGGTGGCCTCATGGGAACGACGTTGGTCGAAGAGGCTGTTGAGGGGGTGTGGTGAGGCTGTGGGTGGGCTGTGAGGTGGGGCGGGGCGGCCGACTGCGGGGCTAGGGGTGCGGCCCGGCTCAGCGCCGCCCTACCGGAACCGCGCCGTCCGCCACATCGGCACCGGCACCCTCCCTCACATCCGCCGGCAGCCGCACCGAGAAAACCGTGCGCCCCGGCTCGCTCTCCACGCCCACGGTGCCGCCGTGCGCGCCCACCACGGCCCGGACTATGGCGAGACCCAGTCCCGTCGAGGCAACCGGCATGCCGGACGCAGCAGCTGAGCCGCCTCCACCCACCGTCGCGCCGGCCCGCGTCCGCGACACGTCACCCCGGGCGAACCTCTCGAAGACCCGTCCCACCAGCTCCGGCGCGATGCCGGGCCCGTCGTCCCGTACCTCCACGACGACCTCACGGCCGGCCTCTTCCGTACGTACACAGGCGGTGACCCGGGTTCCAGGTGGCGTGTGGGTACGGGCGTTTCCCAGGAGATTGACCAGGACCTGCTGAAGGCGGGCGGGGTCACCCCGTACGAGAACAGGCTCGTCCGGCAGCTCCAGCCGCCAGAGGTGTTCCTGCCCGGCCGCCCTGGCGTCACTCACCGCATCCACCACAAGCGGAAGGAGGTCAGTGCTCTCCCAGGAGAGCGGTGTCCCAGGCGACTTCGCGAGACCGGAACCGGAACCGGAATCACATCCGGAATCGCAACCGGAATCGGAGCCGGAATCGGAATGAGAATCAGCGCCAGGCTTCCCGGCCACCCCCTCCGCCCCCGCATCCAGCCTGGCCAGCAGCAGCAGGTCCTCCACCAACCCCGTCATCCGCGTCGCCTCCGACTCGATCCGTCCCAGCGCATGCCGGGTGTCGGGCCCGGTGGCCGCCGCCTCCCGGCCACGCCGGGTGAGCTCGGCGTAGCCCCGTATCGAAGCCAGCGGCGTACGCAGCTCATGACTGGCGTCCGCGACGAACCGGCGTACCCGCATCTCGCTCTCCTGCCGTGCCGTCAGCGCGGAACCAACGTGCCCCAGCATCCGGTTGAGTGCCGCGCCCACCTGCCCCACCTCGGTACGCGAGTCCGCCTGCGCCTGTGGCACCCGCTCGTGGAGCGCCACTTCCCCCCTGTCCAGCGGCAGTTCGGACACCCGCGTCGCGGTCGCCGCGATCCGCCGCAACGGCCGGAGAGCGGCCCCCACCAACGCATGCCCGGCCAGCCCGGCAGCCACCAGCGCCGCGAGCGTCACACAGACGACCACCACGACGAGGGTATGAACAGTCCCCTGGACCCCCTCCAGCGGAAACCCGAGGACAACGGTCCGCCCCTCAGCACTCCCGTCGGAACCAGAACCGGAACCAGAATCGGCCTCGTTACCGGAACCCGCCTCGGTTCCGGAACCAGAGCTGGACCCCTTACCGGAACCAGAATCGGAACCAACCCCAGAACCCGATCCGGAATCAACTCCGGAATCAGCCCCATCCACATACCCCAAAACCCTCCCCGCCCCAGGCCCCACCCCGGGAAACCCACCGGGCCCCCCGCCCCCGCTCCCAGTCCCGGCCAGCACCCGGTAGTCCCCGAGCCCCGGTACCGACACCGTGTGCGGCTTGCCGTCCCTGGGCACCGCCTCCAGTGCCTTCACCTGCGCCGCGTCCAGCTGCTTCAGCTGCGCCTTGTAGCGCGCACCACCCGCCGCGGCCGACTCCTCCTTCACATCCACACTGGTCACACCGGCACCGTTGCGCACACCCACGGCCTTGAGCGGGTTCCCGGGAGCGGCCACGAACTCCATCCCCCACCCGTGGTCCCGCTCCACACTCGCGTTCAGTTGGTCGTCCACCTGCCGTTCCAGGTACGACTGCAACGCGACGGACGTCACCGCTCCGACCACCACCGCCACCACCGCGACAAGCGCCACGCAGCACACCACCAGCCGCGCCCGCAACGACAGCCCACCAGCCCGAATCCGCCGCACCGGACCCTGTCGACTCATCAGTCCCCGCGCCCACCCCGGAACCGAGACCCGCACCTCACCCACCCGGCTTGATCAGATACCCGGCCCCACGCCGCGTATGGATCATCGGTGTGCGCCCCGCGTCGATCTTCTTCCTCAGGTACGAGATGTAGAGCTCGACCACATTCGCCTGGCCCCCGAAGTCGTAGTTCCACACCCGGTCCAGGATCTGCGCCTTGCTGAGCACCCGCTTCGGATTGCGCATCAGGAACCGCAGCAGCTCGAACTCGGTCGCGGTCAGCCGTATCTCTTCCTCAGCGCGCCACACCTCATGGCTGTCCTCGTCCAGCCGCAGATCCCCCACGACCAGCTCCGACGCCGACCGCACACTCGCTCCTGCCCCACCTCGCGCACCAGCCACACCAGCGCTCCGCCGGATCAGCCCGCGCAGCCGCGCCACGACCTCCTCCAGGCTGAACGGCTTGGTTACGTAGTCGTCGCCGCCCGCGGTCAGCCCCGCGATCCGGTCCTCCACCGCGTCCTTCGCCGTCAGGAACAGCACGGGCACGTCCGGCAGGTCCTCGCGCACCCGCCGCAACACGGCCAGCCCGTCCATGTCCGGCAGCATGACGTCCAGCACGACCGCGTCGGGCCGGAACTCACGCGCCCCACGCACCGCAGCCGCCCCATCGGCCGCACTGCGCGTCTGCCACCCCTCGTACCGCAGCGCCATACACAGCAGCTCGGCAAGCGGAGCCTCGTCGTCCACCACCAGGACGCGCACGCCACCGTCCTCGCCGGCCGTGCCCGCACTCACGCGCGCACCCACGCTCGCCCCGGCCGGGCCGCCCGTCCCCGCACTCACGCCCGCGCCCACCCGCGCCATCTCTGTTGTCCGCATGCGGCCAGCCTGTCCGGGGCCGGTGAGAGTGCCCTTTTCCGTTCCTGTGAATCAGCTGAGAACCGTGAGAGCCCATCGCCCGGACGAAAGGCGGAAGGACGCGGGCTCATCGGCCGGACAGGAGGACCTGAACGCACCGCCCGGACGGAGGCCTCAAGCGCTGGGCCGAGAAGAAGCACCCGGGACCGGAATAGCCGCCCGGACCACCCTGTTGCCCCCACATGACCTCCGACACCACCCCCTCCGCCCACTCCTCCACCTACGGTCGCCTCGGCATCTGGAGCGGAGCGCTCCGGGCCGCCACGCCCGCAGAGCACCTCGAACTGTCCGACGCGGTGACCGAGTTGGAGGACCTGGGATACGGAACGGTGTGGTCCGGCGGTAGCCCGTCTCTGGACGACGTCACTCCGCTTCTTGAGGCGGCCGGTCGGATCAAGGTCGCGACCGGCATCCTCAGTCTCTGGGAGCACACCGCCGAGGCGGTCGCCGCTCAGGCCGCCCGCTTCGAGGAGCAGTACCCGGGCCGCTTCGTGCTCGGCCTCGGGGTCAGCCACGGCGCCTTCGCCCCGCAGTACGCCAAGCCGTACTCGGCGATGGTCGCCTACCTGGACGCGCTCGACGCGGCCCCGGTCCCGCTGCCCGCCGGACGCCGGGTGCTGGCCGCACTCGGCCCGAAGATGCTGGATCTGGCCGCGACGCGATCGGCCGGCGCCCACCCGTACCTGGTCACCGCCGAGCACACGGCCCAGGCCCGCGCCGCACTCGGCCCCGACGCCTTCCTGGCCCCCGAACTCACCGTCGTACTGAACCCGGACCTGGACCAGGCACGCACCGTCGCCCGCACCATGCTCACCATGTACCTCCAGCTCCCCAACTACACCAACAACCTCCTCCGCCTCGGCTTCACCGAGACCGACTTCGAGGACGGCGGCAGTGACCGCCTGCTGGACACGCTCTTCGCGCTGGGCGACGCGGACCGCGTACGGGCGAAGGCCGAGGAGTTCTACGCCGCCGGCGCCGACCACCTGGCCCTCCAGGCCCTGACCTCGGCCGACCGCCACGCATCGCTGCCGCGCGAGGAGTGGCGCGAGCTGGCCAAGGCGCTGCTCTAGGCGCTGCCGCAGGCCCGGGAGGGGAGAGGCGCCACTCGCGACGGGTGGCCACCCTCACCCAGAACAACTCCGAGCACGTCGGGGGCGGGCCGCGCGGTGGCGGCGTGCCCCCGGCCTCCCCTGCCCCTCACAGCCCGAAGAGCCGCGCCCCGTTCCCGTAACAGACCGCCCGCAGCCACTCGTCCCCCAGCCCGAGCCGTTCCAGCGACTCCAGCTGGTGCAGGTATCCGTACGGAATGTTGGGAAAGTCGCTCCCCAGCAGCACCCGTTCTCCCAACTGCCCCAGCCGCCCCAACTCCTCCGTGGGGAAGGGCGCCATCCGCTCGCTGAAGTCCGTGAACGCCATCGTCGTATCGAGCCTGACCTCCGGATACCGCTCCGCCAGATCCATGAAATCGGCGTACTCCGGCATCCCCATGTGCGCGACCACCAACCGCAGCCGCGGGTGCCGCTCCAGCAGCTCCCCCATGGGCCCCGGCCCGGTGAACTTCCCCGGCATCGGCCCCGACCCGCAGTGCGTCACCACCGGAATTCCCGCCTCCGCGAGCAGCCCCCACACCCGGTCCAGCTCGCTCGCATTGGGGTCGTACGCCCCGACCTGCAAGTGCGCCTTGAAGATCCGCGTCCCGCTCTCCACTGCTTCTCGTACGTACGTCTCGGCGCCCGGCTCCGGGTAGAAGGTCGCCGTCCGCAGGCACCCCTCCACCCGCGCGGCGAATTCCGCACCCCACCTGTTCAGCCACTCGGCCATGCCCGGCTTGTGCGGATAGATCATCGAGGTGAACCCCAGCACCCCGAACTCCCGCAGCAGCGCGATCCGCCGGTCCTCTTCCAGGCGGTACGTGATCGGCCACGCGACCCCGGTCATCGGCCCGACGGCGTCGAAGTACTCCCACACCTTGGTGAGCACCCGCTCCGGCATGAAGTGCGTATGCACATCCACCAGCCCAGGAACGCCGATCCGCGCCGCGAACTCCCGTACCGCATCTGCCTCATCGCTCATCCCCGCACGCTACGTGCCCCCCACACACAAACGCACCCCTCAGAACAGCCCGTCCTGCACCCCTGCCCCGCGCCCCTCCACCCCTTTCACCGGAACCGTCACTCCACCCCCGGCATCCCCTCTCCCCAACTCCCACCCCTCCATCAACCGACTGTCCAGCACCACCACCTCGCCACCCGCCTCCAGATACACATCCGGCCCCGCCACCGCCACCACCCGCCCCGCCACACTTCCCCCAGTTACCAGTTCCCCGATCACTCCCGTCACCTCAGTCCGCCCACCCCCTCCAGCCTCTCCGCCCCTGCCGTCCCCCTGAACCGCATCCAGCCCGTACACCCCCACCAGATCCACCACCACACACGCCACCCGCTCCAGCGCCTCCGGCCACCCCATCAGCCTCACCGACCGCTCGTGCAACTCCCGCACCTCCGCAGCCCGTTCACCCGGACCCGGCAAGGCCCCCCGCACCGCCCGCTTCCGTACGTACGAGATCCGATCGGGCACCCCAAGAGCCGCCCGCAACAACTCCTCGCACCGCCGCGCCGCCATCAACGGACCCCGCCCGAGCCAGCTGAACGCCACCGCCCCCTGCTCCCGCAGCCGCGCCGCCCCACGGTCCTCCCGCGTGATGCCGACCTTCACCAGCCCCGGCCCGAACCACGCCAGATACACGGCGTACGGCCGCGGATCGTCGGCCATCGTGTCGGCCGCCACCGACCGGGACCGGTCCAACTGCGCACACTCCGCGCACTGCGCCCGCGTCGCCCGCCCCTGCGCGATCACAGCAGAAAGGGGGCACGGATTCCCCCGCACCCCCACACACCGCCGCTCCCCAACCACCCGGAAGGCAATGCTCCGGCCGTACGTCGTCACCCGGGCCGCCCCGCCCTGCCCCGGCTCCCGCACCTCACCGGACACCTCCGCCCCCCGCTCCTCCGCCCCACACTCCTTCGTCCCGAACGAAAGCGGACTGACCCGCTCCTCGCCCACCCACCGCAGCACGGGCCCCTCCTCCGGCCACCCCATGCCCGCAGTGCGCCACACCATCTCCCCGCTCACCTCTCCTGCCACTCCGACCTCCCCTGCCACTCTGGCGTCGCCACTGCTCCAGCTGCCCGGTCCAGCCCGATCAAGCCTCTTCGCCAGCCACCGAAGGGAGCTGATCAACTCACCCCGACCTGAGTACCTGCGCGCTCCCCCGCGCCCACCCGGGGCGCCATCCTGAAGCCATGAGCCCCCAAGGACGCACCCAGTCCCTTCCGCAACCGCTGCCGACCCTCATCCTCGCGGTGATCACCCTCGGCACCTGGGCAGCCTGCCTCGGCTGGGACCAGACCCGCGATGCGCACCCCGACGGCTCCACCACCGGCCCCTACGAGGCCTGGCAGGTCATCGCCCTGGTCCTGGTTCTGCTGGCCCCGCTCTACTGGACGGCCTCCCGCCACCAGGTCGCCTCCGGCGTCCTGGGCACCACCCTCGGCCTCACCGCCGCAGCCTTCATCGACTGGTCCGACGACGCCAGCGGCCTCTTCCTGATCGGCACAGTGATGGTCGCCCTCGGCAGCCTTGCCGCCACCACAGCCGTCTCCACCCTGATCGCCGTCGCGACCCGGAACCGCGCGCACTCCACGGTCTGACGCCCTCGCCGAACCCACCAGGGCAACGCAAGAGGCCCCGGACGCGATGTCCGGGGCCTCTTATCAATGTGCACTCGGCAGGATTCGAACCTGCAACCTTCTGATCCGTAGTCAGATGCTCTATCCGTTAAGCTACGAGTGCTTGTCGCTGTGCTTCCGGGCCGTTTTCCGCCCCGTCGGCGTTGCAAGAAGAACATTACATGACCTGCGCCGTCATGCGAAATCCATTGCGCACACCCGGCCTGAGCTGCGAAAACACTCGGACGAGTGACGGCCGACACCGCCATCTGCGCCGCTGCGCCAACCACCCGCCGGCGGCCTCACAGCAAGATCCGAACCGGCTTCCGCCCCCGGGAACGACCGAAGCCCCGGTCCTGGTGGACCGGGGCTTCGTGTGCTGGCGGAGGCGGAGGGATTTGAACCCTCGATGGGCTTTAAGACCCAAACCGCATTAGCAGTGCGGCGCCATAGACCGGACTAGGCGACGCCTCCAGCACGACCCGAAACGCCATCGCTTGCGCGATCGCGAGTAGGTGCGTTGCAGATGATGGCACAGCATTGCGCGGTGTCACCAATCGCACCCCACGGTACTAGGCGTCGGGGCCGCAGGGCAAAGCACTTCCGACGCGAGTGCCGACCGGCCGGAAGGGGTGGCGGAGGCGGCAGGAGTGGAGGGTCTTACCCCGGGTATGCGCCAGGGGTACGTGCCTGTCGCGTCCGCTCGGGTGCGCGTTCAACAGCGCTCCGGTTGCACGTCCGGGGGCGCTCCGAGTGCGCGTTTGGGGGTGCCGCGGGCGCGCGTCCGGGATCGCCCACAAGATCCACTTAGGGCGGGTCCGATGCTCACACTCATCCGCCGTCACGCCCGTATCCCCAGCCTTTAGACTTCATCCAGTGACAACGCGCGGCCCGAGGGGAAAAATTGGGGTCGCCGGAGGGTCACCGACTGGGCAAGTTGCAGTAATCAGGGAGGAACCGTCGTCGTGAGCAGCAGGCCATCCCGAGGCGCTGCTCGCCTCGCAGCGATACTCGACGCACTTCCGGACGGGCTTGTGCTCGTCAATTGCAATGGGACTGTCGTCAACGCCAACACCATCGCGCTGGAGACCTTCGAGACTCCGGGCACCGCACTGGTCGGGCGCGGACTGCTCGACCTGTTGCCGGAGTTCGACTCCAAGCTGATTCCCGGCTCGATGCGCCGCCCGGACAACGCCGACGCGCAGGGCCGCACCAAGCCGACCCGGATGATCGCGCGGCGGACCGACGGGACCGAGTTCCCGGTCGAGGTGACCAGCGCGAACCTGGAGGACGGGCGGGACGCGTTCAGCGGCGAACGGGCGGCCGGTTCCACTTCGCTGACCGGTGACGAGCTGCTGATGCTCGTCGTTCGGGATCTTTCGGGCACCGTGGACACCGAGGCCGAGCTGGCCCGTTCGCAGCGGCAGACCGAGATGATCCTGCGGGCCGCGTCCGAGGGCGTGGTGGGGACGGACAACGACGGGCGGATCGTGCTCGCCAACCCGGCCGCCGCGCAGATCCTCGGCTTCCGGGCCAGCGACCTGGGCGGCAGGTCGCTGCACGAACTGGCCGTGCACTCGCGGGCGGACGGCACGCCGTTCCCGTACGAGGAGTCGCCGCTCGCCGACACCCTGAAGTCGGGGCGCAAGCACCGGGTGCGGGGGCAGGTGCTGTGGGCGAAGAGCGGCAAGGCCGTGCCGGTCGACATGACGACGGCGCCGGTGCGCGACGGGGAGCAACTGGTCGGCGCGGTGATGACGTTCACCGACCGCCGCCCCTACGACGAGCTGGTCGCCCAGCACGCCGAGGAGCTGGACGCGGTCGCCGCCCAGCACACCGAGGAACTGGCCACCACCCGCGAGCGGTACGACGCGGAAGTCGCGATGGGCCAGGAGCGGTACGAGGAGCTTCAGAAGCAGCACGCGGAACTGTCCGCGCGGCACGCCCAGTTGAGCGCGGTGCTCGACGGCTCGCTGCGTGGGCCGCTGCAGGAGCTGCGTGGTGAGCTGGGGACGCTGGCCGCCGACCCGGCGGGGCAGCTGTGGCCCGAGGCCAATCAGGTGCTGCACCATCTGTCCGCCGGATATGCCCGGATGACCACATTGGTCGACAACGTGCTGGGTTACCAGCGGCTGGCCGCCGGTGTTGAGCCGTTGGTCAAGGCGACGGTGCTGGTGGACGGGGTCGTCGCGGCGGCCGTGGAGGGTGCGGTCGAGCTGATCGGGCCGGGGCGCGTCCAGTTCGCCGTGCACGCACCTGCCATTGAGGCAGAGGTGGACGGCGTACGGCTGGCCACGGCGCTGGCGCACCTGGTGGCGGATGTCGCCGGGGTCGACTCGACCGGCAAGGCTCCGGCGGCGCTGGCGGCTTCGGCCGGTGGGGGTTACGTCGACTCGACGATCGTGGTGGCCGCGGCCCAGCGCGGAGAGGTCGTGCGCTTCGAGGTGCGGGGGCCCTACGCGGGCGGCGATCCGGTGCACGAGCCGATCGTGCGGGGCATCGTGCGGGCACACGGCGGGGTGCTCCAGACGCACGAGGTGCCCGGCATGAACGGCAGCGCGTATGTGCTGGAGGTGCCCCTGGGGGCGGGCTCCGGAGCGGTCCAGGCCGCTGCTTCACAGGCGGCTCCCGTCGCCGAGGAGCAGGCGGCTCCCACCCCGGGGGCGCAGGCCGCTCCCGCCCCGGGGGCGCAGGCTCCGGCGGGCGAGGGTGCTGCGGTGCCGGCTCAGCAGGGCGGCGGGCGGCGGGCCCGGCGGGCCTCCACCGACGCGTTCCTGGACAGTGGCCAAGAAGAGCACACGGGCGGTTCCGGCGAGGCGGGTGCGCCGGGCGGGGACACGCGGGGCGCCGAGACGCAGGCCGCTCCGAGCGGTCGGCGGCGGGCCAGGCGCGGTCCGGTCGAGGAGCCGCAGGAACTGATTCCGGCGCAGGGCACCGGCGAGGGTGCCGGCGGCGCGGGTGGCGGTACGGGCCGCAGGCGCGGTCGTCCGAGCCCGGCCGAGGGGCCGGAGGGCAGTAGCGACTTGGGTGCGGGCATGGGCACGGGCTCAAGTGCCGTTGTCGGTACGGAGGCTGGGGCCGGCGCGGGTGCGGGTGTGGGCGCCGGGGCAAGCAGCGGTGCGGGCACTGGTGCGGGCGCCGATGTCAGTGGCGTTGACGGCGGTACGACGGGTCCTGGCGCAGGGCTCAACGGCGGTGCGCCCGGTGCGGGTGACGGCGGGGGCGGGCAGGCTCTGGCGCTGCCCTCTCCCGCGCGGTCGGCCGAGAGCTCCGGTGAGCGGCCCGATGGCGGCGCCGAGGGGTCCGTGGTGACGGCCGGTGAGGGTGCTGCGGCCGGGCGGGCGGCACTCGGTGACACGGTGCCCCCGCAGGGAGTGCCGCAGAGCGTGCCGCCCCACGGGATTCCCGGTCAGAGCACCGAGGCGCAGGCGCCGACGGGCCGTCGTGCCCGCCGTGCGGCGAGCGCGATGCCGGCGCTGCCGCCCGCGGGTTCCCCGGACCAGGGCTCGATGAATGGGCAGGCACGGCCGGAGTCCGCTTCGGAGGCTGGTCACGGAGACGCCCAGACGCCCGGGGCCCTTCGTGCGAATGCCCCCGGAACCGCTCAGGGTGAGGGCGGTGCCCCCGCCGGGCCTCCGTTCGCCCTGCCGCAGTCCACCGCTCCCGGTGGCGGCCAGGGGGCCGCTCCCGCCGACGGCGGGCAGCCCGGCGACGACAGTTCCGGGCACGGTCAGGTGCTCGCCTCCGCGGGGGCCGTACAGCAGCGCGGTCAGAGCCAGAACCAGGGACCGAACCAAGGCACTTCGGGTGGCAGGCGGGCGCGTCGTGCGCTGGCCACCGCTCCGGCTGCAGAGGCGGAGGCTCCGCGCGGCCCGTTCGCGCTGCCGCCCGCCGAAGCGGACCGCCACCCCGGCGACGACACCCGCAACCCGTCCGGCGAGCAGCAGGCATCCTTCGCCCACGGCGGATGGCCCACGCCCTCCGCGCAAGTGGCGAACCCGGCGCAGCCGCAGCCCCTGCCTCTCCCGCAGGCGTCGCCGCACACCCAGTCGCAGCCGCTTCCGCTGCCCGCGGAGGCCACCCACTCGACCCAGGGGCGTGCCTTCAGCGTGCGGACCCTCGGGCAGGGCATGCCGTTCGCGCAGCAGATCGCGCAGCAGCAGAACCAGACCCTTGGCTCCGGGCGGCGGCGCAAGCTGGCGACCCCCTCGGAGGACGAGCGTCCGGTGGCATCGTCGCTTCCGGACGAGCCGGAGGCCCGGCCGCATCCGCACACCGGATCCCAACAGGGTTCGCCCGGACCGCAGTCGGGCACTCAGGGCGGCGCCCCACAGCCGGGTGCGACGCCCGGCCCGGCGGCCGTACAGATGCCGCACCAGCAGTTGATCTCGACGCCGTCCGAGGGTCGCGCCTATGCGATAGGCGCACCCGACGAGGGCAGCGAGGGCCCCGAGCCGCTGGACGGCCCCAACGGTGCCGTCGAGGTCGCCAACCGGCCCGTGCCGCAGCCCGTCGACGACGAACTGCCTCCGGAACCGCTGGACAACCCGCGCCGGCTGCTGGTGTGGCCCGCGCCGGACGTGTCCACGGAGCAGGCGCTCAGCGACCGCGGCTACCGGCCGGTGATCGTGCACTCCCGCGAGGAGGTGGACGCGCAGATCGCCGCCTTCCCGGCCGCGCTGTTCGTCGACCCGCTGACCGGGCCGATCACCCGTACCGCCCTCCAGTCCCTGCGCCAGGCAGCCGTGGCGGCCGAGGTTCCGGTGCTGGTCACGGCAGGCCTGGGGCAGGCGACCCGGGAGGCCGCGTACGGAGCGGACCCGGCGGTGCTCCTCAAGGCGCTCGCCCCGCGTGACAGCGAGCAACACCCGCCGAGGGTGCTGCTGATCGAGGAGCACGAAGAAATCGCGCTCGCCCTCAACGCCACCCTGGAACGGCGCGGCATGCAGGTCGCACGCGCCGCGAACGACGACGAGGCGGTGGCGCTGGCCACCCAGATGCGGCCGAACCTGGTCGTGATGGATCTGATGCTGGTACGTCGCCGGAGGGCGGGCATCGTCGACTGGCTGCGTGCCAACGGGCAGTTGAACCGGACCCCGCTGGTTGTCTACACCTCCGCCGGGCTCGACCAGGCCCAACTCCCGCGCCTCTCCTCGGGAGAGACGGTGCTCTTCCTCGCGGAGCGCTCCACCAGTTCCGAGGTGCAGGGGCGGATCGTCGACCTGCTGGCGAAGATCGGTACCAACTGACGTACGGGCATGGATGTTTCACGTGAAACGGTGCGGCGCTGTTTCACGTGAAACGGGCGGGTGAGTGTTTCACGTGAAACGCTCACCCGCCCGTTCGCATCCGGCTCCGGCCGGAACTACAGCTCGGTGACGTCCAGCTCCCCGTCCGCGTAGCTCTTGCGGATCACCTTCTTGTCGAACTTGCCGACGCTTGTCTTCGGCACCGCCGGGACAATCGCCCAGCGTTCCGGCAGCTGCCACTTGGCCACCGTTCCGGCCAGGAAGTCCCGCAGGTCGTGGTACGTCACCGTGGCGCCCTCCGTGAGGACCACGGTGGCCAGCGGACGCTCACCCCACTTGTTGTCCGGAACGGCCACCACCGCGGCCTCGGCCACCTCCGGGTGCGCCATCAGGGCGTTCTCCAGATCGATGCTGGAGATCCACTCACCACCGGACTTGATGACGTCCTTGGTCCGGTCGGTGAGGGTCAGATAGCCGACCGGGCTGATCACTCCGACATCGCCGGTCTTCAGCCAGCCGTCGGCACTGAACTTGTCCTCCGGCTTGAAGTCCTCGCCGCCCGCGCCGCCGTAGTAGGCACCCGCGATCCACGGACCGCTCACCTCCAGCTCACCGGCCGACTCACCGTCCCAGGGCAGCAGTTCACCGGCGGGGCCGACCAGCCGGGCCTCGACGCCCGCGGGGAGGCGGCCCTGGGTGATGCGGTACGGCCACTCCTCCTCGGCGGTGAGCCCGGCCGGCGGGTGCGCCATGGTGCCCAGCGGGGAGGTCTCGGTCATGCCCCATGCGTGACACAGCCGGACGCCGAGCCGGTCGTACGCCTCCATCAGCGCAGGCGGACAGGCCGCGCCGCCGATGGTGACGTTGGCCATCGAGCTGAGGTCGCGCGGGTTCGCGGTGACCTCGGCGAGCAGGCCCTGCCAGATGGTGGGGACCGCGGCGGCGTGGGTGGGGCGCTCGCGCTCGATCATCTCGGCGAGCGGGGCGGGCTGCAGGAAGCGGTCGGGCATCAGCATGTTGATGCCGGTCATGAAGGTGGCGTGCGGCAGGCCCCAGGCGTTGACGTGGAACTGGGGGACCACGACAAGGGTGGTGTCCTTGTCGGTGAGGCCCATCGACTCCTTCATGTTGACCTGCATGGAGTGCAGGTAGATGGAGCGGTGCGAGTAGGTGACGCCCTTGGGGTCGCCGGTGGTGCCGGAGGTGTAGCAGAGGGCGGCGGCGCTGCGCTCGTCGATGTCCGGCCAGTCGTAGGTGGTCGGCCGGTCCGCGATCAGCTCCTCGTACTCGTGGACCCGGGGGGTGCAGCCGTCGAGCAGGGAGCGGTCGCCGGGGCCTGCCAGCACGACGTGCTCGATGGTCGGCATATGCGGCAGCAGCGGGGCGAGCAGCGGCAGCAGCGAACCGTTGGCGATGACCACGCGGTCGGCGGCGTGGCTGACGATCCAGGCCAGCTGCTCGGCGGGGAGCCGCAGGTTGAGGGTGTGCAGTACGGCGCCCATGGAGGGGATCGCGAAGTACGCCTCGACATGCTCGGAGTTGTTCCACATCAGGGTGGCGACCCGCTGGTCACCGACGACGCCGAGTTCGTCGCGCAGGGCGTTGGCGAGGCGGGTGGCACGTTCGCCGATTTCGGCGAAGCTGCGTCGCTGTGGCTCGGCCTCACCGGTCCATGTCGTGACCTGCGACTTTCCGTGGATGGTCATCCCATGCTTCAGGATGCGGGTCACGGTCAGCGATACGTCCTGCATGGTGCTGAGCACGGCGTCCTCCCGGTGGGCGCGCGAATGGCACTGGCACTGGGCGTCACTCGCCCGTGCGTGTCTGGCCGATTCTGCGCACGTACCCAGCGGTATGTCACTACCTGGGGGTAACCAAAAAGGAGAGAGATCTTTGCCGGTCAGCGGGCCGGAGTCAGTTCCGGGTCCTCGCGGAGCTTGCCCAGCGCGCGGGAAACCGCGCTCTTGACCGTGCCGACGGAGACACCGAGCACCTCGGCGGTCTGCACCTCGCTCAGGTCCTCGTAGTACCTGAGGACGACCATGGCGCGCTGCCGGTCCGGAAGCTTCATGATCGCGCGCCACATCGCGTCGTGCAGCACCTGCTGCTCGGCGGGGTCCGGGGCGGGCGGTGCGGTGGAGCCGGGGATGCTCGGCTCGGGAAGGTCCTCGCAGGCGAACTCGTCGACCTTGCGCTTGCGCCACTGCGAGGTGCGGGTGTTGACCAGCGCCCGGCGGACGTAGCCGTCCAGGGCCCGGTGGTCCTCGATGCGCTCCCAGGCGACATACGTCTTGGTCAGCGCGGTCTGCAGCAGGTCCTCGGCGTCGCACGGGTTGGCGGTCAGCGAGCGCGCGGTGCGCAGCAGGACCGGTCCGCGGGCCCGGACGTAACTGGAGAACGACGGGTATCCGGTGAAGGAGGTGGCGTGCCCGGCGTGCCCGGTGGCGGCCTTGGATGCGCTGGTGCAGACAGGCGTGGTCATGTGTTCCACGCTAGAAGCGGCCGCCGCCCCGGGGATCGGCCCCAGGTCCCGAAGACATGTCCGCCTCAGGTTGTAGAGGTGGGGCAGGCCCCACCTCCTGAAGGTGGAGGGGGGCCCGGGGGGTATCAGGGTCGGGTCTCGGGGGCGGCGCCTTCCCACCCACGCCCCCGGGGAGGAGGCGAGGTGAGGGTGGGGTGGGGGCGAGGCAGGGGCGGTCGCTCATCTCCGGGTGCGGGCCACCAGTGCGTCGACCCGATTGCGGTCGATGTTCAGCCGGTGGCCGCCGTGGGTCTCACGCACCTGGCCCGCGTACTGATGGATCCGGCGGTGCGGTGTCCAGGCGTTCCCGGCCAGCACCGGCTCGCGGTGCGGTGCCGGAGGGGTGTGCCAGCGGGCGAACCACATGGCGGTGGGCAGATCGGCGGTGCGCGCCCGCCGGGCCAGCTCCATGTGCCGCACGCCTGAGTTGGCACTGCTGTAGAAGCCGGGAAAGTAGCCGTGCCGACGGACTTCCCGGTTCCAGGCGCGGACGAAGGCGAGAGTGCGCTGGGCGCAGGGCTTGTTCCCGATGTCGTACGCCTCCATGTCCAGGTAGAGGGTGCTGCCACGGAACAGACCGAGCCGGCCGGCCCGCTCCACCGCGTCGCGCGCCTGGGCCGTGCCCTGCTGCCAAGGGTTGCGGCCGATGACAAAGCGCCGCTTGTGGCCCGCGTTGACGCAGGGCGCCTGGGACCCGACGTACACCGCAAGGATGTACCAGCCCATCCGGCCGACGGACTGGACCCACTTCCTGCCGAGGTGTTTCTGGCGCGGGCAGCCCCGGGCCGGGCCGCCGAAGTAGATGCCGACCGCGCGGTAGGAGGAGGAGCGGCGCCAGGCCCTCATGGTGGCCGGCGAGGGGGCTTCACAGGTGTCGAAGGCCCAGCCGTTGAAGTAGACGGGCTTCCCGGACCCGGCGCTGGACTGCCCGGGGTCCGCATCCCCCGCCGAGGCGTCGACCGGCAGCACCAGGGTGGCGAGTGAGGCGACCAGCGCGGCCACCAGACCCACCGCCCGCCCGGGTGCCTTTTGTCGTACGTACGCAGAAATTCTCATTAGGTACATACGGTGAGCTAACGGTCATCTGGTGGTCGCGTCCACGACTCACGCCGAGGCGGTCAGCAATCCGCCCCCAGGATCAACCCGGATGTGGGAACCCCGGTGCCCGCCGTCACCAATGCCCGCTCCGCGCCCGGCACCTGATTGACCGAGGTCCCCCGGATCTGCCGGACCGCCTCCGCGATCCCGTTCATCCCGTGCAGATACGCCTCCCCCAGCTGCCCGCCGTGTGTGTTGAGCGGCAGCGCGTCCGCCGCCACAAAATCTGCCGCCTCTCCGGGCTTGCAGAACCCGAACTCCTCCAGCTGCATCAGCACGAACGGGGTGAAGTGGTCGTAGAGGATCCCCACATCGATCCCGGTCGGCGACAGCCCCGACGTCCGCCACAACTGCTGTGCCACCACGCTCATTTCGGGAAGCCCGGTGAGATCGTCCCGGTAGAAGCTCGTCATCTGCTCCTGACCGCGCCCGGCGCCCTGAGCCGCGGCGACGATCACCGCGGGCGGCTTGGCGAGGTCACGGGCACGCTCGGCCGTCGTCACCACGATCGCCTGCCCGCCGTCCGTCTCCTGACAGCAGTCGAGCAGCCGCAACGGCTCCACGATCCAACGCGACGCCGCGTGTTCGGCGAGCGTGATCGGCTTCTGGTAGAAGTACGCCGCCGGATTGCGCGCCGCATGCCGCCGGTCGGTCACCGCGACATGCCCGAACGCCTCCGGCGTCAGCCCGTACGCGTGCAGGTAGCGCTGCGCCGCCATCGCCACCCAGGACGCCGGCGTCAGCAGCCCGAACGGCAGCGCCCACCCCAGCGCCGCCCCCTCCGCCGACGGCTCCCGCCGCTGCACCCCGGACCCGAACCGGCGCCCCGACCGCTCGTTGAACGCCCGGTAGCAGACCACCACTTCGGCCACCCCGGACGCCACCGCCAGCGCCGCCTGCTGCACGGTCGCGCAGGCCGCACCTCCGCCGTAGTGCACCCGCGAGAAGAAGGACAACTCGCCGATACCGGCCGCCTGGGCGACGGTGATCTCCGGGCTGGTGTCCATGGTGAAGGTGACCATGCCGTCCACATCGGCGGGGGAGAGCCCGGCGTCGTCCAGCGCCGCGTGCACAGCCTCCACGGCCAGCTTCAGCTCACTGCGCCCGGAGTCCTTGGAGAACTCGGTCGCCCCTATCCCCACGATGGCGGCCTTCCCGCCGAGACTGTCGGCCCTGCGGACACTCATGCCGACCCCCCGTCCTGGGACGCAGCGCCCTGGAACACAGCCCGGGAGGCGTCCTCGAAGGCCCCCTCGAACGCGACCTTCACCGTGCCGGTGACGTGGTTCCCGATGCCGTTGGCCCCGACGACCGTGATCTCCGCCGTGCCCGCCGCCCCGTCGACCTCCGCCACCGTGCCGCGCAACACCATCGTGTCCCCCGGGTAGTTGGGCGCCCCGAGCCTGATCTTTACCGCGCGCAGCCGCACTCCGGCCCCGAGGCTGTCGGTCACATACCTCCCGACCAGGCCATTGGTCGTCAGGATGTTCATGAAGATGTCAGGCGACCCCTTCTCCCGCGCGGCCTCGGCATCGTGGTGCACGTCCTGGTAGTCGCGGGACGCCACCGCCCCGGCCACGATCAAGGTACGGGTCACCGCTATCTCCATCGGCGGCAGTTCCTCACCGGCCTTCATCCCTCAGCCCCTTCCTCCACGAGCAACCCACCGAGTTCTTCGAGCGCTTGTCCCGCACCGCCCAGATACGCGTCGATCTGTCGCCCCCACAGGAAGTGCCGGTGCACCGGATACTCCACATCGGCCCCTATCCCGCCGTGCAGATGCTGTCCGGCATGCACCACCCGCCGGCCCGCCTCCGACGCCCACCAGGCGGCGGTGAGCGCATGGCTCGCACAGCTCAGCCCCTGGTCGTACCGCCAGGCCGCCTCGTACGCCGTGACCCGGATCGACTCCGTGTCCATATGTGCCTCGGCCGCCCGGAGCTGGACCCCCTGCTTGGTCGACAACGGCCGCCCGAACTGCTCGCGCTCCGAGGTGTACCGCACCGCCTGCGCCACCGACCCCGCGCACACCCCGGCCTGGAGCCCCGCGAAGGCGATCCGCGCCGCGCCCCTGACGCGCCGGTACGCCGCCGGACCCGGCCCGCCCAACCGCTCGCCCCGCGCCCCGTCCAGCCTGAGCCGCCCCGCCGACCAGGGCGCGGTGGTTTCGACCGGCTCGACGCCGACCCCGGTCTCTCCCGTACGTACGACCCACAGCCCCCGGTCCGCGTCCGGCACCACCACGTGGGTAGCGTCCCGCAACCACGGCACCGCCGGGACCGACCCCGACAACGCACACACGTCCGACTCCGCGCCGGCTTCCGCCCGAACGGGGCCCACGCCGGTGGCCGAAAATGCGCCTACGGCCACCACAGACCCGTTTCGCAGCCCTGGAAGCAACAACTCCCGCTGCTTTTCGGACCCGTAAGCACCCACGGCGAGCAGTCCGTAAACACCGGTGGCCGCCAGCGGAACCTGCGCGGTGGTCCTGCCCTGTTCCTCCAGGAGGAGTACCAGCCCCAGCAGTCCGACTTCCTCGACCGCCTCCAGCAGACCGGCCCCCACCAGCCGCTTCCACAGCTCGGCATCCGTGCCGGTCCCGGCGGCTGCCAGCCGCTCGTGCGTCGAAAGATCACCGAGGATCTCTGCCGCCAGGTCCCGCACGGCCTGCTGCTCCTCGCTCGGAGTGAAGTCCATCCCCGTCACTCCCCACCCTCGGCACTGACCCCGGCGACCGGCCGGAACACCGGCAGCTCCAACTCCGCGTCGAACCGCTCGAACTCCGCCCGCACCCGCATCCCGATCCGCACCTCGCCGGGCTCCACCCCGACCACATTGCTGATCATCCGCACCCCCTCCGCCAGCTCGATCAACCCCACGGCACAGGGCGGGGAGAAGGCCGGGAACGCCGGGTGGTGCATCACCACGTACGAGAAGACCGTCCCCTCACCGCCGGCCTCGACCGTGTCCCACTCGGCCGAGCCACACGCATTGCAGCCGGGCAGCCACGGGAACCGCAGCGTCCCGCACCCCTCGCCCGAGCACCGCTGGATCAGCAGCCGGTGCGCCGCGACCCCTTCCCAGAAGCCCGCGTTGTCCCGGTTGATCACCGGCCGGGGGCGCAACGCCTTCGTCTGCTCGGGCGCAGACGCCTTGCCCGCATCCCCGCGAGCCGCTTCACTCCCGTGCTCGCGAGCCACCGCCCCCGCATCGCCGCGCACCGTCCCGTCCACGACACCCTGTTGAGTTGTCAAAGTGCCCGCGTCGCCCTTCCCGCGCGGCGCGTACTTGAGGATCCGGAATCGGTGCGTCCCCGCCAACTTCCCGTTGCCGTACACATCCATCCGCGTCGTGACGAAGTGACCGGCGCCCAACTTGGTCGTCTTGCGGTCCGACACCGACTCGATCACCGCGTCGAAAGTGATCCGGTCGCCCGGCCGCAGGTCCCGTACGTACTCCTGCTCGCAGTCGGTGGCGACCACCGAGGTGCACCCCGCGCCGTCGAGCAGCGCGAACAGGTCGTCGTACGCCGACGTGCGACCGGCCCCCGACCCGTGTCCGGACAATCCGCCCATCGTCCAGGCCTGGAGCATGGTCGGCGGAGCCGTCGCGTCCGGCCCTTCGTATGCCGGACTGGTGTCTCCCATCGCTTCGCACCAGTGCCTGATCATCGATTCGTTGACCAGGTCCTTGCCCACTGCCGAGGTGGCTGCCGCCAGCCCCTCGTACTTCTTCAAACGGTCGAGGAACTCGCCCCGTTCCCCCATCCCGCTACTTTCTGTAACCAATTTCGCGCCCACCGCACCCACCGCCTCTCCCATCACTTCCCTCACCGCTTCCCCCTGCGCATCCCAAGCCGCATCGTCGCGACGATCTCCCGCTGCACCTCGCTGACCCCGCCCCCGAAGGTGTTGATCTGCGCGGCCCGGTTCATCCGCTCCAGCTCGCCGTCCCCGAGCACCCCCGGCGATCCGGCCCGCACCAGCCCGACGTCGCCCACCACCTCCTGGCACAACTGGTAGACCGCGACCGCACTTTCGGTTCCCACGAACTTCACTCCGCTCGCGTCCCCCGGCGCCAGCGTCCCCGCGCCCACATCCCCCACCAACCGCCAGTTCAGCAACCGAACCGCCGCGAGCCTGGCGTGCGCCTCCGCCAGCCGAGCCCGCACCCAGGGCCTCTCACCTGGCCTTTCGCCCGTCGCGGGGTCCGTGGTCCGGGCGTATGCGAGCGCCTCGGCGAAAGCGTCCTGGGCCTGCATGCCGATTGCCGCGAGCGCCACCCGCTCATGGTTCAACTGGTTGGTGATCAGACCCCAGCCACCGTTCTCCTCACCCACCAGATTCCCGGCCGGCACCCGGATCCCGTCGTAGTACGTCGCCGTGGTGGTCAGCCCGCCCACCGTCTCGATCGGCGTCCAGGAGAAGCCGGGCGCATCCGTCGGCACCAGCAGAATCGATATGCCCTGGTGCTTCGGCGCCTCGGTGTCCGTCCGGCAGGCGAGCCAGATCCAGTCCGCGTGCTGGGCGTTGCTGGTAAAGATCTTCTGCCCGTCGATCAGCCACCCGCCGTCTCCGGCAGCCGCGCCATCAACCGCGCCGACACCTCCGCCACCAGCCCCGTCACCTCCCCTGCCGTCACCCTCCGTACGCACGGCCCGGGTCCGCAGCGAAGCGAGATCGGTGCCGGCCGACGGCTCGCTGTACCCGATGGCGAAGACGAGCTCGCCGCGCAGAATCCGCGGCAGGAAGAAGTCCCGCTGCTTCTGGGTCCCGTACTTCATCAGGGTCGGACCCACGGTGTTCAGCGTGACCATCGAAACCGGGGCGCCCGCCCGGTACGCCTCGTCGAAGAAGACGAACTGCTCGTCCGGGCCGCGCCCCTGGCCGCCGTACTCCTCGGGCCAGCCGATCCCGAGCATCCCGTCGCCACCGATCCGCCGCAGCAGCGCCCGCTGCTCAGCGGGGTTCTCGGGCGCCCCGTCCGGCATCACTTCACGGAAGTACGAGCGGAGTTCGGTGCGCAGCCGCTGCTGGCGCCCGGTCGGTGCGAGATGCACGGCGGTGTCCTCCGGCGGGTTTGCCCGGTCGTACGGGGAAGCGCACGCGACCCGTGTCGTACGGGAAGGCGGCGCGGCCGGGTCGTACGACGGAACGTACGGAACGAGGTTTCTGACTGTCCGTCAGATTTGGCCGCCCTGTCAAGGTCACGGACATTGCCGGGCCACACCCGCCCGCAAGCCGACGCGCACCGGTCCGCAACGGTGCCCGGACGCGGAAATGCCTGTGCGGCGGCGCCGAAGCACCGCCGCACAGGCAGTTGTTCACCCCGCAGCACAGACCCTCATCGGGTCGAGCGGACTACCAGAGCTCGGTGAAGTTCACCGCGACGTTCTCGTTGCCCTGGTTGATCGAGGTGAAGCCGGAGCCGTTCACGCTCGCGTTGTTGCTCTGGTTGGAGGCGCCGGCACCGTTGGCAACCTGCTGGGTGGTGGTGGCGTTGCCGTTGTTCGTACCGCCCACGCCGCTTCCGTTCACGGTGGCGACAGCCGCGTTGGAGCCGTCGTCAGCGAAGGACCCGTTGTCGGCAGTGGCGACACCCGTGAAGAGGGCGGCGGCGAGGGGGAGCGCGGCAACAGCGGCGAAGATGCGGGCATTACGCATGGTCAATTCCTCCAGGAATTGTTAAGTACGGCTGATTCCGAGGAAGTTGGCCGGCTGCCTCGGTGCTGGTGACGACGTCGCAGCACCAGAGTTGCCCACCGAACCCCGGCGAACCACCCACCACGCCCTTATTCACGCTCAAGCGTGAGGTTTTGTCGATAAACCCCCAACCTCACCCCAAAACATCCAGCTCAGTGCCAAATGGCGCATGAAACCCAGTAACCCCATAAGAGGAAGCGTTTCGGCAGATTTTCAGCCAAATTTCCCCACTTCCCTTGTTCGAACATTCGTACGACTATGGAGTCATGGCCTCTCCAGACCGGCTCACCGCCACCCTGGCCCTCGCGCACGCCCTCTCCGCGGCGGAGCGCGGCCTCCCCGTGATTCCCCTGTCCCGCACCAAGCTCCCGGCCCTGCGCTCCCCGCACCACGACGAGGACACACCCGGGGCCACCCCAGGAGCCACCCCCGAGGGCTCGCGCGTCGGCCCGCCCTGCCGCGGCGAGTGCGGCCTCCCCGGCCATGGCGTGTACGACGCCTCGACCGACCCGGCCGTCGTCCGCGCCCTGTTCGCCGCGGCGCCCCGCGCCACCGGTTACGGCATCGCCTGCGGCCGCCCGCCGCACCACCTCATAGGCATCGACCTCGACACCAAGCACGGTGACGATCCCGTCGCCGCCCTCGAACGCCTGGGGAGCGAACACGACTTCACGCTTCCCCCCACGGTCACCGTCCTCACCCCCTCCGGCGGCCGCCACCTCTGGCTCACCGGCCCCGCAGGCACCACGGTCCCCAACTCCGCGAGCCGCCTCGCCCCCGGTATCGACATCCGCGGCACCGGCGGCTATCTGGTCGGCCCCGGCTCCCTCACCACCCACGGCGTCTACCGTCTGGCCCCCGGCACCGCCCAGCTCCCGGCAGCCCCCTGCCCGCCCTCACTCCTCGCCCTCCTGGCCCACCGCCCCCGCCGGCCCCCGCCACCCCCCTGGTCCCACTCCTCCCACTCCTCCCACTCGTACAGTCGGGGCCACGGCCTGGTGGAATTCGTCCGCACCGCCCGCCCGGGCCAGCGCAACACCCGCCTCTTCTGGGCAGCCTGCCGCGCCTACGAGAACGACCTCGGCGAAACCCTCGCCCCTGCCCTCACCGAAGCCGCCCTCCACGCCGGCCTCACCCTGGCCGAGGCCCGTTCGACCCTGGCCTCTGCGGCCCGCCTCACCTTGGGGACGCGGGCCTGACCCCACGGCATCGGGAAACCGCACGAGTGCGGCGGGGGGCGCTACGGTGTGCGTCCCCACGACGTCGCCGGGGTCCCGTCGATAGCAGCCCCCGGAAAACGCGACGGCCCCCGACCAACTGCTGGTCGGGGGCCGTTCACCTGCGGTGGGTGTGGGATTTGAACCCACGGTGACATCGCTGCCACGACGGTTTTCAAGACCGACTCGCGTGCAGCACGAAAAGGAGGTCTGACCTGCACGGGAACCTCAGCCAACGACACTCATGGGCCGCCTGGCCCACACATGGCCCACAGCCCTCCGAATCGCTACTTCAGCGGGGGAGTCATCAGCACGGCCTCTTCCGTTCGCCAGACGACTGCATACCCTTGGGATCAGTCCAACCCGACGGAGGGAAACGGGTGAGCGCGACACGAGGCAGCAGGACCGGCTATCGGGACATCGCGAAGGATCTGCGAGTCCAGATTGAGAACGGCGACCTGCGCACGGGGGATGCCCTGCCTTCTGAGGAGAAGCTCAAGGAGCAGTACGGCGTCGCGCGGGACACGGCGCATCGCGCCCTGGTCCTGCTGCAAGACGAAGGGCTGGTCGACTCGGTCAAGGGGCGAGGGCGGTTCGTCCGTGGCGCGGACGGCACGAGTCCCGTCGTGACGGAGCGCGAGCGGGTGGTGGCGGAGCTTCGGGGGCGGATCGCGAGCGGGCGTCTCGCGATGGGCGCGCAGTACCCGTCCGAGTCCGACCTGCACAAGGAGTTCGGGATCTCACGGAAGACCGCGGGGCAGGTGTTCAAGGAACTAGAGGCGGCCGGCCTGGCCAGCAGCACGCAGGGGGCCCGGAGGACCGTGACCGTTCCGGCGTCGTTCCACGACGATGGCGACCGCTCGACCGCGTGGAAGGTCTTCGGAGAAAAGCCCATCTATGAGAACCAATGGGTGACTGTCTCCAAGGCAGATATTCAGACCCCGGATGGTGAGCGGTTCGAGCACCACAAGGTGTACCTTCCGGCTGCGGCCATGACCGCCATGTTGGATGACCAGAACCGCGTCTTCATGATGTGGCGCCACCGCTTCGTCTCCGACACCTGGAACTGGGAACTTCCGGGTGGGCTCATCGACGACGGCGAAGACCCAGCGGTCACCGCTGAGCGCGAAATCCTGGAAGAGACGGGGTACCGCCCCAAGGGTGAACTGGAACACGTTGCCAGTTTCGAGCCGATGATTGGGACGGTCACAAGTCCTCACCATGTCTACGTCGCGCGCGGGGTGGAATACGTAACGGCGCCGACAGAGGTCAACGAGTCCCAGCGCACCGCGTGGGTACCGCTGTCCGAAGTCCCTGCGCTTATCCAGCGCGGGGAGGTCGCAAACTCCGGAACCCTGGTTGCGCTGTTGCACCTGCTTGCCACGCAAGAGGGAAACTCACGCAAGGTCTAGAATCCGCTGAATTCGGATGCGCTGACGGACGGAACCCGTCAGCGCCGCCAATTCGCGAGCCTTCTCGGCCTGCACCGTGGCTTCGCTGGTGTCGCCCCGCTTCAGGAGCGCCCCGGCGAGGTCACACCGCACCCCAGCCTCCGCGCGATTGAACCCCTCGTCCATCGCGGACAAGGCCCCGCTGAGGTCCTCAATGGCCTCGTCTGCGCCCAAGCGAGCCAAGCAGTTACCGCGCCATCGGGCCAGGTGAGAGCCCGCCAGGAAGAGGAACGGCAGCTCGGGGTCCGCAGCGTCGACGGGAAGAGAAGCATCCGCGCGATCCAAGGAACGGCGGCACGCTGAGCTATTTCCTGCAACGGCATGGGCTTCGCCTTCTGCCGCATGCAGCCACGTCGTCATAAGCGCCGGAACCTTCCCCTCGCCATGGGCGACCGCTTGCTGCACGAGCTGTACCGCTTCGGTCGGCTGTTCCAAGTCCATCAGGACGTAAGCCTGTTGTGCGGTGGCGTGGGCGAGGAGGGTGCTGTTGCCCGCTTCGCGGGCTGCTGCCTTGGCAACTTCGTGCAGATTCCATGCGTCGCCATAGCGACCCAAGTCCAATGCCTGCCACCCGGCTAGGGCGGCTGCTTCGGTGAGTGCGCCCGCGACAAGCTGGCGCGCTCCCGAAGCAACGCCGTGCTGGAGAAGCTTCTCCATTTGGCCCACGTGCGCCACGATCTGTGGCAGCAGAGACTCTGCGCCGAGACGTCGATCCATTTGCCGCAGATTCTCCGTCTGCGACTCAAACAGCTTCACCATGGACGTGTCGACGCTGCGGGCAGCTAACAACTCGCGCTTGAGAGAACTCACTTCGTCGAGTTCGGGTTCCGGTGCGTCCTCCGGGAAGCATCCGAGTTCTGCCGGAGAGCATCCGTATACGGCGCAGAACAGTTCCAGGTAGTCGCCCACCAGAGGGCGCCGCCCGGACTCCCACTCCCGGATCATCCGGTTCAGGCTCTCGTCTGAAGCGACGGGTATTCCACGTGTGGAAGCAGCGCGCTTCAACTCCAGTACGAGCCGGGCCTTCTTCCACTCCCGCGCCGCACGCCGATCGGCAATTGCAGTCATGAACCATCCCTGGGTGTCAACAACCCTCGCCTCAGTGTGACTTGGAACGCGCGGCGGCGACAGGGGGGACAGTCCCCCTCTGTCCCCCTCGCTCCTCTGCCGCGACCGGCCGACGGGCGGCAGTCTCAGAGCAGAGGAGCCGACACGGCGCCTCACGAAAATCCCGGACCGCCTTGACGGGGAACCAGAGATGCGTAACCTGTAACTAGACGTCGACGAACAAGTCGAAGTCTGCAAGTCCTGCATGACCCGTACGACCTGCGCAAACGCCCGGAGAGGTCCGTATCGGCGGATCGCCTCGAAGGAAGCGAACGGCTCCACTTTGAGAACTCAACAGCGTGAACCACCACCGCAGTACCGGCCGCGACCACACCGGCCGGAGGTGAGTGGAGAACAGTCGGTCGAGAACGGGCCCCCGTCACAAGGCGCCCAACACCCCTCTTAGGGGGACACGCCACCGACTCAAAGCAACCGCACGGCATACGACCTCAGTGACTTCCGGGACTGCGGAACTCCCCGGACCGAGAGGCCCCGTACGAATCAGGAGATCCGTGCACGTCTCCCCCCTTCCTACCGAGGGAGTTGCGATGCACCAACGACAGCTCAGGGCGCGGCCGTGATCGACCGGCACGGCGGCGCCGCTTCACCCCCAGGACCGTGAGCGTGAACATGCGCCGTGGCCAACCGGTCCGCACCGTTTCGCAGCGCCACAACATTGCTGCGCCGGCTGCTTCCCCCGGCCGTCCGGTCCGCATCTGCGGAGCCGTACGGCCGGGGTGGCAAGGAGCCGGGATAGTCCCGGTCCATCTGCGCCCCAGGGACGTACTCATGGACCAGCACGACCTCGACAACATCGGCCGCAGGATCGGCGAGGCGGCCCGCCAGTTCGCACCCGCCCACCAGCCGACCCCGGAGCAGACCGCGACCGCGGCGTCCGTACTGCGCGACATGGTCGACGCCACCCGGATCTACGGGTTGCAGCTCTCCGACTTCGACGCCGTCGCCGACTTCCCGCGCATGGCCATCCAGCTCGTGCAGCAGCGCGACGAGGGCAAGTAGCCGTGAACGCTGCCGCCACCTTCGCCGCCGTGTTCGCCGCCTTGTACGTCGCTCACAACGTGGGCGACCACTGGGTGCAGACCTCCTGCCAGTCGGCCCGCAAGGGCCTGCCCGGCTGGGGTGGCCGTCTGGCCGGTGCCCGCCACGTCGCCTCGCTCACCGCCACGAAAGCGGTCCTGCTGGCGCTGGTGGCGGCGGTGCTTGGGCTTCACCTCTCCGTCCTCGGGCTCGTGCTCGGGTTCGGTGTGGACGCGCTCACTCACTGGTGGGCCGACCGCCGCAGCACGCTCGCCTGGCTGGCCAAGGTGACCGGGCAGAGCGAGTTCTACTCGCTCGGTACCGGCGCCCACCCTGCCCACCCGGTCAGCGCCCAGGGAACCCCCGCCGCCCACCTCGGGACCGGCGCGTACGCGCTCGATCAGTCCTTCCACCATCTGTGGCTCCTGGTCGCCGCACTGCTCATCACCGCTGTCTGATCCACCGCCACTCACCACAACTTCCGCTCCCACCGGCTGGTGAGGGCCGGACACCACACACCAAGGAGGCCGTCCATGAGCAAGCACGGAAGTACGCGCCAGGCAACGACCGCCAAGCAGCTCCGCGGGTACAGCGTCGTGGCGTTCGAGCGCGGTAAGTGGGTGTGCCAGACCGGCTTCGCGGGGCTTGGCTTCGACGGAGCGGAGGCATCCCTTGCGGCTCGCGACCTGCGGGAGGAGTTCCCGGAGGCGATCGTGGCGATCCTTCCGCAGACGCTTCTGGACTAGGCGCATCGCGCTGATCAGCCCCGATGGTCTCAAGGCCGGGTTCGACTCCCGGCCGGGGCACTGGCCGCTCCCACCGGCAGCGGCCCTGCAGGTCCGGCTTCCTCTCGCCAGATGGTCGAGCCGCCCTGCCCTTCTTCTCTCCGTCCCTTCGAGTTCTGGAGTTCCCATGCGTGCGTACATCGGCAGCCAGCACGCTGCCTCGGTAGATGAGTTCGTGGAACTGGCCCTGGGCACCCCGCTGGAGTTGTGGCTGGGGGTCGAGGGCGAGAGCGAGGAAGAGGCCGCCGCCCGCCAGGCCGCCGCCCGCGACATCCTCGCCGACGACCCCACCCTGGTGGACCGCTCCTCCTGGGTGGCCGCGCAGATGGTCGAGGACCACCCGGAAGTCTTCAACGTCGCCCCGCTGGTGAGGCCGGCCGCCAAGACCCGCCGCCGCCAGGTGCGTAAGGCGGTCGCGGCGTGAGCACCGAAGAGACGCTGCTGGCCATCCGCTACACCGCCGACGTGGTCGTCACCTCGACCGACGGGCGTGTCCTGCTCGTTGAGCGCGGCTGGGACCCGTTCAAGGGCCAGTGGGCGCTGCCCGGTGGCTTCGTTGACCCCGGTGAGACGAGCCGTGCCGCCGCCGCGCGTGAGCTGGCGGAGGAGGCCGGGGTGTACGCCGCTGAGTACGAGCTGCACCAGGTAGGCGTCTTCGACGCACCCGACCGGGACCCGCGCGGCCGGTACGTCACCGTCGCCTACCACCTGGAGGTCCACTCCGGGCTGCCCATCGAGGCGGGCGACGACGCGACCAAGGCTCAGTGGTGGCCGCTGACCGATCTGCCGCCGCTGGCGTTCGACCACGCCGAGATCATCGCCCACGCACTGGAGGTAGCAGCATGAGCGAGCTGACCCTGACCGGCCTGTATGCCCCGCTGCGGACGCTGAGTCTGCTGGAGAGCGAGTTCCCGGGGCTTCCGGCCCCGGACGTGCACATCTCCCGGTTCTACCCCGGACGGGTGGAGCTGGCCTTCCACGACGACCTCGGTGCGTTCGAGGCGTGGCGGGCGGCCCTGCACGTGCCTGCGGACACGGTCCGCTTCGGTGCACAGGGTGTGGACAACTCCACGATGCGCCTGCGGGCGGAGGGCCCGTACGGGGCCTGCACCATCAGCCTGGTCGCCTACGCCCCGGCCCCGTCCACCCTGTCCGCAACGGAGGTGGCGGCATGATTCGCCTTGTTTCGTCGTCTCGTCTGGCAGGTCTGGCCGCTGAGGCAGACGACGCACGCGCCGTGGTCCGCCAGGTGCTGGAGCGGGAGACCGCTTCCTACCGCGAGCATCTGCGTGCGGTCTACGCCCTGGTGGCCCGTGCCGAGTCCGCTGAGGCGGAGGCCGTACTGCTGCGGGACGACAACGTGCTTCTGCTGCGCGACACCGCGCACCTGGCCCAGGAACTGGAGGAGACGCAGGAGGAGCTGGCCGCCAAGCCGGTGAGCCCACGCCCGTCCTTGGACCGTCCGGCGTTGCTGCTGTACCGCGGGCAGCCGCACAGCATTCACGCCGACGCCGACGCTGCCCGTGCCCACGCGGACTCGCTCGGGGCCTTCGAGAACAGGTGGATCACCACCCGTGAACTCGGTTCGGCCGCCGCGCTGTGGGAGATCCAGACGTTCATCCGCGCTGACGACGGGCGTCACTTCACGAGCACCGTCGCCCCGGTGGTGCGGCCCCTTGAGGGGGCGGGATGAACATCGCGATGAACAGTGTTCAGCTCCGTTCAGCGGAGAAGGCACTGTCGGTCGGCACCTGGCTGATCGTGGCCGGGGCGATGCTCTACTCCATCCTGACCGTCACCCCGCTCATGAGGGCCCACACCGCCCTCGAGTGGCGCTGGACGGCCCCGATCCTCCCGCTCGTCGTGGACGCCGCAGTGGTCATCGTGGTCCGCCTCGACTCCGTCCTGGCCCGCTTCGGCGGGAAGGGCGGGAGGTGGCCGGTGGTCCTGCGGTGGATGACCGGGGGGATGACCCTCGCCCTGAACACCGCCGACTCCGCACTGAAAGGTGACCTGGTCGGAGTCGCCGTCCACGCGGTCGCCCCGCTCCTGCTGATCGTCACGGCAGAGACCGGACTCGCCTACCGGCGGGCCCTGAACGCCGCCGCGAACGCCCTTGAACAAGAACAACGGGCAGAGCGGGAACGCCGCGAGCAGGCGGCCCGCGAGCAGGCCCAGGAAGCGGCCGCGCTGGCCCGTGAAGAGCGCGACCACGCCGCCACGCTGGCCCGTGAACAGCGCGAGCACGAAGCCCTCCTGGTCCGTGAAGCCGCTGAACGCCAAGAGCGCGAACGGGCCGAGGAACGCGCGGCGAAGGTGGAAGCCGAACGCGTGGAGCGGGAGGCGGATGAACGCCGTGAACGCGAACGTGAACAGGCCGAGCGTGATCGTGAACAGCGTGAACACGAGGCCGCCGAACGCGCAGAAAACGAGCGCCGTGCGATTGCTCAGCGCGCTGCCCGTGAACAGGCGGAGCGTGAGGAACGGGCGGAGCGTGAACGCTCCTCGCTGCTGGAGCGGGGGCCGGCCACCGAGAAACTCCCGGAGGACGAAGCCCGCGCCCTGGTGACCGAAGCGTTCGCCGCGAGTCTGCCGGTACGGGCGGCAGCGGAGCTGTGCGGCTGGTCGGTCGGCTGGGTCAGCTCCCGCTACTCCGAACAGCGCCCGAGTGCCTCGGGTGACTTGCGGAGCGCCTGATGGCCATCCGCTACGGCAAGTGCCTCGCCACCACCCCGCAGTCCGGGGCGATACCGCGGCTGCTGTGGAAGTGCGCTCCCGAGGGCTACGCCACCCTGCGCCAACTGGACGCTCAGGGCTTACGCCCCGGCGGGCAGGGCGTGCAGATCGAGGTTTTCCGGCCGCGCTACCGGCGCGGCCCGCTGGTCGCCTACCTCTACCGCATCGATCTCGCGAAGCCGAAGCGGCCGATGACGCCCGCGAAATGGGCCGCGCTCGCCAAGGCGAACGCGGCCCGCCGCATGTGCCCCTCCTGCCGACTGGACGCCGGGTACGTCATACCGGCCTCGCTCGGCATGTGCGTGCCCTGCGCCTACCCCGAAGAGCAGCGCGCCGCCTGAACCCCACTTTCCAGGGAGTGCACGTGAAGAAGTCCACGCTGTCCGCCTGCCTGCTGCCCGCCGCGACCTTCCTCCTCGCCGGAGCCGCCGCCTGGCGCACCGCGAGCACGCTGGCCGCCTACCAGGTGCCGTTGCCGATGACGCTGGTGTGCGCCTTCGGGGTCGCGGTCCTGTTCGCCTCCGTTGTCGTCGCCGTCAGCGAGGCGTCGCGGCCGGTGTTCCGCTGTCGGGCCGAGGGCTGCACCTACCGGGTGCGCGTCTCCCACGCGGATGCCGCAGAGGTCCGCCGCTGGCAGGAGTCCGCCGCCGCGCACCCCGACCACGAGGTCCCGGCCCGCTCCTGAGCGCCATCCCCGTTCGGGGCCCGCACCTGCCGTCGGCCGGCGGACGCGGGCCCCGCGCCATCTCTGCCGCACACCCGACACCTTCCGGAAGGAGGGCACCTGTCATGCCCGGTATCGACTGGGACGAGGAGTTCAGCCGCATGAACCCCAAGACCGAGACCCCCGAGAAGCCCAGCCCCTCGAAGTTCTCCGCCAAGCTCAGCGGCGTTCGCCGTAACACCGCTGCGCTGGCGGTGTGCGGCACGATCGCTGTTGTCGCGGTGTGCGGCACCGTCGTGACCGTCACCAGCATGCAGGGCCAGCAGGCTGCCCAGGACCGCGCCCGCGCCAAGGAAGACGCCGCGAACGCGCTCGTGGAAGTGGAGGCGGGCAAACGGCGGGCGCAGACCGAGGAAGCCGTGGCCAAGACGCTGTACGAGCGGGAGATGACCGTCTACCGCGAGTGCATGAAGGCACGGGCGGCGACGGTGGCCAAGGCCCCGCCCTGGGAGGTCTCCAAGATCCCCGCCTGTGACGCGCCGACGCTCGGTGGCACCCAGCAGCCCAAGGCCCAGGAGTCCGCCGCCGGCGGTGACTTCCTGTCCAGCCCCTGGCTGTGGGTCGCCCTGGTCGGCGGGGGCGGTCTGGTCGCCTACAAGAAGCTCTCCGCTCCTTCCGCTTCCGCCTCCGGGGCGGGTGCGCTCACGCACGCGAACAACAAGGGATTCACCTTCGAGAAGGGTGCATGACATGACGCTCCAGTTCTTCGCGCTGGCCCTGTTCGGCTGGGCCATGTTCTTCGTCTTCAAGAAGACGAAGGGGAAGCAGCTCGCGATCTGCGTCCTGCTGATCGTCTCGGGTGTCTTCCTCCCCTACACCCCGTTCGGCGACACGATCCGCAGCACCCTCGAATCGGTCTTCAACACCGCGAGTTCGACGGTCAACAACATCGGCTCCTCACGCTGAGTGCACGGTTACCGGTTACCGGTTACAGCCCAGGGGTACCGCCGGGCACTCCTGGGAGGGGTGAACCAGCTCTCCTGGGGGCTGTAACCGGTAACCGGTAACTCCCTTCAACTACACAGAGTGAAGGAAGGAGGGTGATGGAACTCCTCTTACTCCTCGCCATCAGTTACGTCTTCGGTGTCGAGAACACGCACACCAAGTACGGGCAGGCGGGAATCGAGAAGCCCCCGTCCCCACCGAAAGAGAAGTGGTCCCCGGGCAAAGCGCCGGAGACCTTCCGCACCGCCCCCTACAACGCTGCGGCGAAGGCCCATTACGGGCTTCTCGCGGGCGCCAACTGGGCCGGTGGCCTCCGCGACGGATGGCGCTCCGGCTACCTGAAGAAACCCGGCCCATCCGGTTCCGCTTCGGCGTCTGCCACACCCGGCGCGAAGCCGTCCGCGCACACGCCGGGGCCGACCGTACCGCCGAAACCCACCGGGTCCCCGACGCCGCCGCCCAAGGCGACGTCCGCTCCAACGCCGCCACCGAAGCCCGCCGACCCGCCGCCGATGCCGACCGATCCCCCGGACGCGCCTCCGCCTTCGGCCGACCCCACCGGGCCTGTGCCGGGCCCGGTCATTCCGCCGCCCGGCACGGTGCCCCCGCCGCCGCACGTCAGCCTGCCCGAGCAGCTCAGGAAGGACCCCGCGATGCAGCCCAACCCGCCCGTCCCGCATACCGCGTCTGTCGACGACAAGGGCGTCCACGTCACCACCGCCGCGGGGAAGTCCCGTACCTACAGCGGCGGTGAGGTCCTCACCCTGACTCAGGTCATCGACCTCGCCGAGGGCGCCGCCACCCTGTGCCAGACCAGCGCGGAGACCTGCCTGGAACTCGTGGACGAGTCCGCGCAGCTGGCCGCCGACTGCGATGCGCTGATCGCCGAGATCACGGAGAAGGACGTCGGTCTGAACCTCATCGGCAAGGGCGAGTTCCTCAAGGAGCAGCTCGATCTGCAGGCCGCCGCCGCCAGGAAGCTGCACGACCAGATCCAGGGCGGCGAGGAAGCGTGCCGCACCGCGTCGGCGAACGCCGAGGTCCGCCACGGCCAGATCTTCCGGGCGGTCGCCGACTCTCCGCTGACCAAGCCCGCCGAACGCGACTTCTACAACGCCCGATAAGGGGAGGCCCACATGAGTGTCAGTGAAACCCTCAAGGACGCCGTGACGTACGCGGCCCTGCGGGCCAAGCTCGCCTGGCTCACCCACCAGGTCCACGCCCACGCCGAGACCGTCACCACGCTCGCTGCGACTGTCGACGACACCGCGGAGCAGATGCAGGACGCCTCCGAGACGATGAAGGCGCTGGCCGTCGACGCCGCCACCACCGCTGAGTTCGCGGACGCGGCTTTGACCATGACTGGCGCCAAGGAAGCCGCCAGCGGCTACACCGCAGCGGCGGACAGTGCCTCGGCTGCCGCCGACGACGCGCGGACGACCGTCGAGAGCGACCACGGGGGCATCGCCGATGCCGTGGACACCTCGCCTGTCGAGATGGCGGAAGCCGCCTTCTACGCCCAGAGTTAAGGAGACGGCGATGGGGCCGACCCGTACACAGTTCATCCAGTGCGCGCCCGCCGCGCTCGCGGTGGCACCACTGATCACCGGCCCCTGGTCCGCTCTCGTTGCCGCGGCGGCCGGAGCGGGGGCGTGGGCGCTCAATACCTCCGCCCCCGTTCTGCGCTCGCTCATCGCCTGCGGGAGCACGGCCACCGGCTGCGGCATCGCCGCCCACGAGGTCCTCGCCAGCGGGATGGACCCGCTGTTCGCCCTCGGGCTCGCGGTCCCCGCCGGGGCCGCCGCCCTCGCCCACCACCGCAACACGGCCGGCGGGCCCCCTGCTCTGCCTGCCACGGTCACCCCCGCACCGGGCGGCCAGAGTTCACAGGAGCAGGTCATCACCGCCTGGTGGGCGGAGTTCATCTGCGGGCCCACCCAGACCGAGGGCCGCAAGCTCATCCAGGCCGGTGCCGTCCTCGCGCACCTCGCCCTCGACGTCGGGGACGACCACCTGTCGTTCACCGGGGTCATCACCGTGCCCCAGGGCCAGCAGGTGCGGGTGAAGGCCGCCGACATCGCCTCCGTCTACAACGTCCCCGTCTCCCAGGTCGAGATGGGAGACCCCAAGCACTACGCACCCAACGCCCTGCCCGTCACCGTCCACCTCAAGAAGGCCGCATCACAGCCGCAGATCGCGGTCGGCGCACCCACGACTCCCGAGGAAGTGTGGGCGGCGCACGTCGCCGTCCCGGAAGGCGCGATGCCCGGCACCACCCTGGCTCTCACCCGCTACGACGGGCCCCTGGACTGGGAGGGGATCGCCACTCGCGACCGCAAGGCAATCGGAACGGTCAACGTCCAGGACCTGGCGGGCAACCTCGACCTGGAGACGATCCAGATCGCTCTCGCCCCCACCGACAAGCCCTCGCAGATGGGGGTGCGCGTGATGGAGGAGCACGCGCTGATGCACGGCACGATGCTCTCCTCGGTCGTGGACGAGCTGACCATGGACTCGCGCGGATACGTCCGCCTAGGCACCTACACCGACGCACTCGCGGCCCTGGTTCCCCTGGCCCAGCCCGGTTCCGGCGCCCGCCACCTGTACCTCGTGGGCGGATCCCGCTCGGGGAAGTCCGGAATTCTGGAACAGATCCTGCTCTCCGCCCACCGCTCCCGCATCGCTGCGATCCTGGCCTCCCCGCAGGCCGGGACCATCGCCGGAGCCCACCTGTCCGCGCACTGCGGGGACGGCCTGGACGAAGCGATGGGCGCCCTTCGGCTGGCCTACGCGATGATGCTCGACCGCGAAGCCCGCTACCGCTCCCCGTCGTTCCCCTTCACCGACCCGCTGATCCTGACCGTCATCGACGAAGCGCACATGCTGCTGTCGGTCTCCTCGCCGTATCACGCGGAGGCCAAGACGATCGTGGAGCAGCTCACCCGCCGGTCCCTCAAACGCGGCATCGGCGTAGTCCTGGCCACCCAGACGCCGCTGGCCGAAGACCTCGGCAACTCCACGATCATCCGCTCCCAGCTCCTGATCGGCGGCGGCGCCGTGTTCCTGCGCTGCGCCAAAGGACAGGGCTCCCTGGTCGGAGTGAACGCGGTCGAGGGCGCGGAGGGCATCGACCTGTCGAGGATCCCGTCCTCGTGGCCCGGCCAGTACGCCAAGGTCGCCGACCGCGACATGAGCGGCCTCGACACCGAAGCCGCCGCCGGACCCGAGGACGCCACCTTCGGCCTCGGCTACCTCCTCACCCCCGGATCGCAGGCCGTCCAGTTCCGCTCCCTGCACCTGGACGTACCCCCCGCCTCCCTCGCCGGACACCTGCCGCCTGTCGCCGTCGAGGACTGCGACGCCTGGCAGCACCGGGAGGCCATCACCCGCACGCCGATGGTCGACCAGCGCGGCAAGAACCTCATCGGCAGCCTCGCCGACCTTCTCGCCGCAGCGCAGAAGCGACCGGCCACGCCCTCCCCCCAGCAGGCTCCGGCGGACCCCGCCGGTCCCGCCGCCCCGACCGACGGACAGGAGCTGATCAAGCCGCGCATCCTCGAACTCCTGAGGGAGCAGTCCATCCCCATGACCGCAGAAACCCTCGCCCGGAAGCTCGGCACCTCGGTGCAGAAGGTCAAACCACGCCTGTCCGAGCTGAAGAAGCGGGACGAGGTCACCAACGAGAACGGCCTGTGGAGGGCAGCATGACCACACAAACTCACACCCAGACCCAGTTCGCCGCCGTCGAACAGGACCTGTACGCCAAGGCGTTCCAGCTCCTGGACCCCACCCCGGAACCCGACACCGCCGCAGTTCCGGCCGCTCCGGCACCGGTCACCTTCGTCCCCGCCGCCCCGCCCGTGCACCAGCCGGGGCCGGTCGAGACGACCCTCACCGACGCCCTGAACATCCTCGACACCCACGGCTGGGCCAAGCACCACCTGGTCCACCCCGAGGGCGCCCGCTGCTCCATCGGCGCCCTGCGGGCCGCTGCAGGAGCCCGCAACGGCGCCTACTGCGACGCCGGGAACCTCCTCCTGGACGAGGCCCGCCGCCAGCACGGCAAGCAGTGGACCGCGATCCCCGCCTGGAACGACTCCCACACCGGATCCCAGATCCGCAGCGTGTGGGAGGCCGCCATCCAGCGCGCACACCACGCCAACATCTGACCCCTGCTGGAGACCCACGTGTCGTTCAAGTTCACCGACCGCAGACCCCGAGACGAGCGGTCGTTCACCTTCACCGCAACCAACCGCGAGGAACTCGAAGAGCAGCTCCAGACCATCGCCGACATGGCGACGGAGATCCTCCGTCTCGTCTCGGACGTCCGCAGACAGCTCAACCACTGAACACCCCGCCACACACCAGCGAGGGCGGCCCGACTCCACCGGAGTCCGGGCCGCCCTCGCTGGTTTCCCGGCCCCACATCCCCTGCCTTCAGGAGACACCGCCCCGTGCGCCGTTACGTCTACCGCTGCAGCGTCTGCCGCACCACCAGCCCGGTCCTCTTCGACCTGCCCGACCTGGCCGACGAGGGCCAGGCGCACCGCCTGGCCCTGCACGGCGGGCACATACCCGACGAGGAGATCGCCGGGCAGATCGACCGCCTCGGCCGCTGGTACGCCGCCCTGTCCCCGCTGGTCGCGCTCCACGCGCGCATCGCGGACGGGCTCAGCGACCTCCACAACGAGAAGACGATGGGCCACTACTGGTGGGCCAGCATCGGCGCGGTCCTCATCCTCGCCGCCTCCGCCGCCCTCGTCGTGGCCGTCTTCGCCCTCGCCCTCTGACCCCAGCGCCCTGCGCTGGAGTCGGGGTGGCTTGCCCCGCCCTCCACGCGACACCCACCTGAGGAGACCCTGTGAGCGCTGTTCTGTGGCCGCTGACCGGCCGCATCGCCGCCGTCCTCGACACCGCCAACGGCACCGACGGCACCGAGACCGCCCTGCGGCTGCTGAAAGTCGTCGAGGAGGCCGGGGAGGCGTCCGCCGCGTACATCGGCGTGACCGGCCAGAACCCCCGCAAGGGCGTCACCCACAACCGCCACGACGTCGCCCAGGAGCTGTGCGACGTCATCATCGCCGCCGCCGTGGCCCTGCACTCCTTCACCACCGCGCCGGCCGCCGTCCTCGACGCCAAGCTCTACGCCGCCGCCCGCCGCCTCAACGCCCAGGAAGGAAACCCCCAATGACCTGCAAGCCCTGCACCGGAAAACACACCGTCCGCCTGCGGTCCTTCCCTGCCGGAGACACCCGCGCCTCCCTCAAGGCCGCCCACGCCGCGACCGAGGCCCGCGCCGCCGACCCCCACCCCGTGCACGTCCACTACGACGCCGTCGACGACACCTTCGTCGTCCTGCGTACGGCAGGAGAGGACCAGTGAAGACCCTCACCCTCAAGCAGCCGTGGGCGGACGCCGTCGCCCACGGCACCAAGCGCACCGAGAACCGGACCTGGACCACGGCCTACCGCGGGCGCCTCGCGATCCACTCCGGAGCCGGATACGACCCGATGGGCCGCTTCCTCATCACCGACCGGGACGCCCTGAACTCCTGGCCGGACACCCGCGGCGCGGTCGTCGCCGTCGCCGACCTGGTCGACGTCCACTTCGCGACGGACGGCTGCTGCTCCCCGTGGGGCGAGCTGCACACCTACCACTGGGTCCTCGACCGCGTGACCGCACTCGCCACCCCGCTCCCCGTCAAGGGCCGCCAGCGGCTGTGGAACCTGCCCGACCTGCTCAACGACCCGCTGCTCACCGAGGGGAACTGACCTTGAACGACGACGACATCGACTGCGACCTGTGCCACCCCATCGACGGGGACGAGCCGTACGACTACCCGCACTGCTGCGGGTGCGGGGCCGACGGCTCCAGCGAGCGCCCCGACTGCAACTGCCAGTAGCCCCGGACGAGAAGAGCGATCCGTGTACCTGGATGACGACGAGATGCGGTGCGGTGAGGGCATGTGCCGGTGCTCCTGCACCGGCCCCGCCGGTCACCCGTGCGGCTGTGACTGCCCGCACGACGACGACTGCGATTGCGACTTCTGCACCGCCCACGAGCTGTACTGACCACACCGAGGAGATCAGCATGTCGTTCGGAGAGACCCCGATCACGATCGTCGGCAACCTGACCGGCGACCCCGAGCTGAAGTTCACCGAGGGCGGCGCCGCCCTCGCGAAGTTCACGATCGCTTCCACCCCGCGCTCCTTCGACAAGGACTCCGGGCAGTGGAAGGACGGGACCACCACGTTCTTCCGCTGCGCGGCCTGGCGCACCCTCGCTGAGCACGTCGCCGACTCCCTGGCCAAGGGCACACGGGTCGTGGCGACGGGTCGCATCCGCCAGCACGACTGGCAGACCCCCGAGGGCGAGAACCGATCCATGCTCGCCGTCGAGGTCGACGAGATCGGCGCGTCCCTGCGCTTCGTGAACCTCACCATCCGCAAGGACGACGGCAACCGCAGCACCTCCGCCCCCGGCCCGGACGCATGGGCGTCCGCCGGCCCCGCCTCCCAGGGCAGCCCGGAGGCCCCTGAAGCGCCGTTCTAGCTGCGCCCGGGGTCGGCGCCCTCTCGCCAAAAGATCGCGCCCACCCCGGCTCTCCCGAGTCCCTTCGGGCAGGGGGCACGGACCATACGGTCCGCCCCCTGTCTCGTCCCCGGCCGCCCTCGGCCGGGGACCCCACGAAGAGTGACTTCGCGGATAACTTGCTCGGCTTCGGCCGGGCGCCGCGAAGAGTAGCTTCGCCGATAACTTGCTCGCCACCAGGTCGACTTCGGTCCGCCCCACGGTCCGGTCCGTCCGACGGTCCGGTCCGTCGGCAACTTCGGTCCGTCCAACGGTCCGCAGACCGGACCGGTCTGCGGACCATCACCGGACCGGTCCGTCGGTCCGGCCAGGCGGGCCGCGCGCGGGAGCGTCAGCGGCGCGCGTTCACTCACTGAACGGCTTCGACCGGTCCGCCCGGACCCCAAGGGGCGGGCACAGTACACCCGGTTTCCTGACTTCGGAAGTCAGGGATTCTCCGGATCCTTGTTCACAGACCTCGCCGACGAAACGCCTGGTGGCAGACCGTCGCCGGGCTCTGTGGTGCCCGCAGTCGTGGGCACCAGGGGTGGACGCCCTCTCGCCAAATGATCGCGTCCGCTCCGGCTCTGCCCGTCCCTTCGAGAACACACGGGAGTTGCTGTGCTGACACTGACCGACCTGTTTTGCGGTGCCGGTGGCTCGTCCACCGGGGCCATCAACGTGCCCGGTGTGCGGGTGCGGATGGCCGCCAACCACACCCGGCACGCCATCGACACCCACCAGGCCAACCACCCCGACACCGACCACGACTGCGCCGATCTCTCCCAGGTCGAGCCCCGCCGCTATCCGACCACGGACATCCTGTGGGCCTCCCCGGAGTGCACCAACCACTCCAACGCCAAGGGCGTTGCGAGGGACCACGGTGAGTGGGACAACGGGCTGTTCGCCGCCGACGGCACCAACGAGACCGCCATCCGCTCACGGGCAACAATGTGGGACGTACCCCGGTTCGCGGAAGTCCACCAGTACCGGGCGATCATCGTGGAGAACGTCGTGGAGTCCCGCTGGTGGGGACCGAAGTCCAACCGCGGGGCGGTCCATGACGCGTGGCTGGCCACCATGAAGGCGTGGAACTACGCCCACCAGTCGGTCTACCTCAACTCCATGCACGCCGCCGCCTACGGGCAAGGCGCGGCACAGAGCAGGGACCGCAAGTACGACATCTTCTGGCGTCCCGGCGACCAGGCCCCCGACTTCGATAAGTGGCTGCGCCCCGTCGCCGACTGCCCGACCCATGGCAGGGTGCGGGCGATCCAGGGGTGGAAGACCACCAAGCTCTGCAACCCGCTCAAGCCGTGGGGGAAGTTCGGGGCCCGTAACCAGTACGTATGGCGCTGCCCGCAGACCTCGTGCCGCAACCAGGTTGTCGAGCCGGCCGTACGCGCGGCAGCGGAGATCGTGGACTGGTCCCTGCCCGCCACGGTCATCAGCGAGCGGGCGGAGCGCCGTATGAAGGCGCTGGAGCCTGCGACGATGCGGCGCATCAGGGCCGGGTTCGAGCAGTTCCACCGCCCCTACCTGGTCCCCGTCGAGGGCCGTGACGGCAAGCAGCCCTTCCCCGTCGACCACCCAATGCGGACCTGCTCGACCCGCAACGAGACCGGTCTCGCGCTGCCCCCGTACATGGTCGAACTTCGGGGCGGATCGTCCTCGCACCGGGCGGTCACCGAGCCGCTGGCGACCGTCTGCGCGGGCGGCAACCACCACGGCGTCGTCACGGCCCCGGACATGATCCTGCCGTACTACTCGTCCACAACCGCCGCGCAGGAAGCCCACCACCCGCTGCCCACCGTCACCACCGTGGAGCGGTGCGCCGCCCTGTACGGCGGGAGCGTCACCAGGGCGGAGGACATGCGGTTCAGGATGCTCGAACCGGAGGAGTACCAGGCGGCCATGGAGTTCCCGGCCGACTACATCCTCACGCCGAACGACAAGCGCACGAAGGTCGAGATGCTCGGCAACGCGGTCACCCCGAACGCTGCCCGGGACCTGGTCGCCATGGTCACCGAAGCCCTCACCGGACAAGACCTCGAACCCGCCGCACGCTGACACGGGGTGCTCGCCGGTCCCCTTCCGCCACCCGGTCCCCGCAGTGCCGATCCGCACGGTCCCCGAGCGTCTGAGGACTGGAGAGGTGCCCGATGGGGACCGGTCCCCGCGGTCGTCGGGTCTTGCCTTCGCCACCCCTGGGGCGAAGGCGTTCGGACACTCCCTCGGCGGGGGAGTGTCCGAACCTCCATCTTGCTCGCTCAGGGACGAGTCCCGACTCGGGACACGAGCCCTGTCCCGACTCGGGACAGGCGACTTGTCCCGAGTCGGGACAAGCGCGGTCCCCACCAGGCGGTTCCGGGGACCGGTCCCCGATCGATGCGGGGACCGGTCCCCAGGAAATCGGGGACCGGTCCCCGTGACAGTCCGTCAGGGGGACCGGTCCCCGATTACACGGTCCCCGTGAAGTTACTGGTCCCCGACGGGGGCCGATCCCCTGGGACGCGTACTGCCCGCCTTAGCCACCCCCAGGGCGAAGGCCACGACGCGGACGCCCGCCCCACCGGGGTGGAGTGTCCAAGCCGATAACTTGCTCCGCCAGCGGCAGCCCGCTCTCTGGCGGGGAGCCGACCATGGTCGGCGCAAACGGTGCTGTTCCCCGGGGGAACAGGGCCCGCGTCCCCTCGGGGAACAGTCTCTGCGTTCCTCCGGGGAACAGCCCATTACGAACGATCCGGACGTAAGGGCGGGGCAATGTACACCCGGATCGCCGGTTTGCCGAACCGGTGATTCTCCGGAACCTCATGAACACACCGCAGCGACGGGACGCCTCACGGCGTGCTGTCGCCGTACCCCGTCATGCCCGCAACCAGGTGGGCATGCCCGAGGCGGACGCCCTCTCGCCAAAGATCGCGCCCGCCTCGGTTCTCCCCGTCCCTTCGAGAACACAGGAGAACTTCCAGAATGCCTCAACTCACCAGCTCTGCCCAGCTTCGCGCTGCGCTGGCCGCTGCCGACCGCGGCTGGCACGTCTTCCCGCTCCGCCCGGACGCCAAGGTCCCTGCCCTGCACGGCGAAGCCCGCTGCCCCGGCACCGGGGACTGTACGGCCGGCCACCTGAAGTGGGAGCAGCGCGCCACCACCGACCCCGACCGCATCCGCGCGGCATGGGCCAGGGCCCCGTTCAACGTCGCGATCGCCACCGGGCCCTCCGGCCTGGTCGTCGTCGACCTGGACGTGTCCAAGGAGGAAGGACTGGAAGGAGCGCCTGACGGCGCCACTTCGTTGGCGGCGCTCTGCGAGCGCGCCGGAGAGCCGTACCCGGTGACGTACACGGTGCGGACTGCCAGCGGTGGCCACCACCTGTACTTCACCGCCCCCGACGGCGTACGGCTCACCAACTCCGCGGGCAAGCTCGGCAAGTCGGTCGACACCCGCGCGTACGGCGGGTACGTGGTCGGCGCCGACAGCATCGTCGACGGACGCCCCTACGAGGTCGAGCACCCCCTCCCGCCGGTCCTGCTGCCCGGCTGGCTGCAGGACCTGTGCAGCACCGGGCCGCTTCCCGCGCAGCGCCCGGCACGCGTCCGGCTGCACACCGGTACCCGGATGAGCCGCTACCTGGCCGCCGCGGTCAAGGGCGAGCTGGACCGGGTGGCCCGCTCTGCCCCAGGCGGTCGCAACATCGCGCTGTACCGGGCGGCTGTCGCACTGGGGCAGCTCGTAGCGGGCGGGCAGCTCAGCGAGGACGACGTCACGCGCTGGCTCACCGAGGAGGGCGCGCACGTGGGGCAGGGGCCGCGCGAAACCCTGGCCACCGTCTCCAGCGGCATGCGCGCCGGAGCAGCCCGCCCGCGCACGCTGGCCCGGTGACTGGGTTGGCTTCGCCAACCGGCTGCAACATTTCAGGAGCGGGTGGGACCGCATCCCCCAATGTTTCAGCCGTCTTTGCGCCCGGCAGCCCCGCACAAAAGCAGCCTTCCGGTCTCCGCCCCGGCATCCACGTCCGGGACCTCGACCGTGATGAACGGCCCGTCGCCGACTGGCTGTGCGTCTGCGGACACCACGAGCGCGCCACGGGCCGCCGCGAGGTGACCGTGCTCCTGCAGCGCGTCCAGGTCGGCCACTGCCCGCACGCCGCCGACGCGACTGCAGAACCCACCGGCGAAGGCGCTGAAGACGTCGCCCGTCAGGGCGTCCTTTCAGTCCTTCCCCTCACACCGTCCTCGGAGCAGCCCACCGGCCGGGCCCCGGAAAGGAGGAACGCCTCATGACACCCCCCGAAGAGTTCGACCCGTGGGCCGGACTGACCGACCCCGCCGACACCGTGGCCGTGGAGCCGGTGTGGGAGACCCCCATCCCGCTCACCGCCCAGCGGGCCCTCCCCGACTTCCCCGACGACGTCTTCCCTGCCTGGCTGGGCAAGTTCGTCGCTGCGGTCGCCGAGGAGACCCAGACCCCGGCCGACCTTCCCGGCACCCTCGCCCTGTCCGTCCTCGCGGCAGCGGCCGGCGGGCGCGCGGTCGTCCACGTGCGGGGCAACTGGCGCGAGCCCACCAACCTCTACGTGGTGTGCGCCCTGCCCCCCGCCAACCGCAAGTCCGCCGTCTTCGCCCTGCTCACCGACCCGCTGTACGAGGCGGAGAAGCAGCTCAAAGCGAAGGTGGCCCCCGCCATCGTCGAGGCCAACCTGACCGCACGCCTCGCCAAGGAAGCCGCCGACAACGCAGCGTCCAAGGCAGCGAAGGCGGAAGGCGGCGAGCGGGAGGAACTCGTCTCGCAGGCCGTCGGGCTGGCGCAGACCGCCGAATCGGTGGCCGTGCCGGTCGAACCGCTCCTGCTGGCCGACGACTCCACCTCGGAGACGGTCACCTCCCTGATCGCGGAGCAGGGCGGACGGCTCGCGGTGATGTCGGCCGAGGGCGGCATCTTCGACATCATCGCCGGACGCTACTCCGGCGCCCCGAACATGGAGGTCTTCCTCAAAGGGCATGCCGGGGACCGGCTGCGGGTCAACCGGCAGACCCGCCGCGAGTACGTCGACCACCCCGCCCTCACCATCGGCCTGGCCGTCCAGCCCGCCGTGCTGCAGGACATCGCCAAGGTCAAGGGATTCGACGGACGCGGCCTCCTGGCCCGCTTCCTGTACTCCCTGCCCATCTCCAAGGTCGGCGAGCGCGCGGTCATCACCGACCCCATCCCCGAAGAGACCACCGCCCTCTACGCCTCCAACGTCGTCGCGCTCACCCTCGCCCTGGCGGAGTGGACCGACCCGGCGGTCATCCAGCTCAGCCCCGAAGCGGACCAGGCCCTGATCGCCTACCAGCAGCGCGTCGAACCCAAGCTCGCCGCCCGCGGCGGCTCCCTGGGACACATCGCGAACTGGGCAGGCAAGCTCGCCGGAGCCGTCGCCCGCATGGCCGCCCTGCTGCACCTGGCGGAACACCTCGACACCGGCCACACCAAGCCCGTCACCGAGCACACCATGCAGGCCGCGATCCGCCTCGGGGACTACTTCACCGCGCACGCCCTGTCGGTCTTCGACGTCATGGGCGCCGACCCCACCCTCTCCCGGGCCCGCGCCGTCCTCGACACCCTGCAGTCCAACGGATGGGTCGACGTCAGCCGCAGAGACCTCTTCAGCAAGCTCTCCCGCAGCGAATTCCCCAACGTCGCCGACCTCGAACCGGCCGCCACCCTCCTGGAAGAGCACGGCTACCTCCGCACCTACCAGCCCGAGCGCACCGGAGGACGCGGCCGGCCACCCGCACCCCGCTACCGGGCCCACCCATCCCTCAGAGCCCCGACCCCCGCCGCACAAACCGCACAAACGCAAAAACAACTCGCCACCGTGTCTGACCTGAGGAAACACCCCACCACCGCACCCGGCACGGTCCCGCCGCACAAACACCCGGTAATTCCGCAAAAACCGATCACCCCTTACACCCCCGGCGGTCCCAGCGGGCCCGCCCGGCGCGGCCACTGATTTTTGCGGAATTTCCGAACTTTCTGCGGGAGCCCCCGCCGCAAAAACACCCCGCACAAACCCGCAGGTCAGACCACCCCAACCGGCTTTCTGCGGATTCTGCGATTTGTGCGGCGGTCTCCACCCCTGAGGCGTACCTGGGAGCTCTCGGCCACCTGCCCAGGACCCGACGAATCCACTGCCCCACCCCCGCCACTCAAGACAGCTACTCGCCCAAGGAGTTGCTCCATGCCTCGTCCCAAGATGCTCAGGCTCTCCGAAGTGCTCGCCGAGATCGACATGAGCCGCGCCGCCTTCTATCGGATGCGAGCACGCGGGCAGGCGCCCCGCCTCCGCAAGCTCCCCAACGGCCAACTGCGCGTAAGCCGGGCCGACCTCGACGCCTGGTGGGAGCGCTGCGAGGAATCCGCCGCCTGACACAGCCTCGCTCTTGAGTCCGCCCCCGCTACGGCGGGGGCGGACTCCCCCTGCCCTGGAGAGACATGCTCACGTACGAAGTCATCATCTGGTCCATCCGTCGTCGCCCCGGACGCCCGAAGCCGTGGGAGCTGCGGTGGAAGGTCGGTTCGCAGCCGCATTCCAAGAGCTACCAGGTGAAGCCGCAGGCCGACGGGCGACGGTCCCAGCTCATGGCCGCACAGCGGGACGGTCAGCAGTTCGATGAGGAGACTGGCCTCCCCGCAAAGGAGTTGGCCGCGCTCGCTATGCCGACCTGGTTCGAGCACGCCAAGGCATACGCCCTGATGAAGTGGCCGGGTGCCGCCGCGAAGCACCGCGCGAGCATCGCCGAATCCCTCGCCGTCGTCACCCCGATCTTCGCAACCAGCCCCGAAGGGGGGCCAGAACCCGAAGTTCTGCGTGCCGCGCTCTACCAGTGGGCCTTCCGGGCAGTGGAACCCAAACCTGGTGAGCTCGTGCCGCGTTGCGACGCGGAGGACGCTCCCGACGAGATCCGGGAGGCGCTCGACTGGATTGCGGCCCATTCTCTGAAGGTCGACGACGCCGCGAAGCCGGAGCGCGTCCGCGCGGCATTCACCGCCTTGTCCAAGCTCCTGGACGGGAAGCCCGCCGCGAAGAACACCGCCAACCGCAAGCGGATGGTCCTCAGCAACGCGTTCCGCTACGCAGTCGAGGAGCGCGCTCTGCTATCCCGTCACCCGTTCCTCGCGGTCGACTGGGCCGCACCCACCACGTCGGACGAAGTCGACTTCCGCTACGTCCCCGGCCCTCGCCTCGCCCGCGACCTGCTTGCCACCATGGCCAAACAGGGAAGCCGGGGTGAGCACCTGGAAGCGTTCTACGGCGCGATCTACTACGTCGCGACACGCCCCGCCGAAGCGGCGGCCCTGCGTGAGGAGGACTTCGTCCTCCCGCCCGAGAATCAGCCCGACGCATGGGGAGAGGCGCTGATCTCGGAGAGCCATCCGGAGGTTGGAGCGGGCTGGACGGACAGCGGCAAGTCGCACGACGCCCGCGGGCTGAAGCACCGCGCGAGCAACGCCGTGCGCTCTGTGCCGATTCCACCGGTGTACGTACGGATGGTGCGCTCCCACATCGCGCGCTTCGGCACGGCTCCCGACGGCCGGCTGTTCCGGGCAAAGAACGGCGGGCGCGTCAGGTCGACGGAGTACTGCGAGGTCTGGGGCAAGGTCCGCGAGGCGGTCCTCACTCCGCAGGAAGCCAAGTCCAAGCTGGCTGACGTGCCGTACTGCCTCCGCCACGCGGCAATCTCGCTGTGGATCAAACAGGGCGTCGACCCGGTCGAGGTCGCGTACCGGGCGGGCCACAGCGTCGCCGTGCTCTTCCGCTTCTACGCCAAGATCCTCAAAGGCACGTCGACGCATGCCAACCAGCTCATTCAGGCGGGGCTGGATGCCGAGGACGGAGGCTGATCCTGGCCCACGTATGGCCCACACGCACTGGTCAGAGGCGGTACACCCCCGAAACGGGGTGAGACAGGGTCAGTAGAAAGGGCGCGATCCCGAACCGGGATCGCGCCCTCTGACCTGCATGTTCTCTGACCTGGCGGTGGGTGTGGGATTTGAACCCACGGTGACATCGCTGCCACGACGGTTTTCAAGACCGTTCCCTTAGGCCGCTCGGGCAACCCACCTCAGCCCCGCCGACCTGCGACGGAGCGGCTACAGCCTAGCGGTTGCGGCGGTGGGGGCGGGCCGTTGGGCCAACCCGGGGCCTCAAGCGGGGAAAATCGTGGGCCGCGGACCTACTCGCCGTCGCCCTCACGCGCCTGCAAGGTGACGTCCGCGGTGGCTTCCTTGCCGCCGCGGGTGTAGGTCAGCTTGACCTTGTCGCCGGGCTTGTGGGTCCAGATTTCACTGATCAGGGTGGGGCCGCTGTCGATGACACGGTCGTCGAGCTTGGTGATGACGTCGCCGGGCTTGAGGCCCGCGGTGGCCGCGGGGCCGCCGGGGGAGACGGCGGCGGAGTTGCCCGCGCCGCTTTCGGCGATCTTTGCGCCGTCGCCCTTCTGCTCCATGGAGACGGTGGCACCGATCATCGGGTAGACCGGCTTGCCGGTCTTGATGAGTTGCTGGGCGACGGTCTTGGCCTGGTTGATGGGGATGGCGAAGCCGAGGCCGATGGAACCGGACTGGCCGCCTCCGCCGCCGCCGAGGCCGCCGCTGGGGACGGACTGGATCGCGGAGTTGATGCCGATGACCGCGCCTCGGGAGTCGAGCAGCGGGCCGCCGGAGTTGCCGGGGTTGATCGAGGCGTCGGTCTGCAGGGCGCTCATGTACGAGGCCTTGCTGCCCTGGCCGTCGCCCGAGGCGACCGGGCGGTCCTTGGCGCTGATGATGCCGGTGGTGACGGTGTTGGAGAGGCCGAAGGGGGCGCCGATGGCGATCGTGGCGTCGCCGACGACGACCTTGTCGGAGTCGCCGAGAGGGAGCGGGTTGAGGTCGCCGGCGTTCTTCAGCTTGATGACCGCGACGTCGTAGCCCTGGGCGCGGCCGACGACCTCGGCGGCGTACTTCTTGCCGTTGGAGAAGGTGACCGAGAGGTCGCCGCCGCTCGCCGCCGAGGCGACCACGTGGTTGTTGGTGAGGATGTGCCCCTGCTTGTCGTAGACGAAGCCGGTGCCGGTGCCGCCCTCGCCGTTGCCGCCCTGGGCGTCGATGGTGACGACGGAGGGCAGTGCCTTGCCCGCCACGCCCGCGACGCTGCCGGGCTCACGCTTGAAGTCCTGCGGGTTGCCCGCTGCCGAGATGGTGGTGGAACCGCCGGGTCCGTTGTCGCTGCGGTTCGCCGCCCAGTAGCCGACGCCGCTGCCGACACCGCCCGCGACCAGGGCCGCGACCAGCACGGCGGCGATCAGTCCGCCGCGTCCCTTGCGCTTGCGCGAGGACGGCTCGGGGGATTCGGCGGTCAGGGGTACGCCCCAGGGGTCGCCGCCGTTGCCGCCATGCCCGCCCTGCCCGCCGCCGGTGCTGCCGCCGTGGTCACTGCCGCCCGGGTGGCCGCCGGTGGCGTGCGCGCCGGTGGCGTACGAGGGGTACGCCGGCGGAGGCGGAGGCGGCCAGGCCGCACCGTGGGCGGTGGGGGGCGGCGGCGTGGTGTGGGTCGGCGGGGTGGCGGGCGCGGGGCCGCCGTAGGCGGGTGCGTCGTGGGACGCGGGCGGCAGCGGTCCCGGGGTGGGCGCCGGCGGGGTGACCGGAAGCTCGGCCGTGGGGGCCGCAGGGGTGACGGGAAGCTCGGCCGTGGGGGCTGCGGGCTCCGTGGAGTGGATGGCTCCGGAACCCGTCTGCGGGACACCCGTCTCCGGAGCATCCTGATTCCCCGACGCGGCCGGGGCAGGAGGCGGCGGCGGTGTCGACGGGGCGGCCGGTACCGCAGTGCCCTCGTTCTCGGTGCTCACAGCTCTCTCCTCGGTTCCACGTCGGCCTGGTCTGTCTGTTCCCACTGTGCAAGTCTGTGCCGTCAGCTTTTCCCACAGCACGTCAGAGCACTGTAAGCGGGAGCTGTGCGTCCGCTGGTCATCCTTTACAACGGACGAACAGGACGCATCCGCTGACCCTCGCGAGGCCACCGAACGGACCCGGAACGACCTCCTCCAAGGTCCTTCCCACCGCACTTCGCGTACACCTGCCCCGCGTCGGTGACACCATGTCGCGGTGACCCACGCACGACAGCAGCGCATCCAGGTAGTCGCCCACCGAGGAGCCTCCGAGGACGCTCCCGAGCACACCCTCGCCGCGTATCAAAAGGCGATCGAGGACGGGGCTGACGCCCTGGAGTGCGATGTACGGCTGACCGCAGACGGCCACCTCGTCTGTGTGCATGACCGTCGGGTGAACCGTACGTCCAACGGCCGCGGAGCCGTCTCGGCCCTCGAACTGGCCGATCTCGCCGCCCTCGACTTCGGTTCCTGGAAGGGCCGCGAGGAGAGCAGCGAGAGCCCCGACTGGGACCCCGACAAGGCGCCCGGCGAGCTCACCTCCGTACTGACGCTTGAGCGGCTCCTGGGACTGGTCGCGGATGCGGGCCGTCCGCTTCAGCTGGCGATCGAGACCAAGCACCCCACCCGGTGGGCCGGACAGGTCGAGGAGAAGCTCCTCGACATGCTGCGGCGGTTCGGGCTCGACGGGCCGCCGAGGGATGCGGACGCGCCCCCGCCGGTGCGGATCATGAGCTTCTCGGCCCGCTCGCTGCACCGTGTCAGCCTCGCCGCGCCCACCATTCCGACGGTCTATCTGATGCAGTTCGTGACGCCTCGGCTGCGCGACGGACGGCTCCCGGCTGGCGCCCGGATCGCGGGTCCCGGCATGCGCATCGTGCGCAACCACCCCGGTTACATCGCCCGGCTGCACCGCGCGGGCCATCGCGTCCACGTCTGGACGGTGAACGAACCGGAGGACGTGGAGATGTGCGTACGCCTCGGAGTGGAGGCAATCATCACCAACCGCCCCAAACGGGTACTCGCTCAACTCGGGCGCAGCTAAAGTCCGTTACAGGGAGTGCACCGGCGCATCCGTACCGTATTCGATCGTTACGAGTGCACCACTGGCCCTGGCTTGGCCGGTTTCCGGTCCAGGCCATTGGGGAATTCACACCTCGCGTGGGGGCGAAGGAGGTCTCGGGGGTGGCGTTGATGGAGGCACAGGAGGTGCCCACGTCGTCGTGCATGGCCATTCCACATGGCCCTGCAGGCGTGCGGGCGGCCAGACACCAAATGCGTGCGGAGTTGTGCACAAAAGGGGTGTCCGAATCGGTCGTTGATGATGCGGTTCTGATCCTTTCCGAACTACTCAGCAATGCCTGCCGTCATGGCAGGCCACTGGGCACCGCAGAGGTCGGCGACGGGAACATCCGCGCCGCATGGGGGGTCGGTCCGGCAGGACGGCTGATCGTGGAAGTGACGGACGGTGGCGGTCCGACCCGCCCGGTTCCGGCCACTCCCTCGGTCACCGCACGGGGCGGTCGCGGGCTGAACATCATCAGCGCGCTCGCCAAGAACTGGGGCGTACGGGACGACAGGACCACGGGCGAGGTGACGGTGTGGGTGGTGCTCGAAGGCAGCCACAGGCACAGCGACTTCGCTACGCGCGTCGCCCCACCGGCGCTGGACTTCGCGGTCCCGTTCGACGAACTGGGCTGAGGGCCGCCGGGCCGCCAGGGGCCACGGCTGGGACGTACGAGCCAAGGGCCACGACAGGAACGTCAGAGAGGTACAAGCCCGTAGCGGCCGGGGCTGTTTCACGTGAAACATCTCCGGCCAGCACCCCACCCAGGCTCCCGACGCGACCGTGCCCGGAAAGCCCCGGCCCCCATTGCGACTAGGCTCGCGCCGACACCGCACTGCCGCAATGGGAGAAGCACGCATGGCCAAGAAGCGCCCGCAGACCAAGTCCGCCAAGCCGCAGACCGCCAGCAACGAACCCGTGCCGGTGGTCGGGGCGCGCGAGCCCTGCCCGTGCGGTTCCGGCCGCCGCTACAAGGCCTGCCACGGCCGTGCCGCCTCGCACGCCGTGACCGAGCTGGTCCAGCGCCCCTTCGAGGGCCTGGCCGGCGAGTGCGACTGGGTCGCCCTGCGCGAGCTCGTCCCCGCCGCGACCGTCCAGCTCACCCTCAAGGACGGACTGCCCGAGGGGGTTCCCTCGGTGACCCTCGCCACCGTGCTGCCGATGGCCTGGCCCGCGCTGCGCCGCGAGGACGGCTCCGTACTCCTGGGCCTGCAGAACGACACCCCGTCCGGCGACCTGAGCCGCGACATGGCCGACACCCTCCAGCGCGCGCTGGTCGCCGAGCCCGGCAACCCGGTCCCGGCCGCCAAGGTCGCCGCCGAAGGCCCGCGCCTCCAGGACCTGCTGGACGCGGACGCGCCCTTCGCCCCCGAGGTGCACACCGGCTTCGAGTTCTGGGTACCGGACAGCGAGAACGCCAACGCCGAGGTCACTGCCTCGCTGGAGCGCGCCAACGCCGCCGCCATCCCGACCGTGCGCCTGACCGGCGTGGACGCCGCCTACTGGTGCGAGACGCCGGAGAAGAACCACCTGCGCTGGGCCATGCCGCACCCCGAGGAGAAGCTCCTCGACGCGCTCGCCCGGCTGCACGCGGCCGGCGAGGCCTCGCTCGGCGAGAGCACCCGCCTGGTCGGCTCGTTCCGCGCCCACGGAATCGTCGTCCCGGTCTGGGACCTGCCGACCTCGATGACGGCCGAGCAGTGCGAGAAGCCCGCCGCCGAGTTCGCCGAGCGGCTCGCCGGGGCACTCGCCTCGGACGCCCCGCTGACCGCGGAGGAGCGTCGCTCGCGCGGTGGTCTCACCAACCGCCAGGTGACCCTCAGCTGATCGCGGCCCACCCCGGGCCGGCCTTCGGCCCGCCGCCACGGACGGCCGCCCGAGCCCCCTTCGGGCGGCCCCCGTTGCACGGTGCACAACGGGACGGACGGGACATGGTGACTCCGGTCACAACTCCCCGTACTGGCTGGTAAATCGCTGTCTGAATAGCCGAGATCGAATTTGCGAACAGCAGATCTCTTGTTACCGTTCTAGGAGCCCGGTCGCTGGTGCATCCCCCGTCGCCAGCGATCGGGTCTTTCATTTTTCCCGCCCCGTACGGCTGAGAACACGCCGCTCAACGGGCAGCAGGGTCAACCGAGTTACTGCCGGACCGCAACAGCAGCGGCCCCTCCGCCGCACCCGCGAATTCCGTGATCGCCGTGTACCCCTCCGGCAGCCCGCCCGCACTCTGCCGCGCCACGACCGCCTTCTCGTGCGGGGTCTCGCACGCCCCCGGCTCGTCGTCCGCGCGCACCGCACAGTGCATCCGCACCGTGCGGCCGGCCGGGCCCATGAGGGTCAGCACGGCATGCAGTTCCGCGCCCGTCACGTTCCGGTAGTACGTGCGCGCCCAGGTCTCGCGCCGCTCGGTGAGTACACAGGTCTGGGCCTCCACGCCCTCGGGGGAGACCACTTCGGGCCCGCACCGCGCATGTGCGCGCTCCGCACCGCGTACCTTCGCATCCACCTCGGCGGCCCCGGCCCTCGCGTCGGCCGCCCCACCGGGCGTCACCTCGTCCGCGGCGTCCTTCGGTACGTCGGCGACGGAGACGGGCAGACCCTCCGCCGGGCCGCCGGCCGAGTCCTCCGAATCGGCGGGTCCTGCCGATGCTCCCGCGAACGGCAGCAGAACGGTGAACACCACGACGGCGGAAAGCCCGATCATGCGGATATTCAAGGGTGAGTCCCCCTGTCAACTGCCCGGAAATTAGTGACGGTGGGCCGAAGATATCGACGGATGGCGCGCGCCTTGTCGGCCGCGCGCCCAATTCCGCTGAACCAGCGCCGTCTCACACCCTTACGAGTGAGACTCGCACGCGCGCACTCACCGCCCCGGGAGTCCCGCACCCGGGGCGCACGCACCCTCAGTACGCCAGCCTGCTCCCGCCGCCCGGCGCACCACTGCTCGCCACCACCAGCGCGTCCAGCACCGTCTCCACGTCCGGCAGCCACGGCCGCCCGGCCGCACCGGCACCCGGACCCGAGGCCAGGCCCGCACCGGGACCCCCGCCCGGTGCCACCACCGGCTCCCGCTCCCAACGCACCTTCCCCGCACCCGTCGTCGAGGTCGGCAGCACCAGATAGCCGCCCTCCCCGTGGAACCGCAGCGAGGAGGGCACCCGGTCCTGGGCGTACAGCAGCTCACCCAGCCGCTCCAGGGAATAGGGGGCCACCAGCAGCGACCAGCGGGTGGGCGTCGCCACGACCGGGCCGAGCCGCACCCCCATCCGGTCGAGGGCGATCAGGGCGCGCGCGCCCGCCAGCGCGGGGAGGCTGAGCGCGCAGGGGGCGCGTCCGCCGGTGGCAAGCAGTACCGGAGCCGCCGGGCGCGTCTCCCACCACCAGCGCACCATGCGCGGGTCGGTGGAGGCCGCGAGCAGCCCGGGATCGAAGGGGTGCGCGCCGGGCACCGCGCACTCGGGGTCTGGGCAGGCGCAGCCCGGGCCGGGGCCCACGCTGCCGTTGGCCGTTGCCAGGCCCACACCGGGAAGCACCGGCCACTGCCACGCGGTGGCGCAGTTCAGCGCCGTACCGGGTGGGGCGGGCCGTTCACTTCGCCGGAATCGGAGCCTGCGTCGCCTTCCGAGGATCTCGCGCATGAGCGCTCGTTCCTTTCCGTTGAACGCCGAGGTCCACATCGCACCATGTGCATCACTTCACTACGCGTACAAAAGCCGTACCGGGCCGAACACCGAGCAGGACGAACCGAACAAGAGGAACCGTGCAGGACGGACACTGAACAGACTGCGGTACGGCAGCCCCTCAGGGCCGGGCGTGGAACGTGGCGGGGGGTGGCGCGCACGGGGCGCTTTGCCCTTCCCGCAGGATGTCGCCGGAGCTCTGGGTGGTGCTTGGACTTGTGCCGTGCACTTCCCTGGTGCTTCCCCGCCGAATCGGGGAACGTGCCGGGCCCACAGCGGATAGGACGCCTGCGCCCGCCGCCGGGTTCCGAGGTGACGGCAGTACGGCCGCAGTCCCCGGACATCACCTGAGTCAGATACCCAGCACGGCTTGATATGACGCGCTGTCGATCCCCCTCAGTCGACCGCAAAAGCCTGTCGGCGACTGCATTTTTACGCCAAGTTGGTATTCCTCGGTTTCCCCAAGGACACCATGAATCCCTCTAGGGCAATGCTGGACATCCACTTACATGTGCGTGTAGATGTGGATCCATTGAGAGCGGCGCAGAATCACATGGGGGTTTGCGATGCTATCGAGCGAATCGCACCAGGCGGAAAGCCGGCTGACATGAGCGCCCCGAACGTGCCGAAAGTGGCTGGAATCGATCCACTGGTTCCGCCCCCCGCGCAGACTCCCGCGCCTGCGGGAGCAGTGATCCAGGACCGGTTGGCCGGCTGGGTCTCCGACCTCACCACCCTTCACGAGCTCACCGAACGCCTGGTGGGCACAAGTGCACTCGACGAGGCGCTGGACGCCGTGGTACGCGCCGGGGCCACCCTGGTCGGTGCCCGCCGCGGCCTCGTCGCACTGGAGCCCGCCGACGGCCTCGGCCCCACCGGCACCGTCGGGCTGGGTCTGGCACACGCCGAACTCGGCCACATGGAGACGGTGCCGCGCAGACCCGCCGAGGGCGCGCCGGAGGCCGGCGATCCGGGTCCCGGTCTGTTCGGTTCCAGTCCCGACCTGTTCCACGAGGAGGGGCTGGACCCGCTGCACCGCGAGGTCGCCGCCCGCCTCGGGTACGCCGCCAGCTACGCCCTCCCGCTGAACGGCCCCTCGGGCCTGCTCGGTTCGGTCGTCTGGCTGTACGACGAACCCGCCGAGCCTGTCGAACGTCAGCGCCATCTGGTCGGTCTCTACGTCCGGTACGCCGCCGAGCACCTGGCCCGCCTGGTCGAGCTGGAACGGGCGCGCGCCCGGGTGGCGCAGCTGACCGAGGAGCTGCTGCCGAGCCGGCTGCCCCGGGTCTCCGGTGTGCAGATGGCGGTACGCCACCGGACCGGACCCCGTGGTGGCGGCGACTGGTACGACGCGCTGCCGCTGCCCGAGGGGGCGCTCGGCCTGGCCGTCGGCTCGGTGACCGGGACCGGTCCCGGCGCGACAGCCGCGATGGGACGGCTACGGGCGAGCCTTCGGGCGTACGCCGTCATAGAGGGCGAGGACCCGGTCGCCGTACTGTCCGATCTGGAACTGCTGATGCGGCTGACCGAGCCCGCACGGTCGGCGACGGCACTGCTGGCCTACTGCGAACCGGGCAAGCGGAAGATCGTCCTCGCCGGTGCGGGGCACAGCCCGCCGCTGATCGTCGGGGAGCGCAGGACCGAGTACGCGGAGACCTCGCTGTCGGCGCCGCTGGGGATGCTGTCGTGCTGGGAGGCGCCCAGCGTGGAGATCAGCCCGAATCCGGGCGAGACCGTGCTGCTGTACACGGAAGGGCTGCTGCGACGCACCGGGGATGCGATGGACCGGGCCTTCGCGCGGCTGCACGCGGCGGCGGCGAGTGTGCCCAGGGCGATCCGGGACGACCCCGGGGCGATCGCCGATCATGTGCTGCGGACACTGCTGCCGGAGGGGCTCGACGAGGTGGACTCGGCTTCGGACATCGTGCTGCTCGCGGCACGTTTCGACTGATCAGAGGGCTCGTGGGGGGTGCGGGACGGTCGCCTGGTTGCGACTGATTCCTCACAGTTATCCACAGGCTGGGGAGCCTTTGTCCGCACGGACATACGATGGAGGACCAGGAGGCGGGAAACCCCTGGCCCTGTGTCGTATGAGGAGACGTGTCGTGTCTGAGGAGCTCAAGCCGGAGAACCCGGAAGCCGTGGATGCCGAGTCCGCAGAGGGTGCTGAGGAGGAGGCTCCGAAGCAGCGCAAGAACGGTCTGTACGGCGGTGTGTCCGACGAGCTCGCCGAGAACATGAAGTCCGGCTGGGCCGACACCGAGCTGCGCGACCTGAAGCCGATCGCCCAGGCGTCCTACGCCGCGGCCCGCCGTGCCGCGCTCTCCGCGCGCTTCCCCGGCGAGCGACTGGTGATCCCGGCGGGCAACCTCAAGACCCGCTCCAACGACACCGAGTACTCCTTCCGCGCCTCCACCGAGTACGCGTACCTGACCGGCAACCAGACCGAGGACGGCGTCCTGGTCCTGGAGCCGACCGAGACCGGCCACGACGCGACGGTCTACCTGCTGCCGCGCTCCAATCGGGAGAACGGCGAGTTCTGGCTGAGCGGCCAGGGCGAGCTGTGGGTCGGCCGCCGCAACTCCCTCACCGAGGCCGAGCAGCTGCTCGGGATGCCCGCCAAGGACGTCCGCGAGCTGCCCGAGGCGCTCCGCGGGGCCACCGGCCGGGTGCGCAATGTGCGCGGTCACGACGCCGGTATCGAGGCGGCCCTGGCCGACAAGGCGACCGCCGAGACCGACGAGGAGCTGCGCGTCTACCTCTCCGAGGCGCGCGCGGTGAAGGACGAGTTCGAGATCGGTGAGCTGCAGAAGGCCGTCGACTCGACGGTGCGCGGCTTCGAGGACGTCGTGAAGATCCTCGACAAGGCCGAGGCCACCAGCGAGCGCTACATCGAGGGCACCTTCTTCCTGCGCGCCCGTGTCGAGGGCAACGACCTGGGCTACGGCTCGATCTGCGCCGCCGGCCCGCACGCCACCACCCTGCACTGGGTGCGCAACGACGGCGACGTGAAGTCCGGCGACCTGCTGCTGCTCGACGCCGGCGTGGAGACCCACACCCTCTACACCGCCGACGTCACCCGCACGCTGCCGATCAACGGCACCTTCTCGCCGCTCCAGAAGAAGATCTACGACGCGGTGTACGAGGCCCAGGAGGCCGGCATCGCCGCGGTCAAGCCGGGCGCCGCGTACCGCGACTTCCACGACGCCTCGCAGCGGGTGCTCGCCGAGAAGCTGGTCGAATGGGGCCTCGTCGAGGGCCCGGTCGACCGCGTCCTGGAGCTGGGCCTCCAGCGCCGCTGGACCCTGCACGGCACCGGCCACATGCTCGGCCTGGACGTCCACGACTGCGCCGCCGCCCGCACCGAGGCGTACGTCAACGGCACGCTGGAGCCGGGCGTCTGCCTGACCGTCGAGCCGGGTCTGTACTTCCAGGCCGACGACCTCACCGTGCCGGAGGAGTACCGGGGCATCGGCGTCCGGATCGAGGACGACATCCTGGTCACCGCCGACGGCAACCTCAACATGTCGGCCGCGCTGCCGCGCCGCTCCGACGAGGTCGAGGCATGGATGGCGGCGACGAAGGCCGCCAAGTAGGGGTTTTCAGCTGATTGTCGCGTCGAGGGTGCGTTGCCCCGGGTTCCGTCAGGATGCCTGGAGCAGCGCGCCCTCGCGCCATTTCAGGATCTTGTCGAAGGTCACCACGGCGCCCCGGCCCGGCCGGTTGCGGAACTGGACATGGTCGGCGAGCTGCTCGATCAAGCCCAGCCCCCGGCCGTTCTCCCGGGTGTGCGCCACTGGCTGCGGCACACCCCGGTCGCGTACCGAAGGAAAGCCAGGACCGGAGTCGGTGACCTCTATGCGGCACTTCTCGCCGTCCAGGTACGCGGTCACCTTGTACTCCTCGGAGTGCGGCCCCTCGGCCTCGCTCCCGCCGTGCTCGACCGCGTTCGCGCAGGCCTCGCTGAGCGCGACCGACAGGTCGTAACAGATGTCCGGATCGACCCCTGCCGTCTGCATGGCGCCGAGCAGCAGGCGGCGGGCGAGCGGAACGCTCGCGGCTTCCCGCCGCAAGTGGAGAGACCACCAGATGCTCATGCTCCAGCCTCCAGGCTGCGGCTCGACATACGTCTACGTATTGCCGCTCGGGGTGGTCGGTAAGCCAACAATCGGTGTGCGAGCGCTCGTTCAGCGGCTGTGCATGCCCAGTACGCCGGTGTACGCGGCGGGGGTTTCGGTCTCGCCGGCGGGGTGTTCCGGTCGGTACGGCGGTTGCCGCATGTGGCGGTTACGGCCCGGTTTCGTGACGTACCGGACGATCGGGAGCTTGCGGACCTGCCGGGTCCGGATGGGGGTCGCAGTGCGATGATGTCTCCGCCATGTCCCAGTCAGCCCTGCCGCTCGCCGCGCGCGACGCACGCACCGGAGTCGCTTCGCGACTTCTGAGGGCCGCGGTTTTCGCCGCGGTCTGCGTGGTGCTGTCCGCGTCCGGGCATGTGCTGGGCTCGACCGCGACGGTGCCGCTGTGGACCCTCGCGGTGGCCTTCGCCGCAGTGTTCGCGCTGGCCGCACCGCTGGCCGGGCGCACCCGTTCACTGCCCGGGATCACCTTCGCGCTGACCGCGGGACAGCTCGGACTGCACGCCCTGTTCGGCCTCGGCCAGCAGCACGCGGGTGCCGGGTCCGGGTCCGGTTCCGCGAACAGCCCCCTGGGCCCGCTCGCCGCCCAGTTGATGTGCGGCGGCGGTGCGGGGATGGACGCGGCCGAGGCCCGGGACGTACTGGCCACGGCGGGACTCGGTCCGGCAGCCGGCGGCCATGCCGGGCACCTGCCCTCGGAAACCTCCTCCGCCGGGACTTCGTCGTACGGCGCCTACGGCGGATTCGGTACGGGCGGTGGACAGGACGGGGCCTCCTCGGCGGCCGACTGTCTGCACTCACTGGTGCCCAGCCTCCCCATGCTGCTCGGTCACCTGCTGGCGGCGCTCGCCACCGGATGGCTGCTGCGGCGCGGCGATCTGGCGCTGCGCCGGCTCGTGGTGCTCTCGGCGTACCGCGCGGAGCAGGTTGCGGCGGGGGCGCTCGTACGCTCCCTGCGCGCCGCATTCGCGCTGGTGTGCGCCCTGCTGGCGGGGCTGCCCGGGGCTCCGGAGTGCGGCCCCCGGACGGTGCCCGCGCCCTTCCTCGTGCCGGGGCGCACCGGCGGGGAGGCACTCCAGCACTCGGTGACCAGGCGCGGGCCGCCCTCGTCGGCGTACTCCCTCATCGCCTGACGCGGCCCCACCACCCACGTACCCCTGTACGTGGCCGGAGCGGGCCGTGGATCCGGTGCGCCTCGTCCTGCGCGGGCGCGCCCCTCACCCGATTCGCTTCTGCCTCTGTGGGGTTCACTGTCATGAACGCTTCTTCCCGTACGTCGCTGTCTTCCCGTACGTCGCTGTCTTCCCGTACGTCGCTGTCTTCCCGTACGTCCCGTCTGGCCGCCGTCGGTGTGGCCTCGGCCGCCTCCGTACTGCTGCTCGCCGGACCGGCTTTCGCGCACGTCAGCGTGCAGCCCGTCGGCCAGGCCGCCAAGGGCGGCTACGCCACCGTCAACATCAAGGTCCCCAACGAGCGCGACAACGCCTCTACGGTGAAGCTCGAAGTGAACTTCCCGGTCGACAAGCACCCGCTCACCTCCGTGATGCCCGAGGCCGTGCCCGGCTGGACCGTGAAGGTCGAGAAGGCCGATCTGGACAAGCCGCTGAAGGTGCACGGCAAGGAGATCAAGCAGGCCGTCTCCAAGATCACCTGGACCGGCGGGAAGATCGAGTCCGGCCAGTTCCAGCAGTTCCCGCTCTCGCTCGGCCAGCTTCCCGAGGACGCCGACCAGCTCGTGCTGAAGGCCATCCAGACGTACGACAACAACGAGGTCGTGCGCTGGATCGAGGAGCCCAAGGAGGGCGCGCCCGAGCCGCAGTCCCCGGCTCCCGTCCTCAAGCTCACCGCCCCGGCGGGCGACGACCACGGTGCGGCCAAGAGCACCCCGGCCGGTGACAAGAACGCCACGGCCGACGACAAGTCCGCGTCCGGAAAGACGACCGCGGCGGCCGACAGCAGCGACACCACTGCCCGGGTGCTCGGCGTCGTAGGCATCATCGTTGGTGTCGCGGGTGTGGCGTTCGGCGTTCTCGCCGGCCGCCGCCGCGCCGCCTGACCCACCCCCTCAAAGCATCAGGATTTCCATGCGTAAGAAGAACGTGCTGGTCGCGGCGGCCCTCGTCGCCGCGGCCACGCTCACCCTGTCCGCGTGCGGCGGCGGCGACACCGCCAAGGAGGGCGGCCAGTCGGTCGCCGAGGTCTCCCAGCCCACCAAGGCCAAGGCCGCGACCGTCCTCGACCGGCCGTACAAGAAGCCGGACTTCGTCCTCACCGACACCCAAGGCAAGAAGTTCGACTTCCGTGAGGCCACCAAGGGCAAGGCGACGCTGATCTATTTCGGCTACACCCACTGCCCCGACGTGTGCCCGCTGACCATGAGCAATCTGGCGCAGGCGTACAAGAAGCTGCCGAAGGCCGACCAGGAGAACCTCCGGATCGTCTTCATCACCACCGACCCGGAGCGGGACACTCCGAAGGAACTCGGCAAGTGGCTCAAGGGCGCGGGCAACCCGGACTTCGTCGGGCTGACCGGCGACTTCGCGACCATCCAGGCCGGCGCACGCCAGATCGGCGTCAGCATCGAGCCGTCCACCAAGGACAAGAACGGCAACGTCACGTCCATGCACACCAAGCAGGTCATCGCGTTCTCGCCGAAGACGGACGCGGGCTATCTGCTGTACACCGACGAAGCCACCCCCGAGGACTACACGGCCGATCTCCCGAAGATCGTCAAGGGAGAAAACCCGTGAACCGCCGCACGACCCGCACGAGCCGCACGACCCGCACCGCCGGCCTGGCCGCCATAGCCCTCGCGGGGGCGCTCGCCCTCACCGGCTGCGACGGCGACAAGCCCGCCGCCTCGGACGCGGGAGCCAAGACGGCCGACGGCAAGCCGCAGCTCGCGGTCACCGGCGCCTTCATGCCGGAGCCCGCGATGGCGGACATGGCCGGTGGCTTCCTCACCGTGAAGAACAGCGGTTCCGTCGCCGACAGGCTGACCTCCGTCACCGCCGCCGGCTTCGCCGGCAAGGCGGAGATCCACGAGACGAAGGACGGGAAGATGCAGCAGGTGAAGTCCTTCGACGTCCCTGCGAACGGCGATCTCGATCTTGAGCGCGGCGGCAACCACATCATGTTCCTCGACGTGAAGGAGAAGCCGAAGAAGGGCGACAAGGTCGCTATCGAGCTGCACTTCGAGAAGTCCGGCACGGTCAAGGTCGAGATGCCGGTCGAGGCCGCCACCCACAACCCGCAGTCGCACCACTGAGGGGCTGACAGCACACCATGACGGACACCGCCCCGCGCCTTCGGACACCGGCCTCACGGCCATTCGCGCGCACCTCGGCCGTACCGGTTTCGGCCGTACGCGGCCCGGTCGCGCGCACCCTGGTCGCCGCCGCCGCGCTGCTCGGCGCATTGCTCGCCCTGCTCGCGGGGGCCACCCCCGCGAGCGCGCACGCCGCGCTCACCGACAGCAACCCGAAGGACGGGGCGGTGGTCGCCACCGCCCCCAAGCAGATCACCCTCAACTTCTCCGAGCAGATCACGCTCGGCGACGACGCCATCCGGGTCCTGGACCCCACCGGTAAGCGCGCCGACACCGGCGAGACCCTCGACCTGTGCAGTGGCAGCGTCGTCCAGTACGGCATCGCACTGCACGGCGGACTGCCCGACGGCACCTACACCGTCGCCTACCAGGCCGTCTCCGCCGACAGCCACCCCATCTCCGGGGCCCTCACCTTCTCCATCGGCGCACCCTCGAAGAGCAGCGTGGCGCTGCCCTCCCAGGAGGCGGGCGGCGGTGCGGTCGGCGTGCTCTACGGCATCTCGCGGTACGCCGCGTACGCCGGGTTCGTCGTGCTGGTCGGCGGCGCCGCCTTCGTGCTGGCGTGCTGGCGGCGGGGCGCGGCCGAGCGTCCGCTGCAGCGACTGGTGGTGCGCGGCTGGCTGGTGCTGGCCGGGGCCACCCTGCTGATGCTGCTGCTCAGGGCGCCGTACACCGGCTCCGGAGAGCTGTCGGACATCTTCGATCTGGCCGCGCTCAAGGCCGTACTGACCACCAAGACCGGCGCGGCGCTGGTGTCCCGGTTGCTGCTGCTCGGTGCGGCGGCGCTCTTCGTGGCAGTGCTCTTCGGGGCGTACGCGAGGAAGAGCGCGGAAGCTTCGGAGGCCACGGAAGCCACCTCGGGGGACGCCGAACCCCGGGACGACACCGACGACGAGGACTCCTCGCACAAGGACCTCACTTTCGGGCTCGTCCTCGGTGGCGGCGTCGTCGCGGCGGGCATCGCCGCCACCTGGGCCATGTCCGAGCACGCGTCGACCGGGTTGCAGCCGGGGATCGCGATGCCCGTCGACGTGCTCCACATGCTGGCGGCGGCCGGCTGGCTGGGCGGTCTCGCCGCACTGCTGGTCGCGCTCCACCGCTCGCCCTCGCTGGAACGGACAGCGGTACGCAACTTCTCCCGCTTCGCCTTCGTCTGCGTCGCCGTGCTCGCCGCGACCGGGATCTACCAGTCCTGGCGGCAGGTCGGCTCCTGGAACGCGCTCTTCGGCACGACGTACGGACAACTGCTGCTGGCGAAGATCGCGCTGGTCGCCATGATGGTCGGCGGTGCCTGGTACTCGCGCAGGTGGACCGGGCGGATGGCCGAGGGCGCATCCCCCGAGGCCGAAGCCACCGCCTCCGTCGAGGCGCGGTCCGCCTCAAAGGCGGAGACCGAGCCGGAGCCGGTGACCGTGCCGGACGACCCGAAGCGGGCAGCGCAGCTCGCCCGGCAGCAGAGCGCCAAGGAAACCGCGCGCGCCAAGCGGGTCCGAGACGCCGACCCCGAGCGGTCGGGGCTCCGCCGCTCCGTCCTCGTGGAAGCTGCGGTCGCCGTCGTCCTGCTGGCCGTTACCACCGTCCTGACCAGCACCGAACCGGGCCGTACCGAACTCAAGGAGGCGGGCCGCACCACCTCGACCGCACCCGCGGTCCCCGACCGGCCCGTCGATCTCAGCATCCCCTTCGACACCGGCGGTCAGGGCGGACAGGGCACCCTCCGGGTGCAGGTCACACCCGGACGCACCGGCAGCAACGCCCTCCATGTGTGGGCGGAGTCGACCGCGCGCAAGCCGGTGGACGCGCCCGAGCTGAAGGTCGCGCTCACCAACGAGGAGAAGCAGATCGGTCCGCTGCCGGTCGTGCCGGACAAGCTGGCTCCAGGACACTGGAGTGCGAGCGGAGTGCAGATCCCGATCCCCGGGACCTGGAAGCTCGAAGTGACGATCCGTACCTCCGACATCGACCAAGTGACCGTCAACAAGAACGTGAAGATCGGCTGACCCGCGTGTCCGAGACCCCTTCCTCCCCGCCTTCCGCCGAGTCCTCCGCCAAGGCCAAGCCGTCCGCCGAAGCCGACTCCGCTTCCCGGGCCAAGCCGTCCGCCAAGGGCAAGGCCGACGCCCAGGCGGGGCAGCCACAGCCTGCCGACGAGTCGTCCGGTGCCGCCCGGCCCGCCGAGATCTCGCGACGGCGGCTGCTCGGGACGGCGGGTGGGGCCGGAGCCGCCGGGCTGGTCCTCGGTGCGGCGGGTGGCGCGGGCGTCTCGGCCGCGGTCCGCTCGGGCGACGACGCGCCCGCCCTGCTGACCTCGCTGGGATCGACCGCGGCACCGTTTCACGTGAAACATCAGGCCGGAATCACCACCCCCCTCCAGGCGCGCGGCCACCTCGTCGCCTTCGACCTGGCACCCGGCTCCGGCCGCAAGGAGGCCATGGCCCTGCTCCGCCGCTGGTCGAAGCTGGCCGAGGAGCTGATGGCGGGCAGGCCGACGGCCGGGGCGGACACCGGGGTCGCCTACGACGCCGGCCCCTCCTCCCTCACCCTCACCTTTGGTTTCGGCCGGACCTTCTTCGACCGGACAGGCCTGGTCTCCAAGCGCCCCGAAGCACTCGAACCGCTGCCGGACTTCTCCTCCGACCAGCTCGACGCCCGCCGCAGCAACGGTGATCTCTGGGTGCAGATCGGCGCCGACGACGCACTGGTCGCCTTCCACGCGCTGCGCGCCGTACAGAAGGAGGCCGGCGAAGCTGCCCGAGTGCGCTGGCAGATGAACGGCTTCAACCGCTCGCCCGGCGCCACCGCCTCCCCCATGACCACCCGCAACCTGATGGGCCAGGTCGACGGCACGGGCAACCCCAAGCCCTCGGAACCCGACTTCGACCAGCGGATCTTCGTGCCGGAGAGCGGCGCCCCGGCGTGGATGGCGGGCGGTTCCTACGCGGTCGTACGTCGCATCCGGATGCTCCTCGACGACTGGGAACGACTCCCCAGGGACGCCCAGGAGCAGGTCATCGGCCGCCACAAGAAGGACGGCTCCCCACTCACCGGTGGCGACGAGAACACCGAGCCGGATCTCGACAAGCTCGGCCCCAACGGGAAGACGGTCATCGCCTCCGACGCCCACTCCCGGATCTCGGCACCCGAGCAGAACAACGGGGCGGCGATGCTGCGCCGCCCGTTCTCGTACCACGACGGCATGTCGGCGGACGGGGTCCCGGACGCCGGGCTCCTCTTCATCTGCTGGCAGGCGGACCCCCTGCGCGGCTTCGTCCCCGTCCAGCGCAAGCTCGACCGCGGAGATGCCCTGTCGAAGTTCATCCGGCACGAGTCGAGCGGCCTGTTCGCGGTCCCGGGCGGGCCGGAAGAGGGCGAGTACGTGGGCCAGCGGTTGCTGGAGGCGTAGGCCGGACCCCGGAGACGGACGGATGCAGGATGCCGCTCGTGCCCTCCGGGACGACCGGGGCACGTGGGGCTGGTGACGGCTTCTGAGACGGTCGGGCGAGCCGCTCGTACGGGCTACTAGGGTGACCGTATGTCAGCGACGCGCTACGCCTATCTCGGCCCCGAGGGCACCTTCACCGAGGTCGCCCTCCGCACCCTCCCCGAAGCCGCCACCCGCGAACTCGCCCCGATGGTCTCGGTGCCGGCCGCGCTGGACGCCGTGCGCAGCGGGGAAGCAGCCGCCGCCCTCGTCCCGATCGAGAACTCCGTCGAGGGCGGCATCACCGCCACGCTCGACGCGCTGACCTCGGGCGAGCCGCTGATGATCTACCGCGAGGTGCTGCTGTCGATCCGCTTCGCCCTCCTGGTGCGACCCGGCACCAAGCTCACCGACATCAAGACGGTGACCGCCCACCCGGCCGCCCAGCCGCAGGTCCGCAACTGGATCAAGACGAACCTGCCGGACGTGGTGTGGGAGTCCTCCGCATCGAACGCGGACGGGGCACGGCTGGTGCAGGAGGGCCGGTACGACGCGGCCTTCGCGGGCGAGTTCGCAGCAGCGACCTACGGCCTGGAGCCGCTGGTCACCGACATCCACGACGCGGTGAACGCCCAGACCCGTTTCGTGCTGGTCGGCCGCCCGGCCCGGCCGGCGGCGCCGACGGGTGCGGACAAGACCTCGGTGGTGATCTGGCTGGGCCCCGACCGCCCCGGAGCGCTGCTCGAACTGCTCCAGGAGTTCGCGGTGCGCGGGGTGAACCTGATGCTCATCCAGTCCCGGCCGACCGGCGCGGGCATCGGCAACTACTGCTTCGCGGTGGACGCGGAGGGACACATCGCGGACCGGCGGGTGGGCGAGGCCCTGATGGGACTGAAGCGGATCGCGCCGAAGGTGCGGTTCCTCGGGTCGTACCCGAGGGCCGGGGTGACGGTCGAGGACGTGGCAGACCTGCGTCACGGGACATCGGACCGGGAGTTCACCGAGGCCTCGGACTGGCTGACCCGGTGCCAGGACGGGCGGAGCTGAGGGGGCTCGCGACGGGCGAGCGAAGGGCCGGACAGAGGGGCCTGGTCCCCCTGCGGAAGTTCCCCACAGAGTTATCCACAGGGGAGAGCTTCAAGCTGGGGACAAGTCGACAACGTAACGCGACATGGTCGACAAATCGGCCTAGTGACCCCTCATCCCTCCACAGGCCGACAGGTCCTGTCGTGTCACCCCAATCACCCTGATCAACTCTTTGGGGTGAGCAATTCCCACTCGAACGAGCGCGTGGAGCGAGTTTGGCATGAGAATCCTTCGCCCTACATGCACCTTTCGGAATGATCCATTCCGGCATCCACAGTTCTTTCGCACACCCTGTGGATAACTTTCCCGAACCCCCGAACCCTGTGGAAAAGGAGACCCAACTCCCGCCTCACGCAAGGGAGAAGAGTCAAGGCGCCGCCACCGCACTGCCCCGTTCCGGGGTATTAAGCCCGTTTCCTTGACGACGCGAAGGGCTCCGCCGAACCCCTCGGCCCACCCTTCGCCCCGTATTCCCAATTCCGGCAATAGGCCCAAAATGGAGTGGCCAGCAATATCAGGTCGAACGCTGGAAGCGCCGCCCGGTAGCCTGGTGGGGTGATTGACCTTCGCCTGCTCCGTGAGGACCCCGACCGTGTTCGCGCCTCCCAGCGCGCCCGTGGAGAGGACGTCGCCCTCGTCGACGCCCTGCTCTCCGCCGACGAGCGGCGCAGGTCGTCCGCCGTCAGCTTCGACGAGCTCCGCAACGAGCAGAAGACGCTCGGCAAGCTCATCCCCAAGGCCTCCGGTGACGAGAAGGCCGAGCTGCTGAAGCGCACCGGCGAGCTCTCCGCCGCCGTGAAGGCCGCGGACGCCCAGCAGAACGAGGCGGCCGAAGAGGCCCAGCGCCTGCTCCTCCAGATCGGCAACATCGTCCATGCGGACGTGCCGGTCGGTGGCGAGGAGGACTTCGTCGTCCGCGAGACGCTCGGCACCATCCGCGACTTCGCCGCCGAGGGCTTCGAGCCCAAGGACCACCTGGAGCTCGGCGAGGCGCTCGGCGCCATCGACGTCGAACGCGGCGCCAAGGTCTCGGGCTCGCGCTTCTACTACCTGACCGGCATCGGCGCGCTCCTGGAGCTGGCCCTGGTCAACGCGGCGATCGCCCAGGCCACCGAGGCCGGCTTCATCCCGATGCTCACCCCCGCGCTGGTCCGCCCGCGCGCGATGGAGGGCACCGGCTTCCTCGGCCAGGCCGCGGAGAACGTGTACCACCTGGAGAAGGACGACTACTACCTGGTCGGCACCTCCGAGGTCCCGCTCGCCGCGTACCACATGGACGAGATCATCGACGCGGACAAGCTGCCGCTGCGGTACGCCGGCTTCTCGCCGTGCTTCCGCCGCGAGGCCGGGACGTACGGCAAGGACACCCGCGGCATCTTCCGGGTGCACCAGTTCGACAAGGTCGAGATGTTCTCCTACGTGAACCCGGAGGACACCGAGGCCGAGCTGCTGCGCCTGCTGGAGTGGGAGAAGCAGTGGCTGACCGCGCTGGAGCTGCCGTTCCAGGTGATCGACGTGGCGACCGGTGACCTCGGGGCCTCTGCCACCCGGAAGTTCGACTGCGAGGCGTGGATCCCCACCCAGGGCAAGTACCGCGAGCTGACCTCGGCGTCCAACTGCGAGGGCTTCCAGGCCCGGCGGCTGTCGATCCGGATGCGCGACGGCAAGAAGGTCCAGCCGCTCGCCACCCTGAACGGCACGCTGTGCGCGGTGCCGCGCACCATCGTGGCGATCCTGGAGAACCACCAGCTGCCCGACGGTTCGGTGCGGGTGCCCGAGATGCTCCGTCCGTACCTGGGCGGTCGCGAGGTCCTGGAGCCGATCGCCAAGTGAGCACGCTCCTCCCGGACGGCGCCCCGGCTCCGTTCCCGTACAAGCTGGTCGCGACCGATCTCGACGGCACGCTGCTGCGCGCCGACGAGACGGTCTCGCAGCGCACCCGCGACGCGCTCGTCGCGGCCACCGAGGCGGGCGCGGCCCACATCGTGGTGACCGGCCGGTCCGTGGCCTGGACGAAGCACATCTTCGAGGACCTCGGGTACGAGGGCCTCGCGGTGTGCGGACAGGGCGCGCAGGTCTACCACGCGGGCGAACAGCGACTGCTGACCTCGGTCACGCTGGACCGGCAGCTCGCCGGGCTCGCACTGGCCAAGATCGAGGCGGAGATCGGCCCGCTGGCGCTGGCCGCCAGCCGCGACGGGATAGACGGTGCGGTGCTGATCGGGCCCGGCTACCGGGTGCAGGAAGGCCCGCTGCCGTACGTCCCGTTCACCGACCCCGCCGAGGTGTGGGCGGAGCCGCTGACCAAGATGTACATCCAGCACCCGGGGCTCTCCGACGACGACCTCGCCAAGGTCGCCCGGCAGACGGTCGGGAACCTGGTGGACGTGGTGATGGCCGGCGAGGGCGTGGTGGAACTCCTTCCGCTGGGCCTGAGCAAGGCCACCGGCCTGTCGCTCGCGGCCCGGCGGCTGAAGGTGAAGGCCGCGGAGACGATCGCCTTCGGTGACATGCCGAACGACATCCCGATGTTCGGCTGGGCCGGCCACGGCGTCGCGATGGCCAACGCGCACGACGCCCTGAAGGCCGTCGCGAACGAGATCACCGCCTCCAACGAGGACGACGGCATCGCCGTGGTCCTGGAGAACCTGCTCAAGCGCTGAGGCCCCGCACCGTGGGCCAGCTCAGGCCCCGGACCGTGGGCCAGGTGGGGGGGGGGGGGGGGGGGGGGGGGGGGGGGGGGGGGGGGGCGGCGCGCGGCGGGGGGGGGGGCCGGGGCGGGGGGACCACGACCCCACCGCCCACCCCCCCCCCCCCCCCCCCACACCCCAACCCCCACACCGCGGGCGCCCCCGCGCGGGGGCCGCCCGCCGCCCCCCCCCCCCCCCCCCCCCCCCCCCCCCCACCTCTCATTTAGGGGGCGGTTACATTCATCTTCATTTCAGTTGTAGGATGACTGGGCAACCGGGCGAATAAGGAAACGGGGCCGACGGAGATGGCACTTCAGGCAGCAGGGCGGAAGTCCCTCGTGGACACCGTCGTGGAGCAACTCCGCGACCAGCTCACCGGCGGCGAGTGGTCCGTGGGCGACCGCATCCCCACCGAGCACGTCCTGGCCGAACAGCTCGGCGTCGGCCGCAACACCGTGCGCGAGGCGGTACGGGTTTTGGTGCACGCCGGGCTCCTGGAGTCCCGCCAGGGGAACGGCACCTTCGTCCGCTCGACCGCCGACCCCTCCGCCGTACTGCGCGGCATGCAGCACGCCGACACCCTGGACGTACTGGAGCTGCGAGTGGCCCTGGAGGCGGAGGCCGCCCGGCTGGCCGCCGTACGCCGGGACGAGGACGATCTGCGGGCGCTGCGGGCGGCGCTCGACGCACTGCACGAGCAGGGCGACCGGGCTGCCGACGCCGACATCGTCTTCCACCGCGGCATCGTGGAGGCCACCCACAACACGGCGTACACCGAGGTCTACCGGTTCTTCTCCGCCCAGGTGCACGAGTCCCTGGTGACCTCGCTCGGCGACCACGAGATGCCGCCCATCGACCTGGTCGCGCACTGCGCCCTGGTCGACGCCGTCGAGAGCGGCGATCCGGATGCGGCGGAACAGGCCGCCCGGGCTCTCCTCCAGGTTCCGATCGACGTGATCCGCGCCCTCGTCGGCCGCTGATCCCGGCGCCCCCTCGGCCGCCCCCTCAACTTCCCACCCGTACGACCCGGTTCACACCCCACTCACCACCCGGTTTACATCCCCTGCACTCTCCCCCCTCACTTCGAAAGGTGCCTGCCTTGTCACGCCCGGAAGCCGACCAACTCCTGCTGGACGCCGAAGCCGACGTCCGCCCCACCCCCCAAGGGGTCGCCGCCCGGCGGGCGTTGTTGGCGCATCCGGTGCTGCTGATGGTCGGCATCGTGCTGGCCTCCCTCAACATGCGGGCCGCACTGGCCAGCGTGTCCCCGCTGGTCGGTGAGATCAGCGACAGCTTCGGCCTGTCGTCGACGGCGACCAGCCTGGTGACGTCCGTGCCGGTGCTCTTCCTCGGTGTCGGCGCGATGGTCGCCCCGTGGCTCGGCCGCCGCTTCGGTACCGAACGGGTTTTGTTCGCCGCCCTGTTGCTGCTCGGGGCGGGCATCCTGGTGCGGGTCGCGCCCGCCACCCTCGCGCTGTACGGCGGCGGTGTGCTGATCGGTGTCGCGATATCCCTCCTCAATGTGCTGATGCCGGGTCTGATCAAGCGGGACTTCCCTGACCGGGCCGCGTCGATGACCTCGGTCTACACCGGCTCGATGATCGCGGGAGCCACCATCGTGGCCGCCACCTCCGTGCCGTTGGAGAAGGCGTTCGGCGACAGCTGGGAAGCGTCGATGGCGTTCTGGTCGCTGCTGGCGGCCGTGGCGGCGCTGGCCTGGCTGCCGCAGGTGCTGATCGCCCGTGGGCGTACCGGACACGAGCACCGCATCGTGCCGGCCGCGACCGCCCAGGCCGCCCAGGCCGCCCCCAAGAGCGTTTGGCGCTCCAAGCTGGCCTGGCAGGTCACCCTCTTCATGGGCCTGCAATCGCTGTGGTCGTACGTCCTGATCGCCTGGATGCCGACGATCTTCACGGATCACGGGATGAGCCGCTCCACGGCCGGCGTGATCTTCGCCTTCAACAACCTGATCCAGGTCGCGGGCGCGTTCGCGGTGCCGCTGCTGGCAGGGCGGATGCGCAGTCAGCGTCCGCTGATCGTTCTGGTCACCTCTCTGGTCGCGGCCGGCTATGTCGGCCTGATGGTCGCCCCGGCGTCCGGAGCCTGGCTGTGGTCGGGGATTCTCGGCATCGGACAGGGCGGTGCCGTGGGCCTTGCGCTGACACTGATCGTGCTGCGATCCGGCGATGCGGTGACGGCAGCCCGGCTCTCCGGGATGGCGCAGACGATCGGCTATCTGCTGGCCGCGGTGGGCCCGTTGGCAGCGGGGGCCGTGTACCAGACGACCGGCAGCTGGACGGTGCCGATCGCCCTGATGCTGGGCGTGTGCGCGGCAGCGCTGGTGGTGGGCCTCTTCGCGGCCCGGGACCGGAAGGTCTGACGGAGAAACTGCTGCTCCAAGTGGCCGACCTGGGCGGTCTGTTCCACTGTGCAGGTGTCAAGGTCCGTGGACTCGGAGTCCGTTGGTCGAACCGAGGGCGCCCCCGGTTCGTACAGGAAATACGAACCGGGGGCGCCCCTTGTTCCCGCGAAAGCCGCGAACGGCTATTCATCACCCGCAAGAGTGAGCGATCGCAGCTTCTGCCCCGCATACCAGGTCGCCAGACCCGTCACCGCGACCAGCAGGATCGCCGCCATCGGCAGCCCCACCTCCGCGTTGATGGCCCCCGGCGCCCCGATCTTCTCGGCCAGCGCGAGCGACCACTGCTGGACGCTCAGGTTCCGCGCTCCCGGCACCAGGCTGCCGAAGAGGGTCTCCCACACCAGCGCGTACACCAGCCCGAAGACCACCGCGTGCCGGGAGATCGTGCCGAGGAGCAGGAACAGTGCGCTGTACGCGATCGAGGCGACCAGCGCCGCGACCGTGTACGCCACGGCGATCTGGCCGCCGTTGCCGTTCAGGATGAGTCCCGCGATCAGCGTCGGAATCGCGGAGAAGGCCATGGTCACGCCGATGGCGACGATCAGCTTGGTGAAGATGATCGTGGGCCGCTTCACCGGCTTGGCCAGCAGATAGACGATCGAGCCGTCGTCGATCTCCGGTCCGATCGCGCCCGTACCGGCGATGACGCCGATCAGCGGCACCATTGTGGCCAGCGCGAATCCGCCGAGCACACCGTTGGCGACGCTGTCGTCGACTCCCGCCAGCAGCCGTACCGCGATCGCGATGACGATGAGCAGGGCGGGCAGTACGAAGAGGATGGCGGCGCGGCGGCGGCCGAGGAGGGCCCGGTAGGTGAGCCGGGCGACTGTGGGTTCGTACATCGCAGCAAGCTCCTTTCAGGCCGTGACGAGGTAGGAGAAGACCGATTCGAGGGACTCGTCGGAGGGCTGCACCGTGAGCAGGCGGATGCCGTGCTCGCGGGCGACCTTCGGGAGCAGCTCGGTGAAGCGGCCGAAGTCGATGGCCTGGATCCGCAACGCGCGCTCCGTGTAGTCCAGTTCGATACCGGCGGTGGAGGCGTCGGCGATCAGCGCGGCGGCCAGCGCCCGGTCGTCGCTGGAGCGTACGAGATAGCGGTGCGGGCGGTCCGTCATCAGCCGGCGGATCTTGCGGAAGTCGCCGGAGGCCGCGTGCCTGCCCGCGACGATCACCTCGATGTGCGAGGCGAGCTGCTCGACCTCCTCCAGGATGTGCGAGGAGAAGAGCACAGTGCGTCCCTCTGATCCCATCCGTCGCAGCAGGTCCATCAGTTGCATGCGCTGGCGCGGGTCCATGCCGTTGAACGGCTCGTCGAGCAGCAGTACCGACGGGTTGTGGACCAGCGCGGAGGCCATCTTCACGCGCTGGCGCATGCCCTTGCTGTACGTCGCGATCTTGCGGTCCTGTGCGTACTCCATCTCGACCGTGGCCAGCGCGACCTGCGCCGACTTGGCGTCGAGTCCGTGCAACTCGGCGTTGGCGACGACGAACTCGCGGCCGGTGAGGAAGTCGTACATCGCCTCCCGCTCGGGGACGACGCCGACCTCCTTGTAGATGCTCTCGTTGCGCCAGATCGGCTTGCCGTCGAGGGTGACGGTGCCGTTGGAAGGGGCGAGGAAGCCGCCCATCATGTTGATCAGGGTGGACTTTCCGGCGCCGTTGGGGCCGAGCAGGCCGGTCACGCCGGGGCCGATGGACATGGTGACGTCGTTGACGGCGACCACGTTCCCGAACCAGCGGGAGGCCTTGGTGATGTCGATCGTGGTCACAGCCCGACCTTCCGGTAGCGGCGCATCAGTACGGCGTACGAACCGGCGATCAGCGCGAGGACGACCAGCAGATAGACCACTCCCGCGCCGGCGGAAGGACCGAACTCGCCCGGGAAGGCGGAGGTCGCGCCGAGGAACGCGGTCTGTACGCCGTCGATGAGGGTGATCGGCGAGAAGAGGCCCAGCCAGGAGATCACGCCGGTGGAGCCCTGGTCCCAGGCGATCGCCTGGACGGTGGAGACCGCACCGTAGGAAATGGTCAGTACGGCGATTACGGCGGCGACTCCGAAGCCGCGGCGGGGTGTCAGTGCGGCCATCACCAGGCCGATGCCGGCGAACAGGACGGAAAGCAGCGCCACGGACACCATCCCCTGCGCGAAGCCCTTGGTCTGGGTCGCGAAGTCGAGTTCCGCAAGCAGCGAACCGACGTACAGGATCACCACCGGTACGGCGGTCAGGATGAAGAGCGCGGAAGCCATGGCGGCGTACTTCGCGAGCACGTAGTCGGCGCGCTCGATGGGGCGCGAGAAGTACAGCGGAACGGTCTTGAAGCGCAGGTCGCGGGAGACGGACTGAGGGGCCTGCGCGGCGAGGAACAGCCCGATGATCGCCTGGGTGACGATCGCGTACCGGGTGTATTCGAGCGGGAGGTCCTTCATCTTGGTAGCGACGGCGACCGCGACGATGATGCCCGCGGGCAGGCACATCACCGCGAAGAGGATCATCGGCAGGACCTTGGACTTGGCGCTGCGGCCGAGGCCGAACGCGCCGCGCAGGGACTGCGAGAAGAGGGAGCGGCGGGCGTAGGACCGACCGAGCCGGGGGCCGTCGTATCCGCGGTACCCGATGTTGTGAATGCGGGTCGGGTCGGCGCCCGGCGGGGTGAGATCAGTTGCCATCGTGGCCGCCTCCCTTCTGCTGCGCCAATTCGGTCGGCTGGGGCTGCTGTCGCTTCTCGGACTGCTGTTGCATCTCAGACTGCTGTTGCTTCTCGGACGACTGGTGCGGCTGCGTTTCCTGGTGCGTCTGCTGCTCCCGTTGCGCCTGCTGGTCCGTGTGGAAGACCTCGGCGATGTGGTGGCGCCGCTGTTCCATCCGGACGAGGCCGAGACCCAGGTCCGCGACGGTGTCCCTGACCAGGTCGTACGTCGCTTCACCCTCGCCCTCGACGAGCAGCACGTGGCCCGCGCCGGGCAGACCCTGCTCCTCCGCCGCGTGCAGTTTCACTCCGGCCGTGGTGAGCGCCTCGCGCAGCGCCTGCGTGCCGTCGGGGTAGGTGTCGGTGTCGGTGACCTCGACCGCGAGGGTCGTGGTGGTCTGGGTGAAGTCACTGGTCGAACTGGACCGCAGCAGCGCGCCACCGTCGATGACGACGACGTGGTCGCAGGTGCGCTCCAGCTCGCCCAGGAGGTGCGAGGTGACCAGGACGGAGATCCCGAAGTCGGTGTAGACGCGGCGGATCAGGCTCAGCATCTCGTCGCGGCCGACCGGGTCGAGGCCGTTGGTCGGCTCGTCGAGGAGGACCAGCTTCGGGTCGTGGACCAGCGCCTGGGCCAGCTTCACGCGCTGCTTCATACCGGTCGAGTAGCCGCCGATGGGGCGGTAGCGCTCCTCGTACAGGCCCACGTGGCGCAGCGTGTCGGCGGTCCGCTCGCGGGCGGCCGTGGCGGGAAGTCCGGACATCCGCGCCATGTGGACGACGAACTCGGTGGCCGAGACGTCCGGCGGCAGGCAGTCGTGCTCGGGCATGTATCCGACGCGCTCACGGATCTCGCCGCCGCTGGTGGCGACGTCGAGGCCGAGCACCGCGGCCCTGCCTTCCGTGGCGGGGGACAGACCGAGCAGGATTTTGATCAAGGTGGACTTGCCGGCTCCGTTGGCACCCACCAGGCCGGTTACGCCGGGCCCGATGTCCAGGGAGAGCCGGTCAAGCGCGGTCACCCGGGGGAACCGCTTGCTGAGGCTTTCGGTAGCGATCACAGTCACACCTCGACGGTAGTGGCGCAGCCCACATTTGACCTCAACCCAGACGGTGGTTCCGGCCTCCCCCTCTGGTTGTACGAGCCCGTAGGGGAGAGCCGTACTTGGGGTTGACCAACGATCTTCTTCTGGACCCGTGGGCGGAGACTCGGGTGGATTAAGCGGGGTTATCCACAGGGTCTTATGCACACCCCTTGACGCAGCCGCCGAGCATTGTCACATTCATCAGTGTCAAGTTACGGACGCGTACCGCTACACGGGACGGACGGGTGGCATGGCCTCAGCAGTGATGGGCTCAGCAGCGTCGGCCTCAGCAATGAGGCCCGAACTCTCCGCGGAACTGCGGGGGTTCAGAGAGGTGCAGCGACTGGCGTACGAGTGCGCCGAGGCGGTCGCCGCCCAGCTCAAGCCGGGGGTGACCGAGCGCGAGGCGGCCCGGATGCAGCGGGTGTGGCTGCGGGAGCGCGGGGTGCGCGACTGGTTCCATCTGCCCTTCGCGTGGTTCGGGGACCGTACGGCCTTCACCAACTTCCGGATACCTCTGCAGTTCTTCCCGACGAACCGGCGGCTTGAGGCGGGGATGCCGTTCGTCCTCGACATGGCACCCGTCTACAAGGGCTTCACGGCGGACATCGGCTACTCGGGCTGCCTGGGGCTCAACCCGGTGCACGACAGGCTGCTGGCCGATCTGGAGGCGCACCGCTCGCTGATCCTCACCGAGGTACGCGAGCGGCGGGCGCTCAGGGACATCTACGAGAGCGTGGAGCGGCTCATGGCGCGCCAGGGGTACGCCAACCGGCACCGCGCCTATCCCTTCGGCGTGATCGCCCACAAGATCGACAGGGTGAAGGAACGGGCCTGGTCACCGCAGGTGTTCGGGTTCGGGACGCAGTCCTTGAAAGGGCTGGCCTCGGATGCCCTGCACGGCCACCGGGACGGGTGGTCGCCACTGTGGAGCCCGTACCGGTTCTCCGACCATCCGCCGCAGCCGGGCCTGTGGGCGGTGGAACCGCACCTCGGATTCAGGGGTACGGGCGCGAAGTTCGAGGAGATCCTGGTGGTCACCGACTCCAAGGACCCCGAGCAGAGCGCGTTCTGGCTGGACGACGACCTGCCGCACGTGCGGCGCTGGGCCGAGGAGAAGGCGGCATGAGGGTGATGATCGAGGGCGCGCGCGAGCGCAGGGTGCGGACCGGCGGGATCGAGCTGTGTATCGCCGAGCTGGGTGATGCTGAGCAGCCGACCGTACTGCTGGTGCACGGCTATCCGGACAGCAAGGAGGTCTGGTCCGAGGTCGCGGCACGGCTGGCCGAGCGCTTCCACGTCGTGCTGTACGACGTCCGCGGGCACGGCAGGTCGTCCGCGCCCAAACCGTTGCGCGGCGGGTTCACGCTGGAGAAGCTGACCGACGACTTCCTGGCGGTGGCGGACGCGGTCAGTCCGGACCGGCCGGTGCACCTGGTGGGGCACGACTGGGGTTCGGTGCAGGGCTGGGAGTTCGCCACGGTGGAGCGCACCGAGGGGCGGATCGCCTCGTTCACCTCGATGTCGGGGCCCTCCCTCGACCACTTCGGCCACTGGATCAAGAAGCGGATGTCCCGGCCGACCCCGCGGCGTACGGCCCAACTGCTCGGTCAGGGCGCCAAGTCCTGGTACGTGTACATGCTGCACACCCCCGTGCTGCCGGAGCTGGCCTGGCGCGGACCGCTCGGCAAGCGGTGGCCCAAGGTCCTGGAGCGGATGGAGAAGATCCCGGCCGGCGGCTACCCGACCGCTTCCCTTCCGCAGGACGCCGCACGCGGTGCCTGGCTCTACCGCGACAACGTCCGGGCCAGGCTGCGCAGGCCGCGCGCCGACGCCTATGCCCACGTGCCCGTGCAGCTGATCACTCCGACCGGGGACATCTTCCTTTCGGAGCGGCTGTACGACGATCTGGAGCACTGGGCTCCCCAGTTGGTACGTCGCTCCCTCCCCGCAAAGCACTGGGTGCCCCGCACCCGGCCGGACCAACTGGCCGCCTGGATCACCGAGTTCGTGAGGGCGAACGAGGACAGCGCTGCCGGGGTGGCGCCGCGCGCCTCGGCGGCCAAGGGCAAGTACGCGGACCGGTTCGGTGGGCAGCTGGTACTGGTGACCGGGGCGGCCAGTGGGATCGGGCGGGCCACCGCCTTCGCGTTCGCCGAGGCGGGGGCGCGGGTCGTGGCCGTGGACCGGGACGCGGAGGGGGCCTCGCGGACCGCCGAACTGGCGCGGTTGATCGGGGCGCCGGACGCCTGGGCCGAGGTCGTCGACGTCAGTGACGCGCAGGCGATGGAGAAGCTGGCGGAGAAGGTCGCCGCCGACTACGGCATCGTGGATGTGCTGGTCAACAACGCCGGGATAGGCATGGCCGGTTCCTTCATGAACACCTCGGTGGAGGACTGGAAGAAGGTCCTCGACGTCAATCTGTGGGGCGTCGTCCACGGCTGTCGCACCTTCGGCAGGCAAATGGCCGAGCGTGGGCAGGGCGGGCACATCGTCAACACCGCTTCGGCCGCCGCGTTCCAGCCGTCGCGGGCTCTGTCGGCATACAGCACCACCAAGGCCGCGGTGCTGATGCTCAGTGAGTGCCTGCGCGCCGAACTGGCCGGTCAAGGCATTGGTGTCAGCGCCATCTGCCCCGGTCTGGTCAACACCAACATCACCGCCACCTCGCGCTTCACCGGGGTGACCGAGGAGGAGGAGAAGCGGCGGCAGAAGCGGTCCTCGCGGCTGTACGGGCTGCGAAACTACCCGCCGGAGAAGGTCGCCGACGCGATCCTGCGCGCCGTGGTGAAGAACCAGGCGGTGGTGCCGGTGACGCCGGAGGCACGCGGCGCCCACCTGATGTCCCGGTTCACGCCGAAGGCGCTGCGGGCGCTCGCACGGATGGAGCCGCCGTTGTGAGCGGGACGGAGGACGAGGTGAGCGAAGCGGGCGGGGCGGAGTACGAGCAGGGGTACGTCATCGCGCCCCGTCGGGTCTCCTTCGACTGGCACGAAACGCCGCTGCACTGGATACCCGGCGAGCCGACCGCGACCCATGTGATCAATGTGCTGCACCTGCTGCTGCCGGCCGGTGAGCGGTGGTTCGTACGGGTCTTCAAGGAGGCCCTGCCGCTGGTCGATGACCCAGAACTGCTCAAGCAGGTGAAGGGGTTCATGGGGCAGGAGGCCACACACAGCGTCCAGCACAGCTACGTCCTGGACCACCTGTCGGACCAGGACCTGGACACCGCGGCGTACACCCGCCACGTCGACTTCCTCTTCGAGAAGCTCCTCGGTGAGGTCCCGCCGTTCGGTTTGCCGCTGCCGGACCAGGAGTGGCTGCGTTTCCGGCTGGCCGTGGTCGCCGCGATCGAGCAGTTCACGGCGGTGCTGGGCGACTGGGTACTGCGCGCGGAGGGGTTGGACCGGGCGGACCCGGATGCGGTGATGCTGGATCTGCTGCGCTGGCACGGGGCGGAGGAGGTCGAACACCGGGCGGTTGCCTTCGACATGTACCAGCACTGCGGCGGCGAGGGTCTGCCCCGGTACGCCCGCAGGGTCGAGGGCATGGTCGTCGTCGCGCCGGTGATGCTCTGGCTGTGGGGCTGGGGCGCCTCGTACCTGATACGGCACGATCCACAGCTCGCGGGCCGGCTCCGCTACTCACTTCGCGAGCACAACAAGGCGGTCACGAAGGGGCTGTTGCCCACCTGGCGCGAGCTGGGTGCGGCGATACCCCGCTACTTCAAGCGGTCGTACCATCCCTCGCAGGAAGGCTCGCTGCGCAGGGCGGTGGAGTACCTGGCGACCTCGCCCGCGGCGCGTACCGCGGCGGGGGCGGTGGGGCGGGCGGCGCTACGGCCCTGAGCCGGTGAGAGGGAGTGGTCATGTCCGGTGGACACGGGGACGCCCGGCAGGTGGTCTCGCGGCAGAGGGACACACAGCCGTCGGATTCACGGCCGTTGGACTCGCGGCAAGCGGTCTCGCGGCAAGCGGATCCGGAGTACCGGATCGAGGATCTGGCGCATCTCAGTGGAGCCACGGTCCGTACGATCCGCGCTTACCAGGACCGCGGGCTGCTCCCCAAGCCGGAGCGACGCGGCCGGGCCAACGTGTACGGCGATGCGCACCTGGCCCGGCTGCGCCAGATCGCCGACCTGCTGGAACGCGGCTACACACTGGCCAGCATCAAGGAGTTGCTGGAGGCGTGGGACGCCGGCCGGGGGCTCGGCGGGGTGCTCGGCCTGGTGGCCGAAGTGGGCGGGCCGTGGACGGACGAGGAGGCCGGACGGATCTCGCGGGCCGAGCTGGACGAGCGCTTCGGGGGGCGGCCGGACGACTCGGCGGTGGCGGACGCCGTCGAACTTGGCGTACTGGAAAGAGTTCCGGGCCGGGACGACGAGTTCCTGGTGCCGTCGCCGCAGGAGCTGGCGGTGGCCGCCGAACTGTATGCGGCCGGGGTGCCGCTGAGGGCGATCTCTGGACATCTGTGGGAACTGCGGGGCCAGGTCGAGCACATCGCGGCCAGATTTCTGGAGTTCACCACCGAGCATGTCTTCGCCCGCTATCTGGAGCACCGGCCACCGACGGACGCGGACGCGGCAGAGGCGGCTGCGCTGGTACGGCGACTGCGGCCGCTTGCCCAGCAGAGTGTGGACGCGGAATTGGCGCGAGCCATGCGACTGTTCGCAACCCGGCACCTACAGGAGCATCTGGGGGCAGTCGGTGGACAAGGCCCCGTGAAGGCTGTCCCCCCGGAGCCGCAGGAGCGGACACGGACTTCGGCAGCTTCGGCGTCCGACGTTGAGTTGCTCGCGTTGCCACAAGGAACGATCGCCGCCGTTCAGGCGCTGGTTGGGGCAGAGAACGTGTCGGCGTTCGTAACGGCGGCCACCGAACGAGAGGTGCAGGCACGTGCCTTGGATGCCCTGACCCCAACACAACCTAATCGTAATAAAGTTGACTAACTAGCCTAAATCAGGCGCGAGTTATCCACAGATCCTTCATTTACGCTGTGGAAAAGGGTCCTTGGCTGTGGATGACGGTGAACTGCCTTGCCGTGCAGAAGAATTCGGATGCGCGCAACGTCCGATTTCGGGACCCTGCGGAGATGAATGAACACCGCGTAGTGAAGGTGTCGAAATACCTCTCGAAGCACCTGCGACATCAACCCGAGCGCATTGGCCTCACCCTCGACGAGAACGGCTGGGTGGCTGTCGACGCCCTGATCCGGGCCGCCGGGGAGCACGGCTTCCGCTTCACCCGTGAGGAGCTCGACCACGTCGTCGCCACCAACGACAAGAAACGCTTCGCGATACGGGACGACGGCCCCCGACAGAGCGCCCTGATCCGCGCCAGTCAGGGTCACTCGGTCGACGTCGACCTCGCGCTGCCGCCGGCCGAGCCACCGGCGTACCTCTTCCACGGAACCCACCCCCGCGCCATGACCGCGATCCGCGCCGAGGGGCTGCGCCCGATGAACCGGCACGACGTCCACCTGTCGCCCGACCGTGAGACCGCCACCCGGGTCGGGGCCAGGCGGGGCCGCCCGGTGATCCTCTCCGTGGACTCCGGGGCGATGCACCGCGCCGGGCACGTCTTCCGGGTCAGCGCCAACGGGGTCTGGCTCACGGCACATGTGCCGGTGGCGTTCCTGCGCTTCCCGAACGGGTCCGGAGAGGGCATGACCGGCGGGTGAGCACGTCCGTTAGACCGGCCCCGTAGAGTCGGCCCCATGCGTCTGAGCACTGTGATTCTGCCGATCCGCCGTTGGCACGAGGGCGGCAAGGAGGTGTGGCAGCGCGCCGAGGAGCTGGGCTTCCACACCGCGTACACCTACGACCACCTGTCCTGGCGGGTGCCGTTCCGCGAGGGTCCCTGGTTCGGGGCGCTCCCGACCCTGACGGCCGCCGCGTCCGCCACCGAGAGCCTCCGGCTGGGCACCCTGGTCACCTCACCGAACTTCCGCCACCCGGTGACCCTCGCCAAGGAACTGATCTCGCTCGACGACATCAGCGGCGGGCGCGTCACGCTGGGCATCGGTGCCGGTAGCGCGGGCGGTTTCGACGCCACGGCCCTGGTGCCGGAGGGCTCGGAGCCGTGGACACCGCGCGAGCGGGCGGACCGGTTCGCCGAGTTCCTGCCCCTCCTCGACCGGCTGCTGAGCGAGGACGCCGTGTCGTACGAGGGCTCGTTCTGGTCGGCGGGCGATGTGCGGAACATTCCCGGGTGCGTGCAGCGACCGCGCCTGCCCTTCGCGGTGGCGGCGACCGGCCCGCGCGGTCTGAAGCTGGCCGCGCGACACGGGCAGGCCTGGGTCACCACCGGCGACCCCAAGCTGTTCGCCGACGGCACCCCCGACCAGTCCCTGGAAGCGATCCGGGGGCAGATCGGCAAGCTCGGTACGGCCTGCGAGGCGATCGGCCGGGACCCCCAGGAACTGGGCAAGACCCTGCTGACGGGCTTCACCCCGGACCGCCCGCTGGAGTCCCTCGACGCGTTCGTGGACTTCGCGGGCCGCCATGCGGAGCTGGGCGTCGACGAACTCGTCCTGCACTGGCCCATCGCGGACACTCAGTTCGCGGCGGACGAGAAGGTCTTCGAGGCGATCGCCCGGGAAGGGCTCGCGCAGCTGAAGTGAGCGCCGGCGGGGGGACTGCCGTGTCCCCCCGCCCTCGTTCCCACCCCCTCAGCTGAACTGCTCCAGCCGCTCCTCCATCTGGACCAGCACCCCCGCAGCCTCCTCCGACTCCGCCGCCAAGCCCTTCAGCTCCACCACGAAGCCGGCGAGCACCGCCCGCCCCTCGTCCGACCGGCCCAGACCCTGCTCGGTCCAAGCGGCCCGCAGCACACAGCCCGCCCGCTCGTTCAGTTCCGCGATGCCGAACTCGCGCAGTGCCTCGGACGCTCGCAGGTTCAGGGCGACCGCCTCCGCCGCATGTGTGTCCTCGTCCGAGGAAGCGTTGTAGAAGATCTGCGCCTGCTGCGACCAGGTGCGGGCCCGCTCCAGTCGGTGCTCGGGGCCGTCCCCGTCGAGTACGGCAAGGGCCTGCTGCATCAACTCACGCGCCCGGTCGATGTCCTGGCCGCTCGGCTCGCCCTCGTCGTCGTACTCCTCCTCGGCCGCCAGCCAGGCCAGCGCCCGCAACGCGCGCACCCTCCCGAAGGCGTCGCCCGCCTGCTGCCACAACTCGGCCGCCCGTGCGTACGCCTGCTCGGCCTGGGCCGCCAGGCTCTCCTGCTCGGCCAGGCACTCGCCCGCCAACATCGCCAGCCGCGCCTGCGCCGAGGGGTTCGGCCACTCCTTGGTCAGCTCGGCGGCCAGCAGATACTGCTCCGCCGCCGCGCGGCCGTCGCCGACCTGCCGCAGCAGATGCCCGAGTACGTCGCGGGCCCGGACCGCGTGCTCCTCGCCGTGCTCCAGCAGGTCGGGCAGCGCCGACTCCAGGATCTCGGCCGCCTCCGCCTCGCGGCCGCTCTCGCCGTACGCCTGCGCCAGGATCAGCCGCGCATAGGCACCAGCCCCCGCGCCCTCGCCCGCCGCATCGAACCAGTGCGCCGCCTCCAGCGCATACGTCGCCGCCTCGGGCTCCTTGCCGTCCTGCCGGTAGAGCGCCTCCGCCAATGTCAGCCGTACTCCGCCCAGCTCATCGGCATCGGTGACCTCCGCCGCGCAGTCGAGCGCGGTACGAGCCGTCTCCTCCGCCTCGGGCAGCCGGCCGAGCATCATGCGCAGCCTGGCCAGCCGGTTCAGGGTCTCCACCGCGTTCCACGGCCGGCCCGCGTCCTGATTCCGCCGAGCGGCCGAGTCCAGCAGGGCCTCGGCCCGGTCCCAGTCCTGAGCCTGCAACGCCGCCTGCGCGAGCGCCTCCTCGGCCTCGGCGAGCAGGTCGGACACCGCGCCGGCCAGGGCACCTGCCGCACCCGCCCCGGCCAGGGCAACCTCTCCACCCTCCCCGGCCAGGGCATCTCCACCCGCCCCGTATCGCGAGACAAAGTCCGCCATCGCGGCCAGGAAGCCCGCCTCGGCCTCCACGTCATGACCGGGCCCGTGCTCCGTCCCGTCGCCGGACCCGTCCCTCGGTCCATGCGCGTAGGCCCGCTGCGCAGCGAACGCCTCCAGCTTGATCCGGGTCAGCTCCAGCGTCGCCACCCGCCGCCCCTTCAGCGGGTCGCCATCGGGTATCTCTTCCGCCAGCACCGCCGCCGCGTCGAGCGCCGCCCGTATCTCCTCGTCCGGCGCCCCCTCCTGCGCGGCGGCGACGGCGACCCGGGTCCCGTTCAACGCGGCTCTGCCCCGCTCACCCGCACCACCGAACGCGGCCACCACCGCCCCGAACAGCTCCCGTGCGGTCCCGTTCGCCACCAGCTCCCCGCCGGCCCGCCCGATCCCGATCGCCCGGTGCTCCAACAGCTCGGCACTCAGCAGCGGATCCGTCTCCTCTCCGCCCTCCGCGACCAGCACCTCGATCCGGTCCCACAGCGCATCGCCCGCCGGATGCCCGACCGACCTCAATTCCCGTGCCTTATCCACCAGTTCCGCCACCCCACCTGACTCCGCAACCACCGGGTCCGAAGCCGGAACAGAGGTCGAACCAGCACCCGCCACCCGGACCGAGGTTTCACGTGAAACATCGCCCAGTACCGCCGCCCGAACCCCCAGCGGCAGCCCTTCCACCAGCGGACGCTGCCCGAGCCTGGTGGCCAGCCGCTCCGAGCAGACCCCGCTCCCGTTACGCACATCGAAGCGGGCGGTCAGTGCCATCGCCTCGGCCAGCAGCATCCCGTGCAGCTCGCCGACCGTACGCGAGACCCCCTGGTACGGGGCCGCAGGAAGCCCTCCGTGCCCCAGTTCCATGAGCCGCCCCAGCAGCACCAGAGCGCCACCACCGAAACCGAGCTGCGCATCCGAGTCATTCAGCGGCCCGAGGTGCCCCGCGTGCTCGGCCAGAACCTCCAGCCCCCGCGCCTCGTTCCCGGTCAGCGCGCAGAACTCCATGTGATGGCCGACGCTGCGCAGCAGGCTCTCGTTCCCCTTGGCCATCCGGTATCCGCGCAGGTGATAAGTCCGCGCCTCGTCGTACCGTCCCAGCCGAACCAGCGGTACCAGCGCCTCCGCGAGCACCCGGTGCGGCTCCTCCGCGCAGGTGTGCTCGCCCTCAAGCACCGGTGCCCAGGCCGCCAAGGCCTTCTCGTCCGCACCTTGCCGGGCCCAGTAACCGCCCTGCTCGTTCAGCTCACAGGCATGGCAGTCACTCATCTGGTCGCGCTCGGCCGAGGTCCAGGCCGCCAGCGCACGGTCGGCCGCCGCCTCGTCGCCGATCTCGTACGCCAGGTAGTACTCGGACTGGCGCACCGCCCGCACGCTGTACCCGGCGACGGCGTACCGGCGCCCCATCTCCTCCAGCCACTGCCGGATCGACGCCAGGGGTATGTCCGGCAGATCGAGCATCCCGGTGCTGACCCACTTGAACCGCCAGTGCAGGCTCTGCACGTCCCACTGCTCGAAGCCGGACGGGTCGCGGTCCCACTCCTGGAGCAGCCGGGCGAAGGGCACGATCAGCTTGCCGCGCTCGGTGCTGAACTCGTATGCGTCGATGAGGTTGAACAGCGAGAGCCGTACCAGGTCGGCCTCCCCCAACTGCTCGGCGGCGGCGAGCAGTTCCTCGGCGCGGGCGTTACGGGCGAGTCCGTTGGGGGACTGGCGGTTCTCCCAGAGCGCCTGCCGGATCTCCTGGGACGTGGTCGCGGGGGTGCTCACTTGCCGTCCTCCTTGGTGTCCTTCTTCTGCTGGCCGGTGCTGACCGGGTGCGTCGCCCACTCCAGGAGCCCGAGGAAGGCCCGGTTGAGCAGCGAGGTGTCCACCGGCCGCAGCGGGCGCTGCGACATCAGCAGCGCCTGCCCGTACAGCGACTCGACCGCTGTGCCCGCCAGTTCGGCGTCAGGTATCGCCGAGATCTTCCTGACCAGGGGGTTGTTGTGGTTGAGCACCAGCCGGGCACGCGGCACGGAGCCGCGCAGCGCTCCGAGGATGCCTGCCCACAGGTCGTCCGCGCCCGCCTCCGCGTCCGCCCGGTCGCGCTCGTGCCGGGCCTGCCGGTCGTCGAGGAAGAGCCCGGGCAGGGTCACCGGCTGGAATCCGCGCAGTACGACGTCGCAGCCGAGCGGGTCGAGCCGGGCCCTGGCGGTGGCCAGGAAGGAGGCGAGCGCCAGCTCCTGCTGGGGTGCGACCGGGTCGAGGTGCGCGGTGACCGCCCCGGCGTCCAGCTCGCTGACCTGCACCCCTTCCCGTATTCGCGGCAGCATCTCGACCAGTTCCGCGTCGTAGGTATAGCCGCCGTTGACCACTCCGAGCCCGTGCGCGGCAGCGATCGGCGCGACCTGTCTGAACTCCTCGACGGTGCGTGTGAGGTGCACCTCCCGGTGGCTGCGGACGAACTCGTCCAGCGTGAGCCGCCCGTCGCTGGTCTCGAACGGAAGCCAGGGCAGCATCAGTTCCAGCAGTTCGGCGTCGTGCCGGGCCAGGGACTTCACACCCAGGTGGTGCACCGCGAGGAACCCGGCGAGCCGCTCCGGGTCCCCCGCCGCCAGCTCCGCCAGCCACTCCCGTACCCGCACACCCAGGGCCTCCCGTACGGCGGCGAGCGTCTCGTCGTCGTAGAGGTTCTCCCGGGACGCGGTCGGCCGCAGGGTGTCGGTGTCGAGGACGGCACGAACGAAGAACGCCCAGTCGGGGAGGAGGTTGTCCGCCTTGCCGGTGAGCAGCATGCCCTTGAGGTAGACCCGGTGGGCGGCGTGGTGGGCCGGGCTGGTGGCGGTCGGCAGGACATACGCCACCCCTCGTACCCCGGCCACCGGCAGGTCCAGGTCGATGCTGTCGAGCGGGGTGAAGCCGAAGGTCTGGGCGCAGTGCCCGGCCAGCGCGACCCGACGGGCGGTCGGCGTCGGGTAGTCGCGGTCCCAGACTGCCGGCCGGTCGGTGACCGGACGCTCGGCGCCGTCCGGGCCGACGAAGGTGACGTCGTACGGCAGCAACGAGCCGAAGTCCCGTGCCAGCTCCTCGACGCGGCCGGCCTCCGTCCATTCCTCGGCGCCGGGGCGCGGCTCCAGGTGGACGGTGGTACCGGGCTCGCGGCGGGCGTCGTCGGGCAGCGTACGTACGGTGTACGACCCGTCGTCGGTGGCCAGCCACTCCACGGGCGGCGCGTCCGGGGTGCGCGCCGAGCGGGATATGACGCGGATCTGCCTGGCCACCACGAAGCAGGCGAGCAGCCCGATGCCGAACTGGCCCAGGAACTCGCGGCGGGCGCCCTCCAGGCCGTCCCGCTTGGAGCTGCGGCCGATGGTGGCGAGCAGGGTGTGCACCTCGTCGGAGGTGAGGCCGATGCCGCTGTCCTCGATGGTGACGGCGCCTTCGGAGGTGGCGGTCAGCCGGATGCGGACGGGAGCTTCGGGGGTGATGCCGCGCCGGGCGGTGGAAGCGTCCACCGCATTCTGGAGGAGCTCTCGGACGTACACCCGAGGGCTGGAGTAGAGGTGGTGGGAGAGCAGGTCGACGAGGCCCCGGAGGTCGACCTGGAAGGTGTTGACCGTGGGGTCGGGGCCTTCGGTTTCCGGCTGGGTACGGGACTGCGAATTCGGGTTCACCAAGAATCACCTCGCGTGGGAGTGGCTGCGTGGGCTCGGACGAATCGCTGGGTCCCCCCTGACGAATCGCGACGGCCGTCCGGCCCATGCCGCCGGCCGCAACACGCGGGGCAGGACCCGGAATTGGTTCACATCGTAGGTGGGGGTACTGACAATGCCCCAGGTAATTCCGTCCGCCCCGGCCTGCCACGGGGACTCCCGGTACCCGGAACACCCCGCTCCACAGATGTGCACCCTTTCGCACGTCCGTGCGTTTGATGCGGGAAGATGAGGCAGTGACCTCAGCTACCGCCCCTCGCCCCCGCCCGGCCGCAACATCCGGCACCGTCCCCGCCGAGGCCCCCGGCGCGGTCCCCGGTGCAGCCGTCGCGCCCCGTCTGATCGCCACCGACCTGGACGGCACCCTGCTCCGCGACGACAAATCCGTCTCCGATCGGACCGTCGCCGCCCTGGCCGCCGCCGAGGATGCCGGGATCGAGGTCTTCTTCGTGACCGGCCGCCCGGCCCGCTGGATGGACGTGGTCAGCGCCCATGTGCACGGCCACGGCCTCGCCATCTGCGCGAACGGCGCCGCTGTCGTCGACCTGCACGCGAACGGCAAGCTGATCGGGGTGCACGCCCTGGAGCGCGCCGACGCCCTCTCCGTGGTGTCCGCACTGCGCGCCGCCGCCCCCGGCACCTCCTTCGCCGTGGAACTCACCTCGGGCATCCACTACGAGCCGGCGTACCCGCCCTTCCAGTTCGATCCGGCCGCGAGCATCGGAACCGCCGAGGACCTGCTGCACGAGGAGACCCCGGGCAGCGCCGATCCGGTGATCAAGCTGCTCGCCCACCACACCACGCTCACCCCGGACGACTTCCTGGACCTGGCGCGGGCCACCGTCGGCGACTTCGGTTCGGTCACCCGCTCCAGCCCGACCGCCCTCCTGGAGATCAGTGCGCTGGGCGTCTCCAAGGCGAGCACCCTGGCCCGCTGCTGCGCCGAGCGCGGCATCGCCCCCGAAGAGGTCGTGGCCTTCGGGGACATGCCCAACGACATCGAGATGCTGGCCTGGGCAGGCCGCTCGTTCGCCATGGGCAACGCCCACCCGGCGGTGGTGGCCGCGGCTTCCGGCCGTACCGTCGCGAACAACGAGGACGGCGTGGCGGTCGTCATCGAGCGCATCCTGGCGGGGGAGTACGGGGGAGCAGGGGACGTACGGGAGTAGCCGGGTCGTGGGGACGTAAACAGGGCCCGTGGTGACGTCACCACGGGTCGTGGGAACGTGAACATGCGCCGTGGGAGCGCAAACACGAACCATGGGAACGCAAACACGCAAGAAGCGGCACCCCTTGGACCCCGCCCAGCCCCCGTGGACCCAGCCCAGCCCAGCCCAGCCCAGCCCAGCCCCTAAAGCGGCGCCTCCCACACCACCGTCGTCCCCCCACCGCCCTCGCCCAGCCCCGCCCCGTACGAACTGGATCCACCCAGCGCCTCCGCCCTGCGCCCCAGATTCCGCAGGCCACTGCGTCTGCCGCCCTCCGGGATGCCCACCCCGTCGTCCGCGACGGTGAGCCGGACCGCGCGCTGCCCGTCCGCCAGGGTCACCGTGGCGTCCACCACGACCTCGATCCGTGAGGCACAAGCGTGCCGGAAGGCGTTCGACAGCGCCTCCCGCAGCGCCGCGATCAGGTTCTTGCCGGTCAGCTCGCCGACCAGCGCGTCCACCGGGCCCAGGAAGTGGTGCGCGGGCTTGAAGCCCAGCGGTACCGCCGCCATGTTGATCTCCCGCAGCACCCGGGTACGCAGCCCGGACGGTGCCTCCGCGGGCCCCTGCTGAAGCGCGAAGATCGCCGTGCGGATTTCCTGAATGGTGACGTCCAGCTCGTCGACCGCCTTGCCGACGCCCGATTGCACCTCCGGCACCACCGACCGGCGCTGCGCGCTCTCCAGCATCATCCCGGTCGCGAACAGCCGCTGAATGACGAGATCGTGCAGGTCACGGGCGATCCGGTCACGGTCTTCGTAGACCGCGAGACGCTCCCGGTCGCGCTGCGACTCGGCCATCATCAGCGCCAGCGCCGCCTGCGAGGCGAACTGGGTGGCCAGCGTCCGTTCGGCCTCGGTGAACGGTTTGCCGCCCCGCGCCCGGGGGGTGGCCAGCGCACCCATCACCCGGCCGCCGCTGTGCAGCGGCAGCAGCATGCTCGGCCCGTACTGCTGGGACATGTTAGTGATCATGCGCGGGTCGGTGGCGGAGTCGTTCACGAACACCGATTCACCGCTCAGCAACAGCCCCACGATCGGACTCTCCGCCGGTACGACCTTGCCCAGCGACTCGCCGGAGTGGTCCGCGGAGACCGCCGCGATCTCCAGACCACCCTCCTCGGCGGGCAGCAGCACCATCCCCGCCACCGCGTCCGCGAGCCTCCTGGCTTGCTCGGCGACCACCGAGAGCGCGTCGTCCACATCGCCGCCGGACAGCAGTGCGGTGGTCACCGCCACCGACCCGTCGATCCACCGCTCCCGCTGGCGGGCGGCCTCGTACAGCCGGGCGTTGCCGATGGCGATACCGGCCTCGGTGGCCAGCACCCGCAGCATGTGCAGGTCGTAGTCGTTGAACTCGCCGCCACCCCGCTTCTCCGCGAGATAGAGATTGCCGAAGATCTCACCCTGCACCCTTATCGGTACGCCCAGGAAGGTCCGCATCGGGGGATGGTTCGGCGGAAAGCCCACAAAGCGGGAGTCCGCCGTGAGATCCGCGAGCCGCACCGGCTCCGGGTTCTCGATCAGCGCCCCGAGCAGCCCCTTGTGCCCGGCCGGCAGCCGCCCGATGGCTGCCGCCTCCTCCACGGTCACGCCGTACGTCACGAAGTCGGAGAGCCCGTCGCCCTCCTCGTCGACCACACCGATCGCCGCGTACCGGGCACCGGCCAGCTCGGCGGCGGTCTCGCAGATCCGGTCCAGGGTGGTGTGCAGTTCGAGGCCGGTGCCCACGGACCGCATGGCTTCGAGGAGCTGCGGGACGCGCGCGGTGAGCTCGGTCGAGAGGCCCTGAAGGCTACGGGTGGCCTCGGTAGCGGCATCGAGGGAGTCGTGGGGAGCCGGGTCCTGCTGCGCTGACATGCCCTTGAGACTAGTAAGTCCTATTTAAAGGGGAAAGTCGACCAGCGGGCGTTTGCCCCATTTACGAGGTCGGTTCGGCCCTCGTTCACCATCTCCCGCCACGGGGCTACGGCACCGGCTCCGCCCTCACCTTTTGTCCGGGCTCACGCCACCGGCTCCGCCGCCCTCTCCCGCTCCAGCATCCGCCGCAGCGCCCCGTCCTCACTGGCCAGCACCGCGAACCCCCCGCGCTGGACGATGCGCCCCTCGTCCAGCACGACCACCTCGTCAACCGCCTCCAGCCCCTGCAGCCGGTGCGTGATCATCACCGTCGTCCGGCCCTCGGTGGCGGCGAGGAGATCGGCCGTCAGAGCGTCTGCCGTCGCCAGGTCAAGGTGCTCGGCCGGTTCGTCCAGTACGAGTACGGGGAAGTCGGCCAGCAGCGCCCTGGCCAGCGCGAGCCGCTGCCGCTGCCCGCCGGAGAGTCGCGCCCCGTGCTCACCGACCAGGGTGTCCAGCCCCTCCGACAGCGCCTCGACCCACTCCCGCAGCCGCGCCCGGCCCAGCGCCTCCAGCAGCGCCGCATCGTCCGCACCGGTCCTGGCCAGCTTGAGGTTCTCCCGTACGGAGCTGTCGAAGAGGTGCGCGTCCTGCGCACACAGGCCCACGACCCGCCGCACATCGTCCCCGTCGAGCGACTCGGCGGGGATCCCGCCGAGGGTGTACGTCCCGTCCCTGGCATCCAGGAATCGCAGCAGCACCTGCGCGAGGGTGGTCTTACCCGCTCCGCTCGCCCCCACAACGGCGATCCGCTTCCCGGCCTCCAGGGTCAGATCCACCCCAGCCAGCGCGTCCCGCTCCTGCCCGGCGTAGCGCGCCCAGAGCCCGCGTACCTCCACCGGGAACACCACCTCGGGCAGCCGCCCGGGCGTCTCCGGTTCCTGAACGGGAACGGGCGCGTCCAGCACCTCGTACACCCGCTCCGCACTCCGCCGCACCCGCTGCCGGTACTGCACCGCCAGCGGCAGACCGGTCACCGCCTCGAACGCGGCCAGCGGTGTCAGCACCACCACCGCCAGCTGCACCCCGGCCAGCCGCCCGTCCGCCACCGCCTGCACCCCGACCCACGCGGCCCCGACCACCGTCAGCCCGCACACCAGCGCCGAGAGTCCGCCCCCGAGCGCGGTCGCCGAAGCACCCCGCGAAGCGATCCCGGTAAGCACCGCATCCGCCTCCCGCACGGCAGCGATACGCCGCCGAAGCGCCCCGGCCACCGTCAACTCACCCACTCCACCGAGCAGATCGGCCACCCGAACCGCCAGCTCGCCCCGCGCCGGAGCCAACTGCCGCTCCGCACGCCGAGCGGCCGCACCACTCACCAGCGGCACCCCCACCCCGGCCAGCAGCAGCCCCACAGCCAGCACCGCCCCGGCCTCCGGCAGCATCCAACCGGTGAACCCAACGGCACCCACACCCACCACCACAGCCGCCCCCACCGGAAGCGCCCACCGCAGCCAGTAGTCCTGCAAGGCATCCACATCGGCCACCAGCCGGGACAACAGATCCCCCCGCCGGGTCCTCCGCAGCCCGGCAGGTGCGATCCGCTCCAGCCGGCGGTAGACGGCCACCCGCATATCGGCGAGCATCCGCAGCACCGCATCGTGCGAGACCAGCCGCTCCGCGTACCGGAACACCGCCCGCCCGATACCGAAGGCCCTGGTCGCGGTGACCGCCATCATCAGATAGAGCACCGGCGGCTGCTCGGAGGCCCGGGAGATCAGCCACCCGGACACCGCCATCAGCCCCACGGCCGACCCCAGCGCCAGACTCCCGAGCAGCAGCGCCAGAGCGAGCCGCCCACGCTGCTCACCCGCGTCCCGCCGCACGCGGCGCAGCACCCCGTCGGATGTTTCACGTGAAACAGGGGCCGGCGTTTCACCTGAAACAGGCGCCGGTGTTTCACGTGAAACATCGGCCTCGCGCGCAGCGGACTGCGCCGCGCCCTCAACTCGGGGCGCAGGCATGGAAGTTCCCGAACCCGTCCCCGGCGCGACCTCCCCCAACCGCACCACGCGGTCCGCCACCGCCAGCAACGCCGGCCTGTGCACCACCAGCACCACGGTCCGGCCCACCGCGAGCCGCCGTACCGCCTCGACGATTCCCGCCTCGGTCTCCCCGTCCAGCGAGGCCGTCGGCTCATCGAGCAACAGCACCGGGCGGTCAGCGAGGAACGCCCTTGCCAGCGCCAGCCGCTGACGTTGCCCGGCAGAGATCCCGGCCCCGTCCTCCCCGAGCGCCGTCTCGACGCCCTGCGGCAGCGCGGCCACGAAGTCGTATGCTCCGGCGTCCCCAAGCGCCTCCAGCACCGCCGCGTCGTCAGCGTCCGGCCGCGCCAGCCGTACGTTCTCCGCGACCGACCCGGCGAACAGATGCGGTCGCTGCGGCACCCAGGCCACCTGCTCCCGCCACTTCTCCATCGAGACGCCCGCCAGATCGACCCCACCGACCAGCACCCGCCCCTCGGCCAGCGGCACGAAGCCAAGCAGTGCGTTCAGCAGCGTCGACTTCCCGACCCCGCTCGGCCCGACGACCGCAACCGTCTCGCTCTCCGCGACCTCCAGCGACGCCGACTGCAACGAGGCCGCCGTACGCCCCTGGTGCCGTACGGTCACGCCCTCCATCCGCAGCCCACCGGCTGCCGGTACCTCTCCGGAACCGCCCTCCGGCAGTCCGGTCTCCAGAACCTGGAAGATCTCCTCGGCGGCCGAAAGCCCCTCGGCCGCCGCGTGATACTGCGCCCCCACCTGCCGCAGCGGCAGATACGCCTCCGGAGCCAGGATCAGAATCACCAGCCCGGTGTACAGATCGAGGTCACCGTGCACGAGCCGCATACCGATGGTGACCGCGACCAGCGCCACCGAGAGCGTTGCCAGCAGTTCCAGCGCGAACGAGGACAGGAAGGCGATCCGCAGCGTCTTCATGGTGGCCTGCCGGTACTCGCCGGTGATGGCCCGGATCGACTCGGCCTGCGCCTTGGCCCGGCCGAACACCTTCAGCGTCGGCAGCCCGGCGACCACATCCAGGAAGTGCCCGGAGAGCCGCGACAGCAGCTTCCACTGTTTGTCCATCCTGGTCTGGGTGGCCCACCCGATCAGAATCATGAAGAGCGGGATCAGCGGCAGCGTCACCACGATGATCGCCGCGGACACCCAGTCCTCGGTGACGATCCGCGCCAGTACCGCCACGGGGACGACGATCGCGAGCCCCAACTGCGGGAGATAGCGCGAGAAGTAGTCGTCCAGGGCGTCGACTCCCCGGGTGGCCAGCGCGATCAGCGAACCGGTCCGCTGCCCGTCGAGCCATCCGGGCCCCAGATCGGCCGCCCGCTCAAGCAGCCGGCCCCGCAGCTCCGACTTGACCGCCGCACTCGCCCGGTGGGCGGCGAGCTCGGTCAGCCAGGCCACCAGCGCCCGGCCGACCGAGACCGCCACCAGCAGGAGCAACGGCGTGCGCAGCTCTCCGGAGTCCAGCCCGTCCTTGAAGGCCCCGACCACCACCTCGGCGATGAACATCGCCTGGGCGACGACCAGACCCGCGCCTGCGAGTCCGAGCACCACCACCGCTCCGAGGAAGAAGCGGGTGGCCCGGGCGTACCGGAGCAGACGCGGGTCGATCGGTTTCACGTGAAACATCCCCCACTACAGGACGGTCGGGACCTCGGCGCACCGCTTCAGCGGGCGGGTTCAGTGTGCGTCGGCGGCGATGTGCTGCGTACCGATGCGCTTCCTGAATACCCAGTACGTCCACCCCTGGTAGAGCAGCACCACGGGAGTCGCGATCCCCGCGCACCAGGTCATGATCTTCAGTGTGTACGGGCTGGACGAGGCGTTGGTGACCGTGAGGTTCCAGGCCTCGTTCAGCGAGGACGGCATGACGTTCGGGAAGAGCGTCAGGAAGAGCATGGCGACCGCGGCCGCGATGGTCACGCCCGACAGGGCGAACGACCAGCCTTCGCGTCCGGCCGCGATCAGGGCGATGGCCGCGACCAGCGCGAGCGCCGCCACGATCATCGCGACCAGGCTCGTACCGTCGCCGCTTTCGATCTGGGTCCAGATCAGGAAGACCAGCGCCAGTACGGCGGTCACGGCGCCCAGCACCAGGGCCAGCTTCCGTGCCCGTACCCGGATGTCGCCGACCGTCTTGAGCGCGGTGAAGACCGTGCCGTGGAAAGTGAACAGAGTGAGGGTGACCAGGCCGCCGAGCAGGGCGTACGGGTTGAGCAGGTCGAAGAAGTTCCCGACGTACTCCATGTCCGCATCGATCTTCACGCCGCGCACGATGTTGGCGAAGGCCACACCCCACAGGAAGGCCGGCAGCAGGGAGCTCCAGAAGAGGACGTGCTCCCAGTTGGTCTGCCAGCGTTCACCGGAGCGCTTGTGCCGGTACTCGAAGGCGACCACCCGCACGATCAGGCAGAGCAGGATGATCAGCAGCGGCAGGTAGAAGCCGCTGAACAGGGTGGCGTACCAGTCGGGGAAGGCGGCGAAGGTCGCACCGCCGGCCGTGAGCAGCCAGACCTCGTTGCCGTCCCAGACCGGGCCGATGGTGTTGATGAGGACCCGGCGCTCCTTGCGGTCGCGCGCGAGCAGCTTGGTGAGAACGCCGACCCCGAAGTCGAAGCCTTCGAGGAAGAAGTAGCCGATCCACAGAACGGCGATCAGTACGAACCAGACGTCGTGGAGTTGCATGGTGATGTCTCCTCCCTCAGTACGAGAAGGCCATGGGGCGGTCGGCGTCCTTGCCGTCCCCGCCGATCTTGGTGGGCGGGTTGAGGTCGTTCTCGTCGAGATCCGGCGGACCGGCCTTGACGTACTTCACGAGCAGCCTGACCTCGACCACGGCGAGGATCGCGTACAGCGAGGTGAAGGCGATCATCGAGGTGAGGACCTCGCCCTGCGAGACGCCGGGGGAGACGGCGGCGGAGGTCTTGAGAACGCCGTAGACGACCCAGGGCTGTCGGCCCATCTCGGTGAAGATCCAGCCCCACGAGTTGGCGATCAGCGGGAAGAGCATGGTCCACAGCGCGACGATCCAGTACAGGGACGCGAGACGTGGGCTCAGTGCCTTCTTGCGGAACAGCACCAGGTTCGGCACTTCGTCCTCACCGGTCCTGAGGCCCGGCGGCAGCAGGAACTTCTTCCTGGTCAGCCAGAGCCCGAGGATGCCGAGTGCGAAGGACGCCATCCCGAAGCCGATCATCCACCGGAAGCTCCAGTAGGCGACGGGGATGTTGGGCCGGTAGTCGCCGGGCCCGAACTTCTCCTGCTCGGCCTTGTTGATCTCGTTGATGCCGGGGACGTACTCGGTGAAGTTGTTGTGGGCGAGGAAGGACAGTATTCCGGGGATCTCGATGGCGACCTTGTTGTGCCCCTTGTCGACGTCGCCGATCGCGAACACCGAGAACGGTGCGGGCGCCTCGCCCTCCCAGAGGGCTTCGGCCGCCGACATCTTCATCGGCTGCTGCTTGTACATCACCTTGCCGAGGGTGTCGCCGCTGATCGCGGTCATCAGACCGGCGATCACCACGGTGACCAGGCCCAACCGCAGCGAGGTGCGCATCACCGGGATGTGCTTCTTGCGGGCCAGGTGGAAGGCGGCGATCCCGACCAGGAAAGCGCCGCCCACCAGGAAGGCGGCGGTGATGGTGTGGAAGAACTGGGTGAGCGCGGTGTCCTGGGTGAGCACCTTCCAGAAGTCGGTGAGCTCCGCCCGGCCGCGCTCCTGGTTGATCCGGTAGCCGGTCGGGTGCTGCATCCAGGAGTTGGCCGCCAGGATGAAGTACGCGGAGAGGATCGTGCCGATCGACACCAACCACATGCAGGCGCAGTGGATCTTCTTGGGCAGCTTGTCCCAGCCGAAGATCCACAGCCCGATGAAGGTGGACTCGAAGAAGAACGCGATCAGGGCCTCGAAGGCCAGCGGGGCGCCGAAGATGTCGCCGACGAAGCGCGAGTAGTCGGACCAGTTCATGCCGAACTGGAACTCCTGCACGATGCCCGTCGCGACGCCCATCGCGATGTTGATCAGGAAGAGCTTGCCCCAGAACTTGGTCGCCTTGAGGTACTTCTCCTTGCCCGTCCGCACCCACGCGGTCTCCAGCCCGGCCACCAGGGCCGCGAGCGAGATCGTCAGGGGCACGAAGAGGAAGTGATAGACGGTGGTGATACCGAACTGCCACCGCGCCAGGGTTTCCGGCGCCAGAGCCAGGTCCACGTCGTCCTCTCCTTACGTCGCCGTTGTCACCGGCAGTTTGCCCCTTTAATCCCACAGCTCCTGGGACGAAAGGGGACACGCTTGTGAACGCGTTCACATTCACAAGCATTATGTCGCACGTCCATTCGGAACCTCCAGGGGGGTGCCCCCTAAAAACGCGCGGTGCCCCCGCAAGCCGTCACACGACTCACAGGGGCACCGTCCACCACACAGGCACCGCCGGCCAGGTACACCGACGTACAAAAAAGCCTTACAGCCCTTCGATCTTGCGGGCCTCCAGCCCTACAGCTCCTTGCGGAAGGCCTCCGCCGCGTTCAGGAACAGGTCGTTCGCCTCGACCTCGCCGATGGTGACGCGGACACCCTCACCGGCGAACGGCCGCACCACCACACCGGCCCTGTCGCAGGCAGCGGCGAAGTCCATGGTCCGCTCCCCCAGCCGCAGCCACACGAAGTTCGCCTGTGTCCCGGGCACCGTCCAGCCCTGGGCGCGCAACCCCTCGAAGACCCGCGTGCGCTCGACGATCAGCGCGTCCACCCGCTCCAGCAGCGCGTCCTCGGCACGCAGCGAGGCGACCGCCGCCTCCTGCGCGATCTGGCTCACACCGAAGGGGACGGCGGTCTTGCGCAGCGCGGCCGCCACCGGCTCGTGCGCCACCGCGAAGCCGACCCGCAGACCGGCCAGCCCGTACGCCTTGGAGAAGGTCCGCAGTACGGCCACGTTCGGCCGGTCCCGGTAGAGCTCGATGCCGTCCGGGACCTCTTCGTCGCGGATGAACTCGCGGTACGCCTCGTCCAGTACGACCAGGACGTCAGCCGGCACCCGGTCCAGGAAGCGCTCCAGCTCGGCCTTGCGCACCACGGTGCCCGTGGGGTTGTTGGGGTTGCAGACGAAAATCAGCCTGGTCCGCTCGGTGATCGCGTCCGCCATCGCGTCGAGGTCGTGCACCTCATCGCCGGTCAGCGGCACCGGCACCGCCGTCGCACCGCTGATCTGCGTGATGATCGGGTACGCCTCGAACGACCGCCAGGCGTAGATGACTTCGTCGCCGGGACCCGAGGTGGCGTGCAGCAGCGACTGCGCGACGCCGACCGAGCCGGTGCCGGTCGCCAGGTGCGAGACCGGCACGCCGAAACGCTTCGCCAGCTCCTCCATCAGCCCGGTGCAGGCCATGTCGGGGTAGCGGTTGAAGCTGCCGACCGCCTCGATCGCGCGCTCCATGACGCCCGGCAGCGGGGGGTAGGGGTTCTCGTTGGAGGACAGCTTGAACGCCGCCGGGCCATCGGCGTCCGCGGTCGCGGCCGGCTTCCCGGGCTTGTACGCGGGGATGCCGTCCAGCCCCGCGCGCAGCTTGGGGCTCGTCGCGCTCGTACCGCTCGTCTCGCTCACTTAAGGTCCTCCTCGACCGTACGTACCACCAATACTCCTCACCCTATGAGGATTGGGCGGCGCTGCGAAGGGGCTGCCGAGCTCCCGCGAAGAGACCGTCGCGCCCGTACGAAGCGTCCGCCGACCCTCCTCGGAGAGGGCGCGACCGGCAGGGGGCGCGCCCCCACCGCCCGTGTGCGCCGGTGGCCCACGCCGTGGCGCGCGTCCCCCGAAGTGGTGAGTTGAGACCTCTTCGAAACTTCGGGCAGGTGCCGGACGCACACCGCCAGCTGCGCACCTCGACAGCGCCACAACCCCCAACCCCCTTGCGTTCCATGGTCATTGGGCGTGTAGACCCATGCAGAAACGTGCCTGTCAATCGGCGCATATGCGCGGAGCCTCATCGGTCCCCGGCGCCCTACTATCGGCTCGCCATGACAGCAGCAGGGAAGCATCAGGTGAGCCGGACCGAGACACCCCGGCGAGGCAGTCGGCCAGGACGGGCGGGCATCCGGGATGTCGCCGCCGCGGCCGGGGTCTCCATCACGACTGTCTCCGACGCCCTCAACGGCAAGGGCCGGCTCCCGGACGCCACCCGCCGCCACGTCCGCGAGGTCGCCGACCGACTGGGTTACCGCCCGTCGGCCGCGGCCCGAACCCTCCGTACCGGAAAGTCCGGCCTCATCGGCCTGACCGTCACCACGTACGGGGATGAACCTTTCACCTTCACCGAATTCGCGTACTTCGCGGAAATGGCCAGAGCCGCCACCTCGGCGGCGCTCGCCCGCGGCTACGCCCTGGTCATCCTCCCGGCGTCGTCCCGGCACAGCCCCTTCGACGTGTGGCAGAACGTCGCACTCGACGGGACCGTCGTCATCGACCCCTCGGACGACGACCAGGTCGTCACCGAGCTCATGCGTCAGGGCTTACCCGTCGTCTCCGACGGCCGTCCGTCCGGGGCCCTCCCGGTCACCGCCTGGGTCGACAACGACCACGAGGCCGCCGTACTCGAACTCCTCGACCATCTCGCCGACGCCGGCGCGCGCCGCATCGGCCTCCTCACCGGCACCACCACCGACACCTACACCCGGCTCTCCACCACCGCGTATCTGCGCTGGTGCGAGCGTGTGGGACAGGATCCGGTCTACGAGTCCTACCCGGCGCACGACCCCTGCGCAGGCGCCGTCGCAGCCGACCGGCTGCTCGCCCGCCCGGACCGTCCGGACGCCGTCTACGGACTCTTCGACCCCAACGGCACCGATCTGCTGGCCGCCGCCCGGCGCTACGGACTGCGGGTCCCCGAGGACCTGCTGCTCGTCTGCTGCTCCGAGTCGACGGTGTACGCGACCACCGAGCCACCCATCACCACGCTCTCGCTCAAGCCGCGACGGATCGGCACCGCCGTCGTCCAACTCCTCATCGATGCCATCGAAGGACTCGATACCGGGCACCCCATCGAGCAGGTGATACCGACCGAACTCATCATCCGTACGTCCTCCCAGCGACGCCCGCCGCGCACCACGGTGAGCGCTCCGCGCTCACCCTCGGGGGACTGATCCGGCAGGTTCCGGGGGCGGTGGCGGAGGCCGCCCTCGGACCGGCACCGGTACCGATCTCCGCAATCCGGACGAAACAACCGGTGAACTGGGGGTGTACCCGGATTCACCACCCCTGGTGCCTCACACAGCGCGGGCCACATTCCTATGATGGGCGCACGACACGACGGACCACCCGAGACCAGGTGGGTTTCCAAGGTGTACGGCGGCGCGACGGTGGTGGAGGGGTCAATGACTCAGGGGGCCGGTCAGGGACCCGCAGTGCGAACGGCGACGTTGCGGGATTTCCGGGTGCCTCCTTACGCCCAGGCTCCCGTCGCGACGTACGACAGCACGCAGGTGTACGACCAGGAGCAGGTGTACGACCAGGAGCAGGCGTACGGGAAGCCGGCTCAGTCGTACGGCACGGCGCAGGGGCTGGTGCCCGAGCAGGGGCGCGGGGCCGGGCAGGAGAACGGGCCGGATGCGGAGCACCCGGTTTCCGAGGTCGCCCTTCCCGGGGCTCCGGAGCACGCGGCACCGGAATTCGGGGACTCCGAACACCAGGCCTCGCAGCAGGTTCCGGATCACGCAGCTGCGGACCACGCAGCTCCGGATCACGCAGCTGCGGACCACGCCGATCCGGATCACGCAGCTCCGGATTTCGACGAGGAGCCCGAGGGCTACACCCCCACCCAGCGCGACCTCCCGGTGATCAGCCGCGAGGACCGAGTCGGTGGTCCCGGTGACACCCAGCGCATCCCACAGCCCGACTTCGCCGCCGAGCAGGACGGAGAGGGCCTCGGCCCGCTGTTCGTGGTCGGCGATGTGCACGGCTATCTCGTGGAGCTGCTCGACGCCCTGCACGAGCAGGGCCTCATCGACGACGAGGGCCACTGGGCCGCGGGCAACGCCCGGCTCTGGTTCCTCGGCGACTTCACCGACCGTGGCCCGGACGGCATCGGTGTCATCGATCTGGTGATGCGGCTCTCCGCGGAAGCTGCGGCGGCCGGCGGTTACTGCAAGGCGCTGATGGGCAACCACGAACTGCTGCTGCTCGGCGCCCGCCGGTTCGGCGACACCCCGGTCAACTCCGGCGCGGGCACCGCCACCTTCCAGGCCGCCTGGCTGCTCAACGGCGGCCAGAAGCACGACATGGAGCGCCTCCAGGACGTACACCTCCAGTGGATGGCACGGCTGGACGCGGTGGCCCTGGAGGACGGGCATCTCCTGACCCACTCGGACACCACCGCCTACCTGGACTACGGCGACACCATCGAAGACGTCAACGACATGGTGCACGAAATCCTCACGCGCAACGATCCGGACGAGTGCTGGGACGTTTTCCGCAAATTCACCAAGCGTTTCGCTTTCCGTGACGAAGGCGGGTCCGACGCCGTACGGGAACTGCTCGGCGCATATGGCGGCGAGCGCATCGTCCACGGTCACAGCCCGATTCCGTACCTCCTCGGGGAGGTCGGCGGTGAGGACTCCGGCGACGGAGAGGGCAGCTCGGGGCCGGTGGTCGAGGGTCCGCACGTGTACGCCGACGGCCTGGCGATCGCGATGGACGGCGGAGTGACCATGGCCGGAAAGCTGCTGGTCGTCCAACTCCCCCTGAATGACGGAGCGTGACGGGGGAAGAGGTACAGCCTACGAACACGCTCCCAGCGCCGGACCAATTTCCGGAAACCCCCTGTCACCCCGTGCCGTAGGCGCTCTACCATCGGGTTATCCGTAGCAGGCTCTCCTCCGTTTCCGCCCAACTGCCCCACCGAAGCGGGCAACCCGGCCCTACGGAGCATCGGGGGATGCACATGAACAGCGCTCCGCACCTGCTGGCCGAGGACCGCCCGGAGTTCGAGCGGACCCTCAACGCCGCACTGCGCACCGCGCACGAACGCCCGGATCTCGCCGACCTGGAACAGCGCCTGACCACCGAGCAGTTGCGCACCGCAGCGCTCAACGCGCGGGAGATCATCGCCGGTCACGCCTCGGCCGAGTACGACCACTACGTGAAGGTGCGCGGCGAGCTGCGCGGCCCCGCACTGCCCATACCGGGCGCACTGCTCCCGCCCGGCATGGGCGAGAACGCGGAGGCGACCGGGGCGGGAGCGGTGGCCGTGGTCGCCGTCATGACACCGGTGCTGGCCGGTATCGCCGCGGTGACGCTGCTCCTCGTCGGCTACCTCCTGAGGATGATCAAGCCCGGAAACGCCGTCGCCGAGGCGTTGTTGACGGCTGGCTGGGTCTTCGGCGCGCTCACCGCGGCGGGTCTGTTCGCCGCGGCGATCGGCCTGCTCTTCACCGCACTGCGCAACGGCTCGACCGCTCTCGCCGTCGGCCACCAGGACAACGGAACCCAGGAGGTCGACCGCGCCAGGGAAGCCTGGACGCATGCGTTGCTGGAGCGGGGCATCGTCCCGTTCCTGCGCGACGCCCTCTCCGAACCGCCCAAGCCCTCCGTCACCGAACCGCCGAGGCAGCCCGGCCGCATCCCCGGTCTCGGTTACTCACGCCCGGACTTCTCCAGCCCCAGCGAGAACAACCACCACAACGGCCAGAAGACCCGTCCCAGCTACTCCAGCCCCGACTTCTCCAGCCCGGACTACGGCGGCCCGGACCACAAGCCGGAGTAACCACTCCGACCGGCGATCGCGGGCCGCCGACGCGCATACGTGAAACGTCAGTTCTCGCACGGGAAAGGTCAGTTCTCGCACGAAAGCATCGACTCTCGCACCGGAAGCGTCAGTTCTCGCACGAGAGCAGCCCGTTCCTGTACGGGAGAACTAGTCGGCGATCGGCAGATAGACCCGGTTGCCCGCCGCCGCGAACTCCTTGGACTTCTCCGCCATGCCCGCCTCGATCTCCTCGGGCGTACCGCCGTGCTGCCGCCGGATGTCCTGCGAGATCTTCATCGAGCAGAACTTCGGACCGCACATCGAGCAGAAGTGCGCGGTCTTGGCCGGCTCGGCCGGAAGCGTCTCGTCGTGGAACTCCCGCGCCGTGTCCGGGTCGAGGGCCAGGTTGAACTGGTCCTCCCAGCGGAACTCGAAGCGGGCGTCGCTCAGCGCGTCGTCCCACTCCTGCGCGCCCGGGTGCCCCTTGGCCAGGTCGGCGGCGTGCGCGGCGATCTTGTAGGTGATCACGCCGGTCTTCACGTCGTCCCGGTTGGGCAGCCCGAGGTGCTCCTTGGGGGTGACGTAGCAGAGCATCGCGGTGCCCCACCAGGCGATCATCGCGGCGCCGATGCCGGAGGTGATGTGGTCGTAGGCGGGTGCCACATCGGTGGTCAGCGGGCCGAGCGTGTAGAACGGCGCCTCCTCGCAGATCTCCTGCTGAAGGTCGATGTTCTCCTTGATCTTGTGCATCGGGACGTGCCCCGGGCCCTCGATCATGGTCTGTACGTTGAAACGCTTGGCGATCGTGTTGAGTTCCCCGAGCGTCTTCAACTCGGCGAACTGGGCCTCGTCGTTGGCGTCCGCAATCGAGCCCGGGCGCAGTCCGTCGCCGAGGGAGTACGTCACGTCGTACGCCGCGAGGATCTCGCAGAGCTCCTCGAAGTTCTCGTACAGGAACGACTCCTTGTGGTGCGCCAGGCACCAGGCTGCCATGATCGAACCGCCGCGCGAGACGATGCCGGTCTTGCGGCGCGCGGTCATCGGGACGTAGGCGAGACGCACGCCCGCGTGGACCGTCATGTAGTCCACGCCCTGCTCGGCCTGCTCGATGATGGTGTCCTTGTAGATCTCCCAGGTCAGGTCCTCGGCGCGGCCGTCGACCTTTTCGAGTGCCTGGTAGAGCGGGACGGTGCCGATCGGGACCGGCGCGTTGCGCAGGATCCACTCGCGGGTGGTGTGGATGTTGCGGCCGGTGGAGAGGTCCATGACCGTGTCGGCGCCCCACTTGGTCGCCCAGGTCATCTTGTCCACCTCCTCCTCGATGGAGGAGGTGACCGCGGAATTGCCGATGTTTGCGTTGACTTTCACCAGGAACCGCTTGCCGATGATCATCGGCTCGATCTCCGGGTGGTTCACGTTCGCGGGCAACACCGCGCGCCCGGCGGCGATTTCCTCCCGTACGACCTCGGGCGCAACATTCTCCCGGATGGCCACGTACTCCATCTCCGGGGTGATCTCACCGCGCCGTGCGTACGCGAGCTGGGTCACCGCGCGGCCGTCGCGGCCCCGGCGGGGCTGGCGGGGGCGGCCGGGGAAGACCGCGTCCAGGTTCTTGAGTCCGCCGCGCGGCGAGGTGTGCTTGATGCCGTCGTCCTCGGGGCGGGCCGGCCTGCCCGCGTACTCCTCGGTGTCGCCCCGGCTGATGATCCAGTTCTCGCGCAGCGGTGCGAGTCCGCGGCGCACGTCCGTCTCGATCGACGGGTCGGTGTACGGGCCGGACGTGTCGTACAGCGTCACGTCCTTGCCGTTGGTCAGGTGCACCTGACGGACCGGCACCCGGAGGTCGGGGCGCGAGCCGTCGACGTATCCCTTGTGCCAGCCGGGCTTCCGCTCACCCTCGGCGGCGTTGTCGCGGCGGTTCTCGCCGTGGGCAGGCGTGCGTGCATCCATCGTGGTCATGAGACCTACTCCCTACGCCGGCATTACCCGGTAACAGGTTCGGCGGTCGACGCAGCCGTTGTCCGTACGCATGTGTACGGAGGTCAGCGCCCTCTCAGCCCGGTGCTCCGAGCTCCCGCGTGTGCAAAGGTTTTGCCCCACGCTAACGCCATCCCGGCCACGCTGAACAGAGGGCCCCTGCCGTTCTTGCGATGATCGGTCGGTGACCCCACCGCAGCCACCCCCACACGACCCGTCCCCGCAGACGCCCCCTCAGCCCCCCGTCCCACCTGTTCCCTCGCATAGCCACAGCCACAGTCACGGCCCTGCGGCGCCCGTCTCCAAGCACCTGCGCAAGGTGATCGCGGCGGTGCTGATCCCCTTCGCCACGGCGGTTCTGGTCGGGCTCACGATGCTCTGGCCGGGAGGGGCGCCCGCCCACGAGCGCACCGGGGTCGGCTTCGACCGGCAGACCGAGAAGGGGCAGGTCGTCCAGGTCCAGAACATCGACTGCAAGGACGCCAATGTCGCCCCGCAGTCCCCCCAGACCCCCGGCACCGGAACCGCTGACCCGGGCGGAGGCGGCCCCTCCGCCGCGCCCGACAAGGGAACCTGCAAGAAGGCGACGATCGAGGTCGAATCGGGTGCGGACAAGGGCCGCACCTTCACCGAGATCGTCCAGCCCGGCGCCCCACGGCAGTTGAAACAGGGTCAGGGAGTCGTCGTCGCGTACGCGCCCGACGCGCCCAAGGATCTGCAGTACTCCGTCATCGACGTGAACCGGAAGCTTCCGCTCACCCTGCTCGCCGGGATCTTCGCCGTGGCGGTGGTGCTGGTCGGCCGGATGAAGGGGCTGATGGCGCTGGTCGCGCTGGTCGCTTCCTTCGCGGTGCTGACGCTGTTCATCCTCCCGGCCATCCTTCAGGGGTCGAATCCGCTGGTGGTGGCGGTGGTCGGGGCCAGCGCCATCATGCTGATCGCGCTGTACGCCTGCCACGGGTTCACCGCCCGCACCTCCGTGGCCGTCATCGGCACGCTGATCTCGCTGCTGCTGATCGGGCTGCTCGGCTCGCTCTTCATCGGCTGGGCGTTCCTGTCGGGCAACATCGACGACAACACCGGGCTGATCCACAGCCTCTACCCGTCGATCGACATGAGCGGCCTGCTCCTCGCCGGCGTCATCATCGGCTCGCTCGGTGTCCTCGACGACGTCACGGTCACCCAGACCTCCGCGGTGTGGGAACTCCACCAGGCCGACCCGAGGATGGGCCCGCGAGCCCTCTACCGGGCGGGCATCCGGATCGGCCGCGACCACATCGCTTCGGTGGTGAACACCCTGGTCCTGGCCTATGCGGGCGCCGCTCTGCCGCTGCTGCTGCTCTTCTCGATCGCCCAGAGCAGTGTGGGAACGGTCGCCAACAGCGAGCTGGTCGCGGAGGAGATCGTGCGCACCCTGGTCGGCTCGATCGGACTGGTCGCCTCGGTGCCGGTGACGACGGCGCTGGCCGCGCTGGTGGTCTCGGCGGACAAGTCGGGGGCGGGGGCCGGCCGGAGTGCGAGCGCCGGTGAGGGCTCCGGTGCTACGGCGGTTTCGGTACGGAGCGGGCGCGGGCGACGCCGTAAGGCCTGAGGCGGCGGCCGGATCGCTCCCGGCCGCCGCCTCTGTCGTGAAACCCCATGAACTACCCGATCTCGGGCGTTGCTTCAGCCCGCGTTCTCCTCGGCGAGAATCCGGCCCAACTCGTCCTCCAGGCACCCGGCATAGTCACTCTGCGTGTGCTCCTGGCCGAGTGGCACGAGTTTGTCGGTGCGGTCGAGGAAGGCCACCAGCGGCGCCGCACTCGCCCTGAACAGCGCCCGATCGCTGCCGACCTGAAGGCGGATGTGCACATCGGCCAACTCGTCGGGGTCGGTCGGCCCGATGTGCACATCACCTTCGCCGCAGGGCTCGTTGATTCCGTCGACCAGCAGCTCGCGACCGAAAGCCCAGGTCACAGGGGCATCTCCGGGCAGGTGGAAGGTCAGGCGGATCGCGTAGGGGTCCTTCGCCTCGTACATGAGCTCCACCGGAATACGAAAGGAGAGCTCCTCCGAGACGAGGAAGCTCATCATCACCTCTGCCTGAACCGACTCGCGCATCGCCAACCCTGCCGTAGATGGAAGTGGTCGGAACGATCGCTTCCGGCCCTCTTGACGCCATCGTGCTTCACGCAGTAACAGATCACAAGGAGTGAGTTTTCAGATACTGATAGAGAACATGAGCGAACGGACCACCTCATTGATTTCGCCGCGCAGCCGTTCGATTGCGGGATCCAGGCGGGCCTCACGTGCGACGGGTACGGAGATCGCCATCACGGCGGCCGTCTGACCGATCGTGAGGGGAATCCCGGCGCAGATCGTGCCGAGCGAGTACTCCTGGCGCTCGACCATCGTCTGCATGCGCTCGACCGCTGCCAGCCTGGTCAGCAGGGACGTACCACCACGCACCGTGTACGGGGTGATCGGCTCGACGGGGTGGCGGTCGAGGTGGTCGAGGCGGGAGCGGGCGTCCAACTGGGAGAGCAGGCACTGGCCGATCACATGGGCGTGCGCCGTCTCGCGGAAGTCGGCCCACTCCTCGACGGCGGGATTCGCGGTGCTCTCGGCGAGGGCCGTGACCTCCACCTCGCCCTCGCGGTATACGGCGAAGTACACGGCGACGCCCAGCGTGTCGCGCCAGCGTTCCATCGTCTCGACCACGACCTCGCGGCGAAGCTGACCCGATCCGCCGTGCCCCAGCCGGTTGGCTGCCGGGCCGAGCACGAAAACACCCTGCTCACGACGGAGATATCCCTCGTGGGTCAGGGTGCGCAGCAGGTGGTACGCGGTCGGCAGCGGCAGCCCGGCCTCCCGGGCGAGCTGCTTGGCGGGCGCTCCGTCGGGGTGGTCGCTGACCGCCTCCATCAGGCGCAGCGCGCGCTGCACCGAACCGATCAGGGTGGGGGCCGGGGCGTCGGACGGGGGTGCCGCGGGCGTGGGTACGGAGGCGGAACGCGGCTGAACGGCGGAGCGGGGCTCGGCCGCGGAGCGCGGCTGAACGGCAGAACGAGCGGCGGACTGGGCCGTGGCCATGGGGCACTCCCGGGGTCCCGAAGGGCAATGCGGTCGCCGGGGAGCGGGAGTCCCGGGTGACGGCAGCGGTTTTTCACCCTAACTGCCTTGCCCGGGGCCTCAGTTGCTTTCACGTGTCAGATTCCCCCCGGCGGGCTAACGCCCGTACGGACGGGCTGCCCGCGCCGGGGCCTCGCTGCTCTCCCGTCGCCGGGCCGTCTTACCAGTCGCTCTTGCCCGACGAGCCCGACGAGCCCGAGGAGGACGACATGAACCGTCGTACGACGTAGATCAGACCGCCCACCAGTGCGACCAGCAGCAGCAGCTTGAACAACAGACCGATCAGCGTGCCGATCGCTGAGAGGATCGCACCGCCGAACACCAGCAGGACCAGGGCCGGAATCGCGACCCACTTCACCCAGCCCGGCAGACCCGCGAATACTTCCTTTGCAGCCATTGTCCTTGCCTTTCCCTCGGTCGGTAGGGGACCGGCCCGGTGCCGTGGTGTCCCTTGGATTTCCTGCTTCCGATGCTAGGCGGACGACCACCCCGAGCAGGGGGCCCGCAGCCCTTGAAAGCCCCTGATCCGACCCTGAGGGAATCTCGGGGTGTTTCACGTGAAACACCCCGACGGGCCCTCGCGCGACGCCCCGCCGGGCCCCGCCGTGAAACGCCCCGACTGCCCGCTCAGCTCTCCGGCGGGGAGAACACCACCAGGACCCGCAGGTCCTCCGCGATGTGGTGGAACTTGTGGGCCACCCCGGCCGGTACGTAGACCACGCTGCCCCGTGCGACCTGCGTCGTCTCCATGCCGACGGTGATCGCGGCCCGCCCGCTCACCACGAAGTAGATCTCGTCCTCGTTGTGCGGCTGCTGCGAATCGCTCTCGCCCGCGTCCAGGGCGTACAGGCCGGCGGACATGTTCCGCTCCTTGAGGAACTGCAGATACGCACCGTCGTTGGCGGCACGTTCCGCCTCCAGCTCGTCCAGTCGGAATGCCTTCATGCCTGCTGCTCCTCGCGTGCGCCCGCGCCGTGTCTGTCTGACGCCGATCATCTCTGCCACGATCAGACACATGATGAATTTTGTAGTCAAGACGATCGCCAACGCGGTGGCGCTTTGGGTCGCCTACCTGCTGATCGACGACATCACACTCACCGGGACCAGCACCGGTGGCAAGGTCGGCACGCTTCTCGTCGTCGCGCTGCTCTTCGGCCTGGTGAACGTCCTGGTCAAGCCGGTGGTGAGGCTGCTGTCCTTCCCGCTGTTCGTGCTCACGCTCGGCCTGTTCACCCTGGTCGTCAACGCCCTGATGCTGCTGCTGACCTCCTGGCTGGCCGACAAGTTCGACCTGCCCTTCCACGTCGAGGGCCTCTGGACCGCCATCGTCGGCGCACTGATCATCAGCATCGTGTCCTGGGCGCTGAACGTGATCCTCCCCGACGGAAGGGACTGACCCCGATGCCGATATCCGACGAGGACGGCGACGGCACCCGGTCCGTGAGGGCCGGGCTTCCCGATCCGGTGGCGTACGAGCCCGCCCTCCCGGGGCCGGTGTTCGCCGCCCACTTCCACCTGCCGGGCGAGCCCAAGGGGCCGTACACCTACGGCCGCGACGAGAACCCCACCTGGACCCATCTGGAGCGGGCGATCGGCGAACTGGAGGCACCTCCCTCCGAGAACGGGGGCGCAGCCGCGCACACCGTGGTCTTCGCCTCCGGCATGGCCGCGGTCTCGGCGGTACTGCTCTCCCAGGCAAAGGCCGGCGACACCGTCGTCCTGCCCGACGACGGTTACCAGGCACTGCCCCTGGTGCGTGAACAGTTGGAGGCGTACGGCGTCCAGGTGCGCACCGCGCCCACCGCGGGCGAGGCACAGATCGCCGAGCTCACCGGGGCGCGGCTGCTGTGGATCGAGTCGCCCTCCAACCCCGGACTCGACGTCTGCGACATCCGGGTCCTGGTCGACGCCGCGCACGAGGCGGGCGCCTTGGTCGCCGTCGACAACACCCTCGCCACCCCGCTCGGGCAGCGCCCGCTCGACCTGGGCGCTGACTTCTCGGTGGCCAGCGGCACCAAGGGCCTCACCGGTCACGGCGATCTGCTGCTCGGATACGTGACCTGCCGGGATGCCGAACTGGCGGCGAAGGTACGCCGCTGGCGCAAGGTTGTCGGCGCCATTCCGGGACCGATGGAGGCCTGGCTCGCGCACCGCTCGCTGGCCACCCTCCAGCTGCGGGCCGACCGGCAGGGATCCAGTGCGCTGGCGGTGGCAACCGCGCTGCAGGGCCACCCGTACGTCGACGGTCTTCGCTATCCCGGCCTGCCGGACGACCCGGCACACTCCGTCGCGGTGCGGCAGATGCGGCGCTTCGGATGCGTCGTGTCGTTCACGCTGCCGGACAAGGAGTTCGCGGAACGGTTCCTGGGTGCGCTGCGGCTGGTCGACGACGCGACGAGCTTCGGCGGCGTACGGTCCACGGCCGAGCGGCGCGGGCGGTGGGGCGGGGATGCCGTACCCGAAGGGTTCATCCGTCTCTCGGTGGGCGCGGAGGACGTGGAGGACCTGATCGTCGACATCATCCGGGCGCTCGAAGAGGCGGGCGGACCGCTGGATGCTGCGGCCATGTAAGTAGCCTTGAGTAGCCGCGATACGCAGGACGGACGGTCCGAACCTCCCCCCTCATGGCTCGGACCGTCCCGGTTCTGCGCGCTAAGAACCGCCTGCACAAGGCTAGTTGACTCTGCGTCAGTGTCCAATCACAGTAGCGACAGCGGCCTATCGACATATTTATACTGCGTCTTCGGGCACACCGGCGGGGACCGGACCACGGTGCCTGGACGGCGGGACGAGACGGACGGCCATCCACCCTCGCCACCCGCCGGCCGAGCACCGCGCAACGCGGAAGGCAACACATGGACCTGGCCCTGCTGCGCACCTTCGTCACGGTCCACCGGGCCGGCTCCTTCACCCGGGCCGCCGCCCTCCTCGGGCTGTCCCAGCCCGCCGTCACCGGCCAGATACGCACCCTGGAGCGGCAGCTGGGCCGCCCCCTGTTCCTGCGCCGGGCCCGCGGCGTCACCCCCACCGCCATCGGCGACGAACTCGCCCACCGGGCAGCACCACATCTGGACGCCCTCGTGGAGATCACCGAGCGCGGCCTCGACGACAACTCCGGCGTCCGCACACTGCACCTGGCCGGGCCGCCGGAGTTCACCTCGCTGCGCGTCCTGCCCGCGCTGTCCCCGCTCACCGCACAGGGCCTGGCACTTCGGGTCTCCTTCGGCAGCTCCGAGGAAACCCTGGAAGGCCTGGCCGGCGGCCATCACGACCTCGCCCTCACCACCGACCGGCCGCGCGGCGGACTGCTGACGGCCACCGCCCTCTGCGACGAGGAGCACGTCCTGGTCGCCGCCCCTCGCTGGGCCAGACATCTCACCCCCGAACTCCTCGCCGACAAGGGGGCCGTGGTCCTCGAACAGCTCCCGGTGGTCGAGGTGCACGAGAGCCTGCCGCTGGTCACCCGCTACTGGGCCGCCGTCTTCGACACCCCGCCCGCCGCCGCCGGAACCGTCATCGCACCCGATCTGCGCGCCGTCCTGGAAGCCACCGTGGCGGGCGCGGGGCTGGCCGTACTGCCCCGCTATCTCTGCGAGGAAGAGCTCACCGCCGGGAGGGTGGTGGCGCTGTACGACCCGGCGGTGCCCCCGCTGCGCACCTACTTCCTCGCGGTGCGCACCGGCACGCTCTCCCATCCGCACATCGCGCGGGCGCACGAATGGCTGCTGCGCGCGGCGGGGGACTGGTGCTGAGCACCGGCGCGCCGGGGGACAACTGGGGCGCGGGAGTTTCGAAGGGGCCCCGGCGGGCCACGTTATTGCCATGACCGAACGTCCCGTGGTCAAGCGCACCGCACGCGCCGTCCTTCTCGACGGCGACCACCTCGTCCTCATCAAACGCACCAAGCCCGGCGTCGACCCGTACTGGGTGACCCCCGGCGGGGGAGTCGAGCCGGAGGACGCCACTGTCGTCGACGCCCTGCACCGCGAGGTCGACGAAGAACTCGGCGCGAAGGTCACCGATGTGGTGCCCTGCTTCGTCGACACCGTCGAACAGATCGCGGGCGACGCGGGAAGGGGGGCCGTCGCCGGCGTGAAGGTCCAGCACTTCTTCGTCTGTCGCCTGGAGTCCATGGACCCCTCCCTGCGGCACGGTCCGGAGGTGGACGACCCACTCGGTGACTACGAGATCGTCCGCGTCCCCTTCAGCCGGGTCGGCATCGCGGCCGTGCACCTGGTGCCGCTGTCGCTGCGCCACTACCTCGACGGGAACATCGAGGGCGTGCGGGCGCTGCTGGCACCGGACCTGGGATAGCCGCGGGGCACTTCTAGTCCCCCGCGGCGACCAGCTCCTCCACCGAGTCGTGCCGTATCCGGTTGCCCGGAACACCGGCCGTCCTGAGTGCGTCGAGTCCGCTGCGGATCATGCCGGGCGGGCCCGACAGATAGGCGTCGTACGCCGTCCAGGGCCCGAACTTCCTTACCGCATCCGGGAATTGCGCACGGTCGTCGACCACCGGGCGCACCGAGAGCCAGGAGTGCGACTTCGCCAGCCGCAGCATGGTGTCGATGTCGTACAGGTCGAAGTCCGTGCGAGCCCCGTAGAACACCTCGACCGGGCGCCGCGCCCCGTGCTCGGCCACGTCCTCCACCAGCGCCTTGATGGGCGCGATGCCGGTACCACCGCCGAGACACAGCAGCCCGCTGTCCGTGGTGTGGTCCACCGTCATCGAACCGGCCGGCGGCCCCAGCCGCAGCACGTCCCCGGGCCTGGCCCGGTGCACCAGTGCATTCGACACCCAGCCCGCCGGAACCGCCTTCACATGCAGGGTGAGCAGACCGTCCGCACGCGGAGCTGCGGCGAAGGAGTAGTGCCGCCATATTCGCGGCCACCACGGCGTCTCCAGGCTGGTGTACTGCCCGGCCAGGAAGGGGTACGGCTGATCCGGGCGCAGGGTCACCACGGCTATGTCGGGGGTACGCAGATCGTGCGCGACGACCTCCGCGTGCCACCAGGCCGGGGCACGCAGCTCGCTCTCCGCAGCCGCGTCGATCATGACCTGCGAGATCTTCCGGTACGTCCGCACCCAGGCGTCCTCGGCCCCCTGGTCCCAGGTGGCCGGCGCGTACTTGGCGAGCGCGCCGATCAGGGCCTCACCTACGGCCGGGTAGTGAGCGGGCTGGGTGCCGTACTTGCGGTGTCCGGAACCGAGGTGTCTGAGGTAGTCCGTCAGCACCTGGGGATTGTCCATGTGCTCGGCCGCGGTGAGCAACGCCCTGAACAGCCGGTCCCGCTGGGTGTCCATCGCGGGCGGGAACAGCTCCCGCAGCGCCGGGTAGCGGACGAACAGCAGCGCATAGAAGTAGGAGGTCGCCCGGTCCGCGACCGGCTCGATCTCGGCCAGTGTGCGGCGCACCTTCAGTGCGTCGGGGGAAGGTTCAGGGGCCAACGGGGGAAGAGGTGCGAACCAGCCCGTTCCCGTGGAGGCGCTGTCGTCGCTCCCGCCGCCCGGCTGTACCGCGTTGCCGGGGCGGATGCTCTCCGTCGTACCGCCACGGTCTCCGTGCGCCACCGTGCTGCCGTGGCCGGCCGGTGCGGTGGTGGTATTCGGAGCGTCCATTCTGTGCCTCGCCTCGAACGTCATGTGGTCGCGCTTCTCCCTCATTGAGAACAAGGCGGAAAGGCTGCGCGTCGACCCCGCGGACACTGCCTTGCCCTGGGACCGGCTGCCGGGGACGGACTGCCTGCCCTGACTGCTGACCCTTGGACACTGCCTTGCCTTGAACTGCTTGGTCGGCCGCAGTTCCCGTCGTCGCAGCGTGCCAGTCCGTGCCTCGAAATGGCCGAAGACCGGGAAGTCCGGGTTTCTGATCTCTCCTTCCCTCTAGGCTGCTTTCGCCCCATGCCTGTGTCCCGCCTTTGGCCCTTCGGCCCGGGGTCGCATTCCCAGGAACGCCGACACCATTCCTGCCACGCCCGTACACAGGCCGGGCTGCGATGTTTCACGTGAAACACCCCGCATGGACCGGTTGCACCGAAATACTGCGATGTCGGATGCCCCCCGTGGCTGCTCCCTCGGCGGCGCCCGGGCGCCTCCGCCGGCGGTGTTTCACGTGAAACACCGATCCCTGTTCCACGTGAAACATCAATCTCGTAAAGCGGTGGACGAATGATCGCCGGGTCCGACAGCCTGGCCCTCATGCCGACGCCGCTCACCGAACTTCCCGTCCGACGCCTCACCCTGCGGGATCTGCCCCTCTGCGGGGACCTCGGAGAGGATCGTGACTGGCCACGCAGCGACCACAAATGGGGCCTGCTGCTCACCGCCGGCACCGGCTACGGCATCGACGACCCCGACTCCCCCGACGGCAAGGGCCTGATCGCCGCCTGCACCCTCACCTCGTACGGCACCGGCGCTCCGCAGGACCCCTCGTACGCGGTGGTGGGCATGGTCCTGGTCGCAGCCCGCCACGAACGCAAGGGCCTCGGGCGCCGCCTCATCCGGCACGCCCTGGCCGAGGCGGGCAATGCCCAGGTCTCGCTGTACGCCACCGAGTCCGGCGAGGGCCTCTACAAGCAGCTCGGCTTCACGGTCACGGGCCGCGCCGAGATGCTCCGCGGGCACTTCCGCCCCACCGGCCCGCCGCCCCAGGTCGCCACCCGCCCGGCCACCCCCGAGGACCTCTCCGCGGTCATCCGCCTGGACAACGAGGTCTTCGGCCACGACCGCACCGCCATGATCGCCAGGCTGCCCGCCTTCTCCGACCAGCTCAGGGTGGCCGAGGACCGGGGCGGACTGCTGGGTTACGCGGCAGCCTGGCCCGACCGGGACACCCACACGGTCGGCCCGCTGATCGCCCGCGACACCGAGACCGCCAAGGCGCTGGTCGCCTCCCTCGCCGCCGGCACCGACCGCCCCCTGCGTATCGACGTCGACACCCGGCACTCGGAACTCTGCGACTGGCTGCGCACCCGGGGGCTGACCACCGTCACCTTCAACTCCTCCATGTCGTACGGCGCCCCCACCCTGCCCGGGGACTCCCGCCGCCACTTCGCCCCACTGGCGACGGCCTCGGGCTGAACATGCGGCGGTCACCGAACCCCGCCTGGGGGTTCGGCGACCGGAAAACCAGGACTCAGCGGCCTGCGGTGACCCGCACCGGCTCGGGCACCGAGCCCGCGACGACCCGTCCGCTCCTGGCCGTACGACGGTCCAGCGCACCCGAGACGAAGGCCAGCACCAGGGCCGACCCGGCGAGCGCGGCACCCACCCAGTTCGGGGCGGTGAGCCCGAACCCTGCGGCGATGACAAGCCCACCGAGCCAGGCAGCCAGCGAGTTGCCCAGATTGAAGGCGCCGATGTTCAGGGCGGAGGCGAGGGTGGGGGCAGCCGAGGCCTGGTCCAGGACCCTCTTCTGCAACGGCGGCACGGTCGCGAAGCCGAGCGCGCCGATCAGGACGAGGGTGACCGCGGCGGTGATCTTGTTGTGCGCGGTGACGGTGAACAGGGCGAGCACCAGGGAGAGCGACCCCAGGGACACGTACAGCAGTGGCATCAGGGCCCGGTCCGCGTAACGGCCGCCGATCAGGTTCCCGCCGACCATGCCCAGGCCGAAGAGGACCAGCAGCCAGGTGACCGAGCTCGCCGAGTAACCGGCCACCTCGGTGAGCATCGGCGTGATGTAGGTGATCGCGGCAAAGACACCGCCGAAGCCGAGCACCGTCATCGCCATGGCCAGCACCACCTGCACATTGCGGAAGGCGGCTACCTCGTCGCGCAGCCGTACCCCTGCGGGCTTCGGCATGTCCGGCACCAGCTTGGCAACGCCCACGAGGCCGATCACGCCGAGCGCGGCGACGACGAAGAAGGTGATCCGCCAGCCCGCGTTCTGCCCGATGTAGGTACCGAGCGGCACTCCGACGACATTGGCGAGGGTCAGCCCGGTGAACATCATCGCGATGGCCCCAGCCTTCTTCTCGGGGGCGACGAGGTTGGCCGCGACGATCGAGCCGATGCCGAAGAACGCACCGTGGGCGAAGGCGGCGACCACCCGGCCGGCCAGCATCACCTCGAAGGCGGGGGCGACGGCGGAGAGCACATTGCCCGCGATGAACAGGCCCATCAGCAGCATCAGCATCCGCTTGCGGGAAATGCGGGTGCCCAGCGCGGTCATCAGCGGGGCGCCCAGGACGACGCCGAGGCCGTACCCCGTGACGAGGTAACCGGCGGTGGGGATCGAGACCTGGTACTCGGCGGCGACCTCGGGGAGCAGCCCCATGATCACGAATTCGGTGGTGCCGATACCGAAGGCGCCGATGGCGAGCGCGAGGAGCGCGAGCGGCATGGGGTTTCCTTCCGGGAGAGGTGCGGACGCCTGCGGGATTGGTTGCAGGAGTGCCTTACGAGCGTCGACAATAATTGCAGACGCTGGCTAAATGCAAGCGCGGGCTATTGCGTACGTCGCCTATCCTGGAGACCGGCACAGGCACACTGGCCGCTCCGCACGCCGGAGAACCCGGACCGGAGAAGGGAAGAGGAGAGACCCGATGACCGCGACCGACCCCGCACTCACCGCCCTCGCACAGAGCTGGTGCGCCCTCTCCCTCCTGCACAGCCGCATAGAGACCCATATCGAGAAGGCCCTCCAGGCCCACCACGACCTCAGCGTCCGCGAGTACTCCCTCCTCGACGTCCTCAGCCGCCAGCACAGCGGGCCCGGTGGCCATCTCCAGATGCGCCAGGTCGCCGAAGCCGTACTCCTCAGCCAGAGCGCCACCACCCGCCTGGTCACCCGTCTCGAAGACCGCGGCCTGCTCACCCGCTACCTCTGCGACACCGACCGCCGCGGCATCTACACCGACGTCACCGGCGCGGGCCAGGCCCTCCTCGTCCAGGCCCGCCCCAGCCACGACACCGCCCTGCGCGAAGCGCTCGCGGCAGCTGCGGAAAACCCCGAACTCGCGCCCCTGGTACGCACCGTGGAAGAGCTGCGCACACCCGCCTGAACTGCGTAATCTTCGGGGATGACCACCACGGACACCTCGGACAGCACCCCCACGCACACCGCACCGACCGGGCCCACGACCGGCCCGGCGGGCGGCTCGGCACACACCCCGCAGGACAGCCTCGTCATACGCCCGACGACCGAGGCCGACCTGCCCGCAGTCGTCGCGATGCTCGCCGACGACTCACTCGGCGCCCAGCGCGAGTCCCCCGACGACCTCACCCCCTACCGCGAAGCCCTCAAGCGGCTCGACGCCGACCCCAACCAGCGCCTGGTCGTCGCCGAGCGTGCCGGCCGCGTCGTCGGCACCCTCCAGCTGACCTTCGTCCCCGGCCTCTCCCGCAAGGGCGCCACCCGCTCGATCATCGAAGCGGTACGGGTCCACGCCGACGAGCGCGGCAGTGGCCTCGGCACTCTGTTCATCCAGTGGGCCGTCGATGAATCACGCGCCGGGGGCTGCCAGTTGGTCCAGCTGACCTCCGACGCCACCCGCAAGGACGCCCACCGCTTCTACGAGCGCCTCGGGTTCACCCCCTCCCACGTGGGCTTCAAACTCCAGCTCTGACCAGCCGGAGCGGCGGGCGGGGAAGAGAGAGGGCGGTACTGCCGAGCGCACGTTGAGCCCGACGCCGCAAGAGAAAGTTGCGGCGTCGGGCGCTTCGCGTATTCACCCGATCCCCCGCCAGCCCTCGTCCACGCCTCCCGGAACCGGAGCCCCCGCCTCGTACACCTGTCGCGTGAAGACGAAGGAGCCCAGGTCCAGATGGCTCACCGCCCCGTCCTCGGGCCGACGCACCACCCGCAGCGTCTCCCCCGCGTAGTACCCGTCGAGCCCGACCCATGTCCCGTCCGGCTTCGCCCGGAAGCGTGAGGCCCGGCCCCCGCCGCCCAGCCGCTCCAGCGCCAGCCCACGTCCGGGCAGCAACCGCAGCACATGACCGGTCGTCCCCCAGTACCAGGCCCCGGTCAGCCCCAGCAGCTGCTGGTCCAACTCCCCCTCCGGCAGCGGACGCCACACCTCCGGAATGCGCGGTTCAGCCTCCGCGACGATTCCCACCAGTTCCGCGGCGAGCCCTCCCGCGAACACCCCGGACGTCGCATTGGCCAACGCGGCCCCCACCACCCCGCCCGCCACATCGACCCACAACCCGGCCACGAACCCGGGCAACGAGCCGCCATGACCGACCAGTTCACGGCCGCCCGCATGCACCACCTGCACACCGAGCCCGTACGTCCCACCCCAGTCGCCCACCCCCAGCGGCGCTGCCGGCGCCCTCATCTCCCGTACCGAATCCGCACCCAGCACCCGCTCGTCACCGTCCGCCAGGAAGGCCCCGAACCGGCACAGGTCACCGGCCGTCGACCACAGCTGTCCCGCAGGCGCCATCAGCCCCAGATCCACCACCGGTTCCGGAAGCAGCGCATCCGCCCACGGGTGCACCGCCCAGCCCTCCGCATACGGCGCCTCGGGCCGCGCACTCGTCCGCGTCATCCCCAGCGGCTCGGTGATCTCCCGCCGCACCGCCTCCGCCCACGGCACCCCACGCAGCGCCTCAACGAGCGAACCGAGCAGCGTGTAACCGGGGTTGGAGTAGTGATGCACCCGACCGGGCTCATGCGGACGAGAGGATTCCGTCTTTACGTCACCCAAGACGTCGGCCAGCTCGGGACGCAGGTCACCAGGGGTACGCTCCCACCACGGCCCGGGCGTCTCGGCCGCCAGACCAGCCGTATGCCCCAGCAGTTGGAAGATCGTCACCTCGCCCACACCCGTGCCCGGCACATGCTTCTCCAGCGGATCCGAGAGCTCCAGCAGGCCCTCGTCCCGCAGCCGCATCACCAGCACCGCGGTGAACGGCTTGGTGATCGACCCGATCCGGTACTGGGTCTCCGGGCCGGCCTCCTGCCCCTCGGCCGCCGCCCCACGTGCCCCGTTCCACACCACCTGACCCTCCCGTCGCACCGCCGCAGTGAGCGACGGGGCACGGCCCTCGGCCTGAGCCGTGGCCACCCGGTGCAGCAGCGCACGCCGGGTGGCGGGAAGGAGTTCGGGTACGTCGGGTCGGTCGGCGGAGGTATCCACAGAAATAGCCATCCGCCACAACTACCTCTTCGGACACACCTGGTCGAGCCGATTCGGAGCGCCCCACACGGGTTTCCGAGTCACCGCGCGCACATCAGCCCTCGTCGTACCAGCCCGCCCAAGCTGGTCGACAAGGTGATCACCCGGTTCGACAGCAAGGCGGGGAACGTCGAGCGGACGGTACTTCCCAACGCCGCCGACGCCCCCCTGACCTGAGGAATCAGGTCTGAGCCATGTCCACGAACCGCGAGTAGTGGCCCTGGAAAGCCACCGTGATCGTCGCCGTCGGACCATTACGGTGCTTGCCGACGATGATGTCCGCCTCGCCGGCGCGCGGCGACTCCTTCTCGTACGCATCCTCACGGTGCAACAGGATGACCATGTCCGCGTCCTGCTCGATCGAGCCGGATTCACGCAGGTCGGAGACCATCGGCTTTTTGTCGGTGCGCTGCTCGGGACCACGGTTCAGCTGGGACAGCGCGATCACCGGCACCTCCAGCTCCTTCGCCAGCAGCTTCAGGTTCCGCGACATGTCCGAAACCTCCTGCTGGCGGCTCTCGCTCCGCTTGGAGCCACCGGCCTGCATCAGCTGGAGGTAGTCGATGATCACCAGCTTGATGTCCTGCCGCTGCTTGAGCCGACGGCACTTGGCACGGATCTCCATCATCGACAGGTTCGGGGAGTCGTCGATGAACAGCGGAGCCGCGGACACATCGGGCATACGCCGGGCCAGCCGCGTCCAGTCGTCATCGGTCATCGAGCCGGAACGCATGTGGTGCAGCGCCACCCGCGCCTCCGCCGACAGCAGACGCATCGCGATCTCGTTGCGGCCCATTTCGAGCGAGAAGATCACGCTGGCCATGTTGTTCTGGATCGAACAGGCCCGCGCGAAGTCCAGCGCCAGCGTCGACTTACCCATGGCGGGACGGGCCGCGATGACGATCATCTGGCCCGGGTGCAGGCCGTTGGTCAGTGAATCCAGGTCGGTGAACCCGGTCGGCACACCGGACATCTGGCCGCTGCGCGAGCCGATCGCCTCGATCTCGTCGAGCGCGCCCTCCATGATGTCGCCGAGCGGGGCGTAGTCCTCGGAGGTGCGCTGCTCGGTGACGGCGTAGATCTCCGCCTGCGCGGAGTTGACGATCTCGTCGACGTCGCCGTCGCCCGCGTATCCCATCTGCGTGATCTTGGTACCGGCCTCGACCAGCCTGCGCAGCACCGCCCGCTCATGGACGATCTCCGCGTAGTACTCGGCGTTGGCCGCCGTGGGCACCGACTGCACCAGGGTGTGCAGATACGGGGCGCCACCGACCTTGGTGATCTCACCGCGCTTGGTCAGCTCGGCGCTGACGGTGATCGGGTCTGCGGGCTCGCCCTTGGCGTACAGGTCGAGGATCGCCTGGAAGACGGTCTCGTGCGCGGGCTTGTAGAAGTCGTGGCCCTTGAGGACCTCGACCACGTCCGCGATGGCGTCCTTGGAGAGCAGCATGCCGCCGAGCACCGACTGCTCCGCGTCCAGGTCCTGCGGAGGTACGCGCTCGAAACCGCTGCCGCCCCCGCCGTCCCAGCCACCGTCGGAGCCGCGATCGTGCCGGTCGTCACGGCTCCTGCCGCCGTCCGCCTTGCGATTGCGGGCGGGCAGACGGTCACCCGGACCGCTGTCGGCCCAGGGGTCGTCCAAGGGCTCGGAAATCGTCACCGGGCCCACCTCCTCCCGTCCGCTCCGCGGACCTCGCTGTGCCACTCTTTCTTACGGCACGGCACCGACAAATGAGACGCCCGACTTCCGCTTCCGGCACATCAAGTAGGACGGGAAGACAGGGCGGGCGCCGGTCCACGGTAGGCCCGTGGGCACCGTCAGCCAATCTGGTTATCCACAGGGCCTGTGAGCAACTCTGAACTTGCTGTGGGTAACTCACCAGAACCTGTGCACGGACCGGGGGACAGCGCTGTGGACAAGTTCACAGCACTCCCCCAACCAACCCCCTGACCTGGGAAAACCCCATCCACTGGCTGTGGGGGAGAAAAACTTTTCCCCCTTGGGCAAGATCACTTCAAACGGCGCAGGCCCTGACCTCGGCAGCAGCCAAAGGTAAGGGTCATAACACCATTGCATCTCTTACCTGTGGAAGATTAGATTGAGCTCATGACCAAGGCTCCCGCGGCAACGAGAACAGGCCGCCGACGGCACGACCGCGAGATCGTCGCCCTCGCCCTTCCCGCCTTCGGCGCACTCGTCGCCGAGCCCCTCTTCCTGATGGCCGACAGCGCGATCGTCGGCCACCTCGGCACACCACAGCTCGCCGGCCTCGGCATCGCCTCCGCGCTTCTCACCACCGCCGTCAGCGTCTTCGTCTTCCTCGCGTACGCCACCACCGCCGCCGTCTCCCGCCGCGTCGGCGCGGGGGACATGGCCGCCGCCATCCGCCAGGGCATGGACGGCATCTGGCTGGCCCTGCTGCTCGGCGCACTGGTCATCGCGGCGACCCTGCCCAGCGCCCCCGCGCTGATCGACCTCTTCGGCGCCTCGGACACGGCCGCCCCCTTCGCCATCACGTATCTGCGTATCTCCAGCCTCGGCATCCCCGCCATGCTCGTCGTACTGGCCGCCACCGGTGTACTGCGCGGCCTCCAGGACACGAAGACTCCGCTGTACGTCGCCATCGGCGGCTTCGTCGCCAACGGAATCCTCAATGTCCTCCTGGTGTACGGCTTCGGCCTCGGCATCGCGGGTTCCGCCTGGGGCACCGTGGCAGCCCAGTGGGCCATGGCCGCCGTGTACCTCGTGGTGGTCGTACGGGGAGCCCGCCGCCACGGCGCGTCGCTGCGCCCGGACGCTGCCGGGATACGGGCCTCGGCCCGGGCCGGCGCACCACTTCTCGTCCGTACGCTGTCGCTGCGCGCGGTACTGATGATCGCCACCGCGGTCGCCGCCCGCCTCGGGGACGCGGACGTTGCCGCCCACCAGATCATTCTGACGATGTGGAGCCTGCTGGCGTTCGCCCTGGATGCCATCGCGATCGCCGGGCAATCGATCATCGGCCGCTATCTGGGCGCCGGGGACAAGGAGGGCGCCAGGGCCGCCTGCCGTCGCATGGTCGAGTGGGGGGTCGCCGCCGGAGTGGTGCTGGGCATCCTGGTCGCCCTGTCCCGCCCCCTCTTCGCGCAGCTCTTCACCAACGATCAAGCGGTACTGGACGCTCTGCAGCCCGCGCTCCTGGTGGTGGCCGTCAGCCAGCCGATCTCCGGGGTCGTCTTCGTGCTCGACGGGGTACTCATGGGCGCGGGCGACGGCCCATACCTGGCGTGGGCCATGCTCGCGACGCTCGCGGTCTTCGCCCCGGTGGCCCTGCTGTTGCCACAGCTGGGCGGCGGACTGACCGCGCTGTGGTGGGCGATGGTGCTGATGATGGCGGTGCGGATGGCCACCCTGTGGTGGAGAACCCGGTCAGGCCGTTGGATCGTGACGGGCGCGACCCGCTGACGCACTGGTGGTGTTTCACGTGAAACATGCCGTTTCACGTGAAACATCGCCGGCCCACGGCGCCCGGCAACGCCGCTCACGCAAGAAGGGCCGCACCCCGAGGGGTGCGGCCCTTCTTTCTGCTCAGACCTGCTCAAGCAGAGGTGGTGTGCTGCACTCAGGCAGCGACGACCTCGACGCCGAGCTTCGCGGCCACGTCGGCGTGCAGACGCACGGAGACCTGGTGCGAACCGAGGGTCTTGATCGGGGAGCCCAGCTCAACGCTGCGCTTGTCGACCTTGGGACCACCGGCGGCGACGATCGCGGAAGCGACGTCGGCCGGGGTCACAGAGCCGAAGAGACGGCCGGCGTCGCCGGAGCGAACAGCCAGAACGACCTTCGTGCCCTCAAGCTTGGCCTTGACCTCACTGGCCTGCTCGATGGTCGCGATCTCGTGGATCTTGCGGGCGCGGCGGATCTGCGCCACGTCCTTCTCGCCGCCCTTGGTCCAACGCAGCGCGAAGCCGCGGGGAACCAGGTAGTTGCGGGCGTAGCCGTCCTTGACGTCGACGACGTCGCCGGCGGTGCCGAGGCCAGAGACCTCGTGGGTCAGGATGATCTTCATTTTTCGGTCACCCTTTCCTTATCGCGCGGTGGACGTGTAGGGCAGCAGCGCCATCTCACGGCTGTTCTTGACGGCCGTGGCGACGTCACGCTGGTGCTGCGTGCAGTTGCCGGTAACGCGGCGGGCACGGATCTTGCCGCGGTCGGAAATGAACTTCCGCAGCATGTTCGTGTCCTTGTAGTCCACGTACTGGGTCTTGTCCTTGCAGAAAGCGCAGACCTTCTTCTTAGGCTTGCGCACAGGCGGCTTCGCCATGGTGTTTCTCCTGTGTGATCAAGAAGTGGGGGATCGAACTTCCCTAGAAGGGAGGCTCGTCCGAGTAGCCACCGCCGCCGCCGGAGCCGGAGTTGCCGGAGTTTCCGCCCCAGCCACCCCCGCCCTGCTGCGGCTGCTGTCCACCGGCCGGCGCGTTGGAGGCCCAGGGATCGTCGGAGGGTGCTCCGCCGCCCTGCTGGCCGCCACCGGAGCCGCCGCCCCAGTTGCCGCCGCCACCCTGCTGCTGACCGCCACCGCCGCCGAACCCGCCACCCTGGCCACCGCGACCGGAGGTCTTGGTGACCTTGGCCGTGGCGGTCTTGAGGCTGGGGCCGACTTCCTCGACGTCCAATTCGTAGACCGTGCGCTTGATGCCCTCACGGTCTTCGTAGGACCGCTGCTTCAGCCGGCCCTGCACGATGACGCGCATGCCTCGCTGAAGCGACTCCGCGACGTTCTCCGCCGCCTGACGCCAGACCGAGCAGGTGAGGAACAGGCCTTCGCCGTCCTTCCACTCATTGGTCTGCTTGTCAAAGATGCGGGGAGTGGACGCGACACGGAACTTCGCGACCGCCGCACCGGACGGGGTGAAGCGCAGCTCGGGGTCGTCGACGAGATTGCCGACGACCGTGATGACGGTCTCGCCTGCCATGGGTGAACCTCTCGGCGGGGATTGCTGGCTGCTGTGGTGCTACTCGGACCCGATTAACGCTGAACCGAGGTTCAGTGCATTTCGGGGCGGAGGACCTTGGTCCGGAGGATCGACTCGTTCAGGTTCATCTGTCGGTCGAGCTCCTTGACGACTGCGGGCTCGGCCTGCAGGTCGATGACCGAGTAGATGCCCTCGGGCTTCTTCTTGATCTCGTAGGACAGACGACGACGGCCCCAGGTGTCGACCTTCTCGACCTTTCCATTGCCCTCACGGACGACGGAAAGGAAGTTCTCGATCAGGGGGGCGACTGCGCGCTCCTCAAGATCGGGGTCGAGGATGACCATCACTTCGTAGTGACGCATGTGGAACCCACCTCCTTTGGACTCAGCGGCCACGGTCGTTCCGTGGCAGGAGGGTCGTGATGCGTACGCAACGGTATCGACTGCCACTGACAATCCCGCGAGAAAAGACCCACGGAGACGTTTAGGGCAGGGGTGACACCGGTGCAGACCGTCCAGAGTACCCGTAGAGAGGCTTCCGGTTGAAATCGGGCCCCGGAAGGCCGCAATCTGTACACATCGGGTGTGAGCGGCGCTACAGTGCGCCGCCTTCTGCCAGGAGGTGCCCCGTGGCACAGGCAATGCGACACGACACGTCCATCTCGCTCTTCGCGACCGACGGGAAGTCCCATCCGCTCCAGGACACGCTGATGGCGGTGACGCTGGTACTGGGTGTGCTGGCGCTGGTGACGGCGATGTTCCACAACCTCCACCTGCTGAGTTCCTGGGCGGGTCTGGTCGGAATCATCACCGGCGGCTACTCGATGTTCGTCTCCGCGACGACCCGCGAGAGGTTTGTGACCATCCTCGGTCTGGGTGCCTCGGCGCTCGGCTTCTTCCTGGGGATGGCGCACGGCGGACTGTTCGGTGGCCTCCTGGGCTGACTGCGGCGCAGGCCCGGCCGCACAGGGCCAGACGGGGCGCTCCTTTGGCGCAGTAGGCTTCGGCGCGAGAGCCGGAGCCCCTGACCCCATGGGGACACAGCTGCCGAGGAGTGCCCCGCATGACGAGCCTGACCCTGAGGACCATCAGCCGAGAGCAGCATCTGGCTTATATCCAGAGCCTGCCCGCGGCGAGCCACATGCAGGTCCCGGCATGGGCCGACGTGAAGGCGGAGTGGCGCTCGGAGAGCCTGGGCTGGTTCGACAGGACCGGTGAACTGGTCGGCGCCGGCCTGGTGCTGTACCGCCAACTCCCGAAGATCAAGCGTTACTTGGCATATCTGCCCGAGGGCCCGGTGATCAACTGGTACGCGCCCAATCTGGACGACTGGCTGCAGCCGATGCTGGCGCACCTGAAGCAGCAGGGTGCGTTCTCGGTGAAGATGGGCCCGCCCGTGGTGATCCGTCGTTGGAACGCGGCGGCCATCAAGTCCGGTATCCAGGACCCGGATGTGAAGCGTCTGCGTGATGTGGAGGCGTCGCACATCGAGCCGCGTGCCTTCGAGGTGGCGGACCGGCTGCGGAAGATGGGCTGGCAGCAGGGCGAGGACGGTGGCGCCGGTTTCGGCGACGTACAGCCGCGTTATGTCTTCCAGGTGCCGCTGGCCAACCGTTCGCTGGAGGAAGTCCACAAGGGCTTCAACCAGCTGTGGCGGCGCAACATCAAGAAGGCCGAGAAGGCCGGTGTCGAGGTCGTCCAGGGCGGTTACGGCGATCTGGCGGAGTGGCAGCGGCTGTACGAGATCACTGCGACGCGCGACCACTTCCGTCCGCGCCCGCTGGCTTACTTCGAGCGCATGTGGTCAGCGCTCAACTCCGAGGACCCCAACCGGATGCGGCTGTACTTCGCCCGGCACAACGGGGTGAACCTGTCCGCCGCGACGATGCTCGTGGTCGGTGGCCATGTCTGGTACTCCTACGGCGCCTCGGACAACATCGGTCGTGAGGTCCGTCCGTCGAACGCGATGCAGTGGCGGATGCTCCGCGACTCGTACGCGATGGGCGCTTCGGTCTACGACCTGCGTGGCATTTCCGACTCGCTGGACGAGACGGACCACCTCTTCGGTCTGATCCAGTTCAAGGTGGGTACGGGTGGCGAGGCCGCCGAGTACCTGGGCGAGTGGGACTTCCCCCTCAACAAGCTGCTCCACAAGGCGCTCGACATCTATATGTCGCGTCGCTGACCTCGGCGTACCGCTGAGCTCTCGTATCTCCACGCATATTCGCAGCAGCAAGTCGCATCACTCACGGCAGCAACGGGAAAGGTTCCGGACCGGCTCATGGCGCTCACTCTCTACGTCGACACCGCGCGCTGGCGGGCGCACCAGAAGTCCGTGATCGAGCAGTTCCCGGGCCTGGTTCCGGTCTGCAAGGGCAATGGTTACGGCTTCGGCCACGAGCGCCTGGCCGAGGAGGTCACCCGCTTCGGCTCGGACATCCTCGCGGTGGGGACCACCTACGAGGCGGCTCGCATCAAGGACTGGTTCAGCGGGGATCTGCTGGTGCTGACCCCGTTCCGGCGGGGCGAGGAGCCGGTGCCGCTGCCGGACCGGGTGATCCGCTCGGTGTCGTCCGTGGACGGGGTGCATGCCCTGGTGGGTGCCCGTGTGGTCATCGAGTGCATGAGCTCGATGAAGCGCCACGGGGTGAAGGAGTCGGAGCTCGCGCAGTTGCATGCGGCGATCGAGGACGTACGTCTGGAGGGGTTCGCGCTGCATCTGCCGCTGGACCGCACCGACGGTTCGGACGCGGTCGAGGAGGTCATCGCGTGGATGGACCGGCTGCGGTCGGCCCGTCTGCCGTTGCACACCATGTTCGTCAGTCACCTCAAGTCCGAGGAACTGGCGCGACTGCAGCAGCAGTTCCCGCAGACCCGGTTCCGGGCACGGATCGGTACCCGGCTGTGGCTGGGAGACCATGACGCGACGGAGTACCGCGGTGCGGTGCTCGACGTGACGCCGGTGTCCAAGGGCGACCGGTTCGGTTACCGGCAGCAGAAAGCGGCTTCGGACGGCTGGTTGGTCGTCGTGGCGGGCGGTACGTCGCACGGGGTGGGCCTGGAGGCGCCGAAGGCGTTGCACGGGATGATGCCGCGGGCGAAGGGTGTGGCGCGGGCGGGTCTGGCGACGGTGAACCGGAACCTGGCGCCGTTCGTGTGGTCGGGCAAGCAGCGGTGGTTCGCGGAGCCGCCGCACATGCAGGTGTCGATTCTTTTCGTTCCGTCGGATGCGCAGGAGCCGAAGGTGGGCGAGGAGCTGGTGGCCCATCTGCGGCATACGACCACGCAGTTCGATCGGCTGGTGGACCGCTAGGGCGTCATGTTTCACGTGAAACGTCGTCGCTGCATTGCGCGAAGGGCCGCCCGCACGGGGAGTGCGGGCGGCCCTTCGCGCGTTCCGGACGGTCAGTCGAGTGCGGCGCTGCCACGCTGCTGGTGGGTGCCCCATTGCACTCGTGGCCCTTGGACCTGCTGTGCGGCATGTCGTGGTGGCCTGGCTGCGGCTCCCAGCGCGAAGACGTCGCGGGTCCTGTCGAGTACGCCGCCGGAGGGGTCGTCGGAGCCGTCGCGTCGTACGACGTCGCGTTCCGGCATGAGGATGTCGCGGACGATGACGGCACAGAGGTAGAGGGTGCCCAGCAGGTGCAGGGCGATGGCCAGGTGGTAACCGTCGGTGGGCAGGCCCTGGCGCTTGTCCCCGCTGGTGGTGAAGGCGAGGTACTGCCAGATCCCGAGGTAGTACATGACCTCGCAGGCCTGCCAGACCAGCAGGTGGCGCCAGCGCGGCAGGGCGAGGGCGGCGAGCGGGACGAGCCACAGGACGTACTGCGGCGAGTAGACCTTGTTGGTCAGGATGAACGCGGCGACGACCAGGAAGGCGAGCTGCGCGAAGCGCGGCCTGCGCGGGGCGGCGAGGGTGAGCCAGCCGATACCGGCGCACAGCAGGAGCATCAACAGGGTGGCGTAGGTGTTGACGTTCTCGACCTGGAAGGAGTGGCCGGTGCGCTGGGTGATGATCAGCCAGAAGGAGCCGAAGTCGACCTGCCGCTCCTGGCTGAAGGTGTAGAACTTCTTCCAGCCTTCGGGTGCGAGCAGCATGACGGGCAGGTTCACCAAGAGCCACGCACCTGCGGTGCCCAGTGCGGCGGCGCCGAACTCCCGCCATTTCCCGGCCCGCCAGCAGAGCAGGAACAGCGGCCCGAGGAGCAGTACCGGGTACAGCTTGGCGGCGGTGGCGAGCCCGATGAGGATGCCGAAGGCGAGAGCCCGGCCGCGTGACCACATCAGCATGCCGGCGGCGGCCAGGGCGATGGCGAGCAGGTCCCAGTTGATGGTGGCGGTGAGCACGAAGGCCGGCGCGAGGGCGACGAGCAGCCCGTCCCAGGGTCGGCGGCGGTGGGTGCGGGCGACGGAGACGGCCATGACGACGGCGCAGATCATCAGCATGCCGCAGTTGACGAGCCAGTAGATCTGTTCGCGGTACTGGATGGTGCCGCCGGTGGGGGTCAGCCAGGAGGCGACTTCCATGAACAGGCCGGTCAGGACCGGGTATTCGAGGAAGTTCATGTCACCGGTGAGCCGGTCGAAGTAGGGCAGCAGATTCTCGGCGAAGCCTCGTCCGACGAACAGGTGCGGGATGTCGGAGTAGCAGGCGTGGGTGTACTGGGAGCTGGCGCCCTGGAACCAGGCCCAGTTGTAGCAGGGCAGCTTCTGCACCATGCCGAGGGCGAACATGCCGATCGTCACGAGCGCGACGACACGGACAGGGGTCAGTCGGCTGCCGCCGAGCCGGGCCCACCGGCCGATGGGCCCGCCGATCAACTCACTGCCGGCGGCGGCCACCTCGTCCTGCCGCGTGGGGGGTACGGGCCGGTCCTCGTGCACGCTCGTCATGCGGGACATCCTGCCGTACCGGCCTGTGCGCGGTGGGGCTGCCGCTGCCATCGGGCACGGGTGGGTGCATGGTGCGGGCATACGGGGAGGGCCGCCGCACCGATATCGGTGCGGCGGCCCTCGGGGTTACCGCGTTTCCTGCTGTGGTGCTGGGCGGCTACTCGCCGTTGCCTCCCAGGAGGCCGCCTCCGGCGCCGTTCTCGCCGCCGTCCTGGCCGCCGTTCTGCCCACCGTTCTGGCCTCCGCCCGGTGGGGCGGGTGTGTCGGTCGGGCCTCCGATGGCACCTCCCGCGCCGTCAGCGCCACCGTTCGCGTCACCCGGGTCCTGCTGATGGCAGTCCCAGTCGAACGGGCCGCACTCCTCACCGCCGCCGTTGCCGTGCGTCTCGCCCGGGGAGGGCGCCGGCGGGGTGGTCGGGGACGGGGTGTCCTCGGGGGTCTCCGTCGGAGTGGGCGTCGGGGTGGGCGTCGGGGTGGGCGTCGGGCTCTTGGCGCCACCGCCGTAGACAGGCTCACCGATGGGCTCGGGCACGGGGAAGTCCGTGGCGGGCTTGCCCTTGAGCGCATCGACCATGTAGTCGTGCCAGATTTGCGACGGGAACGAAGCGCCGTGGATCTTCTTCTCGCCACCCGTGCCGAACATCTCCAGGAACGCGCGGTTCTTGTTCTCCGCGTTGTCGTCCAGGCGGTACATGTCGATGGCCGTGGACAGCTGCGGGGTGTACCCCACGAACCAGGCCGACTTGTTGCCGTCGGTGGTACCGGTCTTGCCGGCCACCTCGCGCCCGGGGATCTGAGCGTTGGAACCGGTGCCCTTATCGACGACGTTCTTCAGCACTTCGGTCACGTTGTCGGCGACGTTGGCGGGAATCCTGGCCTGCGGCGCCACTTCGTGCTTCCAGATCACAGCGCCGCTCTTCTTGACCTCCTTGACCGAGTACGGCTCGTTCTGCTTGCCGCTGGCCGCGAAGGTGGCGTATGCGCCCGCCATCCGGATCGCGCTCGGGTCGGAGATGCCGATGGAGAACGAGGGGTTGTCGCCCTTGGCGAGGCTGGTGTCCAGGAGACCGGCGTCGATCGCGGACTTACGGACCTTGTCGATGCCCACGTCCATGCCCAACTGGACATAGGGGGAGTTGGCGGAAACCTCCATCGCCTTACGAAGGTTGATGTTGCCGTAGTCCTCGTGTCCGTCGTTGGTCTGGAGCCATTCCTTGCCCTCTTCGTTCTGCCAGACCTCGCCGTTGTACTCCTTGATCTTCAGCTTGTCGTCGCCGTTGTAGATGCTCTTCGGGGAGACGATGGTCCGCTGGGAACCGTCCTGGTCCTTCGGCCCCTCGGGGTCCCGCTTGCCGTACTGCATGGCTGCGGCCAGCACAAACGGCTTGAAGGTCGAGCCGACCTGAGCACCTGTCTGGTCAGCGTTGTTGGTGAAGTGCTTGGTGGCGTCTGCACCGCCGTAGATGGCGACGATTCTGCCGTCCTTGGGGTCGACCGAGGCACCACCGAACTGGACGTGGGGGTCCGTCTTCGGCCGCTTCTTCGGGTCGATCTTCTTGTCGTAGACGCTCTTCACGGCCTTCTCAAGCCGATCCACCTTGTCCTTCTCGAAGGTGGTGTAGATGTGATACCCGCCCTTGGACAGGTCCTCCGCGTCGATGCCCTGGTCATTCTTGTTGATGAAGTTGGCCTTGGCCAGGTCGACCAGGTAACCGATCTGCCCGCCCAGCTGGGCGTTCTTCTTCGGCTTGATGACATTGGGGAAGTTCGGGTACTTGTCCCGCTCAGCCTGGGACAGGCGCTTGTCCTTCACCTGCTCGTCGAGGATCCAGCCCCACCGTTCCTCGGCCCGCTTGCGGTTCTTCTCCGGGGTGGCTTCGGGATCGATGGCTTCCGCGCCGGCCGGGTCGAAGTACGTCGCCCCCTTGAGGACTGCTGCCAGGAAGGCACAGTCGCTGGGGGTGAGCGCGCTGGCTTCCTTGTCGAAGTACGCACGGGACGCGGCCTGGAGACCGTACGCTCCCCGCCCGTAGTACGAGACGTTGAGGTAGCCAGCCATGATCTTGTTCTTGTCCCAGGTGTCGCCGACCTTGATGGAGATCATGAGTTCGGCGAACTTACGGCTGAGGGTCTGCTCCTGGCCGAGCATCGAGTTCTTGACGAACTGCTGGGTGATCGTCGAGCCGCCCTGGGTGTTGCCACCCATGGCCATCCGTCCGACGGCCCGCAGGATGCCCATCGGGTCGACACCGGGGTCGTCGTCGAACGACTTGTTCTCCGCCGACTTCACCGCGTTCTGCATCGCCGGTGGGATGTCGTCGAAGTCCAGCAGCTGGCGGTTGAACTCACCGCCGGTCGCCACCATCTGCTTGCCGTCGGCCCAGTAGTAGACGTTGTTCTGCGCCGTGGCCGTGTCGTGCACCTTGGGTACGTCCACCCAGGCGTACGCGATGCTTCCCGCAGCCAGCAGGGCGCCGACGAAGCCGATGCACAGCCCCGTCACCTGCTTCCACGACGGGACGAACCGCTTCCACCCGTACTTCATGGAGCGCGGGTAGTCGATCAGCCTCTTCTTCTGGGGACGGCCACCTCGCCCTCGGCCGCGCCCCGGGCCCTCGAAATCGTCCCGGCCGCCGCCTCCACGACGGCCACCTCCACCACCGCCCCCGCCGCCCCGCTGAGCGGCGCGGCGGGCCTCGGCCCTCCCTCCGTACGGCCGCTCCTGGCCGTACGAACCTGACGCCGACCCGGCGGCGCCGGCTCCGGACGACGGGGCCGCTCGGCGGCCTGAAGAAGACTGCTGGGCGGCTTTCCTGGCCGCGGCACGTCCGCCACCTTGCGGCTGCGGTTGCTTGCGACGGTGCTCGCTCATCGAACGATTACTCCTCGGGCAGGCGAGTTCGCCTGGAAGCGGCAGCTGAGTTCCGGTCCCCCCGAAATACGGACGGGCCCTCCCACGGGCTCATCCGAACTGCAGCCGGGAACACGACGCCCCCTTGCGTCACGCGGCTCCCGGTGTTGTGCATGCCGCACAGACTACGCACGCTCAAAACCCTCTCAGTGCCGATGTTCACCCCAAATCAGGCAAGTTGCTTCCCACAAATTGATGATGTGACGCCGTTCACCATGACTGGCCTTGTCGCGGGCGTGCGGCCGTTCTATCGTCTGGATGTATCGAGTCGATACATCAGCTCGGCATAAGTGCCGGACTGTTAAACGGAACTCACGGACAGCAGCGGAAGGGCGAAGGATGAGCAGACGCTCCGGCATCCTCGAATTCGCCGTGCTCGGCCTGCTCCGTGAGTCCCCGATGCACGGCTACGAGCTGCGCAAGCGGCTCAACACCTCGCTGGGCGTCTTCCGTGCCTTCAGTTACGGCACGCTCTATCCGTGCCTCAAATCACTCGTCGCCAGCGGCTGGTTGATCGAGGAACCGGGTAGCGCCCCCGAGGACGCGCTCGCTGCCTCACTGGCAGGGCGCCGCGCCAAGATCGTCTACCGACTGACGGCAGAAGGTAAGGAGCGCTTCGAGGAGCTGCTCTCGCACACCGGACCCGACAGCTGGGAGGACGAGCACTTCGCCGCCCGTTTCGCCTTCTTCGGGCAGACGGAGCGCGAGGTGCGGATGCGCGTCCTGGAAGGACGTCGCAGCCGGCTGGAGGAGCGCCTGGAGAAGATGCGGGCCTCGTTCGCCCGTACCCGCGAGCGCTTGGACGACTACACCCTCGAACTTCAGCGGCACGGCATGGAATCCGTGGAGCGCGAAGTGCGCTGGCTGAACGAGCTCATCGAGAGCGAGCGGGCGGGACGGGATCAACACCGTTCCGAGGACAAGACATCAGGTGACCCGGACGGTCTGACCCGGCACGGGGACGACACCCCGCCGGATCCGTCCGAGGACACCGCCAACTGAGGTCCTGCACTCCGCAGGCCTCGTCGAGAACACACAGGGAGCAACCGTCAATGGGTTCGGTTCGCGTAGCCATCGTCGGCGTGGGCAACTGCTCTGCGTCGCTGGTCCAGGGCGTCGAGTACTACAAGGACGCTGACCCGGCCAGTCGCGTGCCCGGTCTGATGCACGTGCAGTTCGGTGAGTACCACGTCAAGGACGTGGAGTTCGTTGCCGCGTTCGACGTCGACGCCAAGAAGGTCGGCCTCGACCTCGCGGACGCCATCGGCGCCAGCGAGAACAACACCATCAAGATCTGCGACGTGCCGCAGACCGGTGTGACCGTCCAGCGCGGCCACACCCTGGACGGCCTGGGCAAGTACTACCGCCAGACCATCGAGGAGTCGGACGCGGCCCCGGTCGACATCGTCCAGGCCCTGAAGGACGCTCAGGTCGACGTCCTGGTCTGCTACCTGCCGGTCGGTTCCGAGGACGCGGCGAAGTTCTACGCCCAGTGCGCCATCGACGCCAAGGTCGCCTTCGTCAACGCTCTCCCGGTCTTCATCGCCGGCACCAAGGAGTGGGCTGACAAGTTCACCGAGGCGGGCGTCCCGATCGTCGGCGACGACATCAAGTCGCAGGTCGGCGCCACCATCACGCACCGCGTCATGGCCAAGCTCTTCGAAGACCGCGGTGTGCGCCTGGAGCGCACCATGCAGCTGAACGTCGGCGGCAACATGGACTTCAAGAACATGCTGGAGCGCGACCGCCTGGAGTCCAAGAAGGTCTCCAAGACGCAGGCTGTCACCTCGCAGATCCGCGACCGCGAGCTGGGCGAGAACAACGTCCACATCGGTCCCTCGGACTACGTGGCCTGGCTGGACGACCGCAAGTGGGCGTACGTCCGCCTTGAGGGCCGTGCGTTCGGTGACGTTCCGCTGAACCTGGAGTACAAGCTTGAGGTGTGGGACTCCCCGAACTCCGCGGGCGTCATCATCGACGCGGTGCGCGCCGCGAAGATCGCCAAGGACCGCGGCATCGGCGGCCCGATCCTCTCCGCGTCCTCTTACTTCATGAAGTCCCCGCCGGTGCAGTACTTCGACGACGAGGCCTACGCGAACGTCGAGAAGTTCATCAAGGGCGAGGTCGAGCGCTAAGCTCCGCCAGCTTTCCCACGGAGGAGCAACCGACTCCGTCGTATTTCCACGAGGAGGGGCCCCGGGCAGTCGCCCGGGGCCCCTCCTCGTGGTGCGTGTGTGACCCTTGCACGCATGTCCGTCGTGCGTGATCTGCGTGTGCTGCTGCGCCTTCCCGACTTCCGGCGTCTGCTGACGGTGCGGCTGCTCTCGCAGTCCGCGGACGGCGTCTATCAGGTGGCCCTCGCGGCGTACGTCGTCTTCTCCCCGGAGAAGCAGACCTCACCGGCCGCGATCGCCTCCGCGATGGCGGTACTGCTGCTGCCGTACTCCGTCATCGGGCCCTTCGCGGGAGTCCTCCTCGACCGCTGGCGACGCCGACAGGTCTTCCTGTACGGCAATGTGCTGCGCGCCGTCCTTGCCGCGAGCACCGCCCTGCTGATCGTCGCCTCGGCCCCGGACTGGATCTTCTACGCGTCCGCGCTCTCGGTCACGGCGGTCAACAGGTTCGTTCTCGCCGGGCTCTCCGCCGCCCTGCCCCGCGTCGTGGACGGCGAACGCCTGGTCGTCGCCAACTCGCTCTCCCCAACGGCCGGCACACTCGCGGCCACTCTGGGTGGCGGTCTCGCCTTCGCCGTGCGGCTGCTGGGGTGGGACTCGGACGCGGCGGTCGTCCTGCTCGGGGCGGTCCTCTATCTCTGTGCCGCACTGGCCTCCCTGCGCATGGACCGGGAACTGCTGGGACCCGACCGTGAGGTGCTCCAGCCCCGGATCGGCGCGGCCCTCGCCTCCACCGCACACGGGCTCCTCGACGGTCTGCGCCACCTGGCCGGGCAACGCCCTGCGGCTCGCGCGCTGGCCGCGATGACGGTGCTGCGTTTCTGCTACGGCGCGCTGACCGTCACCCTGTTGATGCTGTGCCGGTACGCCTGGGCCGATGAGCCCCACGCCGCCAACGGCACGGACGGGCTCGCTCTGCTCGGCCTCGCCCTCGGCGTCTCCGGGGCCGGCTTCTTCGTCGCCGCGCTGATCACCCCCTGGGCGGTGGGGCGGCTGGGAGCGTACGGCTGGATGGTGGCGTGCTCGGCCTCGGCAGCCGTTCTCGTTCCGGCGCTGTGGCTGTCCTTCGCGCCCGTGCCGGTACTGATCGCCGCCTTCGCGCTCGGTCTCGTCAGCCAGGGCACGAAAATCGCCACCGACACCGTGGTGCAGTCCTCGGTGGACGACGCCTTCCGCGGCCGGATCTTCTCCCTTTACGACGTGCTGTTCAACGTCGCCTTCGTGAGTGCCGCAGCCGTCGCCGCCCTGGTGCTGCCGCCCGACGGGCGCTCGGTCGCCCTGGTCCTCGGTGTGGCCGTGCTCTACGCGGTGGTGGCGCTGACCCTGTCCCATTGGCGCCGGAGGACGAAGAGTGGGCGATGTTTCACGTGAAACACCGCCCACCGTCCTGGTCGTGTTTCACGTGAAACACGACCCCGTGTTTCACGTGAAACACCGCCCTGCCGCGCTCAGCTCTGCCCGGCCCACCACTCCTTGAGCGCCGCGACGGCCGCCTCGTGCTCCATCGGGCCGTTCTCCAGGCGCAGTTCGAGCAGGAACGTGTACGCCTGGCCGATCTCAGGACCGGGCTTGATTCCCAGGATCTCCATGATCTGGTTGCCGTCGAGGTCGGGCCGGATCGAGTCCAGTTCCTCCTGCTCCTGAAGCTGTGCGATGCGCTCCTCCAGGCCGTCGTACGCCCGGGACAGCGCGGTGGCTTTGCGCTTGTTGCGGGTGGTGCAGTCCGAGCGGGTCAGCTTGTGCAGCCGATCCACCAGTGGGCCCGCGTCGCGCACATAGCGGCGTACGGCCGAATCGGTCCACTCGCCGGTGCCATAGCCGTGGAAGCGCAAGTGCAGCTCCACCAGCTTCGACACGTCCTTGATCATGTCGTTGGAGTACTTCAGCTCCGTCATGCGCTTCTTGGTCATCTTCGCGCCCACCACCTCGTGGTGGTGGAAGGAGACCCGGCCGTCCTTCTCGAAACGCCGGGTGCGCGGCTTACCGATGTCGTGCAGCAGGGCTGCCAGCCGCAGCACCAGGTCGGGACCGTTCTCCTCCAGGTCCATGGCCTGCTGGAGGACGATCAGCGAGTGCTCGTAGACGTCCTTGTGACGGTGGTGCTCGTCACTCTCCAGCCGCAGCGCGGGCAGCTCCGGCAGCACGTGCTCGGCGAGCCCGGTGTCGACGAGCAGCGAGAGGCCCTTCGCCGGGTGGGCGGAGAGCAGGAGTTTGTTGAGCTCGTCACGTACCCGCTCGGCGGAGACGATCTCGATCCGGTCGGACATGGCCGTCATCGCCGCGATGACCTCGGGGGCGACCTCGAAGTCGAGCTGCGCGGCGAAACGGGCGGCCCGCAGCATCCGCAGCGGGTCGTCGGAGAAGGAGTCCTCCGGGGTCCCGGGGGTGCGCAGCACCTTGGCCGACAGGTCTTCCAGACCGCCGTACGGGTCGATGAAATCCTTCTCCGGAAGCGCGACCGCCATCGCGTTGACGGTGAAGTCGCGGCGTACCAGGTCCTCCTCGATGGAGTCGCCGTAGGACACCTCGGGCTTGCGGGAGGTGCGGTCGTACGCCTCGGAGCGGTACGTCGTCACCTCGACCTGGAAGCTCATATCGACGCCTCCGACACGGGCGTCCTTCTGCGACCCCACCGTCCCGAACGCGATCCCTACCTCCCACACCGCGTCCGCCCACGGCCTGACGATCTTCAGCACGTCCTCGGGGCGGGCATCGGTGGTGAAGTCCAGGTCGTTGCCGAGCCGGCCCAGGAGCGCGTCCCGGACCGAGCCGCCGACCAGGGCGAGGCGGAAGCCCGCCTCCTGGAATCGGCGGGCGAGGTCGTCGGCGACAGGGGAGACCCGCAGCAGTTCGCTGACTGCGCGGTGCTGCACCTGGCTCAGGGCGCTGAGGTTGTCTTCGTTGGCGTTCGGCACAACAGAAAAGGGTACGTGCCCGTGCCGGGCGCAGTGTCATCGTTTTCGTCCGGCCCTGAGAGACTCTTCCGATCATGTGGCGCAGTCCGCGGCACTTCGCCGCCATACGCATCGTTACCATGCGTGGACGCAGCAACCGGGCAACCATCAACGGCAGCCAACGACGAGGGACGGGCGAGCGCGTGGCCGAGGCGGCAGACTTTCAGGGGATGAACCCTTCTCCTGCCCGCCGATGGACCCGGCGCGCGGCCTCCTTCATGGTCGGTGCCCCGCTCCTGATCGGCCTGACCCAGCTACCGGTCGCGCCTGCGTCTTACGCCTCGGAGGACGCCACCGGGGCCGCCACTGTCGATGTCGCACTGGACTCCCTGACTCCCAACGCCCCCGTGAAGGGCGACACGATCACCGTGTCCGGCACGGTCACCAACAGGAGCAAGCAGGACGTCACAGAGGCCCGGGTCGGTCTGCGGGTGGGCCACCGGCTCTCAGGGCGGACCGAGATCGACTCCGCGGCGGCCGACTCCGACTACGCGGAGGGCGGCGAGCCCGAGGAGCTGGAGACGTACGTCGTCAAGATCCCCCGGCTGCGGCCGGGAATCAGCACGGACTTCTCACTCAACGTGCCCGTGGACAAGCTGGGACTCGGCGAAACGGGTGTCTACCAGCTCGGCGTCTCGCTCTCCGGGAAGACGGCGGGCCGCAGCACCGAGCGGGTCCTGGGCATCGAGCGGACATTCCTCCCCTGGGCTCCCGAGGGGACGCAGAAGAAGACTCAGCTCACCTACCTGTGGCCGCTGATCACCACCACTCGGCTGTCCGCCGAGACGGGATCGGACGAGCAGCAGACCCCGGTCTTCGACAACGACGACCTCGCCAAGGAGCTCGCACCGGGCGGTCGGCTGGAGCAGATGGTCTCGCTGGGCAACGAACTGCCCGTGACCTGGGTCATCGACCCTGACCTGCTCGCCACCGTCGACGCGATGGCGAAGGGCTACACGGTCAAGGACAGGACGACCGGCGCCGAGGTGACGGGCAAGAGCCAGGCCGTCGCCAAGGAATGGCTGAACTCGGTGGAGAAGGCGGTTCAGGGCAAGAAGGTGGTGGCGCTGCCGTTCGCGGACCCGGACCTGGCCTCGCTCGCCCACCGGGGCAAGAACGTCCCCGGCTCCCTGAACCAGCTGCAGCGGGCCACCGAAGTCGCCAGGATCACGGTGGATTCGGTCCTGCACGTCAAGCCGTCCACGGACTTCGCCTGGCCCGTCGAGGGCGCCATCGACCCCTCGATCGTCAACACCGCCACCTCGGCCGGCGCCCACAATGTGATCGCGCGCAGCGACAGCCTCCGGGACTCGCTCGGCTATACGCCGACCGCCGCCCGGCCGATCGGTACGGGCCGCACCGCCGTGGTCGCCGACACGCGGCTCTCCACCTCTTTCCAGGGCGACATGGCCAGCGCGGAGAACTCGACGCTGGCGGTCCAGGAGTTCCTCGCCCAGACACTCGCGGTGACCCTCCAGGACGAGGAGAAGCAGCGCAGCGTCGTGGTGGCCCCGCAGCGGATCCCCTCGGTCGCCCAGGCGCAGTCGATGGCGACCGCGCTGCGGACGCTGGAACTCCCGCGCTGGACCCAGCCACTCGATCTGGTGGCGGCGGCGAAGGCCAAGCCGGACCCCGACGCCACGACACAGATCCCCGCCTCGTCCTCGTACCCGGCCACCCTGCGCGACCAGGAACTGCCCACCACGGCCTTCGAGAACATCAAGGCGACGCAGTACACCCTGGACCGCTTCAAGGTGATCCTCACTCGGCCGGAGCGGGTCGTCACCCCGTTCGGCAACGCCATAAACCGTGAGATGTCGACGTCCTGGCGCAAGAAGGAGACCTCGGCGGCGATCTACCGCGATGACGTCCAGCGCTATCTGGACGACCTCACCAACGAGGTCAACCTGATCGAGAAGTCGACCGCGACCCTTTCGGGGCGCAGCGCGACCATCCCCGTAACGGTCCAGAACAAGCTGGTGCAGGACGTCGACCACCTGGTACTGCGGCTTGAGTCGACCATGCCGGCCCGCCTCAAGCTGGGCGAGGGCGAGGGCAGCGCGGTCACCGAGCAGCCCATCAAGGTCGGCGGCGGCCACAGCCAGTCGGTCAAGATCGCCACGACGGCCAACGCCAACGGCAAGGTCCCGGTGATCGCCCGGCTCTACACCGACGACGGCACGCCGTACGGGCCCGAGATGCGGTTCATGGTGAGCGTCAACGAGGTCACCCCCACGATCATGCTGGTGATTGCCGGCGGCGTGCTGCTGCTGGTGTTCGCCGGAATCAAGATGTACTCGCAGCGCAAGCGGACAGCGGCCCGCACCGACCTGCCCGACGATTCCGCACCCGACGGCGACGTCCCGGACGGTGAAGCACCCGAGCAGCCGAGTGACCCGAGCACGGACACCGGTCCGGAAAGCGGGGACCCTTCGGCCACGGGTGAGAAAGTGGACCGTTGAGCTATGCCGTGTGAGCGATAAACGTTGAGCTGTGTCGTGGCCGTCGGCCGGGGACGATGAGGTGGGGTTGCAATGAACGCGCCGTACGACGGTGACCGCGGCCAGCGCGCGGGCGGCGATGCGGCGGGCTCCGCGCCCCCGCCCCAGCAGTCCGACGCGCCGGAGGACCCGTATTTCCGGTCCGCCTACGACCACGATCCTTACCGGTCGCAGGACCTCTCCGCGCAGGACCCTGTGACCGAGGCGCTCTACGACCGCGCCTCGCACCCGCCGCCGCCCCCGGGCACCTACCAGGAGACGTCGCCGCTGTATCAGCAGCCGGCCGCACCCCCGCACGCTCCGAACCCGCAGATCTGGGCGCAGACACCGCCGCCCGAGCCCGATGGGCCGTCCCGACATCTGCCGTACGGCGACGACGCCCGCACCGTGCAGTTCACCGGCGTCGACGACCTGGTCACCCGGGCGAGCCAGGACGAGCAGCCCGAGAAGGACGCGTTCGCCCACCTCTACCGTGACCAGCAGACGCCGGGGGTGCCCGCCCAGACCGCTCCGGAGCCGGCCGCCGCTCCGGCGGCCGCACCGAAGAAGCCCGCGGGCCGTGCGGCAGGCCTGATGAAGTCCAGTGCGGTGATGGCCGCGGGCACGATGGTCTCCCGCCTCACCGGCTTCATCCGTTCGGCGCTGATCATCGCGGCGCTCGGCGCGGGCATGCTCGGCGACACCTTCCAGGTCGCCTACCAGCTTCCGACGATGATCTACATCCTGACCATCGGCGGCGGCCTCAACTCCGTCTTCGTACCCCAGCTGGTACGCGCGATGAAGAACGACGAGGACGGCGGCGAGGCCTTCGCGAACCGCCTGCTGACCCTGGTCACGGTCGCCCTCGGCGCGCTCACCGCTCTCGGAATGCTCGCCGCACCGCTGCTGGTCCGGTTCATCTCGGTGCCGATCTCCAACAATCCCGAAGCCAACGACGTAGCGGTGACCCTGCTCCGCTACTTCCTCCCCACGATCTTCTTCATGGGTGTCCATGTGGTGATGGGGCAGATCCTCAACACGCGCGGGAAGTTCGGCGCGATGATGTGGACCCCGGTCCTCAACAACATCGTCATCATCGCCACCCTGGGGCTGTTCATCTGGGTGTACGGCACCTCGGCGAACTCCGACATGACGGTCAGCACCATCCCGCCCGAGGGCGAGCGGCTGCTCGGCGTCGGCATTCTGCTCGGCCTCGTCGTTCAGGCCCTGGCGATGATCCCGTACCTGCGCGAGACCGGCTTCAGGCTGCGCCCGCGCTTCGACTGGAAGGGCCAGGGCCTCGGCAAGGCGGCCAAGCTGGCCAAGTGGACGGTGCTGTTCGTCCTCGCCAACCAGGCCGGCGCGATCGTCGTCATCCAGCTCGCCACCGCTGCCGTCGGCAAGGCGGGGGAGGGTACGGGTTACACCGCCTACGCGAACGCACAGCTCATCTGGGCCCTTCCGCAGGCCATCATCACCGTCTCCCTGATGGCTGCCCTGCTGCCCCGACTGGCCCGCTCGGCCAACGAGAACGACTCGGGCGCCGTCCGCGACGACGTCTCGCAGGGGCTGCGCACCACGGCTGTCGCCATCGTGCCGATCGCCTTCACCTTCCTCGCCCTCGGCGTCCCGATCTGCACCCTGATCTTCGGCTCCTCCGGCACCTCCAGCGCCACCAACATGGGCTACATGCTGATGGCGTTCGGCCTCGGCCTGATCCCGTACTCGGTGCAGTACGTCGTGCTGCGTGCCTTCTACGCATACGAGGACACCCGGACGCCCTTCTACAACACGGTCATCGTCGCCGCCGTCAACGCGGCTGCCTCCGCACTCTGCTACCTGGTGCTGCCGCCCCGCTGGGCCGTCACCGGTATGGCCGCCTCGTACGGAATCGCCTACGCCATCGGCGTGGGCATCGCCTGGAAGCGGCTGCGCAACCGGCTCGGCGGGGACCTGGACGGAGCGAACGTGCTGCGTACGTACGCACGCCTGGCGATTGCCTCGGTTCCGGCAGCCATGGTCGCGGGCGCAGTGGGGTATGCGCTCTCGCAGGCCCTCGGCCAGGGAGTTCTCGGCTCACTCGTAGCACTGATCGTCGGTGGCGTCGTACTCCTCGGAGTCTTCTTCGTCGCGGCGAAGAAGATGCGCATCGCGGAACTGAACGCCCTGGTGGGCATGGTCCGCGGGCGTCTCGGCCGCTGAGAAACCACAGCGGCAGCACAACCGTCGCCCGCGACCGTGTGTCGTGCAGAGCGGCGGACTGTGGGCACAATTGGCAGGGCTGCTCAGCAGCGCGCAACGGATGGGGAGGCAGGAACGACGGTGGCGGAACGTAGCACGGCTGCCGTCGACGTGGCCGACAACAGCGGTGACGGCCCTTCTCCCGCCCCTGGCGGGAAGGCGTCGTCTGCCGCTGATGCGGACAGGGCCACGGCCGACGGGGTGGCGAAAGGCCAGGACACACCGGAGATGAGCACGCAGGACGAGGCCAAGAAGGGCACCGAGTCCCCGATCGTCGCGCCGGAACTGCACAGCGGCCACAAGCTGGCCCGGCGCTACCGACTTGAGGAGTGCGTCACCCGCCTCGACGGATTCAGCAGCTGGCGCGCGGTCGACGAGAAGCTGCGCCGTGCCGTCGGCGTTCATCTGCTGCCCGCAGACCACGCCCGCGCCCGTTCCGTGCTCGCCGCGGCCCGCTCCTCCGCGCTGCTGGGCGATCCCCGCTTCGTGCAGGTCCTGGACGCCGTCGAGGAGAACGACCTCGTCTACGTCGTCCACGAGTGGCTGCCCGACGCCACCGAGCTGACCGCCCTGCTGGCCTCCGGTCCGCTGGAGCCGCACGACGCGTACCAGCTGGTCAGCCAGGTCTCGCAGGCCATGGCCGCCGCTCACCGGGAGGGCCTGGCCCACCTGCGGCTCACACCCAGCGCGGTCCTGCGCACCTCCACCGGGCAGTACCGGATCCGCGGCCTCGCGGTGAACGCCGCCCTGCGCGGCATCACCACGGAGCGCCCCCAGCTCACCGACACCGAGGCGATCGGCGCCCTGCTGTACGCCTCGCTGACCCAGCGCTGGCCGTACGAGAGCGACGCCTACGGCCTGACCGGGCTGCCCAAGGGCATCGGGCTGATCGCGCCCGACCAGGTGCGGGCCGGCGTCCACCGGGGCCTTTCGGAACTTGCCATGCGGGCACTGGCCAACGATGGCGCGACCGCCTCACGGCAGGAGCCGCCCTGCACCACCCCGGACGAGCTGGCCAAGGCCGTCGCAGCGATGCCCCGCATCCGCCCGCCGGAGCCCGCGTTCACCCCGCGCCCGGACTACCAGCGCACCAGTTATCAGCAGGGGTCGTACGGCCGCCCACAGCCCCACACCGCCCCACAGCCGATGGCACCCGTGCCCCCGCCGCCGCTCCAGAGCCGCACCGGCAAGGCACTCAAGTGGAGTGTGGCGGCGTTGCTCATCGCTGCGCTCGGCCTGGGCAGCTGGCAGATCGCCGACACTCTGCTCGACCGACGCGACAAGAACGACAACCAGACGCAGACCGAGCCCAAGAACAACCAGAGCCCCCGCCCCATCGCCTCCAAGCCGCTCACCATCGAGGACGCGGCCGAGTTCTCTCCGGACGGTTTGCCCCAGGCACCCGGCGCCGTCGCGGACACCTACGACGGAGACCGCGCCACCTTCTGGCGCACCAAGAGCTTCGAGGACGGCCCGAAGCTGGCGCCCTCCATCAAAAAGGGCGTGGGCATCGTTTACGACCTCGGCGCGGAGCAGGACGTGTCCGCGTCGTCGATAGCGCTCAAGTACGCGGGGGACCACACCACGATCACGCTGTACGCGGCGGACTCGCTGTCCTCGCCCGGGGATGTCGACTCGATGAAGAAAATCGCCACCGCAACCACCAGTGGTTCGAAAGCCTCTCTCAAGGCAACGAAGCCGGTGAAGACTCGCTATGTGCTGCTGTGGATGACAGCCATGCCCCACGCGGGGAAGGACGAATACAGCCGTCCGGGCTACAAACAGGCCATAACCGATGTGAAGTTCACCGGCTGACCAAGCCATCAGGGGAGAGGGGGGCTCACCGTTGGACGACGTCACACTGCGCGATGCCGACGACCAGGAACTCCTGGCTCGGCACGTCAAGGGGGACCCCGAGGCCTTCGGCGAGCTCGTACGCCGCCATCGCGACCGCCTCTGGGCCGTCGCCCTGCGCACGCTCGGCGACCGGGAGGAGGCCGCTGACGCGGTCCAGGACGCCCTGGTGTCCGCCTACCGGGCCGCCCACACCTTCCGCGGCCAGTCCGCCGTCACGACCTGGCTGCACCGCATCACCGTGAACGCCTGCCTCGACCGGGTCCGCAAGGCGGCGTCCCGCAGGACCTCACCGATGGACGACACGGAGCGCTTGGAGCAACTGCTGGAGCCGCACGAGTCGGCCGAGGCTCCTGCCGAACGTCAGGAACTGCACCATGAACTGGTGGCGGCACTGCGTACTCTGCCCGCCGAGCAACGGGCGGCCCTGGTCCTCGTCGACATGCAGGGATACCCGGTGGCAGAGGCAGCCCGCGTCCTCGACGTGCCGACCGGAACGGTGAAGAGCCGCTGCGCACGCGGTCGGGCAAGACTCCTGCCACTCCTCACTCATCTGCGCGGCGGCAGTGGGAGTAGCGAGGACTCCGGGAGGGGAAGGAACCGAGGGCCGGGGACATCCGTCCCACCGGCATCGGAACAACGGGACGCAGGGCCGAACGGCCCTACTGCTGTGAAGGGCGGAGGTGGGCGCGCGTGACATCTACGGCCGGCACGACTCAGCACCCTGATGTCGCGGAGATCTCCGACCTCGCCGAGGGGCTGCTGTCGGCATCCCGCACCGAGGCCGTACGCCGTCACCTCGACGGCTGCGCGCTCTGCGCCGACGTCGAACTGTGCCTGGAGGAGATCCGTGGGCTGCTGGGCACTCTGCCCGGGCCCCCGCGGATGCCCGCCGACATCGCCGGCCGGATCGACGCGGCACTGGCGGCCGAGGCACTACTGAACTCCACGGCACCCGACCTGACCCCTGCCGCACCCGACGACATCGATGCACCCCACCCCGTACGGGAAGCCACGCAGGATGTTTCACGTGAAACATCGGCCGGTGTGCCTCGGCAGGTCTCTCCGGCCGTGGACCGTCCGGCGGGGCATGCGCGGGCGGCCACCGGGCCGGGCCGCGCCTCTCCTGTCCGGCGGCAGCGCCGCCGGGCAGTGTGGGGCGCGGTTCTCGGCGTTGCCGCGCTCGGCATGGGCGTCCTCCTGCTACAGCCCTCCGCTCCCTCGAAGGACGGCGCCAGCAAGAGCGATGCCGCTTCGGTGAAGAGCCAGACGTTCTCCGGCTCCCCGATCAAGGGCCAGGTAGAGACACTTCTCGCAGCGCAGCCGGAGGGGCTGAAAACCCCCAGGGAGAAGAACGCGCCGTCCCTCGATATCCAGGAGACACCTCCCTCGCCGAAGCAGAGCTTCGACGTGCCCCCTTGCGTCCAGCTGGGCACCGGCCGCGAGGAAGCTCCCCTCGGCAGCGAGTCGGGCACCTACGACGGAAAGCCGGCGTTTCTCCTCGTCCTGCCGCATGCCTCCGACACCTCCAGCGTCCAGGCCTACGTCGTCGACGCGGCCTGCACCACCAAGGCACCCGGGGGCAAGGGAGAACTGCTGCTGACCCAGGCCTACCCGCGACGCTGAGTACACACCTCGATCTGCTCGGCAGTCCCGGGAATGCCAGCCCCGTAGTATCCGTTGGGTGGGGTGGAAGGTTCAGACCGGGCCCCGGTTGGCAGTAAGCAGTCTGCAGAGACGAGGAAGAAACCCGTGAGCGACGTCCGTAACGTGATCATCATTGGCTCCGGGCCGGCCGGTTACACCGCCGCGCTGTACACCGCGCGCGCGTCGCTGAAGCCGCTGGTGTTCGAAGGTGCCGTCACCGCAGGTGGTGCGCTGATGAACACCACCGAGGTCGAGAACTTCCCCGGCTTCCGTGACGGCATCATGGGCCCCGACCTGATGGACAGCATGCGCGCCCAGGCCGAGCGCTTCGGTGCCGAGCTCGTACCCGACGACATCGTGTCCGTCGACCTCACCGGTGACATCAAGACCGTCACCGACACCGCAGGTACCGTGCACCGCGCCAAGGCCGTGATCATCTCCACCGGCTCCCAGCACCGCAAGCTGGGCCTGCCCCAGGAGGACGCGCTCTCCGGGCGCGGCGTCTCCTGGTGCGCCACCTGCGACGGCTTCTTCTTCAAGGACCACGACATCGCCGTGGTCGGCGGCGGCGACACCGCGATGGAAGAGGCCACATTCCTCTCCCGCTTCGCCAAGTCCGTCACCATCGTCCACCGCCGTGACACCCTGCGTGCCTCCAAGGCCATGCAGGAGCGCGCCTTCGCCGACCCGAAAATCAAGTTTGCCTGGGACAGCGAGACCGAGTCCCTCCAGGGCGACCAGAAGCTCTCCGGGATCACCCTGCGCAGCACCAAGACCGGCGAAAGCGCCCCGCTCGACGTGACCGGCCTGTTCATCGCAGTCGGCCACGACCCCCGCAGCGAGCTCTTCAAGGGTCAGGTCGAGCTGGACGACGAGGGCTACGTGAAGGTGGAAGCTCCGTCCACCCGCACCAACCTGTCCGGTGTCTTCGCTGCGGGCGATGTCGTCGACCACACCTACCGACAGGCCATCACGGCCGCCGGTACCGGTTGCTCCGCCGCGCTCGACGCGGAGCGCTACCTCGCTGCGCTCGCCGACAGCGAGAAGGTGGCCGAGCCTGAGAAGACCCCTGCCGTCTAACTCTTCCCCCACCCCACACCCCTGAAGAAGTGAAGGAGGCCGCCGTGGCCGGCGACCTGAAGAACGTGACCGACGACTCCTTCGACGAGATCGTCCTCAAGAGCGACAAGCCCGTCCTGGTCGACTTCTGGGCCGCCTGGTGCGGTCCGTGCCGTCAGATCGCGCCGTCCCTCGAAGCCATCGCGGCCGAGCACGGCGACAAGATCGAGGTCGTCAAGCTGAACATCGACGAGAACCCGGCCACCGCGGCCAAGTACGGCGTCATGTCGATCCCGACGCTGAACGTCTACCTGGGTGGCGAGGTGGCGAAGACGATCGTCGGCGCCAAGCCGAAGGCCGCGATCGTCCGCGACCTGGACCCCTTCATCGGCGAGAAGTAGATCCCCCGCTGTTTCACGTGAAACAGCGACGATGTTTCACGTGAAACATTGAGGGCCCACCCCGGACCGGGGTGGGCCCTCAGCGTTTTCCGGATCCTCGCTGTTTTCGCTTCGGTGTTCTCGCTTCGGTGTTCTCGCTAGAGAGGCCGGAGTACCGGCTCCTTCTGGACCACTCCCAGCAGCTTGTCCAGCGCCAGCTCGACGTCTTCCTTCCAGGAAAGCGCCGTACGCAGCTCAAGCCGCAACCGCGGGTGCTTGGGGTGCGGGCGCACTGTCTTGAATCCGACCGCCAGCAGGTGCTCGGCCGGAAGCAGACAGGCCGGTTCCTTCCACCGCGCGTCACCGAATGCCTCGATCGCCTTGAAGCCCCGGCCGAGCAAGTCCTTGGCCACGGTCTGCACCATCACCCGCCCCAGCCCTTGGCCCTGGTATCCGGGCACGATCGCAGCGGTCATCAGCTGCACCGCATCGGGTGAGACCGGACTCGTGGGGAACGCCGTCGCCCGTGCCACATACGCCGGTGGCGCGTACATCACGAAGCCGACAGGGACGTCGTCCACATAGACAACCCTCCCGCAGGACCCCCACTCCAGCAGGACCGCCGAGATCCAGGCCTCCTTCTCCCCCTCCGCCCGGCCGGCCTTTACCGCGACCTCTCCACGGACGGGGTCGAGTTCCCAGAAGACACAGCTGCGGCAGCGGAGGGGAAGGTCCGCAAGGTTGTCCAGCGTGAGCGGTACGAGCCGACGCCCCATGAAGGCTGTTCCCCACTTTCGTCGCCTGCCGCGCCACGAGCAGCGCTGAGCGCGCTCCATTCGTGGATCAGACTGCCGACGAATCCGCCGACCGCCCCGATTCCCAGTCCCGCAGTCACCCATTGGCCTCGGCTCACCGATCGCATGGCTCCCCCTCCGAGGTGGATCACAGTGGATGCGCCGTACCACAAGGCATCGTATCCACCGCGCAATCGGACGGGTACCGGCGACAAGCAAAGGGCGGGGGGGGGGGGGGGGGGGGGGGGGGGGGGGGGGCGGCCGCGCCCGCGGGGCCCCCCGGGGGGGGCGGTCGTCGTGGGGAGGTCTGGGGCGAGGGGGGAGGGCCT